>NZ_JBIAVJ010000001.1:0-607559 GCF_042894025.1 Streptomyces sp. NPDC001549
CTTCGGACAGCGTGATCTCCACAGCAGAAGGACCCGAATGCGACATGACAACAGCGTAGTAAATAACCATCAGGATTTCTGGCGCATCACACTAGTGCTGTGACCGGAAAGGTCCACCGGGTCACAGCACTAGGTCACGCGCTGGGCCCGGTGGGACGTCACTTTGAGGCGGGCCTCCGCGGGCAGTTCCGGGAGGCCCGCCGAGGTCCGGGCGTGGGTCAGGACCGGGCCGGCCACGGCGGCCAGGGCGTCGGCCGGGACCGCGTGGGGTTCCAGCTGCAGCGCGACCCGCAGCGCCGGCGACCCGCGCCGCCCGCGCAGGGCGACCCGGCAGCCGGCGACCCCGTCCAGGGCGCCGGTCTCCGCGGCCACCGCCTCCTCCAGCGCGCGCCCGCGCAGCATGGCGAACGCCCCGTCCCCGGTGTCCACCACCACCGCCTGCAGTCGCCGGCGCCTGAACTGGGACAGCAGCCACCACAGCGCCAGCAGCACGCCCACCGCGAGAGCGGCGAGCACCGCCCACCACCACCAGCCCTCGGCGTGCCAGTACCGGTTCCTGGTCTGCTCGCTCAGCAGCGGCGCGTGGCGGCCGTGCAACGGCCACGCGCCCGTCAGCACCACGGTCCCGGCCGCCACCAGGACCGCTCCGGCCAGCGCCAGCAGGACCCGGTTCACCGTTCCGAGCATTCCGTCACCTCCTGACCCGTACGCGCGGCTGCGGCGGGTGCGCGAGGCCCAGTTCCTCGATGCCGACGGCGAGCACCGCGTCGAGGTCGGCCCGTACGTCGTCCAGCTCGCGGAAGTGCGAGGTGGCCCGCACCCCGACGTGGGACCGGCCCACCTTGACCCGGACGGACCGCACTCCGGACACCTCCATGGCCCGGTCCCGCAGGATCTGCGCGGCGTCCTTGCGGCCGAGCCCGGCCCGGACGCCCGCCCGCTGCTCCGGGGTCCGCATCGGCAGGATCCCGCGCAGCCCGGGGGCCAGTGCCAGCAGCAGGAGCACCACCCCGGCCAGGACCAGGGCCCCTGCGATCAGCTGCACCCCCAGGTCCGCGGGGGTGTGCGCCGCCAGCTGGTCGGCGAGGTCGCGGCGCCAGCTCATCCCGGGCCGGTCGGCCCGCAGGGCGGCCAGGTCGTACAGGAACAGGACCGCCACCCCGAGCACGACCAGGGCGGTGAGTGCGGCGGGCACCCGCCGGGCGGAGCGGAACCGGCGGGCCCGGGCCGGGGCCGGGCCGGAGCCGGGGGCCGTCACCGCAGCCGCCGGTCCCGCCCGGCGGCGGTCCGGGTGTGGGTGGAGTGCAGGTGCTCGATGTCGACGTCCACCTCGGGTACGGACATCGACGCGCACTCCTCGATCCGCAGTGCGACCTGCCGGCGTACGGCCGCGCACTGGGCGGCCAGGTCGGAGGGGTAGTCCAGCTCCAGGCTGACCCGGACCCGGGCGATGTCGTGGTGCACGGTGACGGTGGCGTGCGGGGGCGTGCCCGGGGTGGTGGCGAGCGCCTCCCGGGCGGCCTGGGCGGCGATCTTCGCGACGACCCGGTCGGCGATACGGGTGAAACCGCGCTCGGCGGCGGCCACCCTGGGCGGGGCGGAGCGCGGCGGGCTGCTCATCGGCGCCTCACCCGCGCCGGTCGTCACGGCGGCGGAACAGGTCACCCGGTTCCAGGTCCCCGTCGAGGAACCGCCCGGCGACGAAACCGATGGCGCCGAGGGCGGCCACCAGCAGGAAGGCCCCGAAACCGCCGAAGTAGCCGGCGAACGCCAGGGCCATGCCGGCGAAGAGTCCGGCGATCGCCATGCTCATGCGGGCTCCTTTCGGCTACTGGAGACGGGATTCCGGTTCCTCGTCGGGCTCATCGGGCAGCTTGACGTCGCTCACCGCGATGTTGACCTCGACGACCTCCAGGCCGGTCATCCGCTCGACGGCTGAGATGACGTTCTCCCGGACGGCCCGTGCCACGTCCCGGATCGATACCCCGTAGTCGACGACGATCTCGAGGTCGAGGGCTGTCTGGACCTCGCCGACCTCCGCCTTGACCCCGCGGCTGACGCTGGCCTTGGCGCCGCCGGGCACCCGGTCGCGGACGGCGCCGAAGGTACGGGAGAGGCCGCTGCCGCTGCCCATGGCGTGTACGCCGACCACCTCGCGGGCGGCCAGCCCGGCGATCTTCTCGACCACCCCGTCGGCGATGCTCGTGCGTCCCCGGTCGCCGGGCTCCTTGCCGGAGACCCCTGATGCGGATTCGGTCATCGCGTGTCCCTTCGCGTGGCTGGCGGACTCACTCCGCACCACGTTAGGCGCCACGGCGCGCGGGCGCCCCGGGACTACGCCGGGCGGCTGGCCGACTTTCCCCGGGGCTCCTGCGTTGTGGCGGCCCTCAGTCGGAGAGACCGGCCAGGTCCCGCAGGCGGCGGGCCTGGGCCGCGCGCTCGGCGGCGCGCTGGTCGTCGTAGGGACGGGCCTGGGCGGAACGGAGCAGCGTCTTCGTCTCGATCACGGCGTCCCGCGGCGGGGCCAGCAGGGCCGTGGTGAGGTCCTGGACGGCGGCGTCGAGCTCGTCCGCGGGGACGACGAGGTTGGCGAGGCCGACCCGCTCCGCTTCCTCGGCGTGCACGAAGCGGCCCGTCGCGCAGATCTCGAGCGCGCGGGCGTAGCCGACCAGGGAGGTCAGGGGCTGGGTACCGGCCAGGTCGGGGACCAGGCCCAGGCTGGTCTCGCGCATGGCGAACTGCACGTCGTCCGCGACCACGCGCAGGTCGCACGCGAGCGCGAGCTGGAAGCCGGCGCCGATCGCGTGCCCCTGCACGGCGGCGACGGAGATGATGTCGTTACGCCTCCACCAGGTGAATGCCTCCTGGTACTCGGCGATCGTGGAGTCGAGCAGTTCGTCCGAACCGCGTGCCAGATCGAGGAAGGAGGGCTCGCCCTCGAAACCTTCGGGGGTGAACGCCTGCCGGTCGAGCCCTGCGGAGAAGGACTTGCCCTCACCGCGCAGCACGACGATCCGGACGGTGCCCGGCAACAACCTCCCGGCCTCGGCCAAAGCCCGCCAGAGCGCGGGGGATTGGGCATTTCGCTTGGCCGGATTGGTCAGTGTCACCGTGGCGACCGTGTCGTCGACGGTGAGTCGTACGCCGTCCTTGTCGAGCAGAGCCATCTCTCATGCCTCCGGTGTGCAGTCGGCCGCAAGCTCGGCCTAAGTGACTGCACAGTAACCACCCAGCCGACCGGAAGGCCGACCGGGGGTCACCGAAGGAACCGTCGGATCATGATGAACCTTGAAGCCGTTGAAGCGTCGGAACCGATGGGACCGGGGTCAGGCCGTAGCGGCCTTCTTGCCGCGCGTCGCGCCTCCGCGACCACGCAACGACACCCCGGACTCACTGAGCATCCGATGGACGAATCCGTAGGACCGGCCGGTCTCTTCGGCCAGCGCCCGGATACTCGCACCGGAGTCGTACTTCTTCTTCAGGTCTGCCGCGAGCTTGTCGCGCGCGGCGCCGGTTACCCGGCTGCCCTTCTTCAGAGTCTCGGCCACCCGTGCCTCCTCATGGGAAGTGCGCTCTGGACTTCTCATGATCACCCCTCCCACGCTTCCTGGCCACCCATTCAGCAAGGTCGGTACGACGGCATTTCCCGACCGGTGGACACCCGAGCAGAACGGAATCTCCTCTTCCGCTGCATGACTTCCGTCACACTCCGCTGACCTCGCCGGGAATCACCAGGTCAGGGGCGCGGAACCGGAAAACGAACGGCCCCGGCCGCGCACCTTCGCGGGTGCGGCCGGGGCCGTCGTACGACGCGCAACGGTACGAGACCGTCTCACTCAGATGATGGATCACCCGTGAGCCGAATGATCCATAAGGAACTGGATCAGAAGCGGAACGGGAACCGGAACCCGCTCAGGCGAGGGCCACCAGGTCCCGGTAGTCCGGCCCCCACAGGTCCTCGACGCCGTCCGGGAGCAGGATGATGCGCTCCGGCTCCAGCGCCTCGACGGCGCCCTCGTCGTGCGTGACGAGGATGACCGCACCCTTGTACGTGCGCAGCGCGCCCAGGATCTCCTCGCGGCTGGCCGGGTCGAGGTTGTTCGTGGGCTCGTCGAGGAGCAGCACGTTCGCCGAGGAGACGACCAGCGTGGCCAGGGCCAGCCGGGTCTTCTCGCCGCCGGAGAGCACCCCGGCGGGCTTGTCCACGTCGTCCCCGGAGAAGAGGAAGGAGCCGAGGGTCTTGCGTACGGCGACCAGGTCCAGGTCGGGGGCCGAGGAGCGCATGTTCTCCAGGACCGTGCGCTCCGGGTCCAGCGTCTCGTGCTCCTGGGCGTAGTAGCCGAGTTTGAGGCCGTGGCCGGGGACGACCGTGCCGGTGTCCGGCTTCTCGGTGCCCGAGAGCAGGCGCAGCAGGGTGGTCTTGCCGGCGCCGTTGAGGCCGAGGATGACCACGCGGGAGCCCTTGTCGATGGCCAGGTCGACGTCGGTGAAGATCTCCAGGGAGCCGTACGACTTCGAGAGGCCCTCGGCGGTCAGCGGGGTCTTGCCGCAGGGCGCCGGGTCCGGGAAGCGGAGCTTGGCGACCTTGTCGTTGACGCGGACGGCCTCCAGGCCGGCGAGCAGCCGGTCGGCGCGCTTGGCCATGTTCTGCGCGGCGACGGTCTTGGTGGCCTTGGCGCGCATCTTGTCGGCCTGCGAGTTCAGGGCCGCGGCCTTCTTCTCGGCGTTCTGGCGCTCGCGCTTGCGGCGCTTCTCGTCGGCCTCGCGCTGCTGCTGGTAGAGCTTCCAGCCCATGTTGTAGACGTCGATCTGGGAGCGGTTGGCGTCCAGGTAGAAGACCTTGTTGACGACGGTCTCGACCAGGTCGACGTCGTGGGAGATGACGATGAAGCCACCGCGGTAGGTCTTCAGGTAGTCGCGCAGCCAGACGATGGAGTCGGCGTCGAGGTGGTTGGTGGGCTCGTCGAGGAGCAGGGTGTCGGCGTCCGAGAAGAGGATCCGGGCCAGCTCGACGCGGCGGCGCTGGCCACCGGAGAGGGTGTGCAGCGGCTGGCCGAGCACCCGGTCGGGCAGGCCCAGGGCGGCCGAGATGGTCGCGGCCTCGGCCTCGGCGGCGTATCCGCCCTTGGTCAGGAACTCCGTCTCCTGGCGCTCGTACTGCTTCATGGCCTTGTCGCGGGTGCCGCCGGTGCCGGTGGCGATGCGCTCCTCGTTGGCGCGCATCTTCTTGATCAGCACGTCGAGGCCGCGCGCGGACAGGATCCGGTCACGGGCCAGCACGTCGAGGTCGCCGGTACGCGGGTCCTGCGGGAGGTAGCCGACCTCGCCGGAGCGGGCGATGGAGCCGGCGGCGGGCTGGCCCTCGCCCGCGAGGCACTTGGTGAGGGTGGTCTTGCCCGCTCCGTTGCGGCCGACCAGGCCGATGCGGTCGCCCTTGGCGACACGGAAGGAGGCGGACTCGATAAGGACGCGGGCGCCGGCGCGCAGCTCGATGCCGGTGGCGGTGATCACGGAAATACTCCAGGGCGGGTCGGGACGGCGGAAGGGGGGCAGGACGCGAAGCTTCGACGCCGCTAATCCGCGAGGAGATTTGCCATGAGAGACATTCTACCGGGGGTGCGCAACTACTTTCCGGGCGCGGGCCGGGCCGTCCGGCCTGCGGGATCCGCTCCCCCGTGTCCCCCGTCCGGCCCAGCGGCCCCACGGAGCGGCCGAGGCGCAGATCGGGATGATTGGGTTGATACTCGCCGCATGGGCGGAGACGCGACCGCACCTGTTCGACGTGTGGAGGGCGGTGCGGGATGCAGTTCGACGACGACGCCAGGCTCGACAGCTCCGAAGTCGAGGACAGGCGCGGCGGCGGCCGCATCCCGGGCGGGAAGGCCACCGTCGGCGGCGGCATCGTCGGTCTCATCGCGCTGGTCATCGGTCTGCTGTTCGGGGTGGGGCCGGAGCAGCTGGGACTGTCCACCGGGGAGCAGGAGCCGGCGCCGGTCTCCTCGTCGTTCAACCAGGTGCAGCAGGCCTGCAAGACGGGGCGGGACGCGAACACGCGGGAGGACTGCCGGCTGCTGGCGGTCACCCGGAGCACCCAGGCCTTCTGGAAGCAGGAGTTCGCCCGGCGCGGCGGCCAGTACACCCCGGCGACGACCGTGTTCTTCGAGAACCGGGTGAACACAGCGTGCGGGACCGCCAGCTCGGCGGTGGGCCCCTTCTACTGCCCGGCGGACCGGAAGGTCTATCTGGACCTGGGCTTCTTCGAAGACCTGCGGACGAAGTTCGGCGCGACCGGCGGCCCCTTCGCCCAGGCCTACGTCGTCGCCCACGAGTACGGACACCACATCCAGAACCTGACCGGGACCCTCCAGCGGGCCCAGGACGGACGGCAGGGCCCGAACAGCAACGCGGTCAAGGTCGAGCTGCAGGCCGACTGCTACGCCGGGGTGTGGGCGCGCAACGCGACGAACGTCGCGGACGCCTCCACCGGGCGGCCGCTGATCAAGACGTTGACCGAGGCGGACATCGGGGACGGGCTGGACGCGGCGGCCGCGGTCGGCGACGACCGGATCCAGGAGAAGTTCCAGGGCCGGGTGTCCCCGGAATCCTGGACCCACGGCTCGGCCGAGCAGCGCCGGCAGTGGTTCCACCAGGGCTACCGGACCGGCGACATGGCCCAGTGCAACACCTTCCGCTGACTGTCGGTGACGCCTGCCATGCTGGTGTGACGCGGGTCACCGTCACGAGAGGGAGTGATCGTCATGGCAGGCGTTCCGTCCATCTGTCCCACGCTGGTCTACCGCGACGCGAAGGCGGCCATCAGGCTGCTGACCGAGGCCTTCGGCTTCAGCCAGGTCGCCGTCTACGAGGGTGAGGACGGCTCGGTGACGCACGCCGAGCTGGCGTACGGCAACGGCATGGTGATGCTGGGCAGTTCGGGCAGGGGCGGGGTCTTCGACAAGGCCATGGAGGGCGCCGGCCCCTCGGGGGTCTATGTCGTGGTCGACGACGTGGACGCCCACCACCGGCGGGCGGTCGAGCACGGCGCGGAGATCGTGATGGAGCCCACCGACCAGGACTACGGCTCCCGCGACTACATGGCCCGCGACGCCGAGGGCAACGTCTGGAGCTTCGGGACGTACGCGCCGCAGGTCTGACCCTGGCGGCGCACCCGTCCCTGCCCTCGTTCCCCTGCGGAGTCACCCGCTCGTACGGGGTCACTCGCCGCCGGTGTGGACCTGGAAGGCGGCCCGGCGGACCGCCTTGGCCAGCGTCGGGTCGGGGTGGGCCGCGGCGAGTGCGACCAGCACCTGCACCGTGCGCGGATGGCCGACCGCACGGACCTCGTCCAGCAGCCGGGGGACGGTGGTCCGGACGGCGGAGTCGAGGTGGCGGGCCAGCAGCTCGGCCTCGCCGTGGTCGGCGATGGCGGCCGCGGTGTCCACCCAGAGCCAGGTCGACTCCTCGGCGGTGAGGACGTCCTGCGCCTCGTCGGGGTCGATCCCGTCGTGCTCGGCGAGCCAGAGCAGGGCGTAGGGGCGCAGGGCGGGCTCGCGCACGGTGGCGCGCACCTCGGGCTCGGCGGGGGCGCCGACCACGCGCAACGCCTCGAAGGCGAGGCCGCGCAGCAGGGCGTCCTCGCCCCGGGCGGCCTGCAGCAGCTCGGCCACGGCGTGGCCGACGGGCCGGGCGGCGAGCCAGGCCTGGTACTCGGCGCGGGCCGGGCCGGGGGTGAGCCGCGCGCAGCCGTGCAGCATGGCGGCGGCGGACTGCTCGATGTTCCCGGCGGGGCTCTGCGCCGCGACGCAGATCTGCTCCAGCTTGACCCAGACGGCCCAGCTGCCGAGCGGGGTGAGCGTGGCCCGGGCGGGGCCGAGGGTGACGGCGTCCACGGCGGCGAGTCCGCCGAGCGCCCAGCGCAGCAGCCGGGCGAGCGGAACGGGGCGGGCCTCCGCGGGGCCGGCGGCGGCGGACGTCAGCGCTGCGGCGGGCTCGGCCTCGTAGGGGATCTCGCACCGTTCGTCGCGCAGTTCGGTGACGCGCTGCCCGAGCAGGTCGAGCAGGTCCGGGACGGTCACCGGGCCGGCGGACAGCTGGAGCAGGGAGAGGAGTTGGGGCATCGCCTCGACGACCTCGGCGACGGCCGAGGGGGCGATGTCGGCGGGTGCGGGATGGACCAGCGACCAGGCGTCGAAGAGGGCGACCCAGCCGCGCAGCACGGCGGTGTCGTCGCGGTCCCAGGCGCGCAGCCGCCAGCCGGGCCGGGCATGGCCGCCGTGCACCTCGACCAGTCCGGCGAGCCGGGCGCGGTCCCAGCCGACCTGGATCTGGCCGTGCGTCAGGCCCAGTTCCGCGGCGGCGCGTTCGACGTCGGCCGCGGGCAGGGCGCCCGTGGGGGCGGGCCGGCCGCCGTCTCCGGCACCGAGGTTGCGCTCGGCCCAGCGGGTCAGGCGTACGGCGTCGGCGAGCGAGGACCGGGCCCGGTTCGCGAGGTCGGCCGTGGCGGGTGTACCCGCCGGGGGCCTGGGCGCGGGCCGGGTGCGTCGGTCGGTCACCGCCTTGCGGGCCGCGGCGACGGAGCGCGGCGAGACGAGTCGGAGTCTGGAGTCGCGAGCCAACTGCTCATCAGGCTTTCGGGACGTCACGGAAGCAGTCTCGCCCGTCACTGGCCCAAAGCCCAAACGGAATCGGCCGTTGCCGCCGTTCGCCGCAGCGCAGACCGGGACAAGCCGCCCGTGGGGCCCTGTCCGTCACAGGGCCTTCACATGACGGGCCTCGGCGCATGGCTTTTCACGGCCGTTCACCCGGCCGTTCCCCCAGCCGTTCACTCGGCCGTTCACCGGACCGTTCGCCGGGTCTTCACATAAGAGGGGTGAGGAAGCGGCGCAGGACCTCCTCATAGCCGGCCGGGTCGGCGTTCCACATCGCACCGTGCCCGGCCCCGCTCACGGGGTGCAGCGCGACGAGGTCGGGGCGGGCGGCGGCGAGTCTGCGCGAAGGCCCCCAGGGGGCGAGCGTGTCGTCCGGGCCGTGGAAGATCAGTACGGGGACGCGCAGCGCGCCGGGGTCGGAGCCCGCCGGCCGGCGGTCGGCGCGCAGGCCCGCGAGGCCCTCGGCGGCCCGGACCGCCAGCGGCAGCACCACGCCGGGGACGCCGCGCGCCGCGGCGAGCCCGCGCAGGGTGGTGTGCCAGTCGAGCACCGGGGAGTCCAGGACCAGCCCGGAGATCCGGTGGGCGAGCGGCGAGCGTTCGAAGGCGTGCAGGGCCATGGTGGCGCCGGTGGACCAGCCGTACAGGACCACGCGGCGGGCTCCGTAGCGCAGGGCGTAGCGGATGGCGGCGTCCAGGTCGCGCCATTCCGATTCACCGAGGTGGCCGAGGCCGTCCGGGGAGGCGGGGGCCCCCAGGTCGCCCCGGTAGCCGAGGTCCAGGACGGGCAGCTGGTGGCGGTGCAGGAAGGGCATGACCACCATCGGGTGTTCCCGGCTGCTGCCGAGCCCGTGCACGGCGATCACCCAGGTGTCCCGGGCGGCGGGCACGAACCAGGCGGGCAGGGCGCCGAGCTCCCCGGGGATGTCCACGTCGGAGTGGTCGAGCCCGAGGGCGGTGCGCGGGTTGCCGACGTACACCTGGGGGGTGAGGGAGACCCGGGTGCCGGGGTCGAGGCTGCCGTGGGTGACGGAGACGAGCTGCCTCACGACGGCGTCCGGGCCGGGGTCGGCGTCCGGGAGAACGGGCCCGACGACGGCGTGCACACCGGGTGCGACCAGGCCGTACGTGCCGGGGCGCAGGGAGGCGAGCGAGCGGGTCAGCGTGATCCGGCCGTCGGTGGCGGAGTGGACGCTGAGCTTCGGCCCGCCGGGGAGCGGACGTCCGGGTTCGGGCCGCAGGGCCGCGTCGGCGGCGTGCCGGCCGAGGGCGACGGCGGCCGCGCCGGCACCCAGGAGGGTCGTCGTGACGGCCGCAGCCGTCGCTGTCGCGGTACGCACTGCTCCAGTGTCGGGTCGGGACCTCGGGCGGGCCACCGGAGCCGATCCCTCCACCGCGGGCACGGAGGGAGTGATCTAGGTCTCATTCGAGGCCCGGGGGTGGGATCGTATGCACGGCGAACCCCCTGCGGAGGGGTTCATTCACCCGGCTTTGACGTGCATTAATGGCGTTATCTACGCCAGAATCAGGACGAATGGCCCGATCACACCCCGCGCCAGTACACCGCTCCGCCCGAGTCAGTTCATCTTCCGTTCACCCAGGTTGCCTACGGTCGCCGAGCCACTGACGTCAAACAGAAGCCTGGGTAAATGGAGCACATAACGCTTCTCCTCGGGATCGTGATCATTACCGCTCTCGTGTTCGACTTCACGAACGGTTTCCACGACACAGCCAACGCGATGGCCACCACCATCTCGACCGGCGCCCTCAAGCCCAAGACGGCGGTGGCCATGTCCGCCGTGCTCAACCTCGTCGGCGCGTTCATGTCCGTGGAGGTCGCCAAGACGATCTCCAAGGGACTGGTCAACGAGGAGGGCATCCAGCCAGAGGTGATCTTCGCCGCCCTGGTCGGAGCGATCCTCTGGAACCTCGTCACCTGGCTGGTCGGCCTCCCCTCCAGCTCCTCGCACGCCCTGATGGGCGGCCTGATCGGTGCCGCGGTCGCCTCCGCCGGTATCGGCGCGGTCAACGGCAGCGTCGTCGTCACCAAGGTCCTCATCCCCGCGATCGCCGCCCCGCTGGTGGCCGGCATCGCCGCGTACCTGGCCGCCAAGCTCACCTACAAGCTGGGCGACAAGGTCGGCGAGAAGACCTCCGCCAAGGGTTACCGCGCCGGTCAGATCGCCTCGGCCGGTCTCGTCTCCCTCGCGCACGGCACCAACGACGCGCAGAAGACGATGGGCATCATCACCCTGGCCCTCATCGCCGGCGGCGCGATCGCGCCCGACGCGAACCCGCCGGTCTGGGTCATCGTCTCCGCCGGTATGGCCATCGCGATGGGGACCTACCTGGGCGGCTGGCGCATCATCCGCACCATGGGCAGCGGCCTGACCGACCTGCACCCGCAGCAGGGCTTCGCCGCCCAGACCTCGGCCGCGTCCGTCATCCTGGCCTCCTCGAACCTGGGCTTCTCGCTCTCCACCACCCACTCGTGCTCCGGTGCGGTCATGGGTGCGGGCCTGGGCCGCAAGGGCGGTGTGGTCCGCTGGTCCACCGCGACCCGCATGTTCGTCGCCTGGGGCCTGACCCTGCCGGCCGCCGCGCTGGTCTCGGCCGGTGCCGAGCTGGTCATGCGCATCGGTGACGTCGGCATCGCCGCGGTCACGCTCTTCCTGATCGGCTCCTGCCTGGCCATCTGGTTCATCTCGCGCCGCCAGGTCGTCGACCACAACAACGTCAACGAGGTGGAGCCGGCCCGCGCCGAGGAGCCGGGTGTCATCACCACGGCGATCGCCGCGGTCACCGTCCCGCCGACCGTCGCCGCCGCCGGCACCACCGCCGCGGTCACGGACGAAGACCTCAAGGCCACCATCCCGGCCGCGACGCAGACCCCGGCGGCTCCGGCCGCCGCGGTCTGACCGAGACAGAGACACAAGAGGAAACGGCAGTATGAAGATCGACTGGGAAGCGCTCGGCTCCGTCTTCGGGGTCAGCCTCTTCGCGACCGTCGCCCTCGTGGCCCTCTTCACCCTGGGCCTGGTGGGCCTGTCCAAGCACGAGACCGCCACCGAGCAGGGCGGCACCGCCACCCTCGCCCGCAGCGGCGCGTACGCCTGCTTCGCCGTCATCGCGGCGGCCGTGGGCTACGGGATCTACCTGATCGTCGCCTGATCCGCCGCCCCGCGGCCGACCAGGCGTGAAGGCTCCCTCCGGGTTTGTCCCGGAGGGAGCTTTTCGCATCCCGCGCCTCCTGCCGCTCCCCTGCCGCGCCGCAGGTCAACGGCGAGTTGACGGGCCTTCGACGTGCGTGGTGGACTGCCGGAGCCAATACGGCGGCATGGAGAGGAAGTCCGGTGCGAATCCGGCGCGGTCCCGCCACTGTCACCGGAACCGCACGCCGCGCGTGCGTCCCGGGAGCCAGGAACTCTCGCCGCCGGACACGTCGAACCAGGGCGCGGACCCTGAGTGAGGACATACCTGTCACCATGCGTGCCGATCGCGTCTTCGCGTACGGCGCCACGGCGGGCCTGATCGGCGACCGGATCCTCGGGGATCCGCGCCGAGGGCACCCCGTGGCCGCCTTCGGACGGGCCGCGGGCGCCGTCGAACGCTCCCTGTGGCGCGACGACCGCGCCCGGGGCCTCCTGCACACCCTGGTGTGCGCCGGAGGCGCGGCCGCCGTCGGAGCGCTGGGCGCCCGAGCCGTGCGCTCCCGGCCCGCAGCCGCCCGTATCGCCCTGACGGCCGCCGCCACCTGGGCCGTCGTGGGCGGCACCTCCCTGGGCCGTGAGGCCCGCGCCATCGGCGGCGCGCTCGCCGCCGGGGACATCGAGGTGGCCCGGGAGCGGCTGCCCCACCTGTGCGGACGCGACCCGCAGGCCCTGGACGGGCAGCAGATGGCCCGCGCCGTCGTGGAGTCCGTCGCCGAGAACACCTCCGACGCGGTGGTCGGGGCCCTCGTGTGGGGCGCCGTCGCCGGAGTCCCCGGACTGCTGGCCTTCCGCGCCGTGAACACCCTGGACGCGATGGTCGGCCACAAGTCCCCCCGCTACCTGCGCTACGGCTGGGCCTCCGCCCGGCTCGACGACCTGGCCGGCTGGCCGGGGGCCCGGCTGACGGCGGTCGCCGCCGTGCTGGCCGGCCCCGACCGGCGGGGCGCCGTACGGGCCTGGCGCGCGGACGCCGCCGCGCACCCGAGCCCGAACGCCGGACCCGTCGAGGCCTCCTTCGCCGGGGCGCTGGGCGTCAGACTGGGCGGAACCCTCGCGTACGGCGGCCGGGTCGAGCACCGGGCCGTACTGAACGGCGGGGCGGGGCGGCCGGTGGAGGTCGCGGACATCGAGCGGGCGGTACGGCTGTCGCGGCAGGTGACCTGGCTGGCCCTGGGCGCCTGCGTGGCCGCCCGGCTGCTGGTCTCCCGAACGGCACAGAGAGGGCGGCGCGGATGAGCGGCGCGAAGCGCGGCGGCGGTCTGCTGGTCGCGGGCACCACGTCGGACGCGGGCAAGAGCGTGGTCACGGCGGGCATCTGCCGCTGGCTGGCCCGGCAGGGTGTGAAGGTCGCGCCCTTCAAGGCGCAGAACATGTCGCTGAACTCCTTCGTGACGCTGGAGGGCGCGGAGATCGGGCGCGCCCAGGCGATGCAGGCCCAGGCGGCCCGCGTGGAGCCGACCGCGCTGATGAACCCGGTGCTGCTCAAGCCGGGCAGTGACCGCAGCAGCCAGGTGGTGCTGCTGGGCAAGCCGGTGGGCGAGATGAGCGCCCGCGGCTACCACGGCGGGCGCCAGGAGCAGTTGCTCGGCATCGTCACGGACTGCCTGGAGCAGCTGCGGGGCACGTATGACGCCGTGATCTGCGAGGGGGCGGGGAGTCCGGCCGAGATCAACCTGCGCCGGACCGACATCGTGAACATGGGGATCGCGCGGGCCGCGCGGTTCCCGGTGGTCGTGGTCGGGGACATCGACCGCGGCGGGGTCTTCGCGTCCTTCTTCGGGACGACGGCGCTGCTCTCCCCCGAGGACCAGTCCCTGATCGCGGGATACATGGTCAACAAGTTCCGCGGCGACGTGTCGCTGCTGGAGCCGGGCATGGAGATGCTGCGCGGCCTGACGGGCCGGGCCACGTACGGGGTGCTGCCGTTCCGGCACGGCCTGGGCATCGACGAGGAGGACGGCCTGCGGGTCTCCCTGCGCGGGGCGGTACGCGAGTCCGTGGTCGCGCCGCCGGTGGGCGAGGACGTGCTGCGGGTCGCCGTGTGCGCGGTGCCGCTGATGTCGAACTTCACGGACGTCGACGCGCTCGCGGCGGAGCCGGGGGTCGTGGTGCGGTTCGTGGACCGCGCCGAGGAACTGGCCGACGCGGACCTGGTCGTCGTACCCGGCACCCGGGGCACGGTGAAGGCCCTTCGGTGGCTGCGGGAACGCGGGCTCGCGGACGCGCTGCTGCGGCGGGCCGCCGAGGGGCGGCCGGTGCTGGGCATCTGCGGCGGGTTCCAGGTGCTGGGCGAGCACATCGAGGACGAGGTCGAATCGCGGGCCGGGTCGGTGGACGGCCTCGGGCTGCTGCCCGTGCGCATCCGCTTCGAACGCGAGAAGACCCTGGCCCGACCGGTGGGATCGGCGCTGGGCGAGGAGGTCGCGGGCTACGAGATCCACCACGGGGTCGCCGAGGTGCTGGGCGGCGAGGCCTTCCTGGACGGCTGCCGGGTCGGGTCGGTGTGGGGCACCCACTGGCACGGATCGCTGGAGTCGGACGGCTTCCGCCGGGCGTTCCTGCGGGAGGTGGCCGCGGCAGCCGGCCGCCGCTTCGTCCCGGCGCCGGACACCTCGTTCGCCGCGCTGCGGGAGGAGCAGCTGGACCTGCTGGGCGACCTGATCGAAGAACACGCCGATACGCGTGCGCTGCTGCAGCTGATCGAGGGCGGCGCCCCGGCCGGCCTCCCGTTCCTGCCGCCGGGTGCCCCGTGACGGGCGGCCGGGCCCCGCACATTCGGCCCCGCCGGCGTTTGACGCGCGGGGTCCGGGGCGGAGCCCCGGCAACGGCGCCGCACCCGCAGACCTCGTCCAGGCCCCCGGCACGGGCCCGCACCTACCAAGGAGTGAGCAACACATGAGCACCCCGTACCCGTTCACCGCAGTGGTCGGCCAGTCCGACCTGCGGCTGGCGCTCCTGCTCAACGCCGTGAGCCCAGCGGTCGGCGGGGTGCTCGTGCGCGGTGAGAAGGGGACCGCCAAGTCCACCGCCGTCCGCGCGCTGTCCGCACTGCTGCCGCAGGTCGACGTCGTATCGGGCTGCCGGTTCAGCTGCGCGCCCACCGCGCCGGACCCGGCCTGCCCGGACGGCCCGCACGAGCCCGGCCCCGGCGGCGTCCGGCCCGCCCGCATGGTGGAGCTGCCCGTCGGGGCCTCCGAGGACCGCCTCGTCGGCGCCCTCGACATCGAACGGGCCCTCGCCGAGGGCGTGAAGGCCTTCGAGCCCGGGCTGCTCGCCGACGCCCACCGCGGGATCCTCTACGTCGACGAGGTCAACCTCCTCCACGACCACCTGATCGACCTGCTGCTGGACGCCGCCGCGATGGGCGCCTCGTACGTGGAGCGCGAGGGCGTCTCCGTCCGGCACGCCGCCCGCTTCCTGCTCGTCGGCACGATGAACCCCGAGGAGGGCGAGCTGCGGCCGCAGCTCCTGGACCGGTTCGGACTCACCGTCGAGGTGGCCGCCTCCCGCGAGCCCGCCCAGCGCGTCGAGGTGGTCCGCCGCCGGCTCGCCTACGAGGACGACCCGGCGGGCTTCGCGACCCGCTGGGCCGGGGACGAGCACGAGGTCCGCGCCCGGGTGGTGGCCGCGCGGGCGCTGCTCCCGAAGGTCTCGCTCGGCGACATCGCGCTCCTCCAGATCGCGGCGACCTGCGCCGGGTTCGAGGTCGACGGGATGCGTGCCGACATCGTGATGGCCCGGACCGCGACCGCGCTGGCCGCCTGGGCCGGGCGGACCGACGTGCGCAAGGAGGACGTCCGGCAGGCGGCCCTGCTGGCGCTCCCCCACCGCCGGCGCCGCAACCCGTTCGACGCGCCGGGGCTGGACGAGGACATGCTCGACCGGATCCTGGACGAGTTCCCCGACGAGGAACCCGAGCCCGAGCCGGACCCCGAGCCCGAGCCGGAGCCGGACCCCGAGGGCCCCGACGACGGCGGACCCGGGGACGGCGGTCCCGACGGCGGCCCGGGTGGCACGCCCCCGCAGGGCGGCGGACCGCAGGACCCGGGCGCGTCGGCCGAGACCCCCGAGGCCCCCGAGGCCCCCGAGAGCGGCGAGGCTCCCGCGGAAGCCCCCGAGACCCCGCAGCCCTCCGCCCAGGAGGCCGCAGGGCCCGAGCAGGCCGCGGTCCGTGCCGCCGAGCCGTTCCGGACCAAGATGCTCAGCGTGCCCGGCCTCGGCGAGGGCGCGTCCGGCCGCCGGTCCCGCGCCCGCACCGCCCACGGCCGCACCACCGGCGCCCAGCGCCCGCGCGGACACCTGACGAAGCTGCACCTGACCGCCACCATCCAGGCCGCCGCCCCGCACCAGAAGGCGCGCGGCCGCGACGGGCGCGGCCTCGTGATCCGCAAGGACGACCTGCGCCAGGCCACCCGGGAGGGGCGCGAGGGCAACCTCGTCCTCTTCGTCGTCGACGCCTCCGGCTCCATGGCCGCCCGGCAGCGCATGAGCGCGGTCAAGGGCGCGGTGCTGTCGCTGCTCCTGGACGCCTACCAGCGCCGGGACAAGGTCGGTCTGATCACCTTCCGGGGTGCCACGGCCGAGCTGGCCCTGCCGCCGACCTCCTCGGTGGACGCGGCGGCGGCCCGGCTGGAGCAGCTGCCGACGGGCGGCCGCACCCCGCTGGCCGCCGGGCTGCTGAAGGCCCACGAGGTGCTGCGGATCGAGCGGCTGCGGGATCCCTCGCGCCGGCCGCTGCTCGTGGTCGTCACCGACGGGCGGGCCACCTCGGCCGGGAACGCCGGGGGCCGTACGGACAGCAGCCCGCGGGAGCTCGCCGGGCACAGCGCGCGGCTGCTGCAGGCCGGGGGCGTCGCCTCCGTGGTCGTGGACTGCGAGTCCGGGCCGGTCCGGCTGGGGCTGGCCGGCGTACTGGCCCGTGACCTCGGCGGGCCCGCCGTCACGCTCGACGGGCTGCGGGCCGACTCGCTGGCCGGGCTCGTGAAGAACGTACGTACCGCAGTGACATCCACCGCCTCACCCCACAGCAGCAACAGCAACAGGAGGGCCGCGTAATGCCTCAGGGACAGCCGTCCGTCGTTCCGGACGACGGGCTCACCACGCGCCAGCGCCGCAACCGTCCGCTGGTCTTCGTCCACACCGGCCCCGGCAAGGGCAAGTCCACGGCGGCCTTCGGGCTGGCGCTGCGCGCCTGGAACCAGGGCTGGCCGATCGGGGTGTTCCAGTTCGTCAAGTCGGCGAAGTGGAAGGTCGGCGAGGAGAACGCGCTCAAGGTGCTCGGCGCCTCCGGCGAGGGCGGCTCCGTCGTCTGGCACAAGATGGGCGAGGGCTGGTCCTGGGTCCAGCGGGACGCGCAGCTCGACAACGAGCAGGCGGCCAAGGAGGGCTGGGAGCAGGTCAAGCGCGATCTGGCCGCCGAGACGCACAAGCTGTACGTGCTCGACGAGTTCGCCTACCCGATGCACTGGGGCTGGATCGACGTCGACGAGGTCATCGAGGTGCTGCGCAACCGTCCCGGCACGCAGCACGTGGTGATCACGGGCCGCAACGCGCCGGAGAAGCTGGTGGAGTTCGCGGACCTCGTCACCGAGATGACCAAGGTCAAGCACCCGATGGACACGGGGCAGAAGGGCCAGAAGGGCATCGAGTGGTGACTTCGTACGGCTTCAACGTGCCTCGGCTGGTCATCGCCGCTCCGTCGTCCGGCAGCGGCAAGACCACCGTGGCCACGGGCCTGATGGCGGCCTTCTCGGAGCGCGGCCTCGCCGTGTCCCCGCACAAGGCCGGGCCCGACTACATCGACCCCGGCTACCACGCGCTGGCCACCGGCCGGCCGGGGCGCAACCTCGACGCCTTCATGTGCGGGCCGGAGCTGGTCGCTCCGCTGTTCGCGCACGGGGCGGCCGGGTGCGATCTGGCCGTGGTCGAGGGCGTCATGGGGCTCTACGACGGCGCCGCGGGCCGGGGTGAGCTGGCGTCGACGGCGCAGGTCGCGAAGTTGCTGCGGGCGCCGGTGGTGCTGGTGGTCGACGCCTCCTCGCAGTCGCGGTCGGTGGCGGCGCTGGTGCACGGCTTCGCGTCCTTCGACCCGCAGGTGCGGCTGGGGGGCGTGATCCTGAACAAGGTCGGCTCCGACCGGCACGAGGTGATGCTGCGGGAGGCCCTGGAGGAGGCGGGGATGCCGGTCCTCGGTGTCCTGCGGCGGGCCCCGCAGGTGGCCACGCCCTCGCGCCACCTGGGGCTGGTCCCGGTGGCCGAGCGGCACACCGACGCGCTGGCCTCGGTGTCGGCGCTGGCCGCGCAGGTCCGGGCGGGCTGCGACCTGGACGCCCTGATGGCCTTGGCCCGCACGGCCCCGCCGCTGGACTGCGAGGCGTGGTCGCCCCATCCGGCCTCGCCGGCGTCCGAGGCGCGGGGGTCCGGGGGCGGCGCCCCCGGCAACGCTGCCGCACCGGTCATCGCCGTCGCCGGCGGCGCCGCGTTCACGTTCTCCTACGCCGAGCACACGGAGCTGCTCACCGCCGCCGGAGCGGAGGTCGTCACCTTCGACCCGCTCCGGGACGAGGCGCTCCCGCCCGGCACCACGGGCCTGGTGATCGGCGGCGGCTTCCCGGAGATGTACGCGCCCGAGCTGTCCGCCAACGAACCGCTGCGGGCGGCCGTGGCCGCCTTCGCCGCGGCCGGCGGCCCGGTCGCCGCGGAGTGCGCCGGGCTGCTGTACCTCGGCCGGTCGCTGGACGGGAAGCCCATGTGCGGGGTGCTCGACGCCGACGCGCGGATGTCGGAGCGCCTCACCCTCGGCTACCGCGAGGCGGTGGCGGTGTCCGACAGCGCGCTCGCGCAGGCCGGGACCCGGCTGCGCGGGCACGAGTTCCACCGGACGGTGATCGAGCCGGGCGCCGGGGCGGCCCCGGCGTGGGGGTTCACGCACCCGGAGCGCCGGGTCGAGGGCTTCGTGCAGCAGGGTGTGCACGCGAGTTACCTGCACACGCACTGGGCGGCGGAGCCGTCCGTCGCGCGCCGTTTCACAGAAGCCGCGGCAGCACGGCGGTGACCTCCGTCCCCGGCCGGCGCTCAGTCCGCGATGCCCACCACCAGCCAGATCCCGGCCACCCCGCCCACCGTGCACATCAGCGTGGACAGGGCGGGGTGCTTGTGGTGTGCCTCGGGGAGGATCTCGGCGGACGCGAGGTACAGCAGGACGCCTCCGAAGAAGCCGAGGTATGCGCCGAGGGGTTCCTCCGGAAGGGTGAACAGCAAAGTGGACGCCGCGCCCACGACGGGGGCGACGGCGTCCGCGAAGAGCATCATCAGGGCCTTGCGGCGGTCGTTCCCGTAGAGGCTGGTGAGCGTGTACGTGTTGAACCCGTCGGCGAAGTCGTGGGTGATGACGGCCAGCGCCACGGCCACGCCCATCCCCCCGCCGACCTGGAAGGCCGCGCCCAGGGCCACCCCGTCGGCGAGGCTGTGGCCGACCATGGCCGCGGCCGCGGTGAGCCCGACCTGGGGGGTGCGGCCACCGTTCTCGGCGCCGTGCGAGGCCTGGCGGACCGCCAGCAGCCGTTCCACGACGTGCGCGACCAGGAATCCGGCCACGAAGAGCAGCAGGGCGAGCGGGACACCGAACACCTCGCCGCCCGCCGCGTGGAGGGCCTCCGGGAGCAGGTCGAGGCCCACGACGCCGAGCATCAGCCCGCCGGCCAGGCCCAGCACGAGGTGGCGGCGGTCGGTGACGCGCTGCGCCGCCCATCCGCCCGCCAGGGTCATCAGGAACGCGCCCAACGCCACGATCACGGCCATGCGCCCCTGAATACAGACTCCTCGCCCCGCGCGCACGTCCGCGCGCGGGTGGCGGGTGGCGGAGGGTTGACGGCCGGCCGGCCGGTGGTGTTCCAGTGACGGTGACGGTGACGGCGACGGTGACTACGGAAGGAGGGCCCCCGGTGGGCGAGTACGCGACGCAGGTGGTGGTCGGGGTCGGCGGACGCGCGGGGGTTTCCGTCGCGGAGGTCTGCGCCCTGGTCGAGGAGACGCTGCGGGGGGCCGGGCTGGCCGTGGGGGCGGTGACGGCGCTGGCCACGGTGGAGTCGAAGGCGGGTGAGGCCGGGATCACGGGTGCGGCGGAACGTTTCGGCGTGCCCCTGGTGAGCTATCCCGCCGCCCAGCTGGCCGCCATCGCCGTGCCGCACCCCTCGGAGGCGGCGCGCGCCGCCACCGGGACCCCCTCGGTGGCGGAGGCCGCGGCCCTCGCGGGCGGCGGGGAACTCCTCGTGCCCAAGCGGCGGTCGGTGGCGGCGACCTGCGCCGTGGCCACGGCACAGGCGCACGACCTGCGCCATCACGGGGACGCCGAGGTGATCGACGCGGGCTCCGCGCTGGTGGACCTGGCGGTCAACGTACGGGCGGACACTCCCCCGGACTGGCTCAAGCAGCGGATCGCCGCCTCCCTCGGGGATCTCGCCGCATATCCCGACGGCCGACGTGCCCGCGCGGCGGTGGCGGCCCGGCACGGGCTGCCGGTCGAGCGGGTGCTGCTGACGGCCGGGGCCGCGGAGGCCTTCGTACTGATCGCCCGGGCCCTGGGAGCCGTACGGCCGGTCGTGGTGCATCCGCAGTTCACCGAGCCGGAAGCGGCCCTGCGGGACGCGGGGCACCAGGTCGAGCGCGTGGTGCTGCGGGCGGCGGACGGCTTCCGGCTGGACCCGGCGGCCGTGCCCGGGGACGCGGACCTGGTGGTGATCGGCAATCCGACCAACCCGACGTCCGTGCTGCACCCGGCGGAAACCCTCTCCGCGCTGGCCCGGCCGGGCCGGATCCTGGTCGTGGACGAGGCGTTCATGGACGCGGTCCCGGGCGAGCGGGAAGCCCTGGCCGGACGGATGGACCTGCCGGGGCTGGTGGTGCTGCGGAGCCTGACCAAAACGTGGGGGCTGGCGGGGCTGCGGATCGGCTACGTGCTGGCCGAGCCCGAGGTGATCGCGAAACTGGCGGCCGCACAGCCGTTGTGGCCGGTGTCGACCCCGGCGCTGGTGGCGGCCGAGGCCTGTGTGGCTCCGGCGGCGCTGGCCGAGGCGGAGGAGGCGGCCCGGCGGATCGCGGTGGACCGGGCGCATCTGCTGGCCGGGCTCGCGGAGTTCGACGAGGTGACGGTCGTCGGGGTGGCGGAGGGGCCGTTCGTCCTGATCCGGGTGGCGGGCGGGGCGGAGGTCCGCACCCGGCTGCGCGCCCTCGGCTTCGCCGTCCGCCGCGGGGACACCTTCCCGGGGCTGGACCACTCCTGGCTCCGGCTGGCGGTGCGCGACCGGGCGACGACAGGCCGGCTGCTCCAGGCCCTGGACCACGCCCTCGCGCTGACCGCGCGCTGACCGCGCGCCGAGCGTGAGCCGAGCGCGCGCCGACCGTGAGCCGAGCGCGCGCCGACCGTGAGCCGAGCGGGCCGACCTCCACCGCACTCGCCTGACCTGCGATCCTCACCGAGCGCTGATGATGCCGTCACCCGTTCGGCCCCCTACGATGGCCGCGGGGGCGGGGCCGGGTGAGGATCCCCGCATCGGTCATCAGTGCATGACATCGGGGGTCGGGAATGAAGGCATACGCCAGGACGGGCACGGCGCTGGCCGCGCTCGCGGTCGTGGGCGGCGGGATCTACGCCGTGCCACGGCTGCTCGACAGCGGCGCCGCGCCCGCCGCTGAGCAGCGGCTCCAGGGCGATCCCGGGCAGGGCGAGCCGGCTCGGGGGAAGCCGGACGCTCCACAGCCCGCCGCCCCGGGGAAGCCGTTCACGCTGGTGGCGACCGGCGACATCATCCCGTACCCGTCGATCGTCCAGCGGTCGGCGGACGACGCGGGCAAGGCCGGGGAGTACGACTTCCGGAAGATACTCGCCGGGGTCAAACCCCTGGTCTCCGCCGCCGACCTGGCGATATGCCACCACGAGATACCGTACGGACGTCCCGGCGGCCCCTACACCGGCTATCCCACCTTCAAGGCCCCGCACCAGTTGGCGGACGCCCTCAAGGACGCCGGGTACGACAGCTGTTCCACCGCCTCGAACCACACCCTGGACGACGGCTACGAGGGCCTCGCCCGCACCCTGGAGCACCTCGACCGGGTCGGCATCCCGCACGTCGGCTCGGCCCGTAGCGCGGAGGAGGCCAAGGCCCCGGCGCTGCTCGCGGCGGGCGGCGCGAAGGTCGCCCAGCTCTCCTACACGTACGGCACGAACGGCATCCCGCTTCCCCAGGACAAGCCGTGGGCCGTCAACCTGATCGACAAGGACCGGATCATCGCCGACGCCCGGGCCGCCCGGGCGGGGGGCGCGAACGTGGTGGTGCTCAGCGTCCACTGGGGTACCGAGTGGCAGACCGCGCCGGACGAACAGCAGAAGGCGCTGGCGCAGGCGCTGACCGCCTCCCGTTCGGCCGACGGGCTTCCCGACATCGATCTGATCATCGGCACGCACAACCACGTGCCGCAGCCCTACGAGAAGATCAACGGCACCTGGGTGGTCTTCGGGATGGGCGACCAGGTCGCCAGCTTCGTACCGGCCGACAAACTGCGCGGCAACCAGTCCTCGGTCCCCCGCTTCACCTTCTCCCCGTCGGCGGGCCATCCGGGCCGCTGGGAGGTGGTGAAGGCCGAATACCTCACGCAGTACTCGGACATGGGGCCGCCGTTCCGCGTCGTCTGCGCCTCCTGCGCGGCCTCGGACAGCTCGCTCGCGGCCGCGAAGCGGAGCGAGTACGCGCGGATCGACCAGCAGGTCACCGAGGCCGTGATGTCCCGTGGCGCGGGCGGACAGGGACTGGAACACGCCACCGGCTGAGCACGTCACCCGCCGAACCCGCCGCCGAGCCCGGTGGCCACCGGGGCCCGCAGGCCACCGGGCCCGCCGACCCATGAGTCACCGGACACGCCGCCCGTCCTCGCCCGGTACCCGTTGAGCGCTCCCCTCCGTGCGCTCTTCGGGGCGGGCACGCCGGGCGGCGGCCCGGGGCTCCCGGCCGCCCTACGAGGACCTGCCCCGCCGGGTGACCAGGAGCGCGCCCCCGCCGATGGCGAGCAGGGCCAGGGCCCCGCCTGCGACGTAGGGAGTCAGTGAACCGCCGCCGGTCTCGGCGAGGTTGGCGCCGGTGGTGCCGCCGGACGTGGCGGAACGGGAGCCGGTCCCCGTCGCCACCTGGGGCTTGATGTCCGGGTCCGCGGGCGGGTTCGGCGTCGGCGCCGCGCCCCTCGGGGACTCGCAGTGCGCCTCGGCGAGCACGATCTCGCCGTCTACCTTCGCCACGTTCAGGTTCAGCGGGTTCACCGCCACCTTCAGGCGGAGCGCGGCCGCGGCCGCCGTGGTGGAGGTGGTCTCCGTACCGGACAGCTCCAGGTCGATCCGGCCCACTCCGGGGACCTCGACCTTGGTGGGGCCGCCCGCCGACAGGGTGACCTTCTTGCCGAGCGCCGTCACCTTCCCTAGGGCGTTCGCGCTCGCCACCGGCTTCCTGCCCGCCTCGCAGACGGCCTTGGAGGTGACGTTCTCCACCTCGATGAGGGAGAGCAGCGGCAGTCCGGGCACGTGGACGGAGGCGTTGGCGAGGTTGGCCTCCGCCTCGGCCCGGGTCTTGTCGGCGGTCGCCTTGGAGGTGGCCGCTTCGGCGCGCAGCACACTGATCGGATCGTTCCCCTCGACCCCGTCCAGGGTGACGGTCAGCGCGGTCTTCTCGGCCGTCGCCGGGGCACTGACCTCGTTGAGGGTCGTCTTCAGCGGGAGGTTCACGGCCTTGTTGAGCAGGCCCACGTCCAGTCCGGCGCGCAGGACGACGGCGCCCGCCTTGCCCTCACCCCCGGCCGCGCCCCCTCCCGTGGCGAAGGCGGGCGGAGCGGTGAGCAGGGCCACGGCCCCCGTGGCGAGGAGGACGGCCGCGGGCATGCGGAAGGTATGGCTGTTCACGGTGGTGGAACCCCCGGGGAGTTGGGTGCCGTCGCGCCGCCGATGGGGGACATCGCGGGCGCCGACGGACTCGACCCCGGAATCTTTACGCACTGTGGGTGAACGGGGGGCAACCTGACGCGAGTTCACCCCAAAGGGTGGTTTCCGGGTGCATATTCGAATCATTACGCCTCATGAAGAGCGCGAGTCTTCTCCTTTCGCGGACACCCGGCCCGAGCGGTCATCCTCAACGACCGACGGGCCGCAGATGTCACGCGACGTCAACCGGGCGCCGCTCGCACGGCCGCACGGCCGCACGGTTCAGGCCCTGACCCTGCCGTTCACGACGACCCGCAGCGGCCGCGCCAGCACGCGTACGTCGGCCCGCGGGTCGGCGGAGTACACCACGAGGTCGGCGGGTGCCCCCTCGGTCAGTCCCGGCCTGCCGAGCCACTCGCGGGCCGCCCAGGCCGTCGCGGAGAGGGCGTCGATCGGTGGGATACCGGCCTTGACCAGCTCCGCGACCTCCCCCGCGACCAGTCCGTGCGGCAGGGAGCCGCCCGCGTCGGTGCCGACGAAGACCTCGATGCCCGCGTCGTAGGCGGCGCGGACGGTGTCGTAGCGCCGTTCGTGGAGCCGTCGCATGTGCGCCGACCAGTGCGGGAACTTCGCCTCGCCGCCCGCCGCCATCTTCGGGAAGTTCGCGATGTTCACGAGCGTCGGGACGATCGCGACCCCGCGCTCCGCGAACAGCGGGATGGTGTCCTCGGTGAGGCCGGTGGCGTGTTCGATGCAGTCGATGCCCGCCTCGACCAGGTCGCGCAGCGAGTCCTCGGCGAAGCAGTGCGCCGTGACGCGGGCGCCCAGCCGGTGCGCCTCGGCGATGGCCGCCTCGACCTCAGCGCGCGGCCAGCAGGCCGCGAGGTCCCCGGCCTCGCGGTCGATCCAGTCGCCGACGAGTTTGACCCAGCCGTCGCCGCGCAGCGCCTCACGGCCGACGTACTCGACGAGGTCGGCGGGTTCGATCTCGTGGGCGTAGTTGCGGATGTAGCGGCGGGTGCGCGCGATGTGCCGCCCCGCCCGGATGATCTTCGGCAGGTCCTCGCGGTCGTCGATCCAGCGGGTGTCGGAGGGCGAACCGGCGTCCCGGATGAGGAGGGTGCCGGCGTCGCGGTCGGTGAGGGCCTGGCGCTCGGCGGTCGCGGCGTCGACCGGGCCGTGGGCGTCCAGGCCCACGTGGCAGTGTGCGTCGACCAGCCCGGGCAGGGCCCAGCCGGTCACCGTGGTGACCTCGCGGGCGCCGCGCGGGCACTCGTAGGAGATCCGCCCGCCGACCACCCACAGCTCGTCGCGCACCTCGTCGGGCCCGACCAGCACCCGCCCCTTGACGTGCAGCACGTCGCGCACGTCGTTCGCACCGCCTGCATGGCTCACACCGCTCACACCGCTCACACCGCTCATGGCGGCACTGTACGCACGGGCCCTGCCGCTTCAGGAGGCGGAGAGGGCGTCCAGCAGCCGGTCCACGTCCGCCTCCGTGTTGTAGAGGTGGAACGAGGCCCGCAGGAGGCCGGCGCGGGCCGATGTGACGATGCCGGCCGCCTCCAGGGCCGGCTGCCGGTCGACGAGGCCCGGCACGGAGACGATGGCGGAGTCGCCGGGGACGGGCTCGTGGCCCAGGCGCGCGATCCCGGCCCGGTAGCGGGCGGCCAGGGCGGTGTCGTGGGCGTGGACGGCCTCGATGCCGATCCGCTCCAGCAGGGCCAGCGCGGACTCGGACGCGTGGTAGGCGAGGAAGGCCGGGGACTCGTCGAACCGCCGCGCCCCGTGGGCGAGTTCCGCCATCGGCCCGTAGGTGGCGTCCCCCTCGGCCACCGCCGGAACCCATCCGGCGTGCAGCGGGGTCAGCGTGTCCTGGGCCTCCGCCGACACCGTCAGGTACGAGGCTCCGCGCACGCCGAGCAGCCATTTGAACCCGGCGGCGACCGTGTACTCGTACGGCGAGGCGTCGAACGGGAGCCAGCCGACCGCCTGGGTCGCGTCCACGAGCATCCGGGCCCCGTGCGCGGTCGCCGCGGCGCGCACCGCCGCCAGGTCCGCCTTGCGGCCGTCCGCGGACTGCACGACGCTCAGCGAGACCAGGGCGGTGCCGGGGCCCACGGCCTCGGCGACGGATTCGAGCGGGGCGAAGCGCACCTTGAGGTCGCCGCGCGCCACGAAGGGGTTGATCACGGAGGAGAACTCACCCTCGGGGCACAGCACTTCGGCGCCGGGCGGGAGTGAGGCGGCGACGAGGCCGACGTGGGTGGAGACGGCCGAGCCGGTGGACACCCGGTCGGTGTCCACCCCGACCAGGCGGGCGAAGGCCGCCCGGGCCCCGTTCACGCGGTCGAAGTCACCGAAGCCGGTGGGGAGCCCGGCCCCCGCCGCCTCGGCCAGCTCCCGTACGGCCGCGACGGCGGAACGCGGGACGACCCCGCACTTGGCGGTGTTGAGGTAGGTGGTGGAGTGGGCGAACTCGGCACGGGTCGCTTCGGGGAGCGGGAGATCCATACCGTCAACTCTGCGCCAGGAACGGCCCGCAGTCCATCGCCGGGTCCCCCGAGTCGCCCGAGTCCCCCAAGTCTCCCCGGGTGATCCTTATCCCTGGGGGACCGCGCACGCGCCGTCGGGCTCGCAGGCCTCGGCGGCCGCGGCCGGTTCCTCGACCTCGCGCCCGGCCCACGCCTGCTCCAGGGCCCGGGTGAACACCTCGGCCGGCTGTCCGCCGGAGATCCCGTAGCGGCGGTCGAGGACGAAGAACGGTACGGCGTTCGCGCCCAGCTCGGCGGCCTCGCGCTCGTCGGCCCGGACCTCGTCGGCGTAGGCGGAGCCGTCGGCGAGGACGGTGCGTGCCTCGGCCTCGTCCAGTCCGGCCTCGACGGCGAGCGCGATCAGCACCTCGGGGTCGAAGACGGAGCGCTCCTCGGCGAAGTTGGCCCGGTAGGCGAGGTCGAGCAGCTCCTCCTGGCGGCCGCGGGCGGCGGCCAGGTGCAGCAGCCGGTGGATGTCGAAGGTGTTGCCGTGGTCGCGGCCCTCGGTCCGGTACGTGAGCCCCTCGGCGCGGGCGCTGGCGGCGACGTGCTCCTCCATGCCGCGCGCCTCGTCGAGGGTGCGGCCGTACTTCTTGGCGAGCATCTCCACGACGGGAGCGGTGACGCCCTTCGCCCCGCCCGGGTCGAGCTCGAAGGACCGGAAGACGACCTCCACCTCGTCGCGGTGCGCGAACTCGGCCAGCCCCTTGGTGAAACGGGCCTTTCCGATGTAGCACCAGGGACAGGCGATGTCGCTCCAGATTTCGACGCGCATGATCCTTCTTCTCTCCGGGTTCAGGGGGGAAACGGTTTGTCGTTCAACCATTCACCGCCCCGTCTCATTCCCCGGACGGGGCCGGCACCTGGCCCACCTGCAGCCAGAGGGTGCGGTGGGTGCCCGAGCGGGGGGCCGACGCGTCCGCGAGCCAGCCCTGGGCGGCGTAGAAGGCCTGGGCGCGGAGGTTGTGCTCGTAGACCTCCAGGCGCACCCGGCGGATTCCGGCCCGCCGCCAGGCGTCCAGGCAGGCGGCGTGCAGGGCGGCCCCGGTGCCGCGGCGCCAGTGGACGGGGTCGACGTGGAGCTGGGTGAGGGTGGTCTCGCCGTCCCGCGTGCGGAACGCGGCGACCCCGGTCAGCTCGCCGTCCTGCTCGGCGCAGAGCACCTCGCCCTCGGCCGCTTCCCGGGCCATGGCCCGCGACCAGCCCTCGCGGGTCCGCTGGAGCTCGGCGTCGCCCAGGTAGGCCTGCTCGGGGATGTGGCCCTGGTAGTAGGTGGCACGGGCCCGGGCGTGCAGGGCGGCGATCGCGGGGAGGTCGGCGGGGTGCGCGGCTCTGATCACGGGAGTGGGAACGCGCCGGGAGCCTCGACGGTTCCCGGCGCGCCGGCCGCGCGGCCTTCGTGGCTACTTCTTCAGCCACACCTCCATCATCTTCTGGGCGATCGGCGCGGCCAGCTTCCCGCCACCGATCTCGGAGCGGTCGGTGTCGGAGTTCTCGATCACCACGGCCACCGCGATCTGCTTGCCGTTCGACTTGCCGTACGAGGTGAACCAGGCCAGCGGTGCGAGGCTGTTGTTGACACCGCGCTGGGCGGTACCGGTCTTGCCGCCGACCTCGGCGCCGGACACCTGGGCCGGCTTGCCGCCGCCCTCGGAGGCGACCGTGCGCATGGCGTCGCGGATCATCGAGGCGGTCTTCTCCCCCATGACCTGCCGGGACTTCGGGTCCTTGAAACTCTCCAGCACGTTGCCGCCCGCGTCGGTGACCTCGGAGACCAGGTGCGGGGCGACGAGCTTGCCGCCGTTCTCGATCGCGGCCGTCACCATCGCCATCTGGAGCGGGGTGGCCTGCACGTCGAACTGGCCGATACCCGTCTGCGCGACCTGGTCGACCGACATCTTCTTCGACGGGTACTTGCTGGGCGGGTTGGTGCGGACCGGGGTGTCGATCTGCACGTTGAAACCGAGCTTCTCGGCCGTCGCCCGCATCTTGTCCTGGCCCAGCTTGGAGGCGAGCTCGGCGAAGACGTTGTTGCAGGACAGCTTCAGGGCGGTGCGCACCGAGACGTTGTTGCAGGCCGCGGAGCCCGCCTCGCTGGGCAGCGGGGTGCGGGTGCCGGGGATCGTGTACGGGTCGGCGATCCCGGTCTGCCGGTCGAGGTCGGTGACGAGGCCGTTCTCGATCGCCGCGGCGAGGGTGACCAGCTTGAAGGTGGAGCCGGGTGCCTGGGGCTTGCGCAGCGCCACGTTCTCCATGGCCTTGCCCTGGTCGGCGGAGAGCTCGGTCCACGCCTCCTTGTCGTTGGCGCCGGCGATGCTGCCCGGGTCGAAGGAGGGGTTGTTCACCACGGCGAGGATCTCGCCGGTCTTCGGGTCCATGGCCACGGCCGCGCCCTGCTTGCCCTGGAGCGCGTCGTAGGCGGCCTTCTGGACGTCCTTGTCGATGGTGGTCAGGACGTTGCCGGGGGCGGCCCGCTTGTTGGTGAGCATGTCCATCACCGTCTTCAGCCGGCTGTCGGAGCCGTTGAGGACGTTCTTGTAGATGCCCTCCAGCATGGTGGTGCCGTAGGCCTGGGAGCTGTAGCCCGTGACCGGTGCGTAGAGGGGCCCGTCGACGTACGTCCGCTTGTAGGCGAAGTCCTTGCCGCCCGTCTTCACCGAGCCGGTGATCGCCTCCCCGCCCACGATGATGTTGCCCAGCGGGTTCTCGTACTGCCCGATGAGATTCCGGCGGTTGTGCTTGTCGTCTGCGAGGGCCTGGCCTTGGTACGCCTGCACCCAGGTGACGCGGACCAGCAGGGCCAGCACCAGAAGCAGACAGAAGACCGACGCACGCCTGATCGTCTTGTTCATCCCCCAAAAGGACGTCCCTGCGGCCCCAGCCGTTCCGCTCTGCCCCGATTGTGGCGGGGTTCTCAGCCTTTCTTCATGATGAAGCCTCCCTCGTAGGCCGCGATGACCGCCTGGGTGCGGTCGCGGGAGCCCGTCTTGGTGAGGACCGCGGCGACGTGGGTCTTGACGGTCTGCGGCCCGACGCCGAGGCGCTCGCTCATCTCGTGGTTGGACAGCCCGGTGGCCATCAGACGCAGGACGTCGGCCTCGCGCTCGGTGAGCCGGGCCACCCAGGGCGCGCCGGCGGGCGGGGCACCGGCCGTATGGGCGGCGGCGAGGGAGCGGACGGCGGCCGGGAAGAGCAGCGAGTCGCCGCGGGCGACGAGCCGGACCGCGCCGATCAGCTCGTCGGGGTCGGCCCGCTTGAGGAGGAAGCCGGCGGCTCCCGCGCGCAGCGCGTCGTAGACGTAGGCGTCGTTCTCGAAGGTGGTGACGACCACGATCCGGGGCGGCTCGGCCATGGTGGCGAGGATCTGCTGGGTGGCCCGGATGCCGTCGATCTCGGGCATCCGGACGTCCATGAGCACCACGTCGGGGGCCAGTGAGCGGACCAGCGGAACCGCCTCGGCCCCGGTGGCCGCCTCACCGACGACCTCCAGGTCGGTTTCGGCCTCCAGGATGACCCGCAGCGCGGTGCGGACCATCCGCTCGTCGTCGCAGAGCACGATGCGCAGCGGCGGCCGCGGCGCGGGGGCGGGCGGGGGCGCGGCGGTCATCGGGCTTCTCCGGCGAGCGGGAGGACGGCCCGCAGCCGCCACCGGTCGCCGTGCGGGCCGGCCTCGACGCTGCCGCCGAGCAGTGCGGCGCGTTCCGTGGCGCCGCGCAGTCCGCGGCCCCCGGTGGTACGGGTCTCCCGGTCCTCGGCGGGGGCCGCCGGCGGGTTGGTCATGGTGATCTCCAGTTCACGGTGTGCGGTGTCGGGGCCGGCCTGGACGCGGATCCGCAGATCCACCGGGCCCGCGCCGTGCCGCAGGGCGTTGGTGAGGCCTTCCTGGACGATCCGGTACGCCTCGCGGGAGGCGATCGCCGGGAGGGCGGCCCAGTCCCCGGCGGGTCCGGGGTCCTGGTGCGCGGTGACGGTGGTGCCGGCGGCCCGGGTGCGGGCCAGCAGTCCGTCGAGGTCGGCGGCGAGGGTGGGCGCGGGCGCGGCGTCCGGCCGGGCCGGGTCCCCGTCCCGCAGCAGGCCCAGTACGGCGTCGAGCTCGCCCACCGTCCGCCGCGTGGTGTCCTCGATCGCGGCCAGCGCCTCCCGTACGAAGCCGGGGTCGCGCTCCAGCATCCGCCGGGCGGCGGCCGCCTGGAGGGTGACGGCGCTCAGGGCGTGCCCGACCGCGTCGTGCAGCTCCCGGGCCAGCCGGTTGCGCACGGCCAGGTCGGCGGCCCGTTCCTCGGCCGCGGCCAGCCGGTCCGCCGCCGTGGGCCCGAGCAGTACGGGCGCCATCCTGGCCAGCAGCTTCCCCGCCCCGACCGCGCACAGGGTGAGCCCGGCCAGCAGCCCGATCCCGACCAGGGGGGCGATGTACGGGTCGGCGGCCGTGGAGAACCAGCCGTACCCCAGCCGGACGTCCCGCAGCCGTCCCACGACCGGCACCGCGATCAGCATGACCGCCATGGGCGGCACCGCGAGGGTCATTCCGCTGATCAGCGCGCCGGTCCCCAGGTGCAGGGTCCACCAGGCCGAGGCCCGCCCCCGGGCGGCCCAGGACGTGGCCGGACCGTCGGCCAACCGCTCCCCCGGCACCTCGCACATGGCCCGGACGGCGGCCACCGACATCGGCCGGACCGGCCCGACCAGCGCCGTGACGGCGACGAGGGGCAGGGAGGCGGCGTAGGCGAGGAAAGTGAGCGGGGCGGAGTTGAGCGCGTTGACCCCGCCCGCGACGACACCGACCACCACCTGCGTGAGCAGGAAGTACGGCATGAGCAGGGCGCCGCCGAGGATCAGGTGTACCCAGCGCCACCGGGCCCGCGCCACCGGCAGCCGGCTCACCCGGGGCGGCGGGTGGCGAGGAACCGTATGAGGACGGTGCCGGTGAGCAATCCGGTGATCATCTGACCAGCGTAGATCAACAGCGTTGTGGCGGGAGGCCCTTCGCCCCCGTCCAGCTGCGGTCCCAGCGCGGCGACCGTCATCCATGCCCCCCAGCTCAGCATGGCCGCCCCGCCGGTCCAGGCGAGGCCCAGCGGCCACCGTGCCCGCAGCGTCCCGCCACGGGCCAGCAGCAGGGCTCCCGCTCCGGCGGCGAGCGCGCACATCGCGTGGACCGCCGACACCACGGCCGTGTCCGCCGAGTACGCGGCCGCCCGCTCGGCGCCCAGACCGGCGGCGCCTCCGAAGGCCCAGTACACCAGCACCCCCGCGACCGCCAGGCCGACGGCCGCCGCGGCTGCCGCCGCCACCCCCGTGGACGACGGCAGCCGCTCCCCCGTCACGCCCCGCCAGGCCCGTCCCCAGCGCTCCCGCGCATAGGGCACGAACAGAGCGGCCAGGGCGAGTCCTTGGACCGTGAATCCGGTGTAGACGACGTGGAACACCCACGGGTCCAGGAAGGGTTTCCGTGCCGCCTCCACCGCCGGGTCCGTCCCGAAGCCGATGGCCCGTACGAGCAGTTGGCCCGGGAAGCCGAGGAGGATCGGGGTCAGCAGCCCGGTGGCCACGAACACCGGAACGGTCAGCAGCGGGCCGGGTACCCGTATGCCCCAGGGCCTGGTGAGCACCAGCACCAGCAGGATCACGCAGGCGTCCATGGCCAGCGTGACGGCATTGGCCGCGTTGAAGAACGGGCCCGGCTCCCGCAGCACGCTGCCCTCGGGTATCCCGAGGTGACTCCCGCACAGCCAGACCGTCTTGAGCCCCAGATACGGCACGGTGGCGGTCAGGGCCACCGCCCGCAGGATCCGCCGCCCGCTCCCCGGGCGGGAGGGCGACGGCCGCTTCACTTCCGTCAGGTCACTCGGGTGCGTCTCTCGCGTGTTCATGGCTCTACGGTCGCGCCCGCGCGGCCCCGCCACCTCCCCCTTGAAGGGGAACCGCCTCCCCCACGCGGGGGAGTACAACGCCCGCCCCGCCTGCGCCGCATGTCACATGCGGCGCGTCACCACCGACAGCCGGTCCCGCGCCTCGAACAGCGCCGCCTTGATGACCTGCTCGTGCTCCCCCGTCAGCCGGGCCACCGGCACCGAGCAGCTCACCGCGTCCCGCGCCGGCGTCCGGTACGGCACGGCCACCCCGAAGCAGCGCAGCCCGAGCGTGTTCTCCTCCCGGTCCACCGCGTACCCCTGCTCCCGCACCAGAGCCAGCTCCTCGATGAGCTGCTCCCGGTCGGTGACCGTGTGCTCGGTGACCGCCTCCAGCCGCCGCGGCAGCAGCCCCCGTACCTCCTGGTCCGTGTGCGTGGCCAGCAGGGCCTTGCCCAGCGCGGTCGAGTGCACGGGCAGCCGCCGCCCGACCCGGGTGAAGGGGCGCAGGTAGTGCTGGGACTGCCGGGTGGCGAGGTAGACCACGCTCGTCCCGTCCAGCCGGGCCAGGTGGATGGTCTCCGTCGTGTCGTCGGAGAGCCGGTCCAGGGTGGGCCGGGCCGCGGCGACCACCTCGTCCCCGTCGATGTACGAACTGCCGACCAGCAGGGCCCGTACGCCGATGCCGTACCGGGTGCCCGTCGCGTCCGTCTCCACCCACCCCAGGTTCACCAGCGTCCGCAGCAGCATGTAGAGGCTGGACTTCGGCAGGGAGAGGTCGCTCTGGATGTCGGCCAGGCTGTGCAGCCCCGGCCGCGCCGCGAAGTGCTCCAGCAGCAGGACGGTCCGCACCGCCGATTTGACCGGCGCCGCCTGGGCAGGGATCCCCGGCTCGGTCGTCGTCATACGCCTGCTTCCCCTCTGGTCGCCTCTTGTCACGCCGAGGACGCGGAAATAGAGTCCACAGCAGATGTGATCATTCATCCACCGGAACTGCGTTCAGAATACTGAACGATCCAGGAGGCAGTGGGCCATGACAACGACACCAGTCTGGAGTGTGGACCCCCGCACCGGGAAGCAGCGCGAACAGGTTGCGGTGGAGGCCACACCCGGCGAGGTGGACGAAGCCGTACGGGCCGCCCACGCCGCCCGTGGCCCGCTCGCCGACGCCACCGTGCGCGCCGCCTTCCTGCGCGCCGCCGCCGCGCTGCTGGACGAGGCCGCCGTGCACGTGATCGAGGCCGCCGACGCCGAGACCGCGCTCGGTCCGGGCCGCCTCACCGGCGAACTGGCCCGCACCACCGGCCAGCTGCGCGCCTTCGCCGACGCCGTGGACGCCGGGGCCTACCTGGACATCCGGATCGACCGCGCCGACCCCTCCCTCAGCCCGCCGCGCCCCGAACTGCGCCGCTACAAGGTCCCGCTGGGCGTGGTCGCGGTCTACGCCGCCTCCAACTTCCCGCTCGCCTTCTCCGTCCCCGGCGGGGACACCGCGAGCGCGCTCGCCGCCGGCTGTCCGGTGGTCGTCAAGGCGCACCCCGACCACCCCGCCACCTCCGAGCTGTGCGCCTCGCTGCTGCGCCGGGCCGCGGTCGCGACCGGGCTTCCGGCCGAAGTGGTGAGCGTGGTCCACGGGTTCGACTCCGGCCTGGATCTGATCCGCCACCCGCTGGTGGCGGCCGCCGGATTCACCGGTTCCATCCGGGGCGGGCGGGCCCTGTTCGACGCGGCCGCCGCCCGGCCCGTACCCATCCCCTTCCACGGCGAACTGGGATCCCTCAACCCGGTCGTGGTCACCCCGGCCGCCGCCGCCGAGCGCGCCGAGGAGATCGGCGCCGGGCTCGCGGGCTCGGTCACCCTCGGCGTCGGCCAGTTCTGCGTGAAGCCCGGCCTGGTGCTGGTCCCCGAGGGCGCGGACGGCGACCGGGTCACCGGCGAGCTCACCAAGGCGCTCGGGGAGACCGAGCCGGGGGTGCTGCTCGACCACCGGATGCGGGAGAACTTCGTCTCCGGGGTACGCGAGCGGGCCGCGCTGCCCGGCGTCGACGCGCCCGTGACCCCCGGGTCCGGCGGCGAGCACACCGTCGGCGCGGGCTACCTGACCGTGCGCGCCGGGAGCCTCCTGGAGGGCGGCGCACACGACGTGCTCCTGGAGGAGTGCTTCGGCCCGGTCACCGTCGTCGTGCGGTACGCCGACCAGGGCGAGGCGAGCGCGGTCCTCGGGCTCCTCGGCGGGAACCTGAGCGCCACCCTCCAGCTGTCGGCCGCCGAGACCGAGGGCGCGCCCGGACCGGCCGCCGATTTGATCGGGCAGGTCACCGGGCTGGCGGGGCGGATCGTGGTCAACGGCTGGCCGACCGGGGTCGCGGTGGCCCCGGCCCAGCACCACGGCGGCCCGTACCCGGCCGCGACCTCGCACTCCACCTCGGTGGGTGGCACGGCGATCGAACGCTGGCTGCGTCCGGTGGCCTACCAGTCCGTGCCGGACGCGCTCCTTCCGGCGGAGCTGCGCGAGGCCAACCCGCTGGGGCTGCCGCGTCAGGTCACCGGGGGCTGAGCGTCCCGGTGTCCCGGCAGGCGCCGCCGCCCGCCGGGACACCGGAAACCCCGTTGCCCGCCCCTGGTCCGTCGCGGCAGGCTGCGCCGCATGCCGAAGCCGCACGGGTTCACCTACGAACGCCACCGGGACGACTCCGTCGTCATCACCCACCGGGGCCGCACCGCGATCACCCTGCGCGGGAGCCGCGCCGAGAAGTTCCTGGCCGAGGTGGGGTCCGGCGACGCTCAGCTCGTGATGGCCCGCTGGACCGGCTCGTACAAGTTCGGCAACGAGCGCGTCGCCCGCGGTCACCCCCGCAATCAGCGCTGACCACCCGAACGGCCCGAAACATCCCGCGAGGGTAAGGGAACGGCAAAGCACCTCCGGTCGTTCTCCGGGCATGACCGCTATGACCCCTGGATCCAACCTGCCGCTCAATGCCGTCCGCGTGACGGTCGACGTGGCTGCGCCGGTACGGCTCGACGTATCGGCCCTGCTCCTGACGGCGGACGGCAAGGTGCGCTCCGACGCCGACTTCATCTTCTTCAACCAGCCCTCCGGGCCCGGTGTCAGCTACCGGTCCGGCGGGGGTACGGCACCGGACTCGATCACCGTGGACACGGCCGCCCTGCCCCAGGGCATCGAGCGGATCGTGGTCACCGCCAGCCCCGACGCCGCCGGGCAGTCCTTCCAGGGCATCGAGCCCACTGGCACCGTGCGCAACGCCGACGGCGGCGCGGTGATCGCCTCCTTCACCCCGCCGCGGCTGGGCACCGAGACCGCGCTCGTCGTCGTCGAGGTCTACCAGCGCGGCGGCGTGTGGAAGGTGCGCGCGGTAGGCCAGGGGTACGCCAACGGTCTGGCGGGCATCGCCACCGACTTCGGGGTCTCCGTGGACGAGGAGCCCGCGGCGCCCCAGGCCGTGGCCCCGGCGCCTTCCGCACCCCCGGCCCCGCCGGTCTCGTACCCGGCCTCCCCCTGGCTCGGCGGCCCCACCACGCCCGCGGCTCCCGCCCCGGCCGCCCCCGTGGCGCCCCCCGCACCCGCGGCCCCCGCGCCCGGCGCCGGGAAGATCAACCTCGACAAGGGCCGGGTCAGCCTCCAGAAGAACCAGACCGTCTCCCTCGTCAAGGGCGGCCGCCCGCTGCTCTCCCAGGTCAAGATGGGTCTGGGCTGGGAGCCGGCCTTCCGCGGCAAGGACATCGACCTCGACGCCTCCGTCATCGCGTACGGCCCCCAGCGCAACCACATCGACAGCTGCTACTTCGGCAAGCTGTCCATCCTCGGCGGTGCCATCAAGCACTCCGGTGACAATCTCACCGGTGAGGGTGCGGGCGACGACGAGGTGATCGTCGTGGACCTCGGCCGGATCCCCGCCGACGCCACCGGCCTGGTGTTCACGGTCAACTCCTTCTCCGGCCAGAAGTTCACCGAGGTGGCCAAGGCCTACTGCCGGCTCATCGACGCGGCGAGCGGCGAGGAGCTGGTGCGCTTCGACCTCACGGGCGCCGAGCCCCAGACCGGCGTGATGATGGCCAAGCTGATCAAGCAGTTCTCCGGCGAGTGGGAGATGACCGCCCTGGGCGACTTTGTGAAGTCGCGCACAGTGCGCGGCATGGTCAAGCCCGCCGCGCAGGCACTCTGAGCAGGTGGGCGGGCACATGCGGCCACCGGTGCGCGTCCCGGGTGATGGATGCCACGCGTAATCCGTGGGTGGCTGTCAGTGCCCGCCCGTAGCCTTGAAACCATGCACGAGACACTCACCCCCGCGGGGCCCGCCCGCCCGTCCGCCGCCGAGGCGAACGAGGCGATACGGCACCTTGTCGAGACCCGGGTGGACGGCGAGTGGCCCTCGGAGGCGTATGAGTTCCTGCTCGCCGAGTGGGCCGAGGCCTCGCGCGCGGAGGTTTCCCCGGCCCTGTAGGCGGCAGGTGCGACGCCGTGGCGCCGCCGACGGTCAGTGCGCGCGCCGCCACGGCCCGGTGATGGCCAGCATGATGCCCGGGTCCTGGATGTTGGCGTACAGCGTGCGCCCGTCCGGGGAGAAGCAGACACCGGTGAATTCGGAGTACTCCGGCGCCTCGGCCGATCCGTTGTTCAGCTCGTTGCGCGCCAGCGGGTAGGTGCGTCCCGACGCGGTCGCGCCGAACAGGTGCTGCAGCCCCGAGCCGTCCTCCGCGATGATCAGGCCTCCGTACGGGGACACGGTGATGTTGTCGGGGCCGTCGTAGCCGCCGTCGGCCGACGGGTCCGCGTTGATCCCGATGAGGACGGTGAGCCGGACCGTGCGCCGCTTGGGGTCGTAGAACCAGACCTGACCGTCGTGGGCCGCGCCCGGGCTCTCCTCACGGGCGTAGGACGAGACGAAGTACGCGCCGCCGTCCGCCCACCACATGCCCTCCAGCTTGCGTCCGCGCGTCACCACGCCGTCCGCGAACTGCTTGCGCACCGGTACGGTCCGGGCATCGCGGTCGGGCACGTCCACCCAGTCGACCCCGTACACGGTGCCGATCTTCGTGGCGCGCGAGAAGTCGTCGACGAACCGGCCGGAGCTGTCGATGCACTTGGCGGCCTGGAGCACGCCGGCGTCGGCCGCGAGCGTACGGAGCCTGCCGCGCCCGTGGTGGAAACCGCGGGGCGGGGTCCAGCGGTAGAGCAGCCCGTTGGGGCCGGAGGCGTCCTCGGTCAGGTAGGCGTGGCCCTGGCGCGGGTCGATGACCACGGCCTCGTGGTCGTAACGCCCGAAGGCCTTGACCGGCTTCGGGTCACGGTTGGCGCGCCGGTCGTGCGGGTCGACCTCGAAGACGTAGCCGTGGTCCTTCGTCATACCGTTCTTGCCGGCCAGGTCCGAGTTCTCCTCGCAGGTCAGCCAGGTGCCCCAGGGGGTGGCGCCGCCCGCACAGTTGGTCGACGTGCCGGCGATGCCCACCCATTCGGCGACCTCGCCGCCGCGCCGGACCTCGACGACCGTGCACCCGCCGGCCGCGGCCGGGTCGTAGACGAGGCCCTCGGTGAGCGGGACGGGGTGGGCCCAGTTCTCCCGCTTGCCCTTGAGCTCGTGGTTGTTGACGAGGAGGGTGACCCCGCGGTGGCCCTCGAAGGCGGCGGTCCCGTCGTGGTTGGACGGGGTGGTCTCGCCGGAGTCCAGCCTGGTGACCCCGCTGTGCGTGATGACGCGGTAGGTGAACCCGGCGGGCAGGGCCAGCAGTCCGGCCGGGTCGGGGACGAGCGGGCCGTAGCCGGGCTCGCAGGGCCGCCCGTGCTCGTCGCGACCGGTGCCGTCCTCGGCGGCGAGCGCCCCGGGGGCGGTGGCGAGGGCGCCGACCGTCCCGGTGAGCGCGACTCCCGCTCCTGCGATGACGGTACGGGCGGTGAAGTCTCTACGGCTGAGCGGCATCGGGTCTCCAGGGGTGGGGAGGTGGTGCGCCTGTCGTGCGGTCGTCGGCGCACACGCTCCCGCCCGCACGTGAACGGCGGCTGAACTACCCACCAAGAGGAACCGACCCCTTGCCCTGCCCCGGAATGGCCAACTCCAGCCGCAGGAACGGCGCATTGTCACCACCCCTCCCGGACACCCGCCCCGGGCGGGCCGGCCCGGGCACCCCGGCCCGGGCGGGCCGGGCACGGCCCGATGCGGATGAGGCGCCCGACCGCCCGAACTCCCCTGGGCCAGACTGCTAGGCCCTGTCGTCCAAGTGCCGTCGGGCCGACGCCACTTCGACGACAGGACCTAGGCCGGGCGGCGGGAGCGGGCCTTGAACGCGGCCTTGCGGGCCTCCTTGGCCGCCTTCTTGTCCGGGTGCAGCCGGCCCATCGCCTCCAGGACGTACGCCGTCGCCGGGTGCTCCACCCGCCACACCTGATCGAAGAAGCCCGTGTGATGAGCGGTCAGGGTCTCCATCAGGAGCGGAAGCTCCTCCGTCTCCCCGTCGGCGGCGAGCTGCGCCGCGATCGTGTCCACCGTCAGCCAGAACACCATCTCCGGGTCCGGCGCCGGTACGTCGCTCACCCCGCGCTCCGCCAGCCAGACCCGGGCGAGCCCGCCGAGCTCCGGGTCGTCCAGCACCGAGCGGACCGCGGGCTCGGCCTCCGGCCCGGCGGGGGCCAGGGCCTGCTGGCACCGGAGCCGGCGCAGCGGGCCGCCCTCGTCGTCCCCGCGGGCGGCGGCCAGCAGCTCGGCGGCCGCGGCGGGCAGTTCCCGGCCCGCCAGCCACTGCTCGATCTCGGCCTGGGCGGCGCTCTCGGAGTAGAAGGAGACCGCGTCGAGGAGGGCGTCGGCGCCCTTCTCGGCCAGTTCACCGACCGCGGGGGCATCGACCCCGGCCTCCAGCATCCGGGCCCGGATCCCGTACAGGCCGAGGGGGGTCAGACGGACCATCCCGTAGCGGGAGACGTCCTCGTCGTCCACGGCGGTCGCGGCGCTCGCGGCCTCCGGCTCCAGGGGTCCGTCGGTCTCCGCCATCAGCTCCTCGTCGACGGGCCGGAACTCCACCAGCCCGATCGGCTCCAGCTGCCGGAACTGGTCGTCGAGCCGCATCATCGCGTCCGAGACCTGCTCCAGGACGGCGTCGGTCGGCTCGCCCATGTCGTCGGGCACGACGATCGACGCGGCGAGGACCGGCAGCGGAACCGGCTCGTCCGCGGACCTGCCCTCGGTGACGGTGAGCAGGTAGAGGTTGGCGAGGACCTCGTCGAGGAAGTCCGCCTCGCGCCCCGGGTTCCAGTCCAGCCGGTCGAAGTCGATCTCGCCGCCCGCGTCCAGCGCGTCGACGAGGTCGTCCAGGTCGGGCACCGCCGCGTCGGCGAGCACCGTGTCCAGCGCCGCCAGCCAGAGGTCGAGCACGTCGCCGGGCGCACCGCCCGTCACCAGCGCGAGGTCCTCACCGGGCGCGGCCGTGCCGAAGCGCTCTTCGTCGCCTTCCCCGCCGTCGTCCTCCGGCTCGGTCACGTCGACCAGACCGGTGTCCACGGCCACGCGCCAGGCCTGGCTCGCGTACCCGGCGGAGTCCGCGTCGGCGGCGTCGAGGCCGAGCACCGCGGCGGCCTCGGGCAGCTGGGCGGTGGCGAGCTCCCCACCGACGCCGACACGGGTGTCGGGTCCGGCCCAGCGGGCAAGCCGTACCGCGCGCGCGAACAGCGGGGCGCCGAGGGCGTCGCGGGCCAGTTCCGCGTCGGAGTGCAGTCGTACGGGCGGCAGCGTGGGGTGCGAGTTTGCGGACATGGGGCGGTTCTCCTCGCGGACGCGGTGGGGCGGGGCAGGGCGGGGTGGAACGGGGTGTGGCGTTGGTGACACGGGCCGTCTGTCGGCCGGACCGTCATGTGCGCCCGGATTTCGATGACATGGCCGACATGACGGGCAGTGCGGGCATGCGGATGTGGCGCAGATGACAGGCGTGGCCTTCGTACGGCGCTCCAGCGTAGACGCATTTCGGGCGTGTCCGGCGGGCCATCCCCTTTGGTTCATCCCACAGTCAGCTGTCGTATTCCCTGGAGGGCTTGACAACTTTGCTGGCCACACAGGAAATTGACGCGCGTAGATGTATAGGGAGCGGCACGCCTCCCGCAGATCTCACTGCCGCACCCCCCACCTTTTCCCTCTCCCACACCGGAGTTCCTGCCCATGCGCTCCTCGCATCCCCGTTCCGCCGCCGTCGCGGCCCTCGTCGCCACCGCACTGGCCACCGGCCTGCTCGCGGGCTCCGCCGACGCGGCCGAAGGCGCCGTGTCCGCCGATCCGATACGCATCCACGACATTCAGGGCACCACCCGGATATCCCCGCTCAACGGCAAGCAGGTCACCGACGTCGAGGGCATCGTGACGGGCGTACGTACGTACGGTTCGCGCGGCTTCTGGATCCAGGACCCGGACGCCGACGACAACGACGCCACCAGCGAGGGCGTCTTCGTCTTCACCAACTCGGTCCCGACCGTCACCGCGGGCGACGCGGTCAAGGTCTCCGGCACGGTCGGCGAGTACATCCCCGGCGGCGTGAACTCCGGCAACCAGTCGGTCACCCAGATCTCCAAGCCGACGGTGACCGTGGTCTCCTCCGGCAACGCGCTGCCCGAGGCCACCGCGATCACCGAGTACTCGGTGCCCGCGGAGTACGCCCCGGCCGGTGACCCGGCCGCCGGCGGCAGCATCAACGGTCTGACCCTGGAGCCCTCGCGCTACGCCCTCGACCACTACGAGTCGCTGGAGGGCATGAACGTCAAGATCGGCACCTCCCGCGTGGTCGGCGCCACCGACCCGTACTCGGAGCTGTGGGTCACGGTGAAGGGCTGGGAGAACACCGCCAAGCGCGGCGGCACCGTCTACGGCTCCTACGAGTCCCAGAACACGGGCCGCCTGCAGATCCAGCAGCTCGCGCCCGTCGCGCAGCAGCCCTTCCCGGTGGCCAACGTCGGCGACCGGCTGACCGGCACCACGGAAGGCCCGCTGGACTTCAACCAGTTCGGCGGCTACACGCTGGCGGCCCGCACCCTCGGCACCGTCAAGGCCGGCACCCTCGCCCCCGAGAAGACCAAGCCGCAGGCCGAGCAGGAGCTCGCGGTGGCCACGTACAACGTCGAGAACCTCGACCCGACCGACCCGCAGGAGAAGTTCGACGCGCTGGCGAAGGCGGTCGTCGAGAACCTGGCCTCCCCCGACGTCCTCGCCCTGGAGGAGATCCAGGACGACAACGGCGCCAAGAACGACGGCACCGTCTCGGCCGAGCAGACCCTCGCCAAGTTCACCGCGGCGATCTCGGCCGCCGGCGGCCCGGCCTACCAGTGGCGGACCATCAACCCGGAGGACAAGAAGGACGGCGGCGAGCCCGGCGGCAACATCCGCCAGGTGTTCCTCTTCAACCCGGCGCGGGTCTCCTTCACCGAGCGCGCCCCGGGCGACGCGGTGACCGCGACCGGCGTGACCAAGGTCAACGGCAAGGCCGCCCTGACTCACTCCCCCGGCCGCATCGACCCCGCCAACCCGGCGTGGGCGGACAGCCGCAAGCCCCTCGCCGGCGAGTTCACCTTCCGCGGCAAGACGGTCTTCGTGATCGCCAACCACTTCGGCTCCAAGGGCGGCGACGAGGGCCTGACCTCGCACCACCAGCCGCCGGTCCGCTCCTCGGAGACCAAGCGACTGCTCCAGGCGCAGGCCGTGAACGGCTTCGTGAAGCAGATCCTGGCGGAGGACAAGAACGCCGACGTCCTGGTCCTCGGTGACATCAACGACTTCGAGTTCTCGGCGACGACGGACGCGCTGGCGGACGGCGGGGCGCTGTACCCGGCGATCAAGTCGCTGCCGAAGGCGGAGCGTTACTCCTACGTCTACCAGGGCAACGCGCAGGTGCTGGACCAGATCCTGACCAGCCCGGCGATCAAGAAGTTCACGTACGACAGCGTGCACATCAACGCGGAGTTCTCGGCGCAGAACAGCGACCACGACCCGCAGGTGCTGCGCTTCCGCCCGTAACCCCCCGGGTCCCGCACTGCAGGGGGTCCGGCCGCCGTCCCGGCCGGGCCCCCTGCCACAATCCCGCCATGATCTTCCGTGAGGCCACCCGCCAGGACCTGCCCGCCGTACTCGCCCTGCTCGCCGACGAGGACTCGGTCGCCGACCCGGCCCGGGTCGTGATCGGCGAGGCGCACGAGCGGGCCTTCGCCGCGATCGAGGCGGACCCGCGCAACGAGCTGCTGGTCCTCACGGACGAGGCGGACGCGGCGGGCAAGGCGGGCGAGGTCGTCCTCGGCTGCCTCCAGCTCACGTACATCCCGGGCCTGGGCCAGAACGGGCAGGAACGGGCGCTGGTGGAAGCGGTACGGATCCGCGCGGACCGGCGGGGCGCGGGGCTCGGCGCCGAACTGATGCGGCTCGCCGCCGAGCGGGCCCGCGCACGCGGCTGCGGCCTGGTCCAGCTGACCAGCAACAAGCGGCGGACGGCCGCGCACCGGTTCTACGAGCGGCTGGGCTTCGCACGCAGCCACGAGGGCTTCAAGCTGCACCTGGAGCCGTAACGGTGCCTTCTCGGACAAGCTGGGGACTTTCGGCCCTGGCGTGACGCTCGACACATCCCTGCCGAATCGACCGGTTGTGGTGGTTGAGTATCTCCACGCTCGATCTTGCTACCGGCTCGTACCGACCGCACTCCCGGAGGATCCTCGTGCTCCCCTCCATCTCCCCCGCTCAGGAAATCGGCCTCGCCGTCCTGCTCGTGGCCGCGATCGTCTGGTTCACCGGCCTCCGCCACATGCGGGAGGACAGCCGTTTCGCCCCCTCGGATCCCGCCGCCGCCGAGGGCCTGCCGATGATTCCGGCCCAGCGCGGCTCCGCCGCGCACCCGATGGAGTCGGTGGAACTGACCGAGGCGGAGAAGCAGGCCTTCGCGGGCCTGGTGCGCACGATCCCCCTGAGCTGACGTCCGGCCCCGCGGCGCCGGACAGGCCCTGACGGTGTGCGGGTGCTGCACGGTGAGGTCCTGCGGGCCATGATCGAGCGGGCAGAACCGAAGCGCACCTACTGGCCCCGCTTTCGTGCCGCCGAGTACGACCAGGCCGATCGGCTCCGCTGAGCCGGTGGAACGTGTGCGTCACTGCACAAGAGCGCCCTCCCGGTCCCGGGAGGGCGCTCTTGTGCAGGCCGACGCGACGGGGCGTCAGTTGTGGCTGTGCAGGACCTCGTTCAGGCCGCCCCAGGCCGCCTTGTACGGGCGGGCCTCGACGGCGCCGGTCACCGAGTTGCGGCGGAAGAGGATGTTGTTGGCGCCGGAGAGCTCCAGGGCCTTGACGATCTGGCCGTCCGGCAGGGTCACGCGGGTGCCCGCGGTCACGTAGAGGCCGGCCTCGACCACGCACTCGTCGCCCAGCGCGATGCCCACGCCCGCCTCGGCGCCGATCAGGGTGCGCTCGCCGATCGAGATGATCTGCTTGCCGCCGCCCGAGAGGGTGCCCATGGTGGAGGCGCCGCCGCCGATGTCGGAGCCGTCGCCGACCACGACGCCCGCGGAGATGCGGCCCTCGACCATGGAGGTGCCGAGCGTGCCGGCGTTGAAGTTGACGAAGCCCTCGTGCATGACCGTGGTGCCCTCGGCGAGGTGCGCGCCGAGGCGGACGCGGTCCGCGTCGGCGATGCGCACGCCCTTGGGCGCGACGTAGTCCGTCATCCGCGGGAACTTGTCGATCGAGGTGACCTGGAGGTGCAGGCCCTCGGCGCGCGCGTTGAGGCGGACGGTCTCGACCTGGTCGACGGCGACCGGGCCCAGCGAGGTCCAGGCGACGTTGGTCAGCAGGCCGAAGACGCCGTCGAGGTTCTGGCCGTGCGGCTTGACCAGGCGGTGGCTGAGCAGGTGCAGGCGCAGGTACGCGTCGTGCGCGTCCAGCGGCTTGTCCTCCAGGGAGGAGATGACCGTGCGTACGGCTACGACCTCGACGCCGCGGACCGCGTCCGTGCGGATCGCCCTGGCCGCGGCGGCGCCCAGCAGCTCCACGGCCTGGTCGGCGGTGAGGCGCTCGGTGCCGGCCGGGCCGGGCTCGGCGACCAGCTCGGGGGCGGGGAACCAGGTGTCGAGGACGGTGCCGTCGGCGGTGATGGTGGCAAGTCCGGCGGCGACGGCGCCGGTGGTACGCGTAGCAGTCATATCCGAAACCTAACCGGCGACGGCCTTCGGTTGCGAACCGGTCTCATGTGACGGTCGCACGGGTCGCGCCGCGTGCCGGGCCTGGCGTGCGTGCGCCCCCAACAGCGCCGCGCCCGCCCCCGCCGCCAGCACCGCGCAGAGCGGCCACAGCAGCCCGGGCGCGACGGAGTAGAGGGCTCCGCCGAGGGGCGGACCGAGGACGACCCCGCTGACCGAGACGCCCGCGTACAGGCTCTGGAACCGCCCGATGGCGTGCTCGGGCGCCTCGTCGGCCATGTGGGCGGTGGCGGTGGTCTTGTAGAGGATCTCCCCGAGGCTCAGCAGGATCATCATCGTCACGGCGCTCGCGATCCCGGCCCCGAGCAGCAGCGCCGCGTACCCGGCCCCGACGAGCACCATCCCGGCGCCGACGACCGGCAGGGCCGGCCGCTTGCGCAGGGCGACGGCGGCGGGCAGTTCCAGAAGCAGGATCACCCCTCCGTTCAGGGCGATGACGAGCCCGAAGGCGCGCGCGTCCAGGCCGTGGTCGGCGAGGAAGACGGGGAAGGTGAAGTACTGCTGGCGGTAGACGATGTCGGTCACCAGGATCGCGCCGAGCAGCACCAGCACGGCGGGGCGGGCGCGCAGTTCGCGCCACAGGCCCCGTTCGCCGCGGCCCGGACCCCCGTCCTGGGCCCCGGAGGGTGTGCGGGGAGCACCGCGGGCCGGGACGACCCGTGCGGTCCAGAGGGCGAAGATGAGCGTGCCGACGCCGTCGCCGACGAAGAGCCAGTCGTAGGAGAAGCCGGTGGCGATCAGGGCGCCCAGCGGCGGCCCGAGGGTGAATCCGCCGTTGGAGGCGCAGCGCACGAGGGCGAAGGCCTGGCGGCGGGCTCCCTCCGGGACGCTGACCGAGATGAGCGCGGAGTTGGCGGCCCGGATCACGCCGGAGGCGTACTGGGCCACGGGCAGGGTCACGTAGAGGAGCGGCAGGGGGAGCAGCGGGAGGGTCGCGAGGGCCAGACCCCCGAGGGTGGATGCGGCGATCAGCACCCGGCGGTGTCCGAAGCGGTCGCCGTACCAGCCGCCGGTGAAGTTGCCGGCGACCAGGCCGATGCCGCTGATTCCGGTGACGAGGCCCGCCTGGGCGGCGCCGAGGCCGCGCGGGCCGGTCAGGTAGAGGAAGACGAAGACGAAGGTGAAGCTGACGACGGCGTTGACGAAGACCCCCGCAGCCAACAGCCACACAACCCTCGGTATGTCCTTGAACCCCTGCAGCACACCCGTGCCCCCGCCCCACTAATAAGTTCCCTTTGGGAACGGACTATGTCAGCATGACAGCCTTGGGTCAACGGACGAAGGAGTTCCCATGGCCCAGCGCACACACCTCGGCGACGCGGACTGCGCCATCGCCCAGGCCCTCGACGTGGTGGGCGACTGGTGGACGCTGCTGATCGTGCGCGACGCCGCGCGCGGTCTGCACCGCTTCGACGAGCTCCAGCGCGAGTTGGGGATGTCCCGCAAGGTGCTGGCGGAGCGGCTGAAGCTGCTCGTCGAGGCCGGGGTGCTGTCGCGCGAGCCGTACCAGGAACGCCCGGTGCGGCACGAGTACCGGCTGACCCCGCGCGGGCGGGGGCTGCTGCCCGTCCTGGTGGCTCTCCAGGACTGGGGAGACACCTGGGTCCTGGGAGAGGGAGAGATGACGGCGACGGCCGACGAGACCTCACGCGAGGCGGAACGGGTGCACGCGCTGCGCGGCACGCGGGTGCCCCCGCTGCTGCTGCCGGACCGTTTCGGCGAGCTGAGCGACCCGGTGGCGGACACCCCGTTCACGGTCCTGTACTGCTTCCCGGGCGCGTACGCGCGCGCCGAGTCCTACCCGCCCGGCTGGGCCGGGATCCCGGGCGCCAGGGGCTGCACCTTCGAGTCGTGCACCTACCGCGACCAGCTCGCGGAGTTCACCGCGGCCGGCGCCACCGTACACGGGGTGTCGACCCAGCGCCCGGACGAGCAACGGGAGTTCGCGGAGCAGGAGCGGCTGCGGTTCCCGCTCCTGTCGGACACGGATCTGGCGCTGACGGCCGCGCTGCGCCTGCCGACGTTCCGCGCGGCGGGCACGAGCCGGATCAAGCGGCTGACGCTCGTCATCGACCGCGACCGCACGGTCCGCGAGGTGATCTACCCGATCCAGGACATCGAGGCGAGCGTGCGGACGGCTCTCGCGGCCGTACGCTCCGCGGGCTGAGCGGCCGCCAGGCCGCCACGCCACCCGGCCGCCACGCCACCCGGCCGCCCGGCCACCGATGGAGCCGCTCCCCCCTTCCGGGTCCGGGCCCCGCCCGGACCCGGTCGTGCGGGCCCGGCCGGTGTCCGAGGACCGGCGCGCGGGAAGGAGTCCGGGCGGCAGCGGCGCGCCTACGACGGCCGCAGGATCCGCCGCAGGACCTCGCGGGCGTAGTCCTCGTCGTACGCGGCGTCCGTGAGCAGGACCTGCAGGCCGATCCCGTCCATGGCCGCCACCAGCGCCCGCGCGGTCACCGGGTCGGTCCGCGGGCTCAGCGCCGCCGACATCGCCTCGCACCACTGCGCCGCCACCGGCCGCAGCGCCGGGCGGCGCAGGGCCGCGAGGTAGAGCTCGTACTCCAGCTCGACCCGGCCCCGGTCCGCCGCCAGGAACTCCCCGAGCAGGCGGGCCAGGGCCCCGGCGAGGTCCGCGTCCGGGTCGGCCAGTGCGGTCGAGTCCGCCACCGCCTGCGCGAAGCCCTCGTTGGCCTGGCGCAGCGCGGCGACCAGCAGGTCGTCCAGCGTCTTGAAGTGGTACGTCGTCGACCCGAGCGGTACGTCGGCCTCCGCGGCGGCGCTGCGGTGGGTCAGCCCGGCGATGCCCCGCTCGCCCACCACCCGGAGCGCCGCGTCGATGATCCGCTGCCGCCGGTCCGGGTCGTAGCGCCGCACACCGGGGGTCATCAGTGGGCCCCGCCGAGATTCAGCAGGACCACCCCGCCGATCACCAGGGCGATCCCGGCGATCTTGGCGGCGGTGGCCGCCTCCCCCAGGAACACCATGCCGATGACGGCGATCGCGGCGGTGCCGACACCCGCCCATATCGCGTAGGCCGTGCCGACCGACATCGACTTCAGCGTCTGCGCGAGCAGGGTGAAGGCGATGACGTAGCCGAGCAGGGTGCCCAGCGACGGCCACAGCTTCGTGAAGCCGTCGCTGTACTTCATGGCGGTGGTTCCGGCGACCTCGGCGGCGATGGCCGCGGCAAGTATGACGTAAGGCATGCGTACAACTGTACACATCGATGCGTACGACCGTACACAAGCGGGGAGGAAAGTCGCGCCATGTCCCTGACATGCTGGTATACGGTGTGCGTTCGATGGGGGAACGAACAGACGGAGCAGATGCATGACGCAGAACGCAGGGTGGGGATCCACGGGGGCGCCGGGGCCGGGAGGCCCGGGCGGCGCGCCGCACTGGGGAGGATGGGCTCCGCCGCCACCGCCGAAGCCCGGGGTGGTACCCCTGCGGCCCCTGGGTCTCGGGGACATCGCGAGCGCTTCGTTCGCCACGCTCGGCCGCCACTGGAAGCAGCTGGTCGGCGTGATGGTGGCCGTGCAGGGCATCATCCTGCTGGTCATGGCCCTGCTGGCGGGCATCGCCGTCACCGCCGTGTACGACCACATCGAGCCCGTCTTCGACCCGCCCTACGGACAGGAGCCGTCGGCCGAGCACCTCGTACCGTTCCTCGTTGCGGCGATCACCCTGTTCGTGCTGCTGTGCGTCGTGGGGCTGCTGGGCATGGCGGTGCTCACCGCCCTGTGCCCGGCGGTCCTCCGCGAGGCGGTCATGGGCCGGCCCACCACCTTCCGCGCGATGTGGCGCACGGCCCTGCGGCGGACTCCCGCCGTTCTGGGCGCGCTGGCGCTCACGGGGCTGATCGCGGGCGCCCCGGTGTTCGCCGCCCTTGCGGTGGGGATTCCGCTGGTGATCGCCTCCGCCTCGGGTGGCGACCCGTCACCCGAGGTTGTGCTCCTCCTGCCCGCGCTCGTGCTGCTCGCCGCCCCGGTGGCCGTCTGGCTCGCCACCCGGCTCGGCCTGGCACCCGCCGTGGCGGTCATGGAGGAAGTCGGTCCCGTGACCGCGCTGCGCCGCTCGGCCGCACTGGTCAAGGGCGACTGGTGGCGGATCTTCGGCATCACCCTGGTCGGCAGCGTGATCGCGATGGGTGTCTCCTACCTGATCCAGATGCCCTTCCAGTTCATCGGCATGTTCGGAATGCTCCCGATCATGGCCGAGGGGGGCGAGGGAACCGGCGGCCCGTCGACGGGCATGATCGTCGCCCTCGTGCTCGGCTTCTCGTTCATTCTGCTCGGCAGCGGCGTGAGCCAGATGTTCCAGATCGCGTACACACAGCTGTTCAGCAGTCTGCTGTACGTGGACCAGCGGATCCGGCGCGAGAACCTGGCCTCCGCCATCCTCGCCGAACTCGCCGCGGAGACCCCCGGCACCGGACCCACGGCCACACCCGGCGCGCCCGCCGCCCCGCCCGCAGACGCACCCCCGGCCCAGCCGGAACCGCCGCGGACCGAGACCGGCCCACAGCCGGATCCGCGGCCGAACGGACAGGCGGACGGACAGCCGAACGGGCAGGCGGACGGCCAAGCGGACAGCTGAGGCGGACAGCTGAGCGGCCGGACGAACAGCCGGCCGACCGGCCGACACGCGAAGGGCCCCCGGCACGACGCCGGGGGCCCTTCCTCGTTCACAACGGCTCAGACGTTGAAGCCGAGCGCGCGGAGCTGCTCGCGACCGTCGTCCGTGATCTTGTCCGGGCCCCACGGCGGCATCCAGACCCAGTTGATCCGAAGTTCGCTGACGATGCCGTCCGTCGCCGACTTCGCCTGGTCCTCGATGACGTCCGTCAGCGGGCAGGCCGCCGAGGTGAGCGTCATGTCGAGGGTGGCGATGTTCGCGTCGTCGATGTGGATGCCGTAGATCAGGCCCAGGTTGACGACGTCGATGCCCAGCTCGGGGTCGACCACGTCGTAGAGGGCCTCGCGGACCTCCTCCTCGGTGGCCGGCTTGATCGACGCCTCGGGCGTCGCGTTCTCGGTCATGCCGTCTCCCTCTCCGCGCCGCCCAGAGCCTGGGCCGTCGCGTCCTTCCACGCCATCCAGCTCAGCAGAGCACACTTCACACGAGCCGGGTACTTGGAGACGCCGACGAACGCGACCGCGTCCTCCAGCACCTCCTCCATGGCCTCGTCGGGCTCGATCTTGCCCTTGGACTGCATCATCTCCAGGAAGACTGCCTGGATCTTCTGCGCCTCGGCCAGTTCCTTGCCCACGAGCAGCTCGTTCAGTACGGACGCGCTGGCCTGGCTGATGGAGCAGCCCTGGCCCTCGTAGGAGACGTCGGTCAGCGTCTCGCCGTCGTACTTCACGCGCAGCGTGATCTCGTCACCGCACGTCGGGTTGACGTGGTGCACCTCGGCGTCGCCGTCGCGCAGGCCACGCCCGTGCGGGTGCTTGTAGTGGTCCAGGATCAGTTCCTGGTACATCGAATCCAGCTTCACTGCGTCCTCGTCGCCTCGTCCGTCAGCCGAAGAAGTTCCGTACGTGCTCCAGCCCGTCGATCAGCGCGTCGACCTCGGCCGGAGAGGAGTACAGGTAGAAAGACGCTCGCGTCGTCGCAGGAATTCCGTAGCGCAGGCAGACGGGGCGCGCGCAGTGGTGTCCCACGCGGACCGCGATGCCCTGCTCGTCCAGCACCTGACCGACGTCGTGCGGGTGGATGTCACCCAGGACGAAGGAGATCGCGGCGCCGCGGTCCTCGGCCGTGGTGGGGCCGATGATCCGCAGGTCGGGCACCTCCGCGAGGCGCTTGATCGCGTACTCGGTGATCGCGTGCTCGTGCGCGGCGATCTTGTCCATGCCGATCGCGGTCAGGTAGTCCACGGCCGCGCCGAGGCCGACGGCCTGGGCGATCGGGGGCGTACCCGCCTCGAACTTGTGGGGTGCCGGAGCGTAGGTCGAGGCGTGCATCGACACGGTCTCGATCATCTCGCCGCCGCCGAGGAACGGAGGCAGGTCCTCCAGCAGCTCCTGGCGGCCCCAGAGGACGCCGATGCCGGTCGGGCCGCACATCTTGTGGCCGGTGAAGGCCACGAAGTCGGCGCCGAGCGCCTGCACGTCCAGCGGCATGTGCGGGGCGGCCTGGGAGGCGTCGATCAGCACGAGGGCGCCGACGTCCTGGGCGCGCCGGACGATCGCCTCGACCGGGTTGACCGTGCCCATGATGTTGGAGACCAGCGTGAAGGAGACGATCTTCGTCTTCTCCGTGATGACCTCTTCGATGTTGGACAGGTCGAGCCGGCCGTCGTCGGTGAGGCCGAACCACTTCAGCTTCGCGCCGGTGCGCTGCGAGAGCAGCTGCCACGGCACGATGTTGGAGTGGTGCTCCATCTCCGTGATGGCGATCTCGGTCTCGCGGTCGACCCGGTAGGGCTCGTCCGCCCAGCCGAGCATGTTCGCGACCAGGTTGAGCGACTCCGAGGCGTTCTTGGTGAAGATCACCTCGTCGCGGCTCGGCGCGTTGATGAAGGCCGCGACCTTGTCGCGAGCGCCCTCGTACAGCGCCGTGGCCTCCTCGGCGAGCACGTGCACGCCACGGTGAACGTTGGCGTTGTGCTGCTCGTAGTACTCGTTCAGCGCGTCGAGCACCTGGCGCGGCTTTTGCGAGGTCGCCGCGTTGTCCAGGTAAACGATCTTCTTCCCGTCGTGGACCACACGATCCAGAAGGGGGAAGTCCTTTCGGATCGCCTCGATGTCGAGGAGGCCAGGCAGCTGTGTCACGCGGTCGCGCCACCCTTCGTGCTGTACGACTCGTAGCCTTCGGCCTCCAGCTTGTCGGCGAGCTCGGCGCCACCGGACTCGGCGATGCGGCCCTCGGAGAAGACGTGGACGAAGTCGGGCTTGATGTAGCGGAGGATCCGCGTGTAGTGCGTGATCAGCAGCGTGCCGACCTCGCCGGTCGCGCGGACGCGGTTGACGCCCTCGGAGACCTGGCGCAGGGCGTCGACGTCGAGACCGGAGTCGGTCTCGTCGAGGATCGCGATCTTCGGCTTCAGGAGCTCCAGCTGCAGGATCTCGTGGCGCTTCTTCTCACCGCCGGAGAAGCCCTCGTTGACGTTGCGCTCGGCGAAGGCCGGGTCCATCTGGAGCTGCTCCATCGCGGACTTGACCTCCTTCACCCAGGTACGCAGCTTCGGCGCCTCGCCGCGGATCGCGGTGGCCGAGGTGCGCAGGAAGTTGGAGACCGAGACACCGGGGACCTCGACCGGGTACTGCATCGCGAGGAAGACGCCGGCGCGGGCGCGCTCGTCGACGGACATCTCCAGGACGTCCTCGCCGTCGAGGGTCACGGTGCCACCGGTGATGGTGTACTTCGGGTGACCGGCGAGCGAGTACGCCAGGGTGGACTTGCCGGAGCCGTTCGGACCCATGATGGCGTGCGTCTCACCCTGCTTGACGGTGAGGTCGACGCCCTTGAGGATCTCGCGGGCGCCGTTCTCGGCCTCGACAGAGACGTGCAGGTCGTGGATTTCAAGCGTTGCCATGGATACCTCAGGACTCCTGGGTGAGGGAGACGAGCACGTCGTCCCCTTCGATCTTTACGGGGTATACGGGTACGGGGCGCGTCGCGGGCAGACCCGAAGGCTTGCCGGTGCGCAGGTCGAAGGCCGACCCGTGCAGCCAGCACTCGATCATGCAGTCTTCGACCTCACCCTCCGAGAGCGAGACGTTCGCGTGCGAGCAGATGTCGTTGATCGCGAACACCTCCCCCTCGGTGGAGACGATGGACACCGGCGTGCCGTCGAGTTCCACCCGCTTCGGGGTGTTCTCCTCCAGCTCGCTGAGCGCGCAGGCCTTGACGTAGTTCATCAGACGGAACCCTGGAGCTCGGTCTCGATCTTGGTGAGCAGACGCTCCTCGATGTCGTCGACACCGATCTGCTGGACGAGCTCCGCGAAGAAGCCGCGGACGACCAGGCGGCGGGCCTCGCCGGCCGGGATGCCACGGGCCTGCAGGTAGAAGAGCTGCTCGTCGTCGAAGCGGCCGGTCGCGGAGGCGTGGCCGGCGCCGACGATCTCGCCGGTCTCGATCTCCAGGTTCGGCACCGAGTCGACCCGCGCGCCGTCCGTGAGGACGAGGTTGCGGTTCATCTCGTAGGTGTCGGTGCCCTCGGCGCTCTTCTGGATGAGCACGTCACCGATCCAGACGGCGTGGGCGTCCTGGCCCTGGAGCGCGCCCTTGTAGACCACGTTCGACTTGCAGTGCGGGGCGTCGTGCGTGACCAGGAGGCGGTGCTCCTGGTGCTGGCCGGCGTCCGTGAAGTAGAGGCCGAAGAGCTCGGCCTCGCCGCCGGGGCCGGCGTAGCTGATCCGCGGGTGGATGCGGACGACGTCGCCGCCGAAGGTGACCACGATCGACTTGAAGGTCGCGTCGCGGCCGACCAGCGTGTTGTGCTGGGAGCAGTGGACGGCGGTGTCGTCCCAGTCCTGCACGGACACGACGGTGAGCTTGGCGCCGTCGCCGACCAGGAAGTCGACGTTGGCGGCGCGCACGCCGTCACCGGTGTGGTCGATGACGATGACGGCCTCGGCGAAGGCCTGCACGTCGAAGACGGTGTGGCCGAAGGTGGTGCCGCCCTCGCCGTGCAGCGTCACGCGCACCGGCTCGGTCAGGACCGTCTCCTTGGGCACGGTGACGACCGTGGCCTTGGCGAAGGACGAGAACGCCTGGGCGGCGATCCGGTCCACCGGGGTGCCGGCCTTGCCGATGCGCGCGTCGTCGCGCTCCACCGACTCGACCGTGACGCCCTCGGGCGCGTCGATCTGGGCCTTCATGGTGCCGTTGGCGACCGCGGTGCCGTCGTGCAGGCCCTTGAGGCGGGCGAGCGGCGTGAACCGCCACTCCTCCTCGCGGCCGTTCGGAACCGGGAAGTCCGCCACGTCGAAGGACGGGGGCGCACTCATCCGGGTGGCGACGGTGGACTCGGCGGCCACCGCGATCGCGCCGGCGGTGGTCGAACCCGCCGGAATGTTCTGAGCCTCAGCCATGGCTGTCGTCTTGCTCACTCTCTTTAAAGAACACTGCCTACGTCAAAGGATGTGCGGCGGGGGATGCCGCGCGGCCGGCGGTCAGCCGACCGATCCCTCCATCTGCAGCTCGATCAGCCGGTTCAGCTCCAGGGCGTACTCCATGGGCAGCTCACGCGCGATGGGCTCGACGAAGCCGCGCACGATCATGGCCATCGCCTCGAACTCCGTCATACCGCGGCTCATCAGGTAGAAGAGCTGGTCGTCGGAGACCTTGGAGACCGTGGCCTCGTGGCCCATGGAGACGTCGTCCTCGCGGACGTCCACGTAGGGGTACGTGTCCGAGCGGGAGATGGTGTCGACCAGGAGCGCGTCGCACAGCACGTTGGACTTCGAGCCGTGGGCGCCCTCGCCGATCTCGACCAGGCCTCGGTAGGAGGTGCGGCCGCCGCCTCGGGCCACCGACTTGGAGACGATGTTCGAGGAGGTGTTCGGCGCCATGTGGACCATCTTGGAGCCGGCGTCCTGGTGCTGGCCCTCGCCCGCGAAGGCGATGGACAGGGTCTCGCCCTTGGCGTGCTCGCCCATCAGGTAGACGGCCGGGTACTTCATGGTGACCTTGGAACCGATGTTGCCGTCGATCCACTCCATGGTCGCGCCCTCGTACGCCACGGCGCGCTTGGTGACCAGGTTGTAGACGTTGTTCGACCAGTTCTGGATCGTCGTGTAGCGGCAGCGGCCGCCCTTCTTGACGATGATCTCGACCACGGCGCTGTGCAGCGAGTCCGAGGAGTAGATCGGGGCGGTGCAGCCCTCGACGTAGTGGACGTAGGCGTCCTCGTCGACGATGATCAGCGTCCGCTCGAACTGGCCCATGTTCTCCGTGTTGATACGGAAGTAGGCCTGGAGCGGGATGTCGACCTTCACGCCCTTGGGGACGTAGATGAAGGAGCCGCCGGACCACACCGCGGTGTTCAGCGACGCGAACTTGTTGTCGCCGACCGGGATGACCGTGCCGAAGTACTCCTGGAAGAGCTCCGGGTGCTCCTTGAGCGCGGTGTCCGTGTCGAGGAAGATGACGCCCTGCTCCTCCAGGTCCTCACGGATCTGGTGGTAGACGACCTCGGACTCGTACTGGGCCGCGACACCGGCGACGAGGCGCTGCTTCTCCGCCTCCGGGATGCCGAGCTTGTCGTACGTGTTCTTGATGTCCTCGGGCAGCTCCTCCCACGAAGCGGCCTGCTTCTCGGTGGAACGCACGAAGTACTTGATGTTGTCGAAGTCGATGCCCGAGAGGTCGGAACCCCAGTTCGGCATGGGCTTCTTGTCGAACAGCTTCAGGCCCTTGAGGCGGAGCTTGAGCATCCACTCCGGCTCGGACTTCTTCGCCGAGATGTCGCGGACGACATCTTCGGACAGACCCCGCTTGGCAGCGGCACCGGCCGCGTCGGAGTCGGCCCAGCCGTATTCGTAAGTGCCCAGGCCATCGAGCTCAGGGTGAGCGATCTCCGTGGTCATGCGGGGTTCCTCCCGGCCGTACTTGCAGATACTGATGTGTCGGTCTGTGTGGTGCTCGCGCCACGCGGAATGAACGTCGTGCACACCCCGTCGCCATGGGCGATCGTGGCGAGGCGCTGCACATGGGTCCCCAGCAGGCGGGAGAAGACCTCGGTCTCCGCCTCACAGAGCTGCGGGAACTGCTCGGCGACGTGTGCGACCGGGCAGTGGTGCTGGCAGAGCTGTTCACCGCTGTGCGGACCGGGAGCGCTCTTCGCCGTAGCAGCGTACCCGTCCGTGGTCAACGCCCTGGCAAGGGCCTCCGTGCGCTCCTGCGGGGCGGCGGCCTCGACGGCCTCCTTGTAGGCCCGCGCCTGCGTTTCCATCCGCGACCTGGCGAAGGCGGCGACGGCCACCTCGCCCTGCTCGCCGCCGCCGGCCGACTGCGCGATCCAGCGCAGGGCGTCCGCGGCGAGCGTGTCGTAGGACTGGTCGAAGGCGTCGCGGCCGCAGTCGGTGAGCGCGAAGACCTTGGCGGGCCGACCCCGGGTGCGCGCACCGTACACACGCTGCTCACGGGGTTCGACCACGTCGTCGGTGACGAGCGCGTCGAGGTGGCGGCGGACGGCGGCCTGGGTGAGGCCGAGACGCTGGGCGAGGTCGGCGACGGTGGACGGACCGTGGTCCAGGATCGAGCGCGCCACGCGGTTGCGGGTTGACCGCTCCCCGGTGCCGAGCTCCCCCTGAGGGGTGTCGATCTGCCGTTCGCCGTATTTCACAACGCCATTGTTGCGTAATTAACCGAGCGACGACAAGCCGTGATGGACGCCACTCCTGGTGGCCTCCATCACTAAGGGTCACCTTATTTATCGACGGAGAGTTATTCGGAGGGTGATATTCCGCTACCTTTCCGGATGCCTCCGACGAGCCCGAAAACCGCCCCCCACCAGCACACCTGCATCTGAAGCGGCTCCCCGGCGCCGGGAAGATCGGCTTCCGGAAAAGATCACTGAAACATGCCGACGCTTCCAGGGCCGACCGACTGAAAAGAACCGTATTCGCGACGCGGCGTTCGAATCACCGGCGCCGAACCGAAGAGGAACCGGAGGCGAAGGGGCCCTGACCCCGGGACCCACGGCCCCTCCCCCGGCTCCGTAGACTCACCCCTCATGAGCAACGACCCCGCCGTGGAGATCCGCGGACTGGTGAAGCGGTACGGCACCAAGACCGCGGTGGACGGCCTGGACCTCACCGTCCGGAGCGGCTCCGTCACCGCGGTCCTCGGTCCCAACGGCGCGGGCAAGACGACCACGGTGGAGGCCTGCGAGGGCTACCGCCGCCCCGACGCCGGCACCGTCCGCGTCCTCGGCCTCGACCCGGTCGCCCAGGCCGGGGCCCTGCGCCCGCGGATCGGCGTGATGCTGCAGTCCGGCGGCGTCTACTCCGGAGCCCGCGCCGTCGAGATGCTCCGCCACATGGCCAAGCTCCACGCCGACCCGCTCGACGTCGGCACCCTGGTGGAGCGCCTCGGACTCGGCGGCTGCGGCCGCACCCCCTACCGCCGGCTCTCCGGCGGCCAGCAGCAGCGCCTGGCCCTGGCCATGGCCGTGGTGGGCCGCCCCGAGCTGGTCTTCCTCGACGAGCCCACCGCCGGCCTGGACCCGCAGGCCCGCCGCGCGACCTGGGACCTCGTACGGGAGCTGCGCGCCGACGGGGTCACCGTCGTCCTCACCACCCACCACATGGACGAGGCCGAGCAGCTCGCCGACGAGGTCGCCATCGTGGACGCGGGCAAGGTCATCGTCCACGGCAGCCCCGAGCAGCTGTGCCGCGGCGGCGCCGAGAACACCCTGCGCTTCACCGGCCGCCCCTCCCTCGACCTCGCCTCGCTCCTGAAGGCGCTGCCCGACGGCACCGAGGCCGCCGAGCTCACCCCGGGCGTCTACCGGGTCACCGGCGAGGTCCACCCGCAGCTGCTGGCCACCGTCGCCTCCTGGTGTGCGCAGCACGGCGTGATGCCGAGCAGCCTCACGGTGGAGCGGCACACCCTCGAGGACGTCTTCCTCGAACTGACAGGCAAGGAGCTGCGCGCATGAGCGCCGGTACGTTCACCCCCAGCCCGGGGGCCGCGCCCGTGTCCCGCATGATCCTCGCGCAGACGGCGCTGGAGACCCGGATGCTGCTGCGCAACGGGGAGCAGCTGCTGCTGACCGTGATCATCCCGGCGCTGCTGCTGACCCTCTTCTCCGCCGTGGACATCGTCACTGTGCCCATTGAAGAGGGGGGCAGCGAGAAGTCCGTGGACTTCCTCGCGCCCGGGATCCTGGCGCTCGCCGTGATGTCCACCGCCTTCACCGGCCAGGCCATCGCCACCGGCTTCGACCGCCGCTACGGGGTCCTCAAGCGGCTCGGGGCCTCCCCGCTGCCGCGCTGGGCCCTGATGGCCGCCAAGACCCTGTCGGTGCTGGTCACCGAGGTACTGCAGATCACCCTGCTGACGGTGATCGCCCTCGCGCTGGGCTGGTCCCCGCAGGGCGACCCGCTGTCGGTGGCCGCGCTGATCCTGCTGGGCACCGCCGCCTTCTCCGGCCTCGGGCTGCTGATGGCGGGCACCCTCAAGGCCGAGATGACCCTGGCCGCCGCCAACCTGGTCTTCCTCCTGCTGCTGGTCGGCGGCGGGGTGATCGTGCCGTTGGAGAAGTTCCCGGAGGCCGCGCAGTCCGTCCTGGGGCTGCTGCCCATCGCCGCCCTCTCCGACGGGCTGCGCGAGGTGCTCCAGCACGGAGCTTCGCTCCCCTGGGGCGACGCGGCCGTACTGGCGGGCTGGGCCGTACTCGGTCTGGGCGCCGCCGCACGGCTCTTCCGCTGGGAATGAAATCCCTCCCCTCGCGGCGGCGATGCCGCGAGGATGGGCCCCTCACACATGAAGCCGGGGGGCGGACATGGTGCAGCGGGACGCCGTTCTACGGCTGGACGATCAATGGGCACGGGTGCGGTCGGGGGCGGAGCACACGGAGCCCGGGGAGCGTGAGCGGCTCCTCGACGAGCTGATCGGGGCCCTGCGCCCGTTCACGGACGACCCGCGGTGCACCGCGCTGCTCGGGCTGCGCCTCGCCGACCGGGCCGCCGCGCGGTTCGCCGCGGGGGACCGTGCCGGCGCCCTCGCCACGATCGAGGAGGGGCTGCGCAGCTCCGAGCGCGCGGCGGGGCACTCCCCCGAGTTCGCCCGCTGGTACGCCCGCGGGCTGATCAACCACGGGGTCTGGCTGTCCTGGCCGCTCAGCGACGGGGCCCGGCTGCCGAAGCACCCGCTGGGCCCGGCCGCCGGCGAGGGGCCGAGCGCCATGGAGCGGGCGGCCGGTGAGCGCGCCCGCGATCTGACCCGGACCGCGGTGGAGGTCTGGGCGGGACTGGACCAGCGGGATCCGGTCAACCGGCGGGGCCTGGCGCAGGCCAAGGTGTTCCTCGGGGACCGCCTCGCCGAGCTGGGGTTCGCCGAGGAGGCCGTGGCCTGGGCCGTGGCCGCCGAGTCCGACTTCCGCCGGCTGCTGCTCGCGGCCCCGGCCGCGGAGGAGTCCGGGGAGGCCGAGGAGGCCCTCGACCACATCGGCCGCCAGCTGGAACTGCGGCTGCGCTTCCTGACCTTCGGCTCGCTGGTCAGCCTGCGCGCGCAGGGGATGCTGCCCGAACGGCTGCTGCCCCGGGCCGTGGTGGCCGCCCGTATCCAGGGGGTGGCGGAGCCGCGGATCGCGGCCGGGCTGGGTCTCGACGCCGAGCAGGTGCGCACGATGCTGGAGGTCACCCCCTGGCTCGCGGTGTGGCGCTTCGAGGTGCGCGGACCTGACGGCCTATGGAACGTACTCGAACATCCCTGGCACAGCACTACAGAAGTAAGGAATCGGACTGCCGAGGACTTAGCGGGCGAATTAGTACGCGGGTTCGCCGACTCGGCGGACTACCCGGGCGACGGAGCCCATTGGCGCATCCTCCTGTGGTGGCAGGAGGAGGGCGACCCCGCGGGAGCGCGGTACCGGCTGGCCATCGGCCCGGACGCGCCCCTGGCCACCCCCTCGTGAAACTTTACACAAGGGGTCGCCTACGATATGGGGCGTGTTGAACCCCCTCGCCCACATCACCAGCCGCTGGACCCCGTCACCCCGGACCGTCCAGCGGGCCGCACTCGCCGCGCTCGTCATGAGCGTGGTCATCGTCGTCACCGGCGGCGCGGTACGGCTGACCGGATCCGGCCTCGGCTGCGACACCTGGCCCAAGTGCACCGACGACAGCCTGATCGTGACGCAGGAGCAGGGCTTCCACGGCGCCATCGAATTCGGCAACCGCATGCTGACCTACGTGCTCAGCGCGGCCGTCGGCTGGGCGATCATCGCCGCCCGCTCGGCCAAGCCCTGGCGGCACTCCCTGACGAAGCTCGGCTGGGTGCAGTTCTTCACCGTGATGGCCAACGCCGTACTGGGCGGCATCACCGTCCTCACCGGGCTCAACCCGTACAGCGTGGCCGGGCACTTCCTCCTCGCCACCGCGCTGATCACCGTGACGACGGTCACCTGGCAGCGCACCCGCGAGGGCGACGGCGCCCCCCGGCCGCGCGTGCCCGGCCCGGTGCGCAAGCTGTCGTGGGCGCTGCTCACGACCACCCTCGTCCTGATCGCGGCGGGCACCGTCGTGACCGGCTCCGGTCCGCACGCCGGCGACAGCAGCGAGATCAAGCGCATGCCCTTCGACTGGGACACCACCGCCCACGTGCACGCCGTCTCCGCCTGGCTGGTGTGCGCGCTCGGTATCGCTATGTGGCTGGTCCTGCGCGTCGTGGACGCTCCCGCCGACACCCGGGCCCGCGCCCGCGACCTGCTGGTCGTGCTGCTCGCCCAGGGCGCGATCGGCTACGTGCAGTACGCCACCCAGGTCCCCGAGGCCCTGGTCGCCGCCCACATGCTCGGCTCCTGCCTGGTGTGGATCGCCGTGGTCCGGATCGCGCTGAGCCTGCGCGAGCGGCCGGCTGAGCAGGCGGAGATCCCCGCCCAGGCCGACCCGCAGCTCTCCGCCGCCTAGGTGCCCTGTCCGGGCGATCTTCGTGGATCAGGCCGCGGCGTCTGGTGCGGTGCATCGCAAGGCGGAGGAGCGCAGCTCGTACTTGGCCGTACTCGCGCGCTCCGACTACGCGGCGAGGTGCCGTGCCAGGCGTCGCCGGCCCGCGAAGATCGCCCGGACAGGGCCTGGCCCCCAGCCTCCGGTCCCTACCCCCTGTCCAGGCGGTAGACGCGGCGGGCGTTGCCCGCCGCGACCAGGGCGGCCACCCGTTCCGCGTCCCGCCAGGACCAGGAACCCTCGGCGGCCCAGCCGCCCAGCACCCGGCCCAGCGCCTCGCGGAAGACCAGGGCGCCCACCGCGTGCAGTTCGGGCAGCTGCCGCCCGCCGCTGGAGAACAGCACCTTCCCGAACGGGGCGATCTCCAGCAGCTCCGCCAGGACCGCCGCGGCCCGTGACCCGGTCTGCCCGAGGGCCGCGCCCGTATCGGCGTAGACGTGCGGGAAGGCCGCCGCGAGCTGCGCGGTGCGGCGGTGGTGCGGATATCCGCCGAGCAGTACCAGCCGTGTCCCGAGGCCCGCGGTGGCCCGTACGAACCCGGTCAGCGCGGCCGGGTCGGCCTCGCCCGTGTGCAGCTGGAGCGGCAGCCCCGACGCCACCGCGCTCCACAGCAGGTGGGCCAGGAGTACGGGGTCCCGTACGGCTCCGCCCCGCGGCCGCCGGGCCAGCCACCGCCCGGCCGCCCCGCGCACCGCGCCGGGACCGGGCGGCTCGGGTTCGACGGGCGGGATGTCCGTGCGGGCGAAGGCCGTGGCACAGGTGAAGGCCGCGGCCCCGGTGGCGGCGTGGTGGACGGCCTCGGCGAGATTGGCGAGGAAGGCACCCACCGTCCCGGAGGTGTCGGCGACCTGCTCGGCCAGTAACTCCAGCCGGACCGACTCGAAGGCCTCAGCGTCCCCGGCGAGCGCCAGTTCCTTGGGCCCGGTGAGATCCCCGGGCACCCCGGTGTCGACCAGGTAGGCGGCGACGCCGGATCCCCTCAGCAGCCGCCGGGCGGTCTCGGCCGCGCCCAGCTCGCGCCGCCGCGCCAGATAGCGGGCGGGGGTGGCGTGCGGCTCCAGCCCCAGCAGCGGCGGGCACCAGCGGCGCACCGCGAAGCCGGCCTGTGTGTCGAAGAAGGTGGTGCCCGCGGCGGGCGGGCCGGCCGAGCGCATCAGCTGGGCCTCGAAGGTGCCCAGGCCCAGCTCCGTACGGAGTACTCCGTGGCAGTACTGGTCCGCCAGGGGCGGCGTTTCGATCATCCGGGCATCCCGTTGCGGACGTGAGGAAGGGGCTTCCACACGTCCTAACGGGTGAGCGGGGTGTGAGGTGTTGCTCGGGCTGTTGACCGAGACGGCACTCCCGGGTCCCCGGGACGTTCTCCCGGGCTCAGGCCGCCGGGTTCTCGGGTCCGCCGATCTGGATGCCGGCCATCCGCGTCCACTCGTACGGGCCCGTGCGCACGCGCGCAGCGAACTCTCCGTCGAACTCGTCGTGGAGGGTCAGCGCCGCCTTCTCCGCGGCCAGCTGGGCCACCTCGAAGGTGGGGGCCATCAGGTCGCCCCAGCCGCCGTCCGTACCCACGAGCACGATCCGGGTGCCGGCCTGGCCGATGTGGGCGAGCTGGCCCTCGGCGCCGCCGTGCTGCCTGGCGAACGCGCCGATCTGCTTGGCCAGCTTCGCGGCCTTACGGTCCTGCTTCTTGTCCGCGGCGCCTGCGGCGGCCGCCGTGTCTGCGGTGTCTCCCATGGAAGCCATGCTACCGGTGAGTAATCAACGGAGGAAGGGATCCACGGCCACCGCCACGAACAGCAGCGACACGTAGGTGATGGACCAGTGGAACAGACGCATCTCCTTGAGCTTCGCGCCCGTGATGCCCGCCTTGGCCCGTGCGTGGAGCGCGTGCGCCTCCCACAGCCACCAGCCGCCCGAGACCAGCGCGACCGCGGTGTAGAACCAGCCGGTGTAGCCCAGCGGGGTCAGCAGCAGCGAGACCGCCACCATCACCCAGCTGTAGAGGACGATCTGGCGCGCCACGGCCCGGTTGCCCGCGACCACCGGGAGCATCGGCACGCCGGCCCGCGCGTAGTCGTCCTTGACCTTCATCGACAGCGGCCAGTAGTGCGGCGGCGTCCAGAAGAAGATGACGAGGAAGAGGATGACCGCGGCCCAGGAAACCTCGTTCGTGACGGCCGACCAGCCGATGAGCACCGGCATACAGCCCGCGATGCCGCCCCACACGATGTTCTGGGCGGTGCGCCGCTTCAGCAGCATCGTGTAGACGACGACATAGAAGAGGAGCGCTCCGAGCGACAGCGCCGCCGACAGCCAGTTGACGAGGAAGCCGAAGAAGAGGGTGGAGACGACCGCGAGGGTGAGGCCGAAGGCCAGGCACTCCCGCGGGCTGACCATGCCGGTCACCAGCGGGCGCTGCGAGGTCCGGTCCATCAGCGCGTCGATGTCGCGGTCGATGTACATGTTCAGCGCGTTGGCGCCGCCCGCGGACAAGTAGCCGCCGAGGCAGGTCACGAGGACCAGCCGCAGCGACGGAACGCCCTGCTCCGCAAGGAACATCACCGGCACTGTGGTGATCAGCAGAAGTTCGATGATCCGCGGCTTGGTCAATGCCACGAAAGCCATGACGCGGGTCCCGAGCGGCCGGTGACCGGGGCTCGTCCCGAGCACCCCCGCTGGACGGGATTCGACGGCCGTCACGCACACCCCTGAGAGAGAATCCAGCAAGCTCCGACTCGGACCATTCACAACATGAAGGCCCGGTTAAGGCTTGCGCGTACCACGCCACTGTAGACGTTGCGCTTACGTCGCCCTGCGCCGGGGTCGCCTCGTGTTGGGCCGATCGGACCGTGCATACATACGGGGGACGGGCCTCGCCGGACACCCGTGCGCGGGTGAACGCGGGCCGGCGGCGCGGTGACGGACTGCCTGCACCCGAATAGCTGCACGCCGTTGCGGGGGTAGGCTCGGAATCGCGCCGGTGCACCGTTCGTCACCGGGATTCATACATGTGGAGAGGAGCCCTGACCCACGGTGAGCACCAAGCCGACCACCACAGAGCTCGAGTGGACCGAACTGGACCAGCGGGCCGTCGACACCGCCCGCATCCTGGCCGCTGACGCGGTCCAGAAGGTCGGAAACGGCCACCCCGGTACGGCGATGAGCCTGGCCCCCGCCGCGTACACCCTCTTCCAGAAGGTGATGCGGCACGACCCGGCGGACCCCGAGTGGGTTGGCCGCGACCGCTTCGTGCTCTCCGCGGGGCACTCCTCCCTGACGCTCTACACCCAGCTCTACCTCGGTGGGTTCGGGCTCGAGCTGGACGACCTGAAGGCGTTCCGCACCTGGGGCTCGAAGACCCCCGGCCACCCGGAGTACGGCCACACGGCCGGCGTGGAGACCACCACCGGCCCGCTCGGCCAGGGCATCGCCAACGCGGTGGGCATGGCCATGGCCGCCCGCTACGAGCGCGGTCTGTTCGACCCGGAGGCCGCCCAGGGCGCCTCCCCGTTCGACCACATGATCTACGCGGTCGCGGGCGACGGCTGCCTCCAGGAGGGCATCTCCCACGAGGCGTCCGCGCTGGCCGGCCACCAGAAGCTCGGCAACCTCGTCCTGCTGTGGGACGACAACCACATCTCCATCGAGGGTGACACGGAGACGGCCGTCTCCGAGGACACCCTGAAGCGCTACGAGGCGTACGGCTGGCACGTCCAGCGCGTCGAGCAGCAGGAGAACGGCGACCTCGACCCGAAGGCGCTGTTCGCCGCCCTCCAGGCCGCCAAGGCCGAGACCGGCCGCCCGTCCTTCATCGCGGCCCGCTCGATCATCGCCTGGCCCGCCCCGCACGCCCAGAACACCGAGGCCGCCCACGGCTCGGCGCTCGGCGACGACGAGGTCGCGGCCACCAAGCGCGTCCTCGGCTTCGACCCGGAGCAGACCTTCGAGGTCTCCGACGAGGTCATCGCCCACACCCGCAAGGCCCTCGACCGCGGCCGCGAGGCCAAGGCCGAGTGGGAGAAGGAGTTCTCCGCCTGGCGCACCGCCAACCCGGAGCGCGCCGCCGAGTTCGACCGCATCAACGCCAACGAGCTGCCCGCGGGCTGGGAGGACAAGCTCCCCGTCTTCGAGGCCGGCAAGGGCGTCGCCACCCGCGCCGCCTCCGGCAAGGTGCTCGGCGCGCTCGGCGCGGTCATCCCGGAGCTGTGGGGCGGCTCGGCCGACCTGGCCGGCTCCAACAACACCACCATCGACAAGGACTCCTCGTTCCTGCCGGTGGGGAACCCGCTGCCGGAGGCCGACCCGTACGGCCGCACCATCCACTTCGGCATCCGCGAGCACGCCATGGCCGCGTCCATGAACGGCATCGCGCTGCACGGCCACACCCGCATCTACGGCGGCACCTTCCTGGTGTTCTCCGACTACATGCGCAACGCCGTCCGCCTGTCCGCGCTGATGCACCTGCCGGTGACGTACGTGTGGACGCACGACTCCATCGGTCTGGGCGAGGACGGCCCGACCCACCAGCCGGTCGAGCACCTCGCCTCGCTGCGCGCCATCCCGGGCCTGAACATCGTCCGCCCGGCCGACGCCAACGAGACGGCCATCGCCTGGCGCGAGATCCTGCGCCGCCACACCAAGGTCTTCGGCAAGGGTGCCCCGCACGGCCTCGCGCTGACCCGCCAGGGTGTGCCGACCTACGAGCGCAACGAGGCCGCCGCCAAGGGCGGGTACGTCCTGTTCGAGGCCGAGGGCGGCCCGGCGCAGGTCCTCCTCATCGGTACCGGCTCCGAGGTGCACCTGGCCGTCGAGGCCCGCGAGCAGCTCCAGGCCCAGGGCGTCCCCACGCGGGTCGTCTCGATGCCGTCCGTCGAGTGGTTCGAGGAGCAGGACCAGGAGTACAAGGACAGCGTCCTGCCGCCGTCGGTGAAGGCCCGCGTCGCGGTCGAGGCGGGCATCGGCCTGACCTGGCACCGCTACGTCGGTGACGCCGGCCGGATCGTCTCGCTGGAGCACTTCGGTGCCTCGGCCGACGCGAAGGTGCTCTTCCGCGAGTTCGGCTTCACGGCCGAGAACGTGGCGGCCGCCGCCCACGAATCCCTCGCCGCCGCCGCGCGCTGACGCCGGTACGCAACCCAAGTAGGAGATGTAATCCCATGACAGACGCACTCAAGCGCCTCTCCGACGAAGGCGTCGCGATCTGGCTGGACGACCTGTCCCGCAAGCGCATCACGTCCGGCAACCTGGCCGAGCTCATCGACCAGTCGCACGTGGTCGGTGTCACCACCAACCCGGCGATCTTCCAGAAGGCCATCAGCGGCGGCGAGGGCTACGAGCGGCAGCTCACCGACCTCGCGACCCGCAAGGTCACCGTGGAAGAGGCCCTGCGCATGATCACGACGGCGGACGTCAGGGACGCCGCCGACATCCTGCGCCCGGTCTACGACCGCACCGACGGCCAGGACGGCCGCGTGTCGATCGAGGTCGACCCGCGCCTGGCGCACAACACCCCGGCGACCATCGCCGAGGCCAAGCAGCTCGCCTGGCTGGTGGACCGCCCGAACACGCTCATCAAGATCCCGGCGACCAAGGCCGGCCTGCCGGCGATCACCGAGGTCATCGGCAAGGGCATCAGCGTCAACGTCACGCTGATCTTCTCGCTGGAGCGCTACCGCGAGGTCATGGACGCGTACCTGGCGGGTCTGGAGAAGGCCAAGGCCGCGGGCCTGGACCTCTCCCTGATCCACTCGGTCGCCTCCTTCTTCGTGTCCCGCGTGGACTCGGAGATCGACAAGCGCCTGGACGCGGTCGGCACCGACGAGGCGAAGGCCCTCAAGGGCAAGGCGGCTCTCGCCAACGCCCGTCTGGCCTACGAGGCGTACGAGGAGGTCTTCGCCTCGGAGCGCTGGATCGCCCTGGAGCGGGTCGGCGCCAACAAGCAGCGTGCGCTGTGGGCCTCGACGGGCGTCAAGGACCCGGCGTACAAGGACACCCTGTACGTGGACGACCTGGTCGCCCCGAACACGGTGAACACCATGCCGGAGGCCACCCTGGAGGCCACCGCCGACCACGGGCAGATCACGGGCGACACCGTGCGCGGCACCTACGAGCAGGCGCGCGCCGAGCTCGACGCGGTCGCGAAGCTTGGCATCTCGTACGACGATGTGGTGCAGCTGCTCGAGGACGAGGGCGTCGAGAAGTTCGCGGCGTCCTGGAACGACCTGCTGAAGTCGACCGAGGCGGAGCTTGAGCGCCTCGCCCCCACGGAGGCCTGAACACCTTGTCTGTAAACGGAGCGAACCCGCTTCGTGACGCACAGGACCGGCGGCTCCCGCGCATCGCGGGGCCGTCCGGCCTGGTCATTTTCGGCGTTACGGGTGACCTGTCGCGCAAGAAGCTGATGCCTGCCGTCTACGACCTGGCCAACAGAGGCCTGCTTCCGCCGGGCTTCTCGCTGATCGGGTTCGCCCGCCGCGAGTGGCAGGACGAGGACTTCGCGCAGGAGGTCCACGACGCGGTCAAGGAGCACTCCCGGACGCCCTTCCGCGAGGAAGTGTGGCAGCAGCTCGTGCAGGGCTGCCGTTTCGTCTCGGGCGACTTCGACGACGACGCCGCCTTCGAGACGCTGAAGGCGACCATAGAGGAGCTGGACAAGGCACAGGGCACGGGCGGCAACTTCGCCTTCTACCTGTCCGTCCCGCCGAAGTTCTTCCCCAAGGTGGTCCAGCAGCTCAAGGACCACGGGCTGGCGCAGAAGGAGGGTTCCTGGCGGCGTGCCGTCATCGAGAAGCCCTTCGGACACGACCTGAAGAGCGCCGAGGAACTCAACAAGGTCGTCCACGAGGTCTTCCCGCGCGACGAGGTCTTCCGGATCGACCACTACCTCGGCAAGGAGACCGTCCAGAACATCCTGGCGCTCCGCTTCGCCAACACGATGTTCGAGCCGATCTGGAACCGGTCGTACGTCGACCACGTGCAGATCACCATGGCCGAGGACATCGGCATCGGCGGCCGGGCCGGGTACTACGACGGTATCGGCGCCGCCCGTGACGTCATCCAGAACCACCTGCTCCAGCTGCTCGCGCTGACCGCGATGGAGGAGCCCGGCTCCTTCCACCCCAAGGCGCTGGTGGCCGAGAAGCTCAAGGTTCTCACGGCGGTGCAGCTGCCGGAGGACCTGGGCAAGCACACCGTGCGCGGCCAGTACGCGGCCGCCTGGCAGGGCGGCGAGAAGGTCGTCGGGTACCTCGAAGAGGACGGCATCGACCCCAAGTCGAAGACCGACACCTACGCGGCCATCCGCCTGGAGATCAACAACCGCCGCTGGGCGGGCGTCCCGTTCTACCTGCGGACGGGCAAGCGCCTGGGCCGCCGGGTGACCGAGATCGCGGTCGTCTTCAAGCGGGCCCCGTACCTGCCGTTCGAGTCGGGCGCGACCGAGGAACTGGGGCAGAACGCCCTGGTCATCCGGGTCCAGCCGGACGAGGGCGTGACGGTCCGCTTCGGCTCCAAGGTCCCGGGCACCTCCATGGAGGTCCGGGACGTCACGATGGACTTCGCCTACGGCGAGTCCTTCACGGAGTCCAGCCCCGAGGCGTACGAGCGGCTCATCCTCGACGTGCTCCTCGGCGACGCGAACCTCTTCCCGCGTCACCAGGAAGTCGAACTGTCCTGGAACATCCTCGACCCGATCGAGGAGTACTGGGACAAGCACGGCAAGCCCGCGCAGTACCCGTCGGGCACCTGGGGGCCGGTCGAGGCGGACGAGATGCTCGCACGAGACGGACGGAGCTGGCGCCGGCCATGAAGATCGACCTCACGGAGACCAACTCCAGCAAGATCAATGCCGCGATGGTGCAGGCACGCCGGGACATCGGCACGCCGGCCATCGGCATGGTCCTCACGCTGGTGATCGTGACCGACGAGGAGAACGCGTACGACGCGCTCAAGTCGGCGAACGACGCGTCCCACGAACACCCCTCGCGGATCGTCGTCGTCATCAAGCGGGCCAGCCGCTCGCCACGCAGCCGCCGCGACGCCCGGCTCGACGCGGAAGTCCGCGTCGGGGCGGACTCCGGCAGCGGTGAAACGGTTGTGCTCCGCCTTCACGGCGAACTGGTCGACCACGCCCAGTCGGTGGTTCTCCCGCTGCTCCTGCCGGACGCCCCCGTGGTCGTCTGGTGGCCGGACGGTGCCCCCGCGGACCTGGCGGGCGATCCGCTGGGTGCGCTGGGACAGCGCCGGATCACGGACACGTACTCCTGCGAGGACCCGCTCAGGGCGCTGAGCGGCCGTGCGGGTGCGTACGCCCCCGGGGACACGGATCTGTCGTGGACCCGGATCACCCCGTGGCGCTCCATGCTGGCGGCCGCGCTGGACCAGCAGGCCCTGTCGGTCGTCTCGGCGACCGTCGAGGGCGAGGACGAGAACCCGAGCTGTGAACTGCTGGCCATGTGGCTGGCGGACCGGCTCCAGGTCCCCGTCAGGCGCACGCTGTCGTCGGGCCCGGGCCTGACGGCCGTACGTCTGTCCACCAAGGACGGCGACATCGTCCTGGACCGGGCGGACGGCGCGCTGGCCACGCTGTGCATGCCGGGGCAGCCCGACCGTGCGGTGGCGCTCAAGCGCCGCGACACGGCCGAGCTCCTTGCGGAGGAGCTGCGCAGGCTGGATCCGGACAACACGTACGAGGCCTCGCTGAAGTTCGGCGTGGCGAGGCTGGAGGCGTCGGCGTCGGAGCCGGCGGAGCCGGAGGCTCCCGCCAAGGCCGAGGCCGCTGCTCCCGCCAAGGCCGAGGCCGCTGCTCCCGCCAAGGCCGAGGCCGCTGCTCCGGCCAAGGCCGAGGCCCCGAAGCCGGCCGCCAAGCCGACGAAGAAGGCCGCGGCCAAGTAACACCACCGCGGGTCCGCTGCTGGGGCTCCGCCCCGGACCCCGCGCCTCAAACGCCGGCGAGGCTGATCTTTCAGCCCGTCCGGCGTTTGAGGACCGGGCCCGCGCAGCGGCACCCGCACCCCCGATCTACCGACAAGGCGGCAGCACATGGGTATGACGACTCCCCAGGTCGTCGTCCACCGGGACAAGGAACTGATGGCCCAGGCCACCGCGGCCCGGCTCATCACGAAGATCGTGGACGCGCAGACGGCCCGCGGCACCGCGTCCGTCGTCCTCACCGGCGGACGCAACGGCAACGGCCTGCTCGCGGCACTGGCCGCCGCCCCGGCGCGGGACGCGATCGACTGGTCCCGGCTGGACCTGTGGTGGGGCGACGAGCGGTACGTCCCCGCCGACGACCCCGAGCGCAATCACACCCAGGCCCGCGAGGCCCTCCTGGACGCTGTCCCGGTGGACCCCGCCCGCGTGCACGTGATGCCCGCCTCGGACGGCCCGTACGGGGGCGACGTGGACGCCGCGGCGGCCTCCTACGCGGCCGAGCTGGCGAAGGCGGCCGGTCCGGAGGACCACGGTCCGGTCCCCCGGTTCGACGTGCTGATGCTGGGCGTGGGCCCGGACACGCACGTGGCCTCGCTGTTCCCGGAGCACCCGGCGGCCCGCGAGACCGAGCGCACGGTGGTCGGCGTGCACGGCGCCCCGAAGCCCCCGCCCACCCGGATCTCGCTCACCCTCCCGGCGATCCGGGCGGCCCGTGAGGTCTGGCTGCTGGCCGCGGGCGAGGACAAGGCCGGGGCGGTCTCCCTGGCCCTCGGCGGCGCGGGCGAGGTCCAGGCCCCGGCCGCCGCGGCGTACGGCCGCTCCCGCACCCTGTGGCTCCTGGACCGCGCGGCGGCGGCCAAGCTCCCGGCCGGCATGTACCCCCCGGCCTCTTCCTGACCACGGCCGACGCAGAAGGGCCCGCCTCCCGGTACCGGGAGGCGGGCCCTTCTCGCACCTGGGTCAGCTACGGCCGCGCAGCTTCCGGTACGTGGCCACCAGCGCCTTGGTGGAGGCGTCCAGCCCCGGCACGTCGGCGCCCTCGCTCAGCGCGGGCTCGACCCGCTTGGCGAGCACCTTGCCGAGTTCGACGCCCCACTGGTCGAAGGAGTCGATGTTCCACACCGCGCCCTGGACGAACACCTTGTGCTCGTAGAGCGCGATCAGCTGGCCCAGCACCGCCGGGGAGAGCTCTCCCGCCAGGATGGTGGTCGTCGGGTGGTTCCCGTGGAAGGTCTTGTGCGGGACCAGCGACTCGGGGGCGCCCTCGGCACGCACCTCGTCCGCCGTCTTGCCGAAGGCCAGCGCCTGGGTCTGCGCGAAGAAGTTCGCCATCAGCAGGTCGTGCTGGGCCGCCGGGGCCGCCTCCAGCTCCGCCACCGGACGGGCGAAGCCGATGAAGTCCGCGGGGATCATCCGGGTGCCCTGGTGGATCAGCTGGTAGTAGGCGTGCTGCCCGTTGGTGCCGGGCGTGCCCCAGACCACCGGGCCCGTCTGCCACTCCACCGGATTGCCGTCGCGGTCCACGGACTTGCCGTTGGACTCCATGTCGAGCTGCTGCAAGTACGCCGTGAAGCGCGAGAGGTAGTGGCTGTACGGGAGCACCGCGTGCGACTGGGCGTCGAAGAAGGCGCTGTACCAGATCCCCAACAGGCCCAACAGCAGCGGGGCGTTCTCGTGCGCGGGCGCCGTGCGGAAGTGCTCGTCCATGGCGTGGAAGCCGCCGAGCATCTCCCGGAAGGCAGCCGGGCCGATCGCGGTCATCAGCGAGAGGCCGATGGCGGAGTCGAAGGAGTAGCGTCCGCCGACCCAGTCCCAGAACTCGAACATATTGGCCGGATCGATGCCGAAGTCGGTGACCTTCTCGGCGTTGGTCGACAGCGCCACGAAGTGCCGGGCCACGGCGGCCTGGTCCCCGCCCAGTCCGGCGAGCAGCCAGCCGCGCGCCGAGGTGGCGTTGGTGATGGTCTCGATGGTGGTGAAGGTCTTGGAGGCGATGACGAACAGCGTCTCGGCCGGGTCCAGGTCCCGTACGGCCTCGTGCAGGTCCGCGCCGTCGACGTTGGAGACGAAACGCACCGTCAGGTCGCGGTCGGTGAAGGCGCGCAGGGCCTCGTACGCCATGGCCGGGCCGAGGTCGGAGCCGCCGATGCCGATGTTGACGACGTTCTTGATGCGCTTGCCCGTGAAGCCGGTCCACGCTCCCGACCTGATCCGGTCGGAGAAGTCCGCCATCTTGTCGAGGACGGCGTGCACGCCCGGGACGACGTTCTCGCCGTCCACCTCGACGGCCGTGTCCGCCGGTGCGCGCAGGGCGGTGTGCAGCACCGCCCGGTCCTCGGTCGTGTTGATCTTCTCGCCGCGGAACATCGCCTCGCGCAGCCCGGCCACGCCCGTGGCCTCGGCCAGCTCGCGGAGCAGTGCGAGCGTCTCGTCGGTGACGAGGTGCTTCGAGTAGTCGATGTGCAGGTCTCCGACCTGCAGGGTGTAGCCGGAGCCGCGGCCGGGATTCTCCTCGAACAGCTCGCGCAGATGCGTCTGCCCGAGCTCCTCCCGGTGCTTGCCGAGTGCCAGCCACTCCGGCGTCCGGTTCAGCCTCGTACGTCCCTCCCGTCGCCCACCAGCACCCTCGCTTGACGCGCTCCGCGCGGCGGCCTGATTTGCATTCATCTCGGACATCAACCCACTTCTTCCGTCCTGTCGTGCCCCGCCGTCTCCAACTTAAGGGATCACAAGCGGCAGAACGCACACAAAGAGGCCCGGTCCCACAGGAGAAGTTCCTGTGGGACCGGGCCTCACGTCACACTCTTCGAGCCGTCTCAGATCTCGCCGCGGAGCTTGGCGAGCGCCTCGGCGAGGATCGCCTCGCCGTCGGCGTCCGAGCGCCGTTCCCGTACGTACGCCAGGTGCGTCTTGTACGGCTCGGTGCGCGGCGGCGCGGGCGGGTTGTCCCGGTCCTGGCCGGCCGGGAACCCGCAGCGCGGGCAGTCCCAGGTGTCCGGCACCTGCGCGTCGCTGGCGAAGCTCGGCTGCGTCTCGTGCCCGTTCGAGCACCAGAAGGAGATGCGCAGACGGGGCGCGGACTCGCCGCGCTCCGCCTCACCCATCGGCCCCGCTCCGACCCGGCTACCACGGATCGCGTTGCCACTTGCCACGGTCGTAACTCCCTGCGTGATGGTGCCGCGGAAGGTGAGTGGAATTCCGCCGCGGAGCGCCCAAGTCTACGTAAGGCCCAACGCACGTCCAGTGAGCGGAGTTACTGATTCCACGCGATGAACGCCGGCCCTCATGATAGGCCGGGCGGTGCCGACCGGACTGCCGGAATGGCCAGAACGGTCAGCTGCCGGCCTTCGTCAGCAGGCCGAGCGCGACGATGCACGCGAACCACAGCAGACCGACGACCACGGTGATGCGGTCCAGGTTGCGCTCCGCGACGGAGGAACCGCCGACCGACGACTGCATACCGCCGCCGAACATGTCGGAGAGGCCGCCGCCCTTGCCCTTGTGCATCAGCACGAGCAGCATCAGCAGGGCGCTGAAGACGATCAGGGCGATCGAGAACCCCATAATCACGGCTGATTCCTACTTTCTGGCTTTTTCGGGCTTTCCGGCTTTGCGAGATGTGCACGGGGGCCAGGGGCTGATGCATCAGCCTCTGGCCCCCGCAAGGGTACGACGGATCCGCCCTACCGCATACTCACTGGTCGCGGAAGCGGACGATCTTGACGAACTCGTCCGCGTCCAGTGCCGCGCCGCCGATCAGGGCGCCGTCGACGTCGGGCTGGGCCATGATCGCCGCGATGTTCCCGGACTTCACGGAGCCGCCGTACTGGATGCGGACCTTGTCTGCCAGCTCCTGCGAGTACAGCTCGGCGAGGCGGCCGCGGATCGCCCCGCAGACCTCCTGGGCGTCGTCGGGGGTGGCGACCTCGCCGGTCCCGATGGCCCAGACGGGCTCGTAGGCGATCACGATGGACTCGACCTGGTCGGCCGGGACGCCTTCCAGGCCGCCGTCGAGCTGGCTCAGCGTGTAGGGGACCTGCTGGCCGGCCTTGCGGATGTCCAGGCCCTCTCCGACGCACAGGATCGGGGTGACCCCGTGCCGGTAGGCGGCCTTGACCTTGGCGTTGCAGATCTCGTCGCTCTCGCCGTGGTACTGGCGGCGCTCGCTGTGGCCGACGGCCACGTACGTGCACTTCAGCTTCGACAGCATCGGGCCGGAGATCTCACCGGTGTAGGCACCGGAGTCGTGCGCGGAGATGTCCTGGGCGCCGTACTTGATCTTCAGCTTGTCGCCGTCGACCAGGGTCTGGACCGAGCGCAGGTCGACGAAGGGCGGCAGGACCGCGACCTCGACGGCGTCGTAGTCCTTGTCGGCGAGGGCGAAGGCGAGCTTCTGGACGTGGGCGATGGCCTCGAGGTGGTTGAGGTTCATCTTCCAGTTGCCCGCCATGAGCGGGGTGCGCGTGGTCATACGGGTTCAGCCCTCCAGGGCGGCGAGGCCGGGGAGCGTCTTGCCCTCGAGGTATTCGAGGGAGGCGCCGCCACCGGTCGAGATGTGGCCGAATGCATTCTCGTCGAAGCCCAGGATGCGGACCGCGGCGGCACTGTCGCCACCGCCGACGACGGTGAAGGCGCTGCTGTCGAGCAGGGCCCGGGCGATGGCCGAGGTGCCCCCGGCGTAGTCGGGGTGCTCGAAGACGCCCACCGGTCCGTTCCAGAAGACGGTCTTGGCATCGGCGATCTTCGACGCGTACAGCTCGCGCGTCCTGGGGCCGATGTCCAGGCCCTCCTGGTCGGCGGGGATCTTGTCCGCGTCGACGGTCTCGGGGTTCGTCGGGGTCTTCTTCTTGAGGTCCGGGAACTCCGCGGAGACCAGCACGTCGACCGGGAGGACCAGCTCGACCCCGGTGTCCTCGGCGCGCTGCATGTACTCCTTGACCTTCTCCACCTGATCCTTCTGGAGCAGGGAGATGCCGACCTCGTAGCCCTTGGCGTAGAGGAAGGTGTAGGCCATGCCGCCGCCGATGAGGATGCGGTCGGCCTTGCCGAGGAGCTCGTCGATGACGGCGAGCTTGTCGGAGACCTTGGCGCCGCCGAGGACCACCACGTACGGGCGCTCGACCTCGGCGGTCAGCTTCTTCAGGACGCCGACCTCGGTGGCGATGAGGTAGCCGGCCCCGTGCGGGAGGCGGGCCGGGAGGTCGAAGACCGAGGCGTGCTTACGGTGCACGGCGCCGAAGCCGTCGCCGACGTAGAGGTCGGCGAGCTCCGCGAGCTGGTCCGCGAAGGCGCCGCGCTCGGCGTCGTCCTTCGAGGTCTCACCGGCGTTGAAGCGCAGGTTCTCGATGACGGCGACCTGGCCGTCGCTCAGGGCCGCGACGGTCTCCTTGGCGGAGGCGCCGACGGTGTCGGCGGCGAACGCCACGTCCGCACCGAGCAGTTCGCCCAGGCGCGCGGCGGCCGGGGCGAGCGAGAACGCCGGCTCGACGCCGGCGCCCTTGGGACGGCCCAGGTGCGAGGCCACGATGACGCGGGCGCCGGCTTCGGCGAGCTTCGCGATCGTGGGCTGGACGGCGCGGATGCGGCCGTCGTCGGTGATGGTGCCCTCGGCCAGCGGGACGTTCAGGTCCGCGCGGACGAAGACCCGCTTGCCCTTGACGCCTTCGGCGAGCAGTTCATCGATCGTCTTCATGTATTTCTACTCCTTTGAGCCTTCACTCGAAGGGCGAGGAAGGATAACGAGGCAAGCAACAGGGCCCGTGCGGCGCTTCGTCGCGCTGCTCGGACCCTGTGCTTCACATCGTGGTGCCTTGCCCTACGTTTTTAGAGCTGACCGCCGACGAAGACGGTGAGGTCGACGAGACGGTTGGAGTAGCCCCACTCGTTGTCGTACCAGCCGACGACCTTGACCTGCGTACCGTCCTGAACCATGGTCAGGGACGAGTCGAAGGTGCAGGACGCGGGCCAGTTCACGATGTCGGAAGAGACGATCGCGTCCTCGGTGTAGTCGAGGATGCCCTTGAGCTGCCCCTCCGAAGCCTTCTGGAAGGCCGCGTTGATCTCTTCCACCGTGGTCTCGCGGGAGAGCTCCAGCACCAGGTCGGTCACCGAGCCGGTCGGGACCGGGACGCGCATGGCGATGCCGTCCAGCTTGCCCTTGAGCTGCGGGAGGACCAGCGCGGTGGCCTTGGCGGCACCGGTGGAGGTCGGGATGATGTTCTCGGCGGCGGCGCGGGCGCGACGCAGGTCCGAGTGCGGGAAGTCCAGGATGCGCTGGTCGTTCGTGTACGCGTGGACCGTCGTCATCATGCCCTTGACGATGCCGAAGTTCTCGTCGAGGACCTTGGCCATCGGCGCCACACAGTTGGTGGTGCAGGAGGCGTTGGAGATGACGTGGTGGTTGGCCGCGTCGTACTTGTCGTGGTTGACGCCCATCACGATGGTGATGTCCTCGTCCTTGGCCGGAGCCGAGATGAGGACCTTCTTCGCGCCCGCGGCGATGTGCTTGGCGGCATCGGCCTTCTTCGTGAAGATGCCGGTCGACTCGATGACGATGTCGGCGCCCAGCTCGCCCCAGGGGAGGTTGGCGGGGTCACGCTCGGCGAAGGTCTTGAAGGTCTGGCCACCGACGGTGATGCTGTCGTCGGTGTGGGAGACCTCGGCCTTGAGGCGGCCCAGGATGGTGTCGTACTTGAGCAGATGCACCAGGGTCGCGTTGTCAGTCAGGTCGTTGACACCGACGATCTCGATGTCCGCTCCCTGCTCCAGGAGCGCCCGGAAATAGTTACGGCCAATTCGGCCAAAACCGTTGATGCCTACGCGGATCGTCACGAACCGATCTCCTCGTTGGTGCGCCGGTAAGAGCGCCGGCGAGCTGTATGGGATGTCCCCGACCGCTTACGACCCTACCTCTCCGTGAGCTTTTGGGTGACATCGGTCGGGGCCTGACACTCCCCCTACTTCCCGGGGGTACTCCCGCGGGGGTCCCGTTCCGGACACTCCGGAACGGGACCCCCGGACTTCGGCCTCCGTCACTCAGGGTGAGTGACGGGCGGGCCTTCGATCAGCGGTGCAGTGTGCGCAGCGCCTTACCGACGAGTAGGGCACGGTCCGCCGCGGTGGGCATGTGCTCCAGGCCGAAACCCAGCAACACCGTGTCACGCGTGGTGACCGCAGCGTAGGACTTGAACAGTTCCCCGGACCGGGCCCAGTCGCCGGGAACTTCGGGACTTCCGGCCGGTGCGGCCTGCGCCGTCCAGGCCCCGAGGGACGTCTCGAATCCCTCTGCGGGCTGGTCCGCGCCCTTGACGGAGAGGCGCGCCTCGTCCGCGAAGACGCCGCGGCCGCCCGAGCCGGGGTCGGTGATGTAGGAGAGCGAGAGCTCAACGGTCTTGCCGGCGTAGGCACTCAGGTCGAAGGAGACCTGCTTCCAGCCGCCGGAGGAGCCGGTGAAGCTGTTCCACTGTCCGCTGGTGCCCTGCGGGGTGCAGCCGCCGGCGTCGAGCGTGAGGTAGCGGCGCAGGAACGGGTGTCCGTTGACGAAGAACCCGGCCGCGCACTCCTCCGGGACGGTGGAGCTGCTCAGGCCGCCCGTGTCCGGCAGGGTGGTCCAGTCGTCGCCGCCGGCGGTCCGGGCCTCCAGCGCGGCGTGGTCGTAGCCCTCCTCGACGTTCCAGTTGAGCGCCAGCTTCAGCTGCGGCTGGTCGGCGGCGGTGACCCCGGTGAGGTCGATCGTACGGACGAGGCGCTTCCAGTCGTCGTCGGCGTGCAGGGCCGCGGCCATGCCGGTGCCGGCGTAGGGGGCGTACGGGTTCACGACCCCGGTGAAGGCTCCCGCCTGGGCGCTCTTGAACTGCGGGAACTGCGCGGGCGCCAGGGTCTCGGAGGTCACGGTGTAGCCGCCGGGGGCGTTCAGCGGGTTGCCCGCGGCGTCCCCGACGTTGCCCCGCGCGCCGTTCAGGGCGCCGGCGCCGGCGAAGCCGGTGGCTCCGGCGGTGCTCGTCCGGCTGTACGCGCCGAGCCAGTACTGGCTGAAGTCGTTGGTCACGGCGCGGCCGACCTGGGCGTTGCCGCCCGCCAGCTCACCGGCCTCGATCAGCTTGCCGCCCTCGTTCAGGAAGTCGCGCACCGCCAGCTGGGTTTCGCCGCCGGGGGTCTTGGCCCCCGTGTAGTGGACGGCCGTACCGAAGTGGGAGAGGACGCCGAGGTGGTGCGGGGTGCCCTGGACGGCGACGTCCCAGACCGCCGCGGATGTGCCGTTGGCGCGCAGGGCGTCGACGTAGGTCTGGGCGTGCTGGGCCTTGGCCCCCTCTTCCGCGATCACCAGGACGTCCGCGCGCGGGCGCTCGGCCACCGTGTACGTGAAGTGCTCGCTGGAGACCTGCTTGCCGGAGCGGTCGCGGCCGGTGAACCAGACCTCGACCTTGTCGCCGGGCTTCGCGCCGTCGACCTCGGCGCGGTACTCGTCGAACCAGTTGTTGTCGTCGCCGCCGTAGACCTCGCCGCCCTTCCAGGCCCTGAGGTCCTCGTCGTGCGTGCGGCCGCCGTTGATCCGGAAGTTGAGTTCCTTGTCCTTCAGCGCCTTGCGGGCCGTGACGGAGACCGTCTGGTCCTCGCCGCGGGCGGCGTAGGAGGTGGCGAAGGCGTCGACCGTGAAGTCCGCGGCGCTCAGGCCGACCGGGGAGGACGGGCGGTCCGGGTGCGCGGCGCTCTCGCCGACGGAGAGGGCGAAGGGGATGTTCTTGGCGAACTCCGCCTGGATGAGCTTCTCGTCGTCCGGGAAGTTGAAGCCGGAGGCGCAGTCCTCGGGCTTCCACTGGTCCTGGGGATCGCTCGCCGAGGCGGTCTGGCAGGTGGTCATCTCCGGCGTGAACATCATGATGCCGTTGACGTTGGAGGCGTGGCCGTCGGCCTCGCCGTTGGTCGTGTAGAGCTCGGAGGAGACCTGCGGGTAGTAGCCCGGGACGGCGGGGTTCTCCGGGGTGCCGGCGAGCGCCTTGTAGGCGACGTCGTCGGGGGTGGGGGTGGCGACCTGCCAGCCCACGCCGTAGAGGATCAGCTCGGCGGCGGAGTGGTAGTTGACGGCGTACTCGAAGCCGATGCGCTTCTGGAAGCGGTCGAGGGCGGTGGTCTCGGGCTCGGAGGAGGCGCTCGGGCCGCGGTAGGTCTCGTTCGACTGGGTCGGCGAGGAGCCCTCGTTGTCGTAGCCCCACTTGAAGGCGAAGTTCCGGTTGAGGTCGACCCCGTCGCCGGGGCCGGTCTTCCCGTCGCCGTTGTTGTCGCGCAGGTTCTTGCGCCACAGCCGCTGGCCGTCGGCCGCGTGCGTGTAGTCGTACCCGTCCGGGTTGGCGGAGAGCAGGAACCACAGTTCGCTGGAGTCCACCAGCCTGGTGATCCTGGGGTCCTTGCCGTAGTTGTCGAGGGTGTGGTGCATCAGCCGCCGGGTCATCTCGGGGGTGATCCACTCACGGGCGTGCTGGTTGGACATGTAGAGGACCGACGGTTTGTCGCCGTCCTTGGTCTTCTTGGCGTTCTTGCTGACCTTCAGGGCGAGGATGTCCTTGCCCTGGACGGTCTTGCCGATGGAGACGACCTTGGTGAGCCCCGGGTGCTCCTGCGCGGTCCGCAGGATCTCCTCCTGGAAGCCGCCCTTGCCGCTGTACGGGCGGAACACCCCGTCCCCGGCGGCCTTGGCACGGGCGAGACCCTGGGCGGGAACCTTGCGCTCGGCCAGCTTGACGCCCTGGGCCGCGAGTTCCCCGGCCTGGCCGCCGCTGAGGAAGAGCTCGACCCGGGCGGTTCCGGTCTCCGGGGCCCGCTCGGTGAGCTCGTGCGCGTCCTGCCCCGCGGCGAGGACGAGCGGGACCTGTTCCCGGGTGATGTCGGCGTCGTAGACCCGTACCTCGTCGGCGCCGGATGCGGCGCCGGGTCCCGGCTGGGCCTGTGCCGCGGCGGGCAGCACGGCGAGTGTGGTTCCGAAGACGAGTGCGCTTGCGGCGAGGATCGATCTCGCGCGGTGACTCATGTGCCCCCCTGGGCGTCGTCTGCCACGAAAGCGTTCGGACGCCAGACTCAAGACCGGCCCATGCTCATGTCAATGGGGCGTGCGGCAAAGGGGCCCGCACGAGTGATCGCGCGAGCCCCTTCAGCCGTACGGGACGGACTAACCGGCCATGTTGTCGGCCATCTCCTCGCTGAGGTCCAGGTTCGACTCGGTCCCCGGGATGCCGAGGTCCTGGGCCCGCTTGTCGGCCATCGCCAGCAGGCGGCGGATCCGGCCGGCGACGGCGTCCTTGGTCAGCGGCGGGTCGGCGAGCGCGCCCAGCTCCTCCAGGGAGGCCTGCTTGTGCTCCATGCGCAGCCGGCCGGCCGCGGCCAGGTGCTCGGGGACCTCCTCGCCGAGGATCTCCAGCGCGCGCTGCACGCGGGCTCCGGCGGCCACCGCGGCCCGCGCCGATCGGCGGAGGTTGGCGTCGTCGAAGTTGGCCAGGCGGTTGGCGGTGGCGCGGACCTCGCGCCGCATCCGCCGCTCCTCCCAGGCCAGCACCGACTCGTGCGCGCCGAGCCGGGTCAGCAGCGCGCCGATCGCGTCGCCGTCGCGGACCACGACCCGGTCCACTCCGCGCACCTCGCGCGCCTTGGCGGCGATGGACAGCCTGCGGGCGGCGCCCACCAGGGCCAGGGCGGCTTCCGGGCCGGGGCAGGTGACCTCCAGGGAGGAGGACCGGCCCGGCTCGGTGAGCGAGCCGTGGGCCAGGAAGGCGCCGCGCCAGGCCGCCTCCGCGTCGCAGGTGGCCCCGGAGACCACCTGCGGGGGAAGACCCCGGATGGGGCGGCCGCGGCCGTCCACGAGGCCCGTCTGGCGCGCCAGCTGGTCACCACCGGCCACGACGCGGACCACGTAGCGGCTGCCGCGGCGCAGTCCGCCGGGGGCCATCACCACCAGGTCCGAGGAATGGCCGAAGATCTCCAGGATGTCCTTGCGCAGGCGTCTGGCGGCGATCCCGGTGTCCAGTTCCGCCTCGATGACGATGCGGCCGCTCACCAGGTGCAGCCCGCCCGCGAACCGAAGGATCGCCGAGACCTCCGCCTTCCTGCAACAGGTCCGGGTGACGGGCAGGCGGGAGATCTCATCCTTCACCGCAGGCGTCATCGCCATGGGCCGATCCTTCCATGCATCCGAAAAATACGGTCGTACGCGGCGGCCAGCAGCTCCGGGTCGTGCTTCGGAGAGCCGTCCTGCCTGGCCACGGGCGCCAGCTCGACCGCGGCACCGAACCGTTTCGCGGCATCGGCGAGGGACTCGCGGTCGGGCACGGCGGCCTCGTCGGCCAGCACCACGTCCAGGGCGAGTTTAGGGGCGTGTCGGGCCAAAACCTCCAAATGACGCTGCGGAGAGAAGCCCTCTGTTTCGCCGGGCTGCGGCGCGAGGTTCAGCGAGAGGACCCGCCGGGCCTTCGTCTCCATCAGCGCGTCCAGCAGTTCCGGCACCAGCAGGTGCGGAATGACCGAGGAGAACCAGGACCCCGGACCGAGCACCACCCAGTCGGCGTCCAGGACGGCCGCGACGGCCTCCGGCACGGCCGGCGGGTCGCTCGGCACCACCTGCACGGAGAGCACCTCGCCCGGGGTCAGCGCCACCGTGGCCTGCCCGCGGACGGTGTCCACGTCCTCGGGGCGGGCCGGATCGTGCCCCCTGACCAGGGCCTGGAGCTCCAGCGGCACCGCCGACATCGGCAGCACCCGGCCCTGCGCCCCGAGCAGCCTCCCGACCAGGTCGAGGGCCTGGACGGGGTCGCCGAGCTGTTCCCACAGGGCGACGATCAGCAGGTTGCCGACCGCGTGCCCGTGCAGATCGCCCTCGGACTGGAAGCGGTGCTGGATGACCCGGGCCCAGGTCTGGCCCCAGTCGTCGTCACCGCACAGCGCGGCCAGCGCCTTGCGCAGGTCGCCGGGCGGGAGCACGCCGAGCTCCTCCCGGAGCCGGCCGCTGGAACCGCCGTCGTCGGCGACGGTGACCACGGCGGTGAGGTCACCGGTGATCCGGCGCAGGGCGGCGAGGGAGGCCGACAGGCCCTGGCCGCCGCCGAGCGCCACCACCTTGGGCGTGGCGCCGCGCCGGCGGCCGGAGCGGCCGGAGCGGCCCGCGCCGTCCTCGCCCCGGCCCGGGGTGAGGCGGCGCAGGCGACTCAGCCGCGGGGTCCGTGCGGTCACTCGCGCCCCATGTCCCGGTGGACTACGACGGTCTCGACTCCCTCGGAGGCGAGGCGGGCGGCGAGCTTCTCGGACATGGCCACACTGCGGTGCTTGCCGCCCGTGCAGCCGACCGCGATGGTCACGTACCGCTTGCCCTCGCGGCGGTAGCCGGTGGCGATGAGCTGGAGCAGCTCGGTGTAGCGGTCGAGGAACTCCTTGGCGCCGGGCTGGCTGAAGACGTACCCCGACACCTCCTCGTTGAGCCCGGTGAAGGGGCGCAGCTCCGGGACCCAGTGCGGGTTGGGGATGAAGCGGCAGTCGACGACGAGGTCGGCGTCGACGGGGAGGCCGTACTTGTAGCCGAAGGACATGACGGTGGCCCGCAGCTCGGGCTCCTCGTCCCCGGCGAACTGGGCGTCCATCTTCGCGCGCAGCTCGTGCACGTTCAGGCTGGAGGTGTCGATCACCAGGTCGGCGTCGCCGCGCAGCTCGCGCAGCAGGTCGCGCTCGGCGGCGATGCCGTCGGTGATGCGCCCGTCGCCCTGGAGCGGGTGCGGGCGGCGGACCGACTCGAAGCGGCGGACCAGCGCGTCGTCGGAGGACTCCAGGAAGACGATGCGGCGGGTGACGCCCTTGCTGTCGAGGTCGGCGAGGGACTCGCGCAGGGCGTCGAAGAACTGGCGGCCGCGGACGTCGACGACGACGGCGATGCGCGCCACGTTGCCCTGGGAGCGGGCGCCGAGCTCGACCATGGTCGGGATCAGGGCCGGCGGGAGGTTGTCGACGACGAACCAGCCGAGGTCCTCCAGACACTTCGCCGCCGTACTGCGGCCGGCCCCGGACATACCGGAGATGATCACCAGCTCGGGGATGGCCGCCTCGGCGGTCTCGCCGGGCTCCACTGTCGTGCCCGTACTCACCTGTGCTCCGTCTCGGTCGTGCGCGGTCTCGTGCTCGGTCATTGCTCGGTCCCCCGTTCGGACGATGCTCCCGCTGGCGCGGGGGGCTCATCCTCAATGATCTCTCCTGTCGCCGTGTTGACGGCAGGACCAGCGGGAACCGCCTGGGCGAGGGCCGCGGCCACGGTCTCGGCCGTCTTACGGCCTATGCCCGGGACCTCGCAGATCTGGTCGATTGTCGCCTGTCTCAGCTTCTTCACCGAACCGAAGTGCTTGACCAGGGCCTGTTTGCGGCTCTCGCCGAGGCCGGGCACCTCGTCCAGAGGGCCTGATTTCAGGCGCTTGCCGCGCTTGTTGCGCTGGTACTGGATGGCGAACCGGTGGGCTTCGTCACGGACCCGCTGGAGCAGGTAGAGGCCCTCGCTGGTGCGCGGCAGCACGACCGGGTCGTCCTCGCCGGGCAGCCAGACCTCCTCCAGCCGCTTGGCCAGGCCGCACACGGCGACGTCGTCGATCCCGAGCTCCTCCAGGGCCCGCTTGGCGGCGGCGACCTGCGGCTGCCCGCCGTCGACCACGACGAGCTGGGGCGGGTACGCGAACCGCTTGGGCCGCCCGTCGTCCTCGGGCACCGCGCCCTCGCCCTCCTCCGCTTCCCACTCGCCGGTCTTCAGCTTCTCCTGGAGGTAGCGGCGGAAGCGCCGGGAGACCACCTCGTGCATGGAGCGGACGTCGTCCTGCCCCTCGAACGATTTGATCTGGAAGCGCCGGTACTCGCTCTTGCGGGCCAGCCCGTCCTCGAAGACGACCATCGACGCGACGACGTCGTCACCCTGCAGGTGGGAGATGTCGAAGCACTCGATGCGCAGCGGGGCGCTGTCGAGGTCCAGTGCCTCGGCGATCTCCTCCAGGGCCCGGGAGCGGGTGGTGAGGTCGCTGGCGCGCTTGGTCTTGTGCAGGGCGAGGGACTGCAGCGCGTTGCGGTGGACGGTCTCCATCAGGGCCTTCTTGTCGCCGCGCTGCGGTATCCGCAGGCTGACCTGGGACCCCCGGCGCTCGGCGAGCCACTGGTTCAGTGTCGGCGTGTCCTCGGGGAGGGCCGGGACCAGTACCTCCTTGGGCACGGCCTCGCCCTTCTCCTCGCCGTACAGCTGCTGGAGGGCGTGCTCGACGAGCCCGGCCGTGTCGACGGCCTCGACCTTGTCGGTGACCCAGCCGCGCTGGCCGCGGACCCGGCCGCCGCGGACGTGGAAGATCTGAACGGCGGCTTCGAGCTCGTCCTCGGCCACGGCGATCAGGTCGGCGTCGGTGGCGTCGGCGAGCACCACGGCGTTCTTCTCCATCGCCCGGCGCAGCGCCCCGATGTCGTCGCGCAGCCGGGCGGCCTTCTCGTACTCCATCTCCTCGGCCGCCGCGTGCATCTCCTTCTCCAGCCGGGAGAGGTAGGTGCCGGTGCGGCCGGCCATGAAGTCGCAGAAGTCCTCGGCCAGTTCGCGGTGCTCCTCGGGGGTGACCTTGCCGACGCAGGGGGCGGAGCACTTGCCGATGTAGCCGAGCAGGCAGGGGCGGCCGATCTGGGCGGAGCGCTTGAACACGCCCGCGGAGCAGGTCCGGACCGGGAACACCCGGAGCATCAGGTCGACGGTCTCGCGGATGGCCCAGGCGTGCCCGTACGGACCGAAGTAGCGCACGCCCTTCTTCTTGGGCCCGCGCATGACCTGGACCCTCGGGTACTCCTCATTGAGGGTGACGGCGAGGGAGGGGTAGCTCTTGTCGTCCCGGTACTTGACGTTGAACCGGGGGTCGAACTCCTTGATCCACGAGTACTCCAGCTGGAGCGCCTCGACCTCGGTGGACACCACGGTCCACTCGACGGAGGCGGCCGTGGTCACCATGGTGGCGGTACGGGGGTGCAGGCCGGCGATGTCCTGGAAGTAGCTGCCCAGGCGCTGGCGCAGGCTCTTGGCCTTCCCGACGTAGATCACCCGGCGGTGCTCGTCGCGGAACTTGTAGACCCCCGGGGAGTCCGGGATCTGTCCCGGCTCGGGGCGGTAACTGGAAGGGTCGGCCATGCCAACCACCCTACTTGCGCGCACCGACAACAGACCGTAGGCCCCCGGCCCGGTATGCGGATCCGGGCGGTGGCCCCGCAGGCCATCCGGGCCCGGCCCGGACCCGGTCCTCAAACGCCGGACGGGCTGAAGATCCAGCCCCGCCGGGGGCACCTCCCAGCGGTGGCCGGGGGAGTCCGAGGCGCGGGGTCCGGGGCGGAGCCCCGATCGCTCAGCCCCGCCGGCGTTTGAGGCGCGGGTCCGGGCGGAGCCCGGTTTCGGGAAGGGGCGGGGTGGGGGATGCCCCGCAGGGCCCGGCCCCTGACAGGAGCCGGACCCTGCGGGTGAAGGCGGCTACGCCACGACGGCCCGGCGGCGCCGGAGCAGCAGCAGCCCGCCCCCGCCCAGCGCGAGCGCCCCGCCGGCGACCGCCGCGACCGAAGTCACGCCGCCCTCGGCCGAGGCTTCGGCGTAACCACCCGCCATGCCCCGCGCGGCATACGCGGAGCCCGGCAGCTTGTCCCCGTACGCCCCGGCCACCCGGGCCCGGTAGGCGGCCAGGCTCGTGCCCCCGGCGCCCACGGCCCGCACCGCGTCCTCGTCCAGCGGCAGCACCCTGCTGCCCCCGGCCACGTACCAGGCGTCGATCTGCGGCTCCCGGAACACCGTCCCGCCGGGCAGCTTCTCCGCACCCAGTCGCGCGTAGCGGAACTCGTCGTCGCCGGTGGCGATGTTCACGACCTCCCAGCCGGCCTCCGTCCGCGCGGTCCACAGCGCGGCCTGCTGCCCGTCGGAGGAGACGGCCTTGCTGGCGAGGAATTCCAGGCGGGCGACGGATGCGCCCGCTCTGCCCGCAACGAACTCCGGGGAGAGGTGGCTGACCGGTATCGCCTCGCCCTCGATCCGGGGCTGCGCGGCCGTGAGGGAGACCCTGCCCTCCCGGGCGAAGAAGCGGGAGAGGGTGGCCAGGGTGTCGGGGGCGGTCGCCGCCCGCGCGGCGGCGGCCTTGTTCTCGGCGGTGGCGGCCTGGGGCTGCGGCACCGGACCCCGGGGAGCCGCGGCGGCCTGCGGGGCGAGGCCGAGGAGGGCGGTGGTGGCGAGGACCGCGGCTGCAGCGGCGGTGGCGGCGCGCAGGGTCATGGCGGTCACGCCCCGATCCGGTAGAGGGAGTGGGTCCAGGAGAAGGTGCTGTTGTTCACGTACCAGGAGTGCGAGGCCCAGTTGTAGCGGTCGCTGGAGGGCCAGGGGTCGCCCCAGTAGACCCAGTTGCTCGCGGTGTCGTAGCCGTAGACGACGTGCATGTGGCCGCCGCCGTTCGACCACTGGATGCGGGTCTCGACCGGCCGGTCGGCGTTGATCTCGGTCTGGACGGTGGAGTACTGGAGCCAGCCGCTGACGTACGAGCCGGGGTTGATGCCGGCCCAGCGCAGTCCGGTCTGGACGTTGCCCAGGGTGGCCTGGCTGTTGGGGCATTCGCTGCCTTGCTGGCGGTTGAAGGCGGCGTTGCAGAACTGGTTCTGGCTGTAGTTCCGGCCGAACCAGGTGGCGATGGTGTTGCCGCCGGCGGCCCAGCACCAGTTGGTCTTCGTCTGGGCCTGCATGGTGATGTTCAGGCGCTTGGTGGCGAGGGCCGAGTCGGTGCCGGCCTCGGCAGCGGCGGCGGTGCCGGTGCCGAGGGGCAGGGTGAACAGCAGAGCGGTGAGCACGGCGGTGAGGCAGGCGGCTGGGGAATGCCGCCTGTGTCGGTTGCGCATCGCGTTCCTCCCAATGTGGGGTGTGGGGGGTGGAGGAGCGCGTCCGGACGCTGTTCAGGAGCATCAGGGAGTTGTCGCGATCAGGTCAACACGCTTCAATACGCGGTGACATTGCTGTGTGAACGGTGGGGCTGCGGTGTGAACGGTTGCTGCCGTGTCACTTGGTCTCCCGGAGCCGCCGCCGCGATCCCCCGCGCCGGCCCGTGTGAACGTTCACGAAGGAGTCGCCATGCGGCCGACCGAGGACACGGCGGAACTCGGCCAGTTGCTGCGTGGCGGCCCCTTCCACCTCGCCCTGCGCGCCGCCCTCGCCGCGCGTGGACTGCCCCTGCACCGGGTGCAGCACCGGCTCGCGGCGCAGGGCATCAAGCTCGGTGTCACCAGCCTCAGCTACTGGCAGCAGGGCGCCCGGCGGCCGCGTCACCCGGAGTCGCTGCGGGCGGTCACCGCCCTGGAGCGGATCCTGGAACTGCCCGACGGCGCCCTCCTGCGCCTGCTGGCCGCCGAGGATCCCGGCCCCGGGTCCGCGCGCCCGCCCACCCGCTCGTACCGGGCCCTGTTCAGCCTGGGCGGGACGGTGGAGCGGCTGCTGGACGGGATGGACCTCCCGCCGGACGGCGGGCTGCACTCGGTCGGCCACCACGAGCGGGTCCGCATCGGACCGGCGGGTGAGCTGCGGGTCCGCGAGTCGCAGCAGATCGTCCGGGCGCACCGCGACGGCGTCGACCGCTATCTGGCCGTCCACCACGGCGACCCCGGCTGCGACGTGTCCCGGATGCGCGTGACGGCGTACGAGAACTGCCGCACGGGCCGGGTGCGGTGCCACCCGGAGTCCGGGGTGGTGGTCGCCGAACTGCTCTTCGACGCGCGGCTGCGGCGCGGGGACACCCACGTCTTCGGCTACGGGATCGAGGACGGCACCGGAGCCCGCAGCGGCGAGTACGTACGCGGGTTCAGCTACGCCGGCGGCCAGTACATGCTCCAGGTCAGCTTCGACGAGGCGGCCCTGCCGGTGCGCTGCCGGCGCTTCGCCCGGGGCGGGCCCGAGGCCCCGCGCACCGGACTCGTGGACCTGACGCCCAGCGGCCGGCACCGGGCGGTCCACCTGGTGGAGCAGTCGGTGCGGCGCGGGATCCTCGGGATCGCCTGGGACTGGGACTGAGGTCCAGGTCCGGGTCCGGGTCCGGGTCCGGGTGCGGTCTCGGGCGAGGGCGCGGGTCAGCCCGCGACGAGCTTGCCGTTCTCGGCCCGGACCGGGACGGCGGGCAGCGGGGCGGAGGCCGGACCGCGCAGGACCTTGCCGGTCTTCACGTCGAAGCGGCTGCCGTGGCAGGGGCAGTTCCCCTCGCCCTCGACGATCTTGTCCAGGACGCAGCCGGCGTGCGTGCACTGGGCGCTGAAGGCCTTGTACTGCCCCTCCGCCGGGCAGCTGACGATCAGCTTGTTCTCCCGGTACAGCTTCGCGCCGCCCACCGGGACATCGGCCGCGGCGCCCAGGTCCACCGGCGCGGTGGGGGTGGCGGGGGTGTTGCCTCCGCTGTTGGTCTCGGTGGAGCAGGCCGCGAGGGTCGCTCCGGCGCCCGCGGCCCCGGCGAGCGCGGCGGCGCCCTTGAGGACGGTACGGCGGGCGGGCGACTGCGGCGCGGGCATGCGGTTCTCCTGAGGTGCGGGCACGTGGGGAAGGGGTGCGGGGGCGGGGCTCGGGCCGGAACCCGGCCGGGGCACCGGCCCACCCGACGATACCTCCGTCCCATGAGGTAGCTTCCCCCGCGTGATCGTCGTCGGCGGAGAAGCCCTCATCGACCTGGTGCCCGTGGCGCGGCCGCCCGGGGCGCTGCTGCCCCGGCCGGGCGGCGGACCGTACAACACCGCGCTGGCGCTCGGGCGGCTCGGCGCCGAGGTGGCCTTCTGTTCCCGGGTCTCCTCGGACGGCTTCGGCGAGAGCCTGCTGGCCGGGCTGCGGGCCGCCGGGGTGGACCTGTCGCTGGTCCAGCGCGGACCGGAGCCGACCACGCTCGCCGTGCCCTCGCTGGCCCCGGACGGCTCGGCCTCGTACGGCTTCTACGTCGAGGGCACGGCGGACCGGCTGTTCACGCTGCCGCCCGCCCTCCCGGACGGGGTACGGGCCCTCGCGCTCGGCACCTGCTCGCTGGTCCTGGAACCGGGCGCGAGCGCTTACGAGGCCTTGCTGCGCCGGGAGTCCCGGCGCGGGGTGCTGACCCTGCTGGACCCCAACATCCGGCCGGCGCTGATCGCGGACCCGGCGGCGTACCGCGCACGCTTCCTGGAACGGCTGCTGCCGCACACGGGCGTCCTCAAGCTGTCGGAGGAGGACGCGGCCTGGCTGGGCGGCCGGGTCGGGGACTGGCTGGCGGCCGGACCGTCGGCGGTGGTGCTGACCCGGGGCGCGGCGGGCCTGACGGCCTGGACCCGGGAGGGCGGGGAGTACACGGCGGCGGCCCGTCCGGTGGCGGTGGTGGACACGATCGGCGCGGGCGACACCGTCAACGCCGCCCTGCTGCACCGGCTCGCCCTCGCGCCGGGCGGCCCGGTGGACTGGCCGCAGGTCCTGGCCCACGCCGCCCACGCGGCGGCCCTGACCTGCACGCGGGCGGGCGCGGAGCCGCCGTACGCGGCGGAGCTCAGCGAATAGCGGCCCAGACGGTGCGGGCCACGGCCGGGGCGAACTCCTCGACGGGCTGGACCACGTGGGCCCCGGAGAAGTGCAGGAAGAAGGCCCGCTGGAAGCAGGCGCCGAGCAGCAGGGCCGCGGCGGCCCGCGGATCGGCGTCGGGCCGCAGCCGGGCGGCGTCGAGCTCGCGCCGCAGCCGGCCGGCCAGTGCGTCCAGGACCAGGTGCGGTCCGGCCCCGATCTCCTGGACGCCCTCGCGGTGGCGGGTGAGCAGGGCGGGCTCGGCGAAGAGCGAGGCGGCCATGGGCATGGCGTCGGCGTAGAAGAGCGAGGCGTGCCGGGCGATCTCGGCGAGCGCCTCCTCGACGCCCCGCTCCCCCGGATCGGCCCGCAGGGCGGCCATGAGCGGGCCCGCGTTGGGGGTGCGCTCCAGCAGGACGCGGACGAAGAGCTCCTCCTTGTTCGCGAAGTACTTGTAGAGCGCGGCCTCCGAACAGCCGGCCTCGCGGGCGATGGCCTTGGTGGTGGCGTTGGCCAGGCCGCTGGTGCGCATCAGCTTCTCGGCGGCGTCGAGCAGCCGCTCGGGGGTGGGACGGCTTGACTTCGAGGTGAGCATTCACTCACCCTAGCGAAAGCAGGGGTGAGTGAATACTCACCCACCTCTCGTCGCGGAGGTACGACAATGAAGATCACGGTGTTCGGAGCCACGGGCGGCGTCGGCCGCGAGGTCGTCCGGCAGGCACTCGGCGCGGGGCACGAGGTGACCGCGGTGGTCCGGGACCCGGCGCGGCTGCCGGTTCCCGCGCACGAGCGGCTGCGGGTGGCCACGGTGGCCGACGTGACCGACCCGGAAGCGGTGCTGGCCGTGGTCGGCGGACAGGATGCGGTGGTCTCCGCACTGGGCGCGGCGAACAACAAGCAGGCCAGGGCGCATCCCATCGCGGGCCCGGCCCTGAGCGCGATCACCTCGGCCATGGACCGTGCGGGGGTGCGGCCGCTGTCGGCCGTGAGCGCCGCGCCCGTCGGCCCGCTGCCGGAGGGCGAGGGGCTGTTCACCCGCGCCGTGGTCTACCCGCTGCTGCGCCGACTGCTGCGGGACCTCTACGCGGACCTCGCGGACATGGAGGCGGCGATGGCCGCGAGCGGCACCCGGTGGACGGTCGTCCGGCCGCCGATGCTGCAGAACAAGCCGCACACCGGCACCTACCGCCGCGCGATCGGCGCCAACGTGCGCGGCGGCCGGGTCATCCCGCGCGCGGACGTCGCGGACGCCCTCCTGGCCACCCTGACGGACCCGGCCTGCGCCGGCCGCGCGGTGGGCGTCGCCTCCTGAGCGGAGCGAACGCGGGAGGGCCCGGCCATGGGGCCGGACCCTCCCGTCGTACCGAACCCGTACGCGAACTCGAACCCGTACGCGAACCCGTACGCGAACCCGTACGCGAACCCGTACGCGAACCCGTACGCGGCTCGGCGGCTACGCCTTGCGCGCCCGGGCCGTCGCCTTCTTGGCCGGAGCCGCCTTCTTCGCGGCGACGGCCTTGGTGGCCGCCGTCTTCTTCGCCGGGGCCTTCTTCGCCGTGGCCCGTACCGGAGACGCCGCCGCGTCCGACACCCGGTCAGCGCCCAGGATGTCCCGCAGGAACTTGCCCGTGTGGCTGGCGCCCACCGAGGCCACCGCCTCCGGCGTGCCTTCGGCCACCACCAGACCGCCGCCGTAGCCGCCCTCCGGGCCCATGTCGATGACCCAGTCCGCGGTCTTGATGACGTCCAGGTTGTGCTCGATGACGATCACCGAGTTCCCCTTGTCCACCAGCCCCGACAGCACCTTGATCAGCTTCGAGATGTCCTCGAAGTGCAGACCCGTGGTCGGCTCGTCCAGCACGTAGACCGTCCGGCCCGTCGACCGCTTCTGGAGCTCGGAGGCCAGCTTCACGCGCTGCGCCTCACCACCCGAGAGGGTCGGCGCGGACTGGCCGAGGCGGACGTAGCCCAGCCCGACCTCGTTGAGCGTCTTGAGGTGACGCGCGATCGTCGGCACCGCCTCGAAGAAGCCCAGCGCCTCCTCGATCGGCATGTTCAGGACTTCCGCGATGGACTTGCCCTTGTAGTGGACCTCCAGCGTCTCCCGGTTGTACCGGTCGCCGTGGCAGACCTCGCACGGGACGTAGACGTCCGGCAGGAAGTTCATCTCGATCTTGATCGTGCCGTCACCGGCGCAGTTCTCGCACCGGCCGCCCTTCACGTTGAAGGAGAAGCGGCCCGGCAGATAGCCGCGCACCTTCGCCTCCATCGTCTCCGCGAACAGCTTGCGGACATGGTCGAAGACACCGGTGTACGTGGCCGGGTTGGAGCGCGGGGTGCGGCCGATCGGCGACTGGTCGACGTGCACGACCTTGTCGACGAGGTCGTCTCCGTCGACCCGCGTGTGCCGGCCCGGCACCGAGCGGGCGCCGTTCAGCTCACGCGCCAGGTGCGTGTAGAGGATGTCGTTGACCAGCGTCGACTTGCCCGAACCCGACACACCGGTCACGGCCGTCAGCACACCCAGCGGGAAGGACACGTCGATGTCCCGCAGGTTGTTCTCCTTGGCGCCGTGGACGGTCAGCTTGCGCTCCCCGTTCACGGGCCGGCGGATGTCCGGGATCTCGATGGACTTCTTGCCCGAGAGGTACTGCCCGGTCATCGACTCGGTGTTCTTCAGCAGGTCCTTCAGCGACCCGCTGTGCACCACCTTGCCGCCGTGCTCGCCCGCACCCGGACCGATGTCCACGACCCAGTCGGCCACCTTGATCGTGTCCTCGTCGTGCTCGACCACGATGAGCGTGTTGCCCATGTCCCGCAGCCGCACCAGGGTCTCGATCAGCCGGTGGTTGTCCCGCTGGTGCAGACCGATGGACGGCTCGTCCAGCACGTAGAGCACGCCGACGAGACCGGAGCCGATCTGGGTGGCGAGCCGGATGCGCTGGGCCTCGCCGCCCGACAGCGTGCCGGCGGCCCGGTTGAGCGAAAGGTAGTCGAGACCGACGTCCACGAGGAAGCGGAGCCGCTCGTTGACCTCCTTGAGGACCCGCTCGGCGATCTTCTTGTCGCGGGCGTCGAGGCGCATCCGCCCCAGGAAGTCCGCGCACTCACTGATCGACATGGCGGCGACCTCGGCGATGGACTTCTCCATCACCGTCACGGCGAGCACGATCGGCTTGAGGCGGGTGCCCTCACAGGTCGGGCAGGGCACCTCGCGCATGTAGCCCTCGAAGCGCTCGCGGCTGGCGTCGCTCTCCGACTCCGCGTGCCGCCGCTTGACGAACGGCACGGCGCCCTCGAAGGCCGTCGTGTACGCCCGCTCCCGCCCGTACCGGTTGCGGTAGCGGACCTCGATCTGCGTCTTGTGCCCGTACAGCAGGGCCTTCTTCGCGCGCGCCGGCAGCCCGGCCCACGCGATGTCGGTGCGGAAGCCCAGCTCCTGGGCGAGCGCGCCGATCAGCCGCTGGAAGTAGTCCTTGGTGTGGCCGAGCGACCACGGCGAGACCGCGCCCTCGTCCAGGGACTTGTCCTCGTCCGGAATGATCAGCTCCGGGTCCACCTCCATGCGCGTACCGATACCCGTGCACTCGGGACAGGCGCCGAAGGGCGAGTTGAAGGAGAAGGAGCGCGGCTCCAGCTCCTCGAAGGACAGGTCGTCATAGGGGCAGTAGAGGTGCTCGGAGTACATCCGCTCACGCTCGGGGTCGTCCTCGGCGAGGTCGACGAAGTCCAGGATCACCATGCCGCCGGAGAGGCCGAGGGCCGTCTCCACGGAGTCGGTGAGCCGGCGCTTGGCGCTCTCCTTGACGGTGAGGCGGTCGATGACCACCTCGATGGTGTGCTTCTCCTGCTTCTTCAGCGTGGGCGGCTCGGAGAGCTGGATGGTCTCCCCGTCCACCCGCGCCCGGCTGTAGCCCTTGGTCTGGAGATCGGAGAAGAGGTCGACGAACTCGCCCTTGCGCTCGCGCACCAGCGGCGAGAGCACCTGGAAGCGGCTGCCCTCGGGGAGCGCGAGCACCTTGTCGACGATCGCCTGCGGCGACTGGCGCGAGATGGGACGGCGGCACTCGGGGCAGTGCGGCTTGCCGATACGGGCGAAGAGGAGGCGGAGGTAGTCGTAGACCTCGGTGATGGTGCCCACGGTCGAGCGCGGGTTGCGCGAGGTCGACTTCTGGTCGATCGAGACGGCCGGGGAGAGGCCCTCGATGAAGTCGACGTCGGGCTTGTCCATCTGCCCGAGGAACTGGCGGGCGTACGACGAGAGCGACTCGACGTAGCGGCGCTGACCCTCGGCGAAGATCGTGTCGAAGGCCAGGGAGGACTTGCCCGACCCGGAGAGTCCGGTGAAGACGATGAGTGAGTCGCGGGGCAGGTCGAGCGAGACGTTCTTCAGGTTGTGCTCGCGAGCGCCACGAACGATGAGATGGTCGGTCACGCCGGTCCGCACCTTTCTTGAGAGAGCGGGGGCACGGGCCCCCGTCCCAGGGTATGGGGGGCGCCTCTGCGATGGACTTGGTCCTTGGACTTCCGAGCGTATAGCACGCACATTCGATTTACGGCACTCCGCAGACCGCTTCACCCAATCGTGTGGCCGCGCCCGGTGAACCACTAGGCTCGCCGTCATGACTGATCATGTGCACGACCTGCGATCTGTACGTGAAGCCACGGACCGGCTGCTGACCGCTGTCGCGAAACTGGACAACGCAGCCCTCGCCGAGGAGTCACACCTCCCGGGCTGGACCCGCGGCCACATCCTGGCCCACCTCGCACGCAACGCGGACGCGCTCGTCAACGTCTTCGAGGGACGCCCGATGTACGAGAGCGCCACCGCCCGCGACGCGGACATCGAGCGCGACGCCGGCCGGTCCCTCGAAGAACACCTGACGGACCTCCGTGATTCCGCGGCCCGCTTCATGGCCACCTCCGAGCCCGACCAGGACTGGACGCGCACGGTCGAGCTGCGCAACGGCATCACCGACCTCGCCGCCAACGTGCCCTTCCGGCGCTGGGTCGAGGTCGATCTGCACCACGTCGACCTGAACATCGGCTACGAGCTCACCGACCTCCCGGACGAGTTCACCGAGCGCGAGATCGTCTTCCTCGCCGACCGCTGGTCCGGCCGCCCCGAGGTGCCGCCGGCGGCCCTCGCCGCGACCGACGGACGGAACTGGCGCACCGGCTCCGCCGGGGATCCCGCCGTGACCGTGTCCGGTACCGCCGCGGGGCTGCTGGCCTGGCTGGCCGGCCGCGGCGACAAGGGCGCCTCCCTGACCACCTCGGGCGGCCCCCTCCCCGGGCTCCCCCCGCTCTAGGATCAAGGCATGACGTACACCGGAGAGGTCAAGGTCGGCGGTCCCGCCGACGTGCACGAACTTGCGGACCTGATGATTTCCAAGGTCGCGGTGGGCCCGATGAACAACAACGCCTACCTGCTGCGCTGCCGCGCCACCGACGAGCAGCTGCTCATCGACGCGGCCGCCGAGGCGGGCACCCTGCTCAGCCTGATCGGCGACGACGGCATCACGTCCGTGGTCACCACGCACCGGCACGGCGACCACTGGGGCGCGCTCGCCGAGGTGGTCGAGGCGACCGGTGCGCGCACCTACGCGGGCGCCCTCGACGCCGAGGGCATCCCGGTGGCGACCGACGTGCCCGTCGCCGACGGGGACACGGTCACGGTCGGACGGGTCAGCCTGACCGCCCGCCACCTGGTCGGCCACACCCCCGGCTCGATCGCGCTCGTCTACGACGACCCGCACGGGCACGCGCACGTGTTCACCGGCGACTGCCTCTTCCCGGGCGGCGTCGGCAACACGCACGACGACCCGAAGGCCTTCACCAGCCTGCTCGACGACGTCGAGCACAAGCTGTTCGAGCAGCTGTCGGACGAGACCTGGGTCTACCCGGGTCACGGCAACGACACCACCCTCGGCGCCGAGCGTCCGCACCTGGCCGCATGGCGCGAGCGCGGCTGGTAGGCACCGCAACGCGTCAACTTCGAGACGCGAAGCACTCCTTCCGGTCGCTTACGGCCGAACTCACGTCCTGAGGGGCGGGGGGCGGGTATCTGGTGCGGCATGCCACACGACCCGTCCCCGCCCCTGGCCTCCTCCGCCCCCGAGGCCTCCCCCGGCGCTTCCCCCGCTCCTTCCCCCGCCCCTTCCCGCGTCCCTTCTCCCGCCACGCCGCCCGAGACCCCGCCCGCCGAAGCCGACGGCTCCGCCGGGCCCGGCATGCTGCGACTGGCCACGGCCTCGCTCGCCGGGACCGCGATCGAGTTCTACGACTTCTTCGTCTACGGGACGGCCGCCGCCCTCGTGCTCGGCCCGCTCTTCTTCCCTTCCTTCTCCCCGCTCGCCGGAACCCTCGCCGCCTTCGGCACCTTCGGCGTCGGCTTCCTGGCCCGCCCGCTCGGTTCGGCGGTCTTCGGCCACATCGGCGACCGCTACGGCAGGCGCCCGGTGCTGCTCGCCTCCCTGCTGCTCACCGGCCTCGCCACCGTGGCCGTCGGCTGCGTGCCCTCGTACGGCTCGATCGGCATGGCCGCGCCCGTACTCCTGCTCCTGCTGCGCTTCCTGCAGGGCCTCGGGCTGGGCGGGGAGTGGGGCGGCGCCGTACTGCTGACCGCCGAGCACGCCCCCGAGCGGCGGCGCGGGCTGTGGTCGAGCTTCCCGCAGATGGGCCCGGCGGTGGGCTTCCTGCTCGCCAACGGCCTGATGCTGGGGCTGTCCGCGTCGCTGACCGATGCCCAGTTCACCGCCTGGGGGTGGCGGGTGCCGTTCTGGGCGGCCGGGGTGCTGGCGCTGGCCGGGCTGTGGCTGCGCCGCTCGGTGGAGGAGACCCCGCAGTTCCGGGCGCTGGCCGCGACGGACCGGCGGGCCGAGGCCCCGCTGACCGAGGTGTTCCGGGGCCACTGGCGGCTGCTCCTGCTGACCGGCGGGGCGCTCGCCGTCGGGTACGCCGTCTTCTACGCGGTCACCACCTGGTCCCTCGCCTACGCCGCCGAGCACCTCCCGGTGAGCCGCACGGCGATGCTGGCCTGCATCATGGCCGCGGTCGCGATCAAGGGCCTGGTGACCCCGCTGATCGCGGTGCTCGGCGACCGCTACGGGCGGCGGCCGCTGTGCCTGATCGGGTGCGCGATCTGCGCGGTGTGGATGTTCCCGCTGGTGGCACTGTTGCGGACGGCCGATCCGCTGCTGATGACGGTCGGCTTCACCGGGGCGCTGCTGGGCATGGTGACGATGTTCTCGGTGGTGGCCGCGTACCTGCCCGAGCTGTACGCGCCGCGGATCCGCTGCACGGGCGCGGCCGTCGGCTACAACCTGGGCGGTGTGCTGGGCGGGGCGCTGACCCCGATCGTGGCGACGGCGCTGGCGGACGGTTCCGGTCCGCCGTGGGGTGTCGCGCTGTACCTGACCGGGATCGCCCTGGTCAGCCTGGTCTGCTTCGCGCTGCTGCCGGAGACCGGTCCGGCCGTCGTGTCGAGGCGGGCGGCCGCGGGCCGGGCGACGGAAACGGGGGCGGCCGAAGCGGCCGCCCCCGTGTAGGTCCTTCGGATCCTGCGATCCGGTTACGCGTCGATGCTCTCCGGGCGGGCGGCGGCCTCGGCCGCCGCCTGCTTCTTCGAGGCCATCAGGCTGGTGATCGTGGTGATGACCAGGACACCGCAGATGACGCCGAGGGAGACCGGGATCGAGATCACCGGAACGCCGACGCCGTTCTCGTGCAGGGCGTGGAGCACCAGCTTGACGCCGATGAAGCCGAGGATGATCGACAGGCCGTAGCTGAGGTGGACCAGCTTCTTCAGCAGACCGCCGATGAGGAAGTACAGCTGGCGCAGACCCATCAGCGCGAAGGCGTTGGCCGTGAAGACGATGTACGGGTCCTGGGTGAGGCCGAAGATCGCGGGGATGGAGTCCAGGGCGAACAGCACGTCGGTGGTGCCGATGGCGAGCATGACGACCATCAGCGGGGTCAGCACGCGCTTGCCGTTGGTGACGATGAAGAGCTTGGTGCCGTGGTACTGGTCGGCGACGCCGAACTTCTTCTCGACGGACTTGAGGAGACGGTTCTCCTCGAACTCCTCGTCGTCCTCGTCCTTGCGGGCCTCCTGGATCAGCTTCCACGCGGTGTAGATCAGGAACGCGCCGAAGATGTAGAAGACCCAGGAGAAGCTGGCGATGATCGCGGCGCCGGCGGCGATGAAGACCGCACGCAGGACCAGGGCGATCAGTACGCCGATGAGCAGCACGCGCTGCTGGAGGTGGGACGGCACCGCGAACTTCGCCATGATCAGGACGAAGACGAAGAGGTTGTCGACGCTCAGCGACTTCTCGGTGATGAAGCCCGCGAAGAACTCCTGTGACGCCTGGGGGTTGCCGAAGAACCACAGGCCGAGGCCGAAGAGTCCGGCGAGGACGATCCAGACGACCGTCCAGGTGCCGGCCTCCTTGATCGACACGTCGTGCGGCTTGCGGCCGATGAAGAAATCGGCACCGATGAGGAGGGACAGACCAAGAATGGTCGCAGCCCACAGGGCCCAGGAAACTTCCATGGTGAACACGCCTCCGGCGGATGGCTCAGCACTTCGTCAGCGTCATCGCTGCCGGAGGTCTCTTCCACCCGGGCGGCCTGGAGGCCGTGGGCCGACGCCCCGGGACCGACTGCGTTCATCAGAACCGCAGTGGTCCGTATTGACGGGTACGCCGTAGCAGGAAAGCAGGAATACTCCCCTCCGCACGGACGAGCTTACCCGCCGAGGGCGGTAAAGGTAAAGGGAACACCAAAGAATGGTCACGGGCGGGTAGTGCGCCGGGCCTCCGCCACCCGGTCCAGTGCCTGGTCGAGGACCCTGCTGCCCTGCGGGGGCAGGTCCGGTTCGAAGGTCCAGGCGTGATGGACCCAGGGGTCGGCGAGGTGGTTGTCGGGCACCGGCGAGAGCCGCATCAGGGAGCGCCACAGCGGGTCGAGCAGCGGCCCGTAGGCCGAGGCCTCGTCGCGGTCCGCCACCATCAGCAGGTGCACGCCGACCGCCGCGCCCTCGTCGGCGAGGTAGCGCAGCTGGGTGACGGCGCGGTCGTCGAAGCCGTGCGGGAAGTCGTGCACGATCAACAGCTGGTCGGCCGTGTCCACGTCCGGCGGCAGGTCCTCGGGGGCGCCGGCCCGCAGCGCCATCTGTACGAGGTCCACCCGCCGGGTCAGCCGTGCCAGGGTCTGGGTGACGCCGGTGGCCCCGGCGGCGGGCGGACCGGCCAGCACCCCGGCGCGTACGAGCGGCGCCAGGGAGGCGGATCCAGCCCCGGCCGCGTCGATGACTTGCACGGAGAACCGGTCGGCGGGGTGGACGGCGAGCAGCCGGACCGCCAGGGCGACGGCCATGTCCATGGCGGCGCGGCGCAGCCGGTCGGTGTCCATGGTCATCGCGGCCTCGGAGCCGGTGCGGCCGTTGTCGATCCAGAGTCCGCGCTCCAGCGGGACCCGGGTCAGCATGGGGATGCGCAGATCGGGCCGCTCGGGCAGGTGCAGATCCCCCAGACGCAGGGCCAGCGGGTTCTCCTCGGGCGTGCGGTGACCGTGCCAGACGGGGTTGTCCCAGCGGGCGTACGCGGCCGGCAGCGCGGGCTCGACCACCTCAGACTCCGCGATCAGCTGGGCCAGGTCCCGGTCGAGGACGGCCTGGGCCTGGGCGACGAGCTCATCGCGGCGGGCCCGCGCGGTGTCGCGTGCGGCGTTCCCGGAGCCGCCGAGGCGGTGGCGCGGGTCGGACAGGGCCTCGTCGAGCTCGCGGTCCATGCGGGAGTCGGCGAACTCGACGGCACTGCGGTAGGCGGCGACCGTGCGGGCCAGGTCCTCGAACATCCCCCAGACCTGGTTGTAGAGCCGCTCCTCCATGGACCAGCCACTGGCGTCCCCGGCGACGGGCCGCGGGTGCTGTCCGGGTTCCTGCGGCGCGGCGGCCCGCGGCGCGGGCTCGGGCGGCTCGGTGCTGGTGCGGCGGCGCCGCGGGTGGGCGTAGCTGATGGTGGGCGGGGAGCCCGCGCTGTCGCCACCGGGCGCGGGTCCGGGCGTACCGGCGTACGGGTGCCCGGAGACGGGGACCGGGTCCGGCGGTTCAGGGGCGGGCGCGGGGGCCTGCGCCGGGGTCTGCGGGGCGCGCAGGTCGCCGACGAGGGTCGGCCTGGCCGCGAGGGTGGCATCGGCCCCCGCGGTACGGGAGGTGGTGCCGAGCGCGGCGGCGGCCAGCTCCGCGGCGGCCGGTGCGGGCAGCCCGCCGTCGGCGAGCAGGGCGCCGAGGCCGTCGGCGTAGCCCTGGCCCACGGCACGGACCTTCCAGGCGCCCTGGCGCCGGTACAGCTCCAGGGCGACGACGGCCGTCTCGGCGTCGAGCCCCGTCAGGGTGTAACCGGCCAGCTCGGCGCCTCCCGGGTCGGCCACGGCCACGTAGGAGGCCGGTACCGCACCGAAGCGGACCGGGCCGCCGGGCGGGAGGACGAGCAGTACGCCGAGCCGGTGGACGTCCGCCGCGACCTCGTCGAGGTCGACGGCGAAGGTATGCCGCTCGGCGAGCTCGCCCGGCGCCTCCACGCCGGGGAGGGACCTGGCGCCCGGGTGGGCGAGTATCCCGTTGCCGGCGAACCGGCCCTGTTCGTCGGCGAGCGAGGCCAGGGTGAGCACGGGTGTGCCCGCCGAGACCCTGATCTCCACCCGGCTCTGGGACACGGGGTGGTTCTGCCCCCGGACCAGTTCGGCCGTCATCGTGCAGCCCCTCCCCCGTGCCTTCTTCTCTTGTCCGGTACTGCTACAGGTGCGGCAGGATCGCCGGCATGAGGTCCTGGAAGGTGCGGCCGTTGGCCGGGTTCCCGAGGGCCGTCATCTGCCAGCCGGCGCCCGAGCGGGACACCTTGGCCATGATCTGCGCGGTGTACTGACCGCCGCCGTCGAGGGTGTAGCGGGCCATCTCCTGGCCGTTGGTCTCGTCGACGATGCGGCAGAACGCGTTCTGCACTTCCTGGAACGTCTGGCCGGTGAAGGAGTTCACCGTGAAGACGATCTGGTCGATGTGCACCGGCACGCGCTGGAGGTCGACGAGGATCGCCTCGTCGTCCCCGCCCTGGCCGACGCCGCCGACGAGGTTGTCACCGGTGTGGCGCACCGAGCCGTCGTCGCTCTGCAGGTGCCGGAAGAAGACCACGTCGACGGGCTGCTTGTCGGCGAAGAGCACCGCCGAGGCGTCGAGGTCGATCTCCCGGGTCCGCGAGCCGAACAGTCCGCGGCGCTTCGCCGCCTGCCAGCCGAGGCCCATACGGACCGCGGTCAGCGTGCCTCCGTCCGCCTTCTGCAGACTGATGGCCTGACCCTTGGTCATGTTGACCGTCACGTACTGTCCCCTCTCCCTGGCCCGCCCCATGATGAGCGTGCAGCGTGTACCTGCGGCTGAGACCCAACCCTACTGACCGGCTCCCGGTCAGGCGAGGCCCGCTTCCTTCATCTGCCGCAACTCCTTCTTCAGCTCGCCCACCTCGTCCCGGATCCGGGCCGCGACCTCGAACTGGAGCTCGGCGGCCGCCCCGCGCATGCGCTCGGTCATCTGCTCGATGAGCGCGGCCAGTTCGGCTGCGGGCCGGTCGGTGAGCACCTCGGCACCCGCCGTCCCCTTCGCGCCCTTCGCACCCTTTCCGCCGGTCTTGCCCGCGGCCGCCCGGCCGCCGAGCGCCGGCACCGGGGCCTTGGCGCCCTTGCCGTCCTTCGCCTGCCGGTATCCGGTGCCGAGGAGCTCCTCGGTGTCCAGTTCCTCCCGGGCGATGGTGGCGACGATGTCGTTGATCTTCTTGCGCAGCGGCTGCGGGTCGATCCCGTTCGCCGTGTTGTAGGCGATCTGCTTCTCGCGGCGCCGGTTGGTCTCGTCGATGGCCTTCTCCATCGCCGGGGTCATCTTGTCCGCGTACATGTGGACCTGGCCGGACACGTTGCGCGCGGCGCGGCCGATGGTCTGGATCAGGGAGGTCCCGGAGCGCAGGAAGCCCTCCTTGTCGGCGTCGAGGATCGCCACCAGGGACACCTCGGGCAGGTCGAGGCCCTCGCGGAGCAGGTTGATGCCGACCAGGACGTCGTACTCGCCGGCCCGCAGCTCGCGCAGCAGCTCGATGCGGCGCAGGGTGTCCACGTCGCTGTGCAGGTACCGCACCTGGATGCCGAGCTCCAGGAAGTAGTCCGTGAGGTCCTCGGCCATCTTCTTGGTGAGGGTGGTAACGAGGATCCGCTCGTCCTTCTCGACCCGCTGCCGGATCTCGTGGACCAGGTCGTCGATCTGCCCCTCGGTGGGCTTGACCACGACCTCGGGGTCGATGAGGCCGGTGGGGCGGATGATCTGTTCGACGAAGCCGTCGCCGCGCGAGAGCTCGTACTTTCCGGGGGTCGCCGACAGGTAGACGGTCTGGCCGATGCGCTCCTGGAACTCCTCCCACTTAAGCGGCCGGTTGTCCAGGGCGGACGGCAGCCGGAACCCGTGGTCGACCAGGGTGCGCTTGCGGGAGGCGTCGCCCTCGTACATGGCGCCGATCTGCGGCACGGTGACGTGCGACTCGTCGATGACCAGGAGGAAGTCCTCCGGGAAGTAGTCGATGAGGGTGTTGGGCGCGGAGCCGCGCTCGCGGTCGTCCATGTGCAGCGAGTAGTTCTCGATGCCGGAGCAGGACCCGATCTGGCGCATCATCTCCAGGTCGTACGTGGTGCGCATGCGCAGCCGCTGCGCCTCCAGCATCTTGCCCTGCTTCTCCAGCTCGGCGAGGCGCTCGGCCAGCTCCGCCTCGATGCCGCGGACCGCCTTCTCCATGCGCTCGGGGCCGGCGACGTAGTGGCTGGCGGGGAAGACGTACAGCTCGCGGTCCTCGCTGATGACCTCGCCGGTCAGCGGGTGCAGGGTGGAGAGGGCCTCGATCTCGTCGCCGAACATTTCGATGCGGACGGCCAGTTCCTCGTAGACCGGGAAGATCTCGATCGTGTCCCCGCGCACCCGGAAGGTGCCGCGGGTGAAGGCGACGTCGTTGCGCGTGTACTGGATGTCCACGAAGCGGCGCAGCAGCTGGTCCCGGTCCGTCTCCTCGCCCACCTTGAGCGAGACCATCCGGTCGACGTACTCCTGTGGGGTACCGAGGCCGTAGATGCAGGACACGGAGGCGACGACGATCACGTCGCGCCGGGTCAGCAGCGAGTTGGTCGCGGAGTGGCGCAGCCGCTCCACCTCCTCGTTGATCGAGGAGTCCTTCTCGATGTACGTGTCCGACTGCGGTACGTAGGCCTCGGGCTGGTAGTAGTCGTAGTACGAGACGAAGTACTCGACGGCGTTGTTCGGCAGGAGCTCGCGGAACTCGTTCGCCAGCTGGGCGGCGAGCGTCTTGTTCGGCGCCATGACCAGGGTGGGGCGCTGGAGCTTCTCGATCATCCAGGCGGTCGTCGCCGACTTGCCGGTGCCGGTCGCACCCAGCAGGACGACGTCCTTCTCACCTGCACGGATGCGCTTCTCCAGCTCGGCGATGGCCGCCGGCTGGTCGCCGCTGGGCTGGTAGGGGCTGACGACCTCGAAAGGCGCCACCGTGCGTTCGATCTTCGATACGGGCCGCATGGGTCAACCGTACGACCCCCCACTGACACGCACGCGCCCCGCGGGCCGGCGGCGCGCTCCGGCCGCTCCCGGCCGCCCGGGCCGCTGTCATTCGTTCTGGTCCGTTTGTCGTAGTTCGGTGGCGGCTCAGTGATCTTCAACCCCATGATCGCGGTGAAGTGCATCGCCACAACGTCTGCCGCTCCGCACCCGTCTGACGCAGGAACAGGGCTCACGACCCGAGGAGAACGCACATGTACGTCCGACCCGCCGCCGCGGCCGCCGCCGCATTCCTGGGCTTCACTCTCACCCTGCTGGGCGGGACGGCCTCGTACGCCGCCACCGGTCCCGGATCCGCCACCGGCACGGAAACCGGCACCGGCACCGGCACCGGCCGGGCCGCGCTGGGGGGCCCTGTCGTGTACGCCCACCGGGGGGCCTCCGCGTACGCCCCGGAGAACACCCTCGACGCGATCGACCTGGCGATGCAGATGGGCTTCGACTGGGTCGAGAACGACGTGCAGCGCACCAAGGACGGCGTGCTGGTGGTGATCCACGACGACACCCTGGCCCGCACCACCGACGTCGAGCAGCAGTTCCCGGACCGCGCGCCCTGGAAGGTCCAGGACTTCACGGCGGCCGAGATCGCCCGGCTGGACGCGGGCAGCTGGTTCGGCGCCGAGTACGCGGGCGCCTCCGTGCCGACCCTGCGGCAATACCTCGACCGGGTACAGCGCAACCGGCAGCGGCTGCTGCTGGAGATCAAGAAGCCGGAGCTCTACCCCGGGATCGAGGAGCAGACCCTGAAGGTGCTGGACGAGGCCGGCTGGCTCGACGCGCGCCACGTCGCGCAGCGCCTGGTGGTGCAGAGCTTCAGCGCCGACTCCGTGCGCATCGTGCACGCGCTGCGCCCGGACCTGGTGACGGCCTTCCTGGGCACCCCCACCGTGGCGGACCTGCCGCGCTACGCGGAGTTCACCGACCGCATCAACCCGTGGCACACGACGATCTCGGCCGACTGGGTCTCGGCCGTGCACGGGCTGCGCGGCGCCCACGGCAAGGCCATGGAGGTGGACACCTGGATCGTGGACGACGCGGCCACCGCCCGGAAGGTGCAGGCCATGGGAGTGGACGGGATCATCACCAACGCCCCGGACGTGGTCCAGGACGCGGTCGGCGGGTTCTGATCCCCGGCTCCCTGTCCCCCGTCCGGGCAGGCGGGCAGGCGGCGGGCAGGCGGGCGATGCGGCCGACATCCACAACCGTGACCGCTGTGTCGGCGGGTGGTCGTACCGTGGACGCGTGGACAGCACCGAGCGGCCCCGCGGGCCGCACCTCGAATGGACCGTCGTCGCCAGCGACATCGGCCCTCTGCTCCTGGCCGCGACCCCGGAAGGCCTGGTCCGGGTCGAGTTCCATGCCGAGCCGGACCGGGTCGACAGGATGATCGGCCCGCTCGTCTCCCGGCTCGGCGCCGACGCCCGGCGCCCCGCGCCGGGCGAGGAAGTACTGCTGGCCGAGCCGATACGCCAGCTCACCGCGTACTTCGGGGGGTCGCTGCGCCGCTTCGACCTGCCGCTGGACTGGCGCCTGAGCTCCGGCTTCAACCGGCAGGTGCTCCAGGAGCTGGACCGCTCCGTGCCCTACGGATCGGTCGTCGGCTACGGGGAGCTGGCCGCCCGCGTCGGACAGCCCGGCGCGGCCCAGGCGGTGGGCAACGCCATGGGCTCGAACCCGCTGCCGCTGGTGGTGGCCTGCCACCGGGTCGTGGAGAACGACGGGGGCATCGGCGGATTCGGCGGCGGGGTGGAGACCAAGCGGCAGCTGCTCGCGCTGGAGGGCGTGCTTCCGCAGCCGCTGTTCTGAACGGGGCCCTGACCTGCGGACCTGTCCCGCGGACCGGACTGCGGACCTGGCTGCGGACCGGCCGGGCTCCGGCACGGTTCCGCCCGGCGGTAAGGGCTGGCACACTGCGGCGGTGACTACTCCTGCCGCCGCACCCGGCCTCCCCGCGTCCTCCGCGCCCCGTGTCACGCACCCGCGAAGCCGGTGTACGCCGTGACCGCCTCGCCCGGTACCGACCGGCCCGTGCGGCCCCTCGGCCCGCCCGAGCTGGCCCGGCTGCAGCGCCGCACCTCCCGGGTCCTGATGGCCGGCCAGGTCCTCGGCGGCCTCGGCGTGCCGATCAGCATCGCCCTGGCCCCCGTACTCGCCACCGAGGTCAGCGGCACGGAGGCGCTGTCCGGCGTCGCCTCCACCGCCGCGGTGATCGGCACCGCCCTCGTCTCGCTGCCGCTCGCCGCGCTGATGAACGCGCGCGGCCGGCGCCCCGGGCTGGTCCTGGCCTACGGGATCGGCGCCGCCGGAGCGGGCCTGGTCGTCCTCGCCGCCACGATCAAGAGCTTCCCGCTGCTGCTGCTCGGCATGGCCGCCTTCGGCGCCGCCTCCTCCGCCAACCTGCAGGCCCGGTTCGCCGCCGCGGACCTCGCGGCCCCGGACCGCCGTGCCCGGGCCATCTCGGTCGTGGTCTGGGCGTCGACCGTCGGCGCGGTCCTCGGGCCCAACCTGTCCGCACCGGCCAGCCGCAGCTTCGCCGGCACCGCGATACCCGAGACGGCGGGCCCGTTCGTATGGGCCGCCGCCGTCTTCCTGCTCACCGGCACGCTGATCGGCGTATTCCTGCGCCCCGACCCGCTGCTGACGGCCCGGGCGCTCGCCGCGCCCGAGGAGCAGACCCGCGAAGGGCGTTCGCTGCGGGCCGGCTTCGCCGCCGTGAAGGCCTCGCCGCGGGCCCGGCTCGCGCTGCTCACCGTCGCCGTGTCGCACACCACCATGGTCTCGATCATGGTGATGACCCCGATGGACCTGGGCCACCACGGGGCCGGCCTGGAGCTCATCGGGCTGGTGATCAGCGGTCACATCGCGGGCATGTTCGCCTTCTCCCCCGTGATGGGCTGGCTCGCGGACCGGCTCGGCCGGCTCTCCGTGATCGGACTGGCCGCCGGGCTCCTGTCCCTCGCCGCGCTGCTCGCCGGAACGGCCGGGCCCAGCCACGGCCGGAGCGCGCTCGGCCTCTTCCTGCTCGGCCTCGGCTGGTCCGCCGGGATGGTGTCCGGCTCGGCCCTGCTGACGGACTCGGTGCCGCAGCCCGCGCGGGCCGCCGTACAGGGGCTGAGCGACCTCACGATGAACGCGGCCGCCGGCCTGGGCGGAGCGGCCGCCGGGCTGATCATGTCCGGGGCGGGCTACGGCTGGCTGAACGCCGTCGGCGCCGCGCTGCTGCTGCCGATGGCTGCGCTTGCGCTGTTCACGGCGCGCCGCCACCCCGTGCCCGTGCCGGTGCCCACGACCGCGTCCGCGTCCGCCTCCGCCAAAGGCGTCAGTAGCTGATGTGGTAGGCCTTGCGCAGCGTCTCGTGCACGGTCCAGGTGGTCCGGTCGCCCTCCCGGAGCACGCAGGCGGAGCCGGGGCCGACCTCCAGGGTCTCGCCGCCCTCGACCTCGACGGTGGCGCGGCCGCTGACCACCACGAAGAGCTCGTTCGCCTCGACGTCGGTGACGACACCGGGGGTGATCTGCCAGATCCCGCGGACCTGCTTGCCGTCCGCCGACTCCCACAGGACCTTGCCCGTCACGACGGGCTCGCCGGAGACGATCTGCCCGGGGTCGAGGTCGTCCGCCTCCAGTTCTACGTCCGTGACGGAGACGGAGAAGGAGGCGGCGGCGGAGTGATCACTGGTGCTCATGGCGCGCCAGCCTAGTGCGGCCCGCCCCGCGGCGCGGTGACCACAGCGTCCAGGAACGGCCCGGCCGGCGAGTCACCCTGTCCAGTCGGACCGGGGCGCCGGGCGGTGAGGACCGGCTGGAGGAAGCCGGTGTCCGCCGGTGCGTGCCAGACCGTCTCGCGCAGGCCGGCCTCCCGGGCGAACCCGGCGGTCCGCTCCTGCGGCAGTGCCCAGTACGTGGCTCTCGACGTCCGCGTGGTCCAGGTGTCACCGGTCGGCAGCAGCTGGAAGAGCTCCACGTCGTACCGCTCCCCGTCGGCGTGCCAGTGCCACAGCTGGAAGGTGATGGTCCGCCCGTCGGGGCCGGTACGGACGCGCGGGGCCTCGCTCTGCGGGCGGGTCCGGAGCAGTTCGCCGTAGGGGCGGGTGGAGAGCAGCAGCAGTCCGCCGGGGCGCAGCACCCGCCGGGTTTCGGCCAGCGCGGCGCACACGTCCTCAGCGGTCAGCAGGTGGGGCAGGGCGTTGTCGGCGCAGACCACGGCGTCGAAGGAGGCGTCCGCGAAGGGCAGGGCGCGCATGTCGGCGACGGCGACGGGCAGGGCGAGCGAACGCTGTGCGGCCTCGCGGGCGGCGCGGGCCACGGAGACGGGGCTCAGGTCGGTCCCGGTGACCCGGTGGCCCAGTGCCGCGAGGCCCAGCGCCTGGGTTCCGATGCCGCAGGCGTTGTCGAGCACCGTGTGCGGACCCGGGCCCAGCGCGGCGGTGAGCAGGGCGTCGAGGGCCCGGCCCTGCCGGGTGACGGAGGCGTCCCAGTCCGCGTAGATGAGGTCGTAGCGGTCGGCCAGCTCGTCGTAGAAGCCGCGCGTGTCCATGGGGGAACGCTACTCGGACAGGTTGGGACGGGTGTGGCGGGAGGGTGTTTGGGGGCGTCAATCCCGTGCCATGGATGGGGACATGTCACAGCACAGAGCATCTGAGATCCCGGTCCTGTCGGCAGAGGTACGCGAGGCACTCGCCCGGGGAAAGCCCGTGGTGGCCCTGGAGTCGACGATCATCGCGCACGGTCTGCCCCGCCCCCGCAACCTGGCGGTGGGCCTCGAACTGGAGGCCCTGGTCCGTGCGGAGGGCGCGGTTCCGGCGACGATCGCGGTCATGGACGGGGTGGCGTACGCGGGCCTGGACAAGGCGCAGCTGGAGCGGATCGCGGGCGGCGAGGGCGTGCGCAAGCTCGGCCACCGGGATCTGGCGCCCGCGCTGGCGACGGGCGCGACCGGCGCGACGACGGTGTCCGCGACGGCCTTCCTCGCCGCCCGGGCGGGCCTGCGGGTCTTCGCCACGGGCGGGCTGGGCGGCGTGCACCGGGAGTGGGCGCAGACGCAGGACGAGTCGGCGGACCTGTCGCTGCTGGCGCGGACGCGGATCACCGTGGTGTGCGCGGGGGTGAAGTCGATCCTGGACGTACCGGGCACGCTGCAGCGGCTGGAGACGCTGGGGGTGGGGGTGCTCGGCTACGGGACGGACCGTTTCCCCGGGTTCTATCTGGCCGACTCGGGCGAGCCGGTGGACTGGACCGTGCACGGGCCCGGGGAGGTCGCCGCGGTGATGGCCGCGCAGGACGCGCTGGGCGGCGCGGACTCGGCGCTGCTGGTGGCCAATCCGGTGGCGCGGGAGGAGCAGCTGGATCCCGAGCTGCACGACCGGGTGCTGGCGGAGGCGCTCGCCGAGTGCCGCGAGCGCGGGATCACGGGGCAGGCGGTGACGCCGTTCCTGCTGGGGTTCCTGGCACGGGCGACGGACGGGGCCTCGCTGGAGGCGAACCTGGCGGCGGTACGCGGCAACGTACGGCTCGGCGCCCGGATCGCGGGGGCCTGGGCGGCGCGGGCATGACCGGGCCGGGGGCGCTGCTCGTCGTCGGGGACGTGGTGACGGACGTGGTGGCGATACATCCGGAACCACTGGCTCCGGACACCGACACGGCGGCCCGCATCCGGACCCTGCCGGGCGGGGCCGGGGCCAACGCGGCCTGCTGGGCGGCCCGTACGGGGACCGCGGAGGTACGGCTCCTGGCGCGGGTGGGCGCCGAGTCGGCGCGCTGGCACGAGCGGGCTCTGGTGGACGCGGGGGTGCGGCCGCGGCTGGTGATCGACACCCAGGAGCCGACCGGGACGGTGGTCGCGCTGGTCGGCAAGGACGCGGAGCGGACGTTCCTGACCGACAGCGGGGCCTCGCTGCGGCTGTGCCCCGCCGACTGGACCCCCTCCCTGCTGGACGGGGCGGCCCATCTCCACCTGTCCGGTTATCTGTTCTTCGCCGACGGCAGCCGGGAGCTGGCCGTGGTCGCGCTGCGGGCGGCCCGGACCCGGGGGGTGCAGGTGAGCGTGGACCCCGCCTCGGCCGGATTCCTGGCCGGCCTCGGGCCGCAGCGCTTCCTGGACGCCGTGGCGGGGGCGGACGTCCTGCTGCCGAACGAGGACGAGGCCCGGCTGCTGGCCGGGCTGCCGGAGCCGGCGGGGGTGGCCCGGGCGGCGGCGGAGCTCAGCCGGCGGGTGCCGCTGGTGGTGGTGACCCGCGGCGCGGCCGGGGCGCTGATCGCCGAACGCGGCCGGATCACCGCCGAGGTCGAGGCGGAGCCGGTCGAGGCGGTGGACTCCACGGGCGCCGGGGACGCCTTCACCGGGGGCTTCCTCGCGGCCCGGCTGGAGGGGGCGGACCCGGCCGAGGCCGCCCGGGCCGGGTGCCGGGCCGCGGCCCTGGCGGTGACCCGGACGGGCGGTCGGCCGTAGGGGGTGTCCTCCTTGACCGGGGCCGGCCCTGCCCGGCCCGTCAGCGGCTGCGGATGCCGGTCCAGGCGGGGTGGCGGGGGTCGTCGGCCCGGACCACCGCGTCGGCGGCCGACGCCGGGTCGGTGTCGGCCTCGTAGCGCGCGAAGGCGGGCAGCGTCCAGCGCGCGGACTCCTCGGTGCGGCGGGCGAGCGCACCGGCGGAGAGCCGGATGTGCACGCTCAGGTCGAAGGGGAACCAGTGGCCCAGCAGCAGCGGGCCGTGCACGAGCAGCACGCCGCCGGGCGGGAGTTCGGCGTACGGACTGCGGGTCGCCCGGTCGGTCACCGGGTCCCAGAGGTCCGGCAGCACCCGCCCGCTGCCGCCGGGGTCGGTCGGGCCGAAGACCTCCCTCCAGAGCGCGGCCGTGTCGTACCAGCCGCCGAGGTAGGAGTCCACGTCCTGCCGGCCGAACTCGAAGCGGAGGGAGGCCGGCCGCAGGAAACCGTCGGCCGGCACCACCAGGGACGGGCGGCCGCGCAGCCGCAGCGCCTCGGCGAGTTCACCGGCGAGCACGCCGGTCCCGGCGGCGGGGGCGCCGTCGATGCCCACCCGCTGCCAACTGCCCCGCCCGGGGGCATGGTCGGGGTCGTCGAGGTGACCGGCGAGCCGCTCGGCCATCCGCTGCCATGTGATCGCTTCCCACTGCACGGGCCCATTGTCAGTGGTGGGCCTTAGCGTTTTTCACGAGGGATCACCGGCCGAAAGGGAGCCGGCGGCGCTGCCTTTGGGGAGAGGTTTGTCATGGCTCGGGAGACGACGTATCTGGAGCTGTCGCAGGACGACGGCGCGGCGCACAAGTTCTACGAGGTGACGGTCGACGGCGCGGCCGTGTCCGTGCGGTACGGGCGCATCGGTGCGGACGGCCAGCTGCAGACCTCCGCCTTCCCGAGCGCCGAGAAGGCCCGCGCGGCCGCCGCGAAGAAGATCGGGGAGAAGGTGCGCAAGGGGTACGCCCCGGCCGTGCAGGGGCAGCGCGCCGCCCGCTCGGTGACCCGCCGCCAGGTGGCCTCGGCGCCCTCGACGGCGCGCGCGGTGGCGCCGGTGCTGTGGCGCTTCCGGACCGGTTCGTCGGCGTTCGGCATCCATGTGGACGAGGACCGCTGCTGGGTGGGCAACCAGGCGGGCGATGTGTACACGCTGAGCCACGGCGGCGAGGTGCTCGCCCGGTATTCGCTGCCGGACGGGGTGAAGTGCCTGGTGGCGGACGAGTTCTGGATATACGCGGGCTGTGACGACGGCACGGTGTACGACCTGTCGTCGAAGGTGCCGTTCGGGGCCTACGCGATCGCGGCGGACGTGGACATCTACTGGCTCGACATCCACGAGGGCGTGCTGAACGTCTCCGACGCGAACGGCGGCCTGACCGTCATCGACCACGAGGACGAGCACCAGTGGTCGCGGAAGTCCGGCGGGACGGGCGCCTGGATGGTCCGGGCGGACGAGCGGGCGGTCTTCCACGGGCACAGCGGCGGTGTGACGGCGTACGCGGCCGACGGCAGCGGGCAGTTGTGGCACACCAAGACCCCCGGCGGGGTGCTGTTCGGCTGGCAGGAGGACCACGCGGTGTACGCGGGCACGGTCCGCAACACCGTGCAGCGGCTCTCGAAGGCGACGGGGGCGGTGGAGGCCTCCTACGCGTGCGACGCCGCGGTGTACTCGTGCGCGACCTCGCCCGACGGGCGGCACGTCTTCGCCGGCGACTCCTCGTCCTCGGTTTACTGCTTCGACGCCGACGGCCGACGCCTGTGGAAGCTGGGGACGGGCGGCGGGTCGGCCCTGTCCATGCAGTACCTGGACGAGCGGCTGTACCTCGTCACCACGGACGGGTCGCTGGTCTGCGTGGACGCGACCGAGCAGGCGATCGCGGCGGCCCAGCAGGGCTCGGTGCCCGCGCCCATGGACGTGAAGTCGGCGGCCGCGCTCCCGGTGTTCACACCGGCCGCGTCGGCCTCGGCGGTGGCGACGGTCTCGGTGGCCGCGGCGCCGTCCGGCGGTGTGGTGGTGGAGTGTGTCCAGCAGGGCGGCCGGATGCGGGTGCAGGTGGTGTCGGACGGCTTCGAGCCCTCGTGGAACGTCCAGTTCCCGCGCGGGATACGGGAGCCCGGCGCCCGGTACGTGGTCGAGGGGCTGCACGCCGCCTCAGGGGGCTTCTACCGGGTCCGCGGAGAGATACGACGGCTTGTGTGAGCGGCAGGCCGCCTGCGTTGCCCCGGCCGGCGCCGGGGCGGGTATCGCGAAGGGGGTCCCGGCGGGAAGCGCGGGGGTCACGTAGAGCACGACCGGCTCGGTGCCGAGGTTGTGGCCCAGGTGTATGTGCCCTATGCCCGCGGGCTCCACGAAGGTGGTCCCGGCCGTGTGCACCTCGACGGAGCGGTCGTGCAGGACCCGGGTCAGGGTGCCTGCCAGGACCACCGCGTCCAGTCTGACCCGGTGGAAGTGCCAGCCGGTGCAACCGCCCGGCGGTATGACTATCTCCCGGCCAGTCGGAGCCGTGGCAACGCATGCTCCGCCCGGCCGTGCCGTCATCGTCCGCAGCCCACCCATGTGCCCCTCCTCGACGGACCTCCTGCGGTCCACCGCTCCACGGTAAAAGGGCCGCGGGTCATCCAGGAACAGTCGACGAAACATCAGCATGCCTTCTTCACCAGGTGATATGAGGGTCATACAGCGGTATCACATGTTCATGAGCCTGGTGGTTTTTGAGTCGCTGAAGCAGATCCACTGCGCCGACTGCCGGCAGGGCCCGCTCCGGCACCTCGTCCGCGAGTCCGGCGTACCCCGCTGCCTGGACTGTACGGATCTCGGCCATCTCGTCTATCTCCCACGGGGGGACACGGCGCTCACCCGCCGCTCCCGCGAGGCCAGTTCGCTCTGCGCCGTCGTCGTGCGCTTCAACAAGCGCCGGCACCGCTACGAGCGCCTGGGCCTCCTCGTCGAAGAGGCCGCGCTGGCGCGCGCGGAGCGTGCCTGCCTCGCGGACTCCGAGGCGCGGGCGCGCCGCCGGGAGCGCGACCGGCGGCGGCGTGCGGCCGAGGACACCCGGTTCACGGCGGCCTTCGCCGCCGAGATCGTGCGGCTGTTCCCCGGGTGTCCGGCCGACCGGGCGGTGGCGATCGCCACCCATGCCTCGGTGCGCGGCAGCGGCCGGGTGGGCCGTACCGCGGCCGGCCGGGCCCTCGACGAACTGGCGGTCTCCGTCGCGGTGCGGGCGGCGGTGCGGCACACCGACACCGAGTACGACGCCCTGCTGATGGCGGGTGTCCCCCGGTTCGCGGCCCGTGCCCGGCTGGCCCCGCGGATCGACGCCATCCTGGACGGGTGGCGTACGCCGCCTCCGGCGCAGGCGTCCACGCCCGCTCCGGACCTGTCGGCCTGACCCCGCTCAGCTGAGGCGGAAACGGCGGTAGAGGAGCACCCCGCCGAGGAGGAGCACGCCGCCGCCGGGCAGCAGGTAGCCGACGCCGTCCGAGCCGGTGTGGGCGAGCGCCTCGCTGTGCCGCGGCGGGGCGGGCGGCGCCGGGCGCGGGGCCGGGGGCGCGGGCGCGGGCGGAGGCGGGGTCACCGGCTGTTCGACGACCGGCGGCTGGGCGGGCTTGCCACCCGTGGGCTCCTCGCCGTTGACGGACGTGTTGCCGTGGGAGGAGTTCCCGACGCCGACCACGCTCACCGCGTTGCCGCTGATGTTCAGGGGGAGGTCGACCGGAAGCTGGAGCCCGTTGCCGGACAGCACTCCCGGAGAATCCTTTCCGCGTCCCTCTGCGACGGCGCCTCCACCGTTCCCGCCTCCTGGTTTCGCGGGATCCGCGGAGCGCGTACCGGAATGCCCGCCACCACCACCCGGGGCCTCGTTGCTACAGCGGTTCCCGGCGGCCGAGTTGAGCACGCCGACCACGCTCACGGTGTTCCCGCACGCGTTCACCGGGATGTGCACCGGCAGTTGTACGAGGTTTCCGGACAGCAGCCCCGGCGAGCGCTCGGCCCGGCCACCCGCGTCCGCGTCGGCGTAGGCGAATCCGCCCACACCCGCGACCGCCAGTCCGCCTCCCGCAACCACCGCCGCGATCACGCCATTCCGACGACTGTGACGCATCAGTTTCCCTGCCTTCCGGAGGAGTTCGCGGGTGATGTCCCCGCACCGGAGACAACGCTCTGACCCCATTCGGGTTATAGCGGCGGTAGGCATTTCACTCAATCGTGTACTGGGTAGTGGGTATTTCATGACCGATCGCCCGCTGCTCCTCCTCGACGTGGACGGCCCCCTCAACCCGTTCCGCTCTCCCCTCGCCGGCTTGCGCGGATACCGGAGCCACCGGATGTGGCCCGACGTCTGGCTCTCCTACCGCGACCCGGAGTCCCGCAGGGCCCGGCGCGGCGCCCGGGTCCGCCTCCACCCCTCCCACGGCGCCCGGCTGCTGGCCCTGCCCTTCGAGCTCACCTGGGCCACCGCCTGGACGCACCAGGCCAACACGATGATCTCCCCGCACATCGGGCTGCCGGTTGACCTCACCGTCGTCGAGTGGCCCGAACTCTTCGCCGACGACCCCGACGGCCTCTCCTGGAAGACCCGCCACCTGCGCGACTGGGCGGCCGGCCGCCCCTTCGCCTGGGTCGACGACATGATCACCCCGCGCGACCGCGCCTGGGTCGCCGAGCACCATCCGGCGCCGGCCCTCCTGCTGCGCATCCACCCACGCCACGGCCTCCGCGACCGCGACTTCACCACCCTGACCCGCTGGGCCGAGGGCATCAGCCCAGCAGAGCGCTGACCGGGTCCGGGGAGGGGCGGCCTGTCGGCCACCAGTCCTGGTCGCCGTGGCGGTCCTCGTAGGCGTACCAGAGGCCCTCGCGGCCGAGGCGGAGCTGGCGGGTGCGGATCGTCAGGCGGTTGCGGTCGGGGCGGAAGGAGCCCTGGCCGGCGGCGAGCAGGGCCGGGCGGGCCCGGTCGAAGGGGCCCGCGGGCGGGTCCCAGGGCTCTTCGAGGGCGTCGAGGGCCGGGCGCCCGCCCTGGCGCCAGGCCGCGGCGGCCCGGGCGAGGTCGGTGGTGGTACGGCCGGTGGCGCGGGCCAGGTCCCGGTACAGGGTGCGGGCCGCGCCCGTCAGCCCCGCCGTGGGGTGCGCGGAGGCCAGCCGGACGGCGTCCTGCCACACGGTGAGCCCGGCGATCGGATCCTCGCCGGTGGTGAGCAGGGCCAGGGCGCGGGCGGCCGCGTCCGAGGCGAGCTGGTCGAGGGCCAGCGGGTCCGGCGCCGCCGGGTCGGCCGGGTAGGCGGGCGGAAGGCCCACGGCGGCGGGCGCGGAGAGCGGCGCGGGCAGCAGCGGCAGGCTGGTGCGGGCGAGCGCCGCCCGGGCCGGAACGCCGGGGAAGCCGGGCGCCGTGTCCGGCTGTTCGCGCGCGGCGTGGGCGGCGTTGCGGCGGGTCAGCTCGTCGAGCAGCTCCCGCTCGCCCCGGCCGCGCAGGAGCAGCAGGACGAAGGGGTCCTCGTCCAGGAGGCGGGCCGCCCGGTAGCAGAGGGCCGCCGCGTGCTTGCACGGCGGACGCCCGAAGTCCGGGCAGGAGCAGTGCGGGACCAGCTCGCCCGCCCCGGGCAGGACGGCCCCCGCGAGCGACTGCGGAACCTCCCGTTCCAGCAGGGCGGCGAGTGCCGCGGGGTCGGCCGCGACCGTCTCCAGCAGTTCGTCCCACTCCGGGTCCGCGAAGGCGGGCAGGGTCAGCTCGGTGCGGTACGGGCGGGGGCGGCTGCCCCGGACGTAGGCCACGATCCGGCCGGGGGTGACGGTGACCGCGCTGACGTGTCCCCCGTCCGCGTACGTACGCCCCCGGGCCAGGCGGGCCGCGTCGCGGGAGACCTCCTCCAGCGCCGACACCCAGGCCCGGCCCCACCAGCTCACCGCCTCGGCCCCGGCGGGCACGGTCTCGAAGGTGCGGCGGCGGTCGTCCCGTGCGGTGATCATCCGGGCCTCCGCAGGGAGACGAGGTCGGCCAGCTCGCGGTCGGTCATCTCGGTCAGCGCCGACTCGCCGGAGCCCAGGACGGCGTCCGCCAGGGCCCGCTTCGCCTCCAGCATCTCGGCGATCCGGTCCTCGACGGTGCCCTCGGCGATGATCCGGTGGACCTGTACGGGCTGGGTCTGGCCGATGCGGTAGGCGCGGTCGGTGGCCTGTTCCTCGACGGCCGGGTTCCACCAGCGGTCGAAGTGGATGACGTGCCCGGCCCGGGTGAGGTTCAGCCCGGTGCCCGCCGCCTTCAGGGACAGCAGGAAGACGGGGACCTCGCCCGCCTGGAAACGGTCGACGAGCTCCTCACGGCGCGGCACCGGCGTCCCGCCGTGCAGCAGCTGCGAGCTGATCCCGCGGGCCTGCAGGTGCCGTTCGATCAGGCGGGCCATCGTCACGTACTGGGTGAAGACCAGCACCGAGCCGCCCTCGGCCAGGATCGTGTCCAGCAGCTCGTCCAGCAGGGCGAGTTTGCCCGAGCGGTGCGGGATCCGGGGCTGCTCCTCCTTCAGGTACTGCGCGGGGTGGTTGCAGATCTGCTTGAGCGAGGCCAGCAGCTTCATGATCATGCCGCGTCGTTCCATGCCCTCGCTCGACTCGATCACGGCCATCGCCTCGTCCACCGCCGCCTGGTAGAGCGAGGCCTGCTCCCGGGTGAGGGAGACCGGATGGTCCGTCTCCGTCTTCGGCGGCAGCTCGGGCGCGATGCCGGGGTCGGACTTCTTGCGGCGCAGCAGGAACGGCCGGACGAGCGCCGACAGCCGGGCGACCGCCGCCTCGTTGCCGCCGTCCTCCTCCTGCTGGTGCTCCACCGGACGCGCGTGGCGGGCCCGGAAGGCGGTGAGCGGGCCCAGCAGCCCCGGCGTGGTCCAGTCGAGCAGCGCCCACAGCTCGGAGAGGTTGTTCTCCACCGGAGTGCCGGTCAGCGCCACCCGGGCCGGGGCCGGCACCGTGCGCAGCGCCTTCGCGGTCGCCGAATGCGGGTTCTTGACGTGCTGCGCCTCATCGGCGACGACCATGCCCCAGCTCTGTTCGGCGAGCAGGGCGGCGCTGGCGCGCATCGTCCCGTACGTGGTGAGGACGAACCCGCCCGCGCAGGACGTCAGGTCCTCGGTGCTGCGGCTGTTGCCGTGGAAGCGGCGCACGGGCGTGCCGGGGGCGAACTTCTCGATCTCCCGCTGCCAGTTGCCGAGGAGGGACGCGGGACACACCACGAGGGTGGGCTCCGGACGGTCCCGGTGCAGGTGCAGCGCAATCAGCGTGACGGTCTTGCCGAGGCCCATGTCGTCGGCGAGGCAGCCGCCGAGCCCGAGCGAGGTCATCAGGTCCAGCCAGGCCAGGCCGCGCGCCTGGTAGTCGCGCAGGGTGGCCTTGAGGGCGGCGGGCTGCGGCAGCGGGGCCTGCTCGCGCGTCAGGCGGTCCCGCAGGGCGGCCAGTGCCCCCACCGGCACGGCCTCGACCGTCGCGCCGTCGATCTCGGCCGTCCCCGACAGTACGGTGGCCAGCGCGTCGACCGGGTCCAGTACGCCCAGCTCCCGCTTGCGCGCCTTGCGCACCAGCTCCGGATCGACCCGCACCCACCGGTCGCGCAGCCGGACGACCGGCCGGTGCGCCTGGGCCAGCGCGTCCATCTCCCCCGGGGTGAGCCGGTCGCCGCCCAGCGCCAGCTCCCAGGAGAAGGCGAAGAGGTGCTCGGCGTCGAAGAAGGCGGTCCCGTCGGTCGCCGAACCGGGCGCGGTGGATCGTACGACGGCGGTCGCCGACAGCGTACGGGCCAGCTCGCGCGGCCAGTGGACCAGGACCCCGGCGGCGGCCAGCCGGGTCGCGGCCACCCCCAGCAGGTCCTCCAGCTCCGGGTCGGACAGGGCCAGGGCGTCGGGCACGGGCTGGTCCAGCAGGCGCAGCAGCGGCGGCCAGACCCGGGCGGCCCGGCGCAGCGCGAGCACGGCGTCGATCCGGGCGCGCGGGCCGAACCCGGCCGCTGCCGTGCCCGCCCACAGCTGCCCGGCGTCGGTGACCAGGGTCGGGTCGGCGAGGCTGTGCACCTGGACGACGGCGGCACCGGCGCGCCGGGTGTCGGCTTCCTCGGCCTCGTCGAAGAGCCGGAAGGAGGACAGGTCGAGCCGGAGCGAGATCCCGACGCCGGTGTCGGAGCCGGCCGCGACCTGCGCGGCCCAGTCCTGTATCCCGGGCACCCGCTGCGGCTCCCGTGCGGCGAACGGCCGCCCGGCGGCCACGGCCGCGGCCGGGGTGCGGGGCAGGCCGTCGGCGACGGCGTCGAGGAACGCGCGGACCAGTGCCTCCGGTTCGGGCAGCTGGAGCGGGCGGCGCCCGGCCAGGGGCGTCGCGTACCCCTCGTACGGCAGCGCGGCGGCGACCGCGCGGAGGTGATCGATGTCGGCGGCGTCGAGCGGCCCGGCGCGCCAGGCGTCGACGCCCTCGGGGGTGAGCCCGGGGAGGAGCCGGCCACGGGCGGCGAGGGTGAGCGCCTGCCGGGCGGCGGTGCCCCAGGCGCGGGTGGCGGGATGCGCGGCGGGGCTGTGGGGCGCCTGCGCGAGCAGGGGCAGGGCGGCGGCGACGGAGAAGGCCACCGCGGGCACGGTGCGGCTGCGGACCCCGTCGCCGTGGGGGCGTACGACGGTGAGCGGCGTGGGCTCGCCCGCCTCGGGCAGGGCGTCCCCGTCGGGCGCCCAGAAGACGACCCGCCCCTCGCGGGGGACGGCTGCGGGCAGGAAGACCACGGCATGGCGCAGCAGCGCGGCGGCCGGCGGCAGCACCGGGCGCTGCGGCTGCGGCTGCGGTGTCATGGTGCGTCCCCTCCCCGTCGGTGTCCCTGCGCATCTGCCGGTCCCCTCTGCCGACGAGTCTAGGCGCGACCACCGACAACGCCCTCTGACCTGCGATTCAGCGGGCCCAGCGGCCCTGCTCCGGCGCGTACCCGTACACGGGCCGGCCGGCGGCGGCGCTCGTGCGCAGCGGCCGCCCGCCGTCGTCGATGCGGAGGATGCCCGACCCGGACGGGCCGGTCCACCGGAGGTCGAGGGACCAGTCGCAGTCGCATCCCGTGGTGACCGCCTCCACCCGCAGGACGGCCGGTTCGGCCGCCGAGACGCGCAGGGGGAAGGCGGGGGCGGGCAGCGTGTCGCCGCCGTCGTTCCCGGCGACGGGCCGGGCCAGCGGGCGCGGCGCGTCCAGATTGACGGCGAACGCGGCGGGGGTGAGCCCGCCGCCGCAGCCCTGCGACATCTGGTAGACGTTCCAGGCCGGCGGCTTGCGGCGGGCGGCCACCCGTACTTCCAGGTCCTCCAGGACCACGGCGCCCGCGCCCGTGCCGTGCAGGGTGACCTCCACGATCTGCGTCCCGGCGTGCACGGCGCGCTGCGCCGACGCCCAGGCGGGCGCGTCCGCCTCCACGGGCGGCGGGGGCACCGATCCCGGACCGCGCTCGGACAGGTAGGCGTGATCGCAGCCCGCGGTCCACACGTGCGACCGCACCGCCGCCTTGAGGGGCGCGACCGGGTCCCGGCCCGGGGCCGACGCCGACGGGGACCCGGAGGACTGGACGGGCGCCGGGTCCGTCGCCCCGGCCGACCCGGCCGACCCTGCCGACCCGGTCGGCGGCGTCGGTTCCGGTACGCCCGTCACCGCCGGTGCGGAGGAGGACCCCGATCCCGCAGGCGTCGGCGCGCTCGTGCCCGTCCCCGTGCTTCCGCCCGCGTGCGGCGCGCCCGGCCCGGGGCCGGTCGCCGCCAGCAGCGCCACGGCCACCGCCCCGGCCGTCACCCCCGCGGCGGCGACCACGGCCGCCCGCCGCCGGTACCAGGCTCCCCGGGCCACCGGCTCGGGCCCGGGCCCGGGCCCGGGCTCCGGCGCCACGACCACAATCGGCTCAGGCTCCGGCTCCGGCTCCGGCACGGGTTCCGGCACGGGTTCCGGCGCGGGCACGGGCTCCGGGGCCGGCACCTCCGCGGCCCCCGCGCGCCGCCGCGCGTCCGCCAGCAGCCAGGCCCGGTGCAGGTCCACCGCCTCCCCCTGCGTCGCCCCGCAGGCCCGGGCGAAGCGGTCCACCACCGCGAACTCCGCCGGCAGCGCCTCCCGTTGCAGTACCGGTGCAGCGTCGACGTACTCGTGTGCAGCCGGCGCGCCAAAGCGCCGTAGCTGAGCCCGGCACGCTCCTTCAGCTCCCGCATCAGCCGTGCGAAATTCTCGGCCTCGCTCACGCTCTCCCCCGTTCCGCGTCCCGCGACTGCGTTCCATGCATGAGGTGTTCCCCCAGGTGACGGCGCGTACGGCCGTTCCAGCGTCCCGGATTCGCCGCGATCCGTGGCCCGCCACGCCGTCCGGGGAACAGGCTCGTCAGGCACACACCACCACGGCACCCACGGGGAGAACCGACCATGTTCCGACGTTCCGGCACCGCCACCACGCTCACCACCGCACTCGTCGCGGCGGCGGCCGCCCTCGTCCTGACCGCCTCCGCCGCCACCTCCGCCACGGCCGCCACCGCGCCCGGCTTCCTGGCCGGCACCGACCTTCCGCCGCACCCCACCTCGCCCTGGTACGCCGGCGCGGTCACCAAGGGGCTGCCCGAGTCCGCGCCGTTCTGCCTGGAGGGCGTACTTCCGGCCGCGGGCAGCTGGCACCGCGTCTTCGGCACCGAGTACGACACCGGAGCCGTGCAGGTCTCCGTACGGGCCGCCTCGCCCGCCGCGGCGGCCAAGCTCGCCGGCACCCTGGAGCGCAAGGTCGCCGCCTGCGCCGCCGACTGGCTGCGGACGACCCCGGGCGGCACCGCCTCCTGGCAGGACTACGGCACGCTCCCCGTCGAGGAGGGCGCGCACGTCTACGGGGTCCACACCTCGATCCCCGACTCCGAGCCCGGCGTGCACCTGTACGGGATCGGGCGCGACGGCTCCACCGTGACCGTCGTGCAGTGGGGCGAGATGGGCAACCTGTCCCACGCCCCGGTCGCCGACTTCAAGAAGACGACCACCAAGGCCGTGAACAAGCTCATTCCCTGACCGGAGGGGAGTGGGACCATGGACATGAGAGGCGGTGGCCATGCGTTCCGGGAATGAGCCGGTGACCGCGCGCAGTCCGCTGCGGCTGCGGTTCTGGCTGGGGGTCTGGGGGCTGGTCTGGGCTGCCGCCGGCACGGCCTTGTTCTCGCTGGTGGGCCGTCCCGGATGGGCGGCCGCCTGCGGGGCGCTGGCGGTGGTCGTGGCCGTGGACCTGTTCATGATCGTGCGCCACATCCACCAGGGGCCCCACTACCAGCCCGGTCCGGACATCCCTCCGTACGAGCCGCCCCGCAGCCGGTGAGTCAGGCGGGGCCGGCTCCGGCCGGGCCCTCTGCGGCCGGGCCTTCTGCAGCCGGGCCCTCGAAACGGGCCGCCGCCAGGTACTCGGGCCGCGGGTCGAGGGCCGCGGCGAGGCGGAAGTGCTTGCGCGCCTGCTCGGGCCGGCCCGAGCGCTCGAACGTACGGGCCAGCGCGAAGTGGGCGAAGGCGTTGTCCGGCTCCCGCTCCAGCACCAGCTCGAACTCCAGCTCGGCCGGTCGCAGTTGCGCCGCCGCGAAGAAGGCCCGGGCGCGCAGCAGCCGCGCCGCCGTGTTCTCCGGATGGGCGGCTATGACCGAGTCGAGCAGCTTGACCGCGCCGCGCGGGTCCCGGGCGGCGAGCAGCTGCTCGGCGGCCCGGTAGTCGATGACGTGGGTTTCCGGGCTGGACGGCGTGGGGCGCGTGGTCTCGGACACGTTCGAAATCCTTCCCTCTTCGGGCGCGTTCAACGCCCCCGCCCCACCCGCTATTCCATGCACACGTCAGCAGGCGGACCCCGTCAGCCGGACACGTCAGGCGGACCCGCCCGCCGCCCGCGCCGTGAGCTCGCCCCACACCTTGCGCACCTGCGGCTCCAGCGCCTCCAGCGGCCCGTCGTTGTCGATCACGAGGGTCGCCACCGCGAGCCGCTGCTCCCGGGTCGCCTGCGCGGCCATCCGGGCCCGCGCCTCCTCCTCGGCCATCCCGCGCAGCGCGGTCAGCCGCGCCAGCTGCGTCCCCGGCGCCGCGTCCACCACGACGACCAGGTCGTAGAGGGGCGCCAGGCCGTTCTCGGCAAGCAGCGGTACGTCGTGCACCACGATCGCGTCGGCCCCCGCGGCGGCTTCCAGCTCCGCCGACCGGGCCCCCACCAGGGGGTGCACGATCGCGTTGAGGGTCTGGAGCTTCGCCGGGTCCGCGAACACGATGGACCCCAGCTTCGGCCGGTCCATCGTCCCCTCCGCGGTCAGCACCGACTCCCCGAAGGCCGCCACGACGGCCGCGAGTCCCGGCGTACCGGGCTCCACGACCTCGCGCGCGATCCGATCGGCGTCGACGACGATCGCCCCGTACCCCGCCAGCAGTCGCGAGACCTCGCTCTTGCCGGCACCGATTCCGCCCGTCAGGCCTACTTTCAGCATGCCCCGCAGCATAGGGTGCCCCGCCCGTACGTCAGTTCTCGCCCTCGCGCTCCGCCAGGAACCGCTCGAACTCGCGGCCGATCTCGTCCGCCGACGGCAGCTCCGCCGGCTCGGCGATCATGTTGCCCCGGGTCTCGGCCCCGGCGGCCGCGTCGTACTGGTGCTCCAGCCCCTGCACCAGGCTGACCAGCTCCTCGTCGCCCTCCCGGATCTGCCGGTCGATCTCCGTCTGCGTGCGGTGCGCCTCGTTGCGCAGCGCGTGCGCCACGGCCGGGAGCACCAGCCCGGTCGCCGCCGTGATCGCCTCCAGCACCGTCAGCGCGGCGTCCGGGTACGCGGAGCGCGCGACGTAGTGCGGTACGTGCGCGGCGACGCCCAGCACGTCGTGCCCGGCCTGGGCCAGGCGGAACTCCACCAGGGACTCCGCGCTGCCCGGTACCTGGGCCTCGTCGAACGGGCTGCGGTGGCCCGGCATGAGGTCGGTGCGATTGCCGTGCGGGGTGATGCCCACGGGACGGGTGTGCGGGACGCCCATCGGGATGCCGTGGAAGTTGACCGAGAGCCGGACGCCGAGGCGCTCGACGATCTGCCGGACGGCGACGGAGAAGCGCTCCCACTCCACGTCCGGCTCCGGGCCGGACAGCAGCAGGAAGGGCGCTCCGGTGGCGTCCTGGACGAGCCGGACCTCCAGCCGGGGCTCCTCGAACTCCGTCCAGCGGTCGCGCTGGAAGGTCAGCAGCGGGCGCCGGGCCCGGTAGTCCACCAGCCGGTCCGCGTCGAAGCGCGCGACCACCTGGTGGGGCAGGGTGTCCAGGAGCCGCTCGACGATCTGCTCGCCGGCCTCACCCGCGTCGATGTACCCCTCGAAGTGGTACAGCATGACCAGCCCGGCCGAGTCCTGGGCGACCGCCAGGTCGGCCACCGCCAGGCCCTTGGCATCCCATTCGTACAAACCCTGTGGATCAAGCACCGTCACCACTCCTCCTCGCCTCGTTCTCAGCCAAGAACGTCCAAGGCGGCCCGGCCATTCCCCAGTTGGCCCCATTCACAGGAACGCAACGGATCACGAGGGGGAGACCGGACGGGGAAACGCGGTAAGGCCCGCCCCCCGAAGGGGACGGGCCTTACCGTTCAACGCAGTTCAGCTCGGCTCACACCGGAGTGTGATGCGCGCTGCGATCAGCTCTGGCCGCCGGCCAGCTTCTCGCGGAGCGCGGCCAGGGCCTCGTCCGACGCCAGGGCGCCGGAGGTCTCGTCCGACTCCGAGGAGTACGAACCACCCGAGATGCCCGCACCGGCGTTGCCACTGGCGGCCGGGGCGGCAGCGCCCTCGGCAGCAGCGGCCTCGTCGGCCTCGCGGCTCTTGATGACCTGAGCCTGGTGCTGCTCGAAGCGCTGCTGCGCCTCGGCGTACTGGGTCTCCCAGGCCTCGCGCTGCTTGTCGAAGCCCTCGAGCCAGTCGTTGGTCTCGGGGTCGAAGCCCTCGGGGTAGATGTAGTTGCCCTGGTCGTCGTAAGACGCGGCCATGCCGTACAGGGTCGGGTCGAACTCGACCGACGCCGGGTCGGCACCGAAGGACTCGTTGGCCTGCTTCAGCGACAGCGAGATCCGGCGACGCTCGAGGTCGATGTCGATGACCTTGACGAAGATCTCGTCGTTGACCTGGACGACCTGCTCCGGGATCTCCACGTGGCGCTCGGCCAGCTCGGAGATGTGGACCAGACCCTCGATGCCCTCGTCCACGCGGACGAACGCACCGAACGGAACCAGCTTGGTGACCTTACCCGGGACGACCTGACCGATCTGGTGGGTCCGGGCGAACTGCTGCCACGGGTCCTCCTGCGTCGCCTTCAGCGACAGGGAGACACGCTCGCGGTCCATGTCGACGTCGAGAACCTCGACGGTGACTTCCTGACCGACCTCGACGACCTCGGACGGGTGGTCGATGTGCTTCCAGGAGAGCTCGGAGACGTGCACGAGACCGTCGACGCCACCCAGGTCCACGAAGGCACCGAAGTTGACGATCGAGGAGACGACGCCGGAGCGGACCTGACCCTTCTGCAGGGTGGTGAGGAACGTCTGGCGAACCTCGGACTGGGTCTGCTCCAGCCAGGCGCGACGGGACAGGACCACGTTGTTGCGGTTCTTGTCCAGCTCGATGATCTTCGCCTCGAGCTCCTTGCCCACGTAGGGCTGGAGGTCGCGGACGCGACGCATCTCGACGAGAGAGGCCGGCAGGAAGCCGCGGAGGCCGATGTCGAGGATGAGACCACCCTTGACGACCTCGATGACGGTACCGGTGACGATGCCGTCTTCTTCCTTGATCTTCTCGATGGTGCCCCAGGCACGCTCGTACTGAGCGCGCTTCTTCGAGAGGATCAGGCGGCCTTCCTTGTCCTCCTTCTGGAGAACCAGGGCCTCGATCTCGTCGCCGACCTTGACGACCTCGTTCGGGTCGACGTCGTGCTTGATCGAGAGCTCGCGGCTCGGGATGACGCCTTCGGTCTTGTAACCGATGTCGAGGAGAACCTCGTCCCGGTCAACCTTGACGATGACGCCGTCGACGATGTCGCCATCGTTGAAGTACTTGATCGTCTCGTCGATCGCCGCGAGGAACGCGTCCGCGTCGCCGATGTCGTTGACCGCTACCTGCGGAGTGGTGGCGGTGGTCTCGGTGCTGCTCGTCATGTGGGAAAGGGCTCCGGTTACGGACAGAAAGTCGTAGGTACTGCTACGCCGGGAGCCCTTATCGGCATCCACCGAAGACCGGACAGCCAAGGAGGCCCCCGATCCGCAGAAGAGCGGCGGGGCCTCGAAAACCGAGGGGACATCAACAGATGCAAGCGCAGCCTGCTAGGTCTGAGGAGCACAGGCTCGCAGCGCAACTTGTAGCATACGGGGGCAGCCGGACAGGGTCAATGCGCGAAGGCGCACACCTCGGGCGGATCGCCGCACAACCGGCACAATTCATGGACGGGAAGCCGTTCCTGGCGCTTCCTGCCACATTCAGAAGACATTCGCAGACTACGACGACGGGCCCCATGAACCAAGAGGACTACGCCTCCGAAGTAGCGTCCGAAGCCGATCCGGTATCGACGGAAGACCCCGAGGCCACACGGCGTGACGCGGGGGAAGCGGAGAGCAGCCGGGCGAGCCGCAGCTGGTGGGACCGCAACGCCGACGAGTACCAGAGCGACCACGGCGCCTTCCTCGGCGACGACCGCTTCGTGTGGGGACCCGAGGGGCTGGACGAGGCGGAGGCGGCCCTCCTCGGCCCCGTCGCCTCCCTCAGGGGCAAGGACATCCTGGAGATCGGCGCCGGCGCCGCCCAGTGCTCGCGCTGGCTGGCCGCCCGGGGTGCCCGCCCGGTCGCCCTCGACCTCTCCCACCGCCAGCTCCAGCACGCCCTGCGCATCGGCGACGACCTCCCGCTCGTCGAGGCCGACGCCGGACGGCTGCCCTTCCGCGCCGGCTCCTTCGACCTGGCCTGCTCCGCCTACGGCGCCGTCCCCTTCGTCGCCGACCCCGTCAACGTCATGCGCGAGGTGCACCGCGTCCTGCGCCCCGGCGGCCGCTGGGTCTTCTCCGTGACCCACCCCGTCCGCTGGGCCTTCCCCGACGAGCCCGGACCCGAGGGGCTGTCCGTCGCCGCCTCCTACTTCGACCGCACCGCGTACGTGGAACAGGACGAGCAGGGCCGCGCCGTATATGTGGAGCACCACCGCACGATCGGCGACCGGGTGCGCGACGTGGTGGCGGGCGGCTTCCGCCTGCTCGACCTGGTCGAGCCCGAGTGGCCGGAGTGGAACAGCCAGGAGTGGGGCGGCTGGTCCCCGCTGCGCGGCAATCTGATCCCGGGCACCGCGATCTTCGTCTGCGAGCGCGACTGACGTGATCCGTACCGCCGCCCTCGACGCCCTGCCCGTACGGGAGGCCGTGCCCGCGCTCGTCTCGGCGCTGGACGGCCACGGCACGGCGGTGCTGTGCGCCCCGCCCGGCACCGGCAAGACCACGCTGGTGCCGCTGGTCCTGGCCGGACTGGTGGGCGGCGGGCCGCGGCGCCGGGTGGTCGTCGCCGAGCCCCGGCGGATCGCCGCCCGGGCCGCGGCGCGCCGGATGGCCTGGCTGCTGGGCGCGCAGGTGGGCGGCGCGGTCGGCTTCACCGTGCGCGGGGAACGGGTGGCGGGTCCGGACACCGCGGTCGAGGTGGTGACCACCGGAGTGCTGCTCCAGCGCCTCCAGCGCGACCAGGAGCTGGCCGGGGTGGACGTGGTGGTCCTGGACGAGTGCCACGAGCGGCACCTGGACGCCGACACGGTCGCCGCCTTCCTCCTCGATGTACGGGAGACCCTGCGCCCGGAGCTGCGGCTGGTGGCGGCCTCGGCGACGACGGACTCCGCCGGCTGGGCGCGCGTCCTCGGCCGGGGCGGTCCCGGCGGTGCGCCGGTGGTGGAGGCCGCGGGGGTCTCGTACCCCGTGGAGACAGTCTGGGCCCCGCCGGCCCGGCCGGTGCGGCCCCCGCACGGGATGCGGGTGGATCCGGCGCAGCTGACGCACGTGGCCTCGGTGGTGCGGCGGGCGCTGGCGGAACGCGACGGCGACGTCCTGTGCTTCCTGCCCGGAGTCGGCGAGATCGCCCGGGTCGCCGGGCAGCTGGGCGGGGTGGACGCGGAGGTGCTCCAGATCCACGGCCGGGCCCCGGCGGCCGTCCAGGACGCGGTGCTCTCCGTCGCGGAGCACCGCAGGGTGATCCTGTCCACCGCCGTGGCGGAGTCGAGCCTGACCGTCCCCGGGGTACGCGTGGTGGTGGACTCCGGTCTGGCCCGCGAGCCGCGGACCGACCATGCGCGGGGGCTGGGCGCGCTGGCGACCGTACGGGCGTCCCGCGCGGCCGGGCGCCAGCGGGCGGGCCGGGCCGGGCGCGAGGCACCGGGCGTGGTGTACCGCTGCTGGGCCGAGGCGGAGGACGGCCGCCTGGCCGCGTTCCCCTCCCCGGAGATCCGCATCGCCGACCTGGCGCAGTTCGCCCTGCAGGCCGCCTGCTGGGGCGACCCGGACGCGGCCGGGCTGGCCCTGCTGGATCCGCCCCCGGCGGGGGCCATGGCCGCGGCGCGCGAGGTGCTGACGGCCGTCGGCGCGGTGTCCCCGGCCGGTGCGGTCACCGCGCGCGGGCAGCGGATGGCCCGGCTCGGGCTGCACCCGCGGCTGGCCCGCGCCCTGCTGGACGGCTCCGCCGCGCTCGGTGCCCGCCGGGCGGCGGAGGTGGTGGCCCTGCTGAGCGAGGAGCCGCCGCGCGAGTACGGGGACGACCTGGCCGGCGCCTGGCGGGCGGCCCGGCGCGGTTCGGATGCGTATGCAGCGCGCTGGCGCACGGAGGTCGCCCGCCTGGAACGCGCCGTACGCGACCCTGCGGGGCTTTCCCCCACCCCGCCCCTTCCCGAAACCGGGGCTCCGCCCCCGGACCCTCGCGCCTCGAACGCCGGCGGGGCCGACCATGCCCTGCGGGCCGCCAAGCCGCGCCTGCCGGGCGGCACCAGCCGAAATCCAGCCCCTCCGGCGTTTGAGGAGCGGGGTCTGGGGCGGAGCCCCGGCAGCGGGCCCGCACACGACGACGGCGCCGCCGGGCTGGTGGCCGCGCTCGCGTTTCCTGAGCGGGTGGCGAAGGCCAAGGGGGAGACGGCCTACCTCATGGCCAACGGAACCGCGGCCGAACTCCCGGACGGCTCCGCGCTGCGCCGTGCCCCTTGGATCGCGGTCGCCGTCGCCGACAGGCCCCCGCATTCCGCGTCCGCCCGGGTCCGGCTCGGCGCCGTCATCGGCGAGGACACCGCCCGGGCCGCCGCCGCGCACCTGCTCACCGCGGGGGAAGAGGTCCGCTGGGAGGACGGCGACCTCGTCGCCCGTGCCGGCGAGCGGCTCGGGGCGATCGAACTGGCCGTACGTCCGCTGCGTACCCCCGACCCCGCGCTCGTCCGGGCCGCCCTCCTCGACGGGCTGCGCACCGAGGGGCTCGGCCTGCTGCGCTGGTCCCCGGACGCGCTGACCCTCCGGGCCCGCCTCGGCTTCCTGCACCGCACACTGGGCGGCGCCTGGCCCGACGTGGCCGACGACCGGGCCCTGCTGGAGCGGGCCGACGACTGGCTGGAGCCCGAGCTGTCCCGGGCCCGGCGCCGCGCCGACCTCGGGCGGATCGACGCCGGGCAGGCCCTGAACCGGCTGCTGCCGTGGGCCACCGGGGAGGCCGCCCGGCTGGACGAGCTGGCTCCGGAACGCCTGGAGGTGCCCAGCGGATCCCGGATCCGGGTGGACTACTCCGCCGAGCACGGCCAGCCGGTGCTCGCGGTGAAGCTGCAGGAGCTGTTCGGGCTGGCCGAGACCCCGCGGGTGGCGGGCGTACCGGTGCTGGTGCACCTGCTGTCGCCCGCCGGCCGGCCCGCGGCCGTCACCGCCGACCTCGCCTCCTTCTGGCAGGGCGGCTACCGGGCCGTGCGCGCGGAGCTGCGCGGGCGCTACCCCAAGCACCCCTGGCCGGAGGACCCGGCCACCGCCGAGCCCACCCGGCACACCAACGCCCGGCTCAGGCGCTGACGCGGCGGCCGAGGGCCTCCAGCCACAGGGCCAGCCCGAGCAGCGCGAGCCCGCCGGCGGCCAGGCCGATCGGCGCGTAGGTGTGCAGCGCGAGGACCTTCGTACGGTTCGACCTGACGAGGTCGACGGTGTAGTCCGAGTAGTCCTCGCGCATGGTGACGTGTCCGGCGAAGGCGGTGAGCTTGCCGTCGGGGCCGCCGGCCGCGATGCCGCCGCGCATCTCCTGCTGGATGTCCTGCTCGGCGTTGACCGGCGCGCCGGTCACCGGGTCGACCCAGAACCTCGCCTTGACCGTGTACCAGAGGGTGGTGCCGGTGGCCGCCTCGATCGTCGACGGGTCGATGCCCTCGATCGGCATCTTCTTGGGCATGGCGACCTTGGTCCACGGGACGGTCTGCTCGAAGTAGTAGACGTCCATGCCCTTGAACGTGCGCGGTCCGACGTAGTGGATCGGCGAGGAGGTGCGGGTCTGCGCGTCGAAGTACAGGTAGTCGCGCGGTTCGGTGAAGAAGGGCCACTTGAACTCGATGCCCTCGCGCTTGACGGGGTCCCCGTCGACCATCTCCCCGGTGGCGTGGACCGGGTCCTGGGTGTGCGCGTCGAAGATGTAGCGCTCGGGGATCTGGGAGACCATCTTGCCGTCCGGGCCGATGATGTAGGACAGCGTGTCCCAGACGACGACGTCCTTGCCGACGCTCGCCTCTATCTCCTTTGACGCCTCGACGTTGCCCTTGAGGGTCTGGACGATGGTGACCTTGTCGACCTTCTTCGGCTGCATGCCGCCGGTGTAGTCGAGGAGCGTCGCGTCCTTCGCCTCCAGGACCATCTCCTGGTACTGGTTCGGCGGGATCTTGGCGAGGCGGGGGTACGCGTACCAGCGCAGCAGCGGTGCGAGGGCTGCGCAGAACACGGCAAGGGCCAGCAGGACAAGGCTCGCTCTGCGTCGCACGGCCGGGCCCTCCTCTACTTTCCGGGCGCGGGGGGCGCGGTGGTGAGCAGGGGCTTGGGTGAGGTCTCGCCTTCGGGCACCCCGAACGCCGTGATGGCGGACACGAGGGCCAGCGCGGCCGCGAGGCCGATGGCGGCGGCGACGAATGCGCGCATGCCGGGGCTCCGAAATCTGATGAGGCGTCAGAGATGGGGCACCGTAGCAATGCGGGGGCGAGATGAGAACCGTTCGAGCCACAGAGCACCACTGGGCCACCCGGGGGACCTCGGCTCCCGCCGGCACACCCGCCCCCGCGTTGCGCACGGCGGGACACCCACCCCATGGAACACTGATCACCAACAGAAAGTAATCAAATGATTACACATGGCGATCGGAGAAGTGATGCACAGACGTCGGTTCAAGACCGTGGCCCTGGCCCTGCCGTTCGTGGCCGCACTCAGCCTCGGCAGCACCGCGGGCGCGACCTCCCTGGCGGCCATTCCGTGCGACGTCACCGCCCTCAACAACGCGATCATCGCCGCGAACAACAACACCGGACCGCACACCATCCGGCTCGCACCCAAATGCGTCTACAACGTCCTCACTCCCGCGTCGACCGGCGGTCTCGGCCCCAACGCCCTGCCCCTGATCACGGGCACCGTCACGCTGCTGGGGAACAAGACCACCATCCGACGGGATCCCGACGCGACCGAGGGCTTCCGCATCGCGCAGATCGACGGCCCCGGCGGGCGCCTGACCGTCGAGGGTGTCACCGCGACCGGCGGCGGCTATCTCGACTACGCCGGCACCTACCTGCCCACGGACGGAGGGACGCTCATCCTCAAGCACAGCACCGTGACCAACAGCACGGCGAACCAGGGGGGCGCCATCTTCGTGAACCAGAGCAGCACCCTTGAGATGTACGACAGCGTCGTGCGGGACAGTGCTGCCCAGCGGGGTGGTGCCATCTACAACGGGCCGGGAAGCACCACCCTGCTGCAGAAGACCAAACTGGTGCGAAACCAGGCCACGGAGCTGGGGGGCGGCCTCTTCACCGCCGGGGTCTCCACGACCATCAAGAACTCGCACATCGACGGCAACCGCGCCTTCCAGCAGGGCGGCGGAATCTACAACGACCGCTCTCCGCTGGACATCTCCTCGACGACCATCGCGGACAACCGCGCGGGCCAAACGGGTGGCGGTATCGCCAATGACGGCGCCACCACGCTGACGGACACCAAGGTGCGGCGCAACATCGCGCTCAACGGCGGCGGCGTCTTTCAAGGAACCTCCGTCGGCACCGCCCTGACCCTCGTCAGGAGCCGGATCTTCGAGAACACGCCCAACAACTGCCGGCCCGTCGGGGTGGTTCCCGGCTGCACGAACTGACCCCGGCTCGATCCGCGAGCCGGGCTTCGTCCACAAGACACGGCTAGGTGTGTTGCCCCGGGGTTGGCCGGGGCACCGCCGGAGTGGAGGACGGAGACGCGGCGGGCTTCGGCGTGCGTGACGGGCCAGGCGTCGGGCTGGACGTCGGCGTGGGTGTCGGGGTCGGCGAGGGCTTCGGCGTAGGCGTGGGCTTCGGGTCCGGCGTCGGGGTGGGCGTCGGGGTGGGCGTGGGCTTCGGGGTCGGCGTCGGGGTCGGCGTAGGCGTCGGGGTCGGCTTCGGGTCCGGCGTCGGAGTGGGTGTCGGCGTGGGCTCCGGCGTAGGCGTCGGTGTCGGCGTGGGTGTCGGCGTGGGTGTCGGCGTCGTCGGAGTAGGCGTCGGGCTGGGCTTCGGGGTGGGGCTCGGGGGCGGCGGCGTGGGCGTGGGCGTGCCCGTACCGGGCCGGTCCGGGATCTCGTGCGTCCCCTTCAGGTAGTACGTGAACCAGGACCGCACCGTGCGCAGGTACTCCGTGGACCGGTTGTAGGAGAGCACAGCCCGGTCCAGGTCCGCGTCCACCCGCAGGTCGCGGCTGCCCGCGCACAGGTACCGCCCGGCCGCGAGGGCCGCGTCGTGCACGTTGTTCGGGTTGCGCCGGCCGTCGCCGTCCGCGTCCTGGCCCCATGCCGCCCACGTGGAGGGGATGAACTGCATCGGCCCGACCGCCCGGTCGTACCGGGAGTCCCCGTCGTAGGTCCCGCCGTCCGTGTCCGAGATGTTCGCGAAGCCGTTGCCGTCGAGCGCGGGCCCCAGGATCGGCCGCAGTGTGGTCCCGGCCGTGTCGACCTGCCCGCCGCGCGCCTGCCCGGACTCCACCTTGCCGATCGCCGCGAGGAGTTGCCAGCGCAGTCCGCAGCCCGGGTCGCTCTGCCCCACCGTCTTCTCCGCGCGCAGGTACGCGGCGAGCACGCTCGCCGGTATCCCCTGCGCGCCTTCCGCGGGCCCGGTCGCGGCCGGCACCGCGGCGGCGGCCTCAGGGACCGTCGGCGCCTGCGCCTGCGGCGGCCCCGCGTCCGGCAGCAGCCCGTCCGGTGGCTGCGGGCTCACCGGCGGCGGGAGTTCGGTGAAGTAGGCGGAGTCGCCGCCGGCCGTGTCCGCGGCCGGCGCCGGCTGCGACGGCGCGGCGGACTCCCCGGCGGCGGAGAGCCGGTCGGTGCTCCCGCCCGCCGGGCCCTGGGAGGCCGTCACCGCGGCCACCACCAGAGCGGAGACCAGGGCGGCCGTCGTTCCCCTGCGCAGCCTGCGTCCGATTATTCGAGCCGACATGAGCCGGACCCCTCCCCCTCGACGTCCGCGTGACCCTACGTCAACTCCCTGCACACAGCACGCAAGGTGGCCGGGAATTCACCACATCCCCACGTCCCGAGGCAGGTCACGCATACTGTCTGGACCCTTCGGGAGCATTGGCCCGAAGTAAGGAACGTCCACAGGAAGTCCCAGGAGAGGTGCCATGCCGTTCACTCTCAGCCACGCGGCCGCCGTGCTTCCGGCCATCCGTCGGACCGGGCGTGCGCGGGGCTCCCTCGTCGCCTCGGCGCTCGTCCTCGGGTCGTTCGCGCCGGACACCTTCTACTTCACGGACGCGGTCGTCGAGGGCGTCCTGACGTACGGGGCCTTCACGCACTCGCTGCCGGGCGTCCTCACGCTGGACGCCGTGCTGACGGCCGTCCTGGTGGGCTTCTGGCTTCTGCTGCGCGAGCCGCTGATCGCGCTCCTGCCACGCAACTGGCAGGGCAGGGTGTACGCCTTCGTGCGGGGCGAGGCATGGCGCGAACGTCCCCGCCCGGCCGCGCTCGTCGGCTGGTTCTACGTCTCGGCGGCGCTCGGGTCCCTCACCCACGTGGCATGGGACAGCTTCACGCACCACGACCGCTGGGGCACGAACGCGCTGCCCGATCTCGCCGAGCCGCTCGCCTACGGCCTGCCGGGCTACTCCTTCCTCCAGTACGGCACTTCGGCCGTCGCCGCATGCGCCCTGCTCTGGTTCACGGTGACCGCCCTGCGCCGGCTTCCCGCCCTCCCGGCCCCCGCGTCCGTGCCGGTGCTCTCCCGCGCGGAGCTCTGGGCTGCGCTCGCCCTGCTCGTGGTGTGCGTGGCGGCCGGGGTCACCCGGCGCGTGTTCCGCTTCTTCGACTTCTTCGACCGGATCCGTACGCCGCTCGACATCATCCCGACCGTCTGCTTCGGCGCGGGCGCCGGACTGACCGTGGCGCTGCTGATCTACGGGGTCCTCGTGCGGGTGCGGCACCGCCGCGACCGGACCGGGCATCCTGCGGAGGAGGAAACGCGGACGCCCGTCCCCACCGCCTGAGCAGCGGGGACGGGCGCCGGGCCGACCGTACGGCGATCAGTGCGCGGCGGACTCCCAGTCCGGGCCGACGCCCACCGACACGTCCAGTGCGGCCCGGAGCTCGACGGCGGCGCCCATCTCGCGCCGCACCAGCTCCTCGACCTGCTCGCGCTCGCCGGGGGCGATCTCCAGCACGATTTCGTCGTGGACCTGGAGCAGCATCCGCGACCGCAGACCGGCCTCGGCGATCGCCTTGTCCACGCGCAGCATCGCGACCTTGACGATGTCGGCGGCGGTGCCCTGGATGGGGGCGTTGAGCGCCATCCGCTCGGCGGCCTCGCGGCGCTGGCGGTTGTCGCTGTTGAGGTCGGGCAGGTACCGGCGGCGGCCGAAGATCGTCGCCGTGTATCCGGTGGCGCGGGCCTCGTCGACGACCCGGCCGAGGTAGTCGCGGACCCCGCCGAACCGCTCGAAGAAGGTCTCCATCAGGCCGCGCGCCTCGGCGGGCTCGATGTTCAGCTGCTGGGCGAGACCGAAGGCGGAGAGCCCGTAGGCGAGTCCGTACGACATGGCCTTGATCTTGCGGCGCATCTCGGCGTCGACCGCGGACCGCTCCACGCCGAACACCTGGGAGGCGACGGTGGTGTGCAGGTCCTCGCCGGTCGCGAACGCCTCGATCAGGCCCTCGTCCTCGGAGAGGTGGGCCATGACGCGCAGCTCGATCTGGCTGTAGTCGGCCGTCATGAGGGACTCGAAGCCCTCGCCGACGACGAAGCCGCGGCGGATGGCGCGGCCCTCGTCGGTGCGCACCGGCACGTTCTGCAGGTTGGGGTCGGTGGAGGACAGCCGGCCGGTCGCGGCGACGGTCTGGCTGAAGCTGGTGTGCACCCGGCCGTCGGCGGCGATGGTCTTGACCAGGCCCTCGACGGTGACGCGCAGCTTGGCCTGCTCCCGGTGCCGCAGCATGATCACGGGGAGTTCGTGGTCGGTCTGCGTGGCCAGCCAGGCCAGCGCGTCCGCGTCCGTGGTGTAACCGGTCTTGGTCTTCTTCGTCTTCGGCAGGTCCAGCTCGCCGAAGAAGACCTCCTGGAGCTGCTTGGGCGAGCCGAGGTTGAACTCGTGGCCGACGGTGGCGTGCGCCTCCTTGACGGCCTGCTGCACGGCTCCCGCGAACTGCTGCTCCATGGCCTCCAGGTGGTCGCGGTCGGCGGCGATGCCGGAGCGCTCCATCCGGGCGAGGAGTTCGGAGGTCGGCAGCTCCATGTCGTGGAGCAGCTCCGCGGCGCCGACCTCGGCGAGCTTGTCCGTGAAGGCGTCACCCAGGTCCAGGACCGCGCGGGCCTGTCCCATCAGGGCCTCGGCCTCGGCGGTCTCGTCGGCGCCGAAGGCCAGCTGCCCGTCGGCGGCGGCGGGCGCCAGCTCACGGTGCAGGTACTCCATGGACAGGGCGTCCAGGGCGAAGGACCGGCGGCCCGGCTTGACCAGGTAGGCGGCGAGCGCGGTGTCCATGGCGACCCCGGCGAGGGTCCAGCCGTGCTCGGGGAAGACCCGCATCAGACCCTTGGCGTTGTGCACGACCTTGGGCTTCGCCGCGTCGGCGGCCCAGGCCGCGAAGGCCCGCTCGTCCGCCTCGTCCAGCTCGGCGGGCGTGAACCAGGCGGCGGCGCCGCCGGCCGCGGCCAGCGCGATCTCGGTGACGTTGCCCTGGCCCAGCGCCCAGCTGTCGACGGTCGCGAGGCCCAGCGGCCCTCCCGCGTGGCTCTCCAGCCACGGCGCCAGCTCGCCCGTGCCCAGCACGGACGCGTCCAGCTCCACGTCGGCGGCCGGAGCCGGGGCCTCTTCGACGGCCGCGCCCGGGTCCACGGCGAGCAGCCGCTCGCGCAGCGAGGCGTTGCGGATCTCCAGCACGTCCAGCACGCCGAGCATGGCGGTCCGGTCGTAGGGGGCGCGGACCAGGTCGGCCGGGGTCTTGGGCAGCTCCACGTCCTTGACCATCTCGGTCAGGACCCGGTTGAGCTTGACGGCCTCCAGGTGGTCCCGGAAGTTCTGCCCGGCCTTGCCCTTGACCTCGTCGGCGCGCTCCACGAGCTCCGCGAACGACCCGAACTGGGTGATCCACTTGGCCGCGGTCTTCTCGCCGACGCCCGGGATGCCCGGCAGGTTGTCGGACGGGTCGCCGCGCAGCGCCGCGAAGTCCGGGTACTGCTGCGGGGTGAGGCCGTACTTCTCCACGACCTTCTCCGGGGTGAACCGGGTGAGCTCGGAGACGCCCTTGGTCGGGTAGAGCACGGTGGTGTGCTCGGAGACGAGCTGGAAGGAGTCCCGGTCGCCGGTGACGATCAGCACGTCGAAGCCGGCCGCCTCCGCCTGCGTCGCCAGCGTCGCGATCACGTCGTCGGCCTCGAAGCCGTCGACCGCGAACCGCGGCACCTGCATCGTGTCGAGCAGCTCGCCGATCAGCTCGACCTGCCCCTTGAACTCGTCGGGGGTCTTGGAGCGGTTCGCCTTGTACTCGGGGAACTCCGTCGAGCGCCACGTCTTGCGGGAGACGTCGAACGCCACCGCGAAGTGCGTGGGGGCCTCGTCGCGCAGCGTGTTCGCCAGCATCGACGCGAAACCGTAGATGGCGTTGGTCGGCTGCCCCGTCGCGGTCGTGAAATTCTCCGCGGGCAGCGCGAAGAACGCCCGGTAGGCCAGGGAGTGCCCGTCCATGAGCATCAGGCGGGGACGGTCCGCTGCGGGCGGCTGGTCGGTCTTCTTCGCTGATGAATCTGCCACGCCCCGATCCTAGGCGCCCCCACCGACAATTCCGGCCCGTCGCCTCCCCCGGCGCATCCTCCCCACCGGACGCCCCCGGCGCACCCGGCCGGGGCAGGTGAGCACCGGACCGCCCTCCCCTCATTCCGTGGTCCGTGCAAGGATCGAACGACGCGGCCACACGTGCTGCATACGTACGTACGCTCGAAGGGGAGCGCGATGGCGACCAAGCCGCCCGCAGGTGATCCGGCACAGGACACACCGCAGGTCACACCGCCCAAGCAAGCCGCCGCAGGTCTGCCCGCGATCGGGCACACCCTGAGGATCGCGCAGCAGCAGATGGGCCTGGCCCGCACTGCCCGCACCCTGCTCAAGGTCAACCAGAAGGACGGCTTCGACTGCCCGGGCTGCGCCTGGCCCGAGGGCGACAAGCGGCACACGGCCGAATTCTGCGAGAACGGTGCCAAGGCCGTCGCGGAGGAGGCCACGCTGCGCCGGGTCACCCCCGAGTTCTTCGCCGCGCACCCGCTGGCCGATCTGGCCACGCGTTCCGGCTACTGGCTGGGCCAGCAGGGCCGCATCACGCAGCCCATGCTCCTGGAGACCGGGGCCGCGTCCGAGGGCGGCGACCGGTACGAGCCGGTCAGCTGGGAGCGGGCCTTCGCGATCATCGCCGAGGAGCTGACCGCCCTCGGCTCCCCCGACGAGGCCCTCTTCTACACCTCGGGCCGCACCAGCAACGAGGCCGCGTTCCTCTTCCAGCTCTTCGCCCGCGAGTTCGGCACCAACAACCTGCCCGACTGCTCCAACATGTGCCATGAGTCCTCGGGCTCCGCACTGACCGAGACCATCGGCATCGGCAAGGGCAGCGTCTCCCTCGAAGACCTCCACCAGGCCGACCTGATCATCGTCGCCGGCCAGAACCCGGGCACCAACCACCCGCGCATGCTCTCCGCCCTGGAGAAGGCCAAGTCCGCCGGCGCGAAGATCATCTCGGTGAATCCGCTGCCCGAGGCCGGCATGGAGCGGTTCAAGAACCCGCAGACCCCCGTCGGCATGCTGAAGGGCACCGCCCTCAACGACCTCTTCCTGCAGATCCGCATCGGCGGCGACCAGGCCCTCTTCCGCCTCCTCAACAAGCTCGTCATGGAGACGGAGGGCGCCACCGACGAGGCCTTCATCCGCGAGCACACCCACGGCTACGAGGAGCTCGCGGCCGCCGCGAAGGAAGCCGACTGGGACGAGACCCTCACCGCGACGGGCCTGACCCGCCCCGAGATCGAGCGGGCGCTGGCCATGGTCCTGGCCTCGAAGCGCACCATCGTCTGCTGGGCCATGGGCCTCACCCAGCACAAGCACTCCGTCGCCACCATCCGCGAGGTCGTCAACCTCCTCCTGCTGCGCGGCAACATCGGCCGCCCCGGCGTCGGCGTCTGCCCCGTCCGCGGCCACTCCAACGTGCAGGGCGACCGCACCATGGGGATCTTCGAGCGCCCCGCGCCCGCCTTCCTCGACTCACTCGACCGCGAATTTCAGATCACCTCGCCGCGCGGGCACGGCTACGACGTGGTCCGCTCCATCCAGGCCCTGCGCGACGGCAAGGCCAAGGTCCTCTTCGCGATGGGCGGCAACTTCGTCGGCGCCACCCCCGACACCGAGGTCACCGAGGCCGCCATCCGCAAGGCCTCCCTGACCGTGCACGTCTCCACCAAGCTCAACCGCTCCCACGCGGTCACCGGCCGGCGGGCCCTGATCCTGCCCACCCTCGGCCGTACCGACAAGGACGTACAGGCGAGCGGCAAGCAGTTCGTGACCGTCGAGGACTCCATGGGCATGGTCCACGCCTCCCGCGGCAACCTCGCCCCCGCCTCCCCGCACCTGCTCTCCGAGCCCGCGATCGTGGCCCGCATGGCCCGCGCGGTCCTCGGCGCGGCCTCCGCCACCCCGTGGGAGGAGTTCGAGCGCGACTACGCCTCGATCCGCGAGCGCATCTCCCGCGTGATCCCCGGCTTCGAGGACTTCAACGCCCGCGTCGCCCGCCCCGCCGGCTTCCAGCTCCCGCACGCTCCGCGCGACGAGCGCCGCTTCCCGACGAAGACCGGCAAGGCCAATTTCACCGCCGCGCCCGTGGAGTACCCGCGCGTCCCGGCGGGACGGCTGCTCCTGCAGACCCTGCGCAGCCACGACCAGTACAACACCACGATCTACGGCCTCGACGACCGCTACCGCGGCATCACCGGCGGCCGCCGCGTGGTCATGGTGAACCCGGACGACGCCGCCGAGCTGGGACTGGCCGACGGTTCGTACACGGACCTGGTGAGCGAGTGGAAGGACGGCGTGGAGCGGCGCGCGCCCGGCTTCCGCGTCGTGCACTACCCGACCGCCCGCGGCTGCGCGGCCGCGTACTACCCGGAGACCAATGTGCTGGTCCCGCTGGACTCGACCGCGGACACCAGCAACACCCCCGCCAGCAAGTCCGTCGTCGTGCGCTTCGAACCAGCCTGATAGAACGACCTCAGGACAAGACGGTTAACGAGCGTTGACGAACGGAGCCTGACCATGGGCGAGCAGCACGCAGTGAAGTTCCCGCAGGAGGTCCTCGACGAGTACGCGGCCCTGGGCATCGACCTGCCCGCGCTGTTCTCGGCGGGAGACCTCGGCGAGCGGATGGACATCCGCATCCTGGAGGCCTCGGCCGACCGCGTCGTCGCCACCATGCCCGTCAAGGGCAACACCCAGCCGTACGGGCTGCTGCACGGCGGGGCCTCGGCGGTGCTGGCCGAGACCCTCGGCTCGATCGGCGCCATGATGCACGGCGGCATCACCAAGATCGCCGTCGGCGTGGACCTGAACTGCACCCACCACCGGGGCGCCCGCTCCGGCATCGTCACCGGCGTCGCCACCCCGGTGCACCGCGGCCGCTCGACCACCACCTTCGAGATCGTCATCACCGACGAGCAGGACAAGCGGATCTGCACCGCCCGCCTGACCTGCCTGCTGCGCGACGCCGACCAGGCCGCCGCGGGGGCCTGACCCCCGGCCGCCGGCCACACGGCACCACCGGCCGCACTGCACCACGGCACCACCCGACAGGCCCGGACCCCGCCCGCACGGCGGCGGATCCGGGCCTGCGTGCGTTCCCGGACGGCACCGCACCCGCCAACCGCCCGGAATCCGCCAGTCCGCACGCTTCACCGTGACATGTGTTGTGTCACCACTGGTCACCGCCTACCGTCCCCCCATGGGGACCATGCCACGCACGGCCCGGTACGCCGCCCACACCCTCCTCGCGGCGCTCGCCCTGACCGGATGCTCATCCTCCGCGCCACCCCCCGCGGCGGGCTCCGCGAGCCCTTCCGACGCCTCCGCCTCCACTCCCCCCTCGCCCGTACAGGTGTGCACGAGCCTCGTGTCCTACTGGGCGAAGGAGACCCTCATGGGCACCAAATGGTCCGGTCTCGACTGGGAACAGAAGGGCCTGTCCAACGACCAGTACGCGATCCACGAGGACGCGGTGGCCGCGGGGCGCGCCGAGGAGCGAACTGCCGGGCAGGACAAGGCACTTGAGCTGATCGACCGGTTCGTGGCGCAGCGCTGCGCCGCCGAGGGCGGCGCGACGCGCAGTTCGGAGAACTGGCGCCCGCCGACGTGACCGAGGTCACCGCATTCCCGAGCACGGTGTCCGCCTTCCGGGCAGATACCACCGTGGGACGGAACCGCAGGTGGGGGGCCGTACCGCCACCCGAGCAAGATCCAATCGGATGCGAAACTGCCCTCTTGACCATCACTCTGCGTAATGTACATGAGGGCCGGAATCCGCCTTTTCCCTTAAGAAAGCCCACTCGGAGGATTCCTTTGGACACGCGCAGCCACATTCGGCCGAAAATGATCTAAGACAGGTGCATGAGGGCCTCAAGCCCCTTAGGAGAACTGGTAATTCTCAGGATGCGGACACCCCCCAAGGTGAGAAAACGTCCGATTTGTCCACACTCCCGCTGCACATTCTTGGCCTTGGCATAACAAGAGCGTCACATCCTCCTTTCCCTGCTCCCCGTGCTCGCCACCTCGGGCCTAGAGTCACGGCCAGTCACCGCGCCGCAGGGCGCAATCAGCACGGCCGTGGACCTCCCAGTGCGGCCCGGCGACCTAACGGCACCTCTCCACGAGAGAGCCGCGCCAGGGAAAGGAAGAATCGTGCGACACCGTTCTTTGCTCGTCCTCACCACCGTGATCACCACGGGAGCACTGACCCTCACCGCTTGCGGATCGCGCGACGGAGACTCCAAGGACAACGGCGGCGGCAAGAAGACCGTCGTCGTCATCGGTGTGGACGCCCCGCTCACCGGATCGCTCTCCGCGCTCGGCCAGGGCATCAAGAACTCCGTCGACCTCGCGGCCAAGACGGCCAACAAGAACAACGAGGTCCCGGGCATCGAGTTCAAGGTCGAGGCCCTCGACGACCAGGCCGTCCCCGCCTCCGGTCAGGCCAACGCCACCAAGCTCGTCGGCAACAAGGACGTCCTCGGCGTCGTCGGCCCGCTGAACTCCGGCGTAGCCCAGCAGATGCAGGGCGTCTTCGGCTCCGCCAACCTGGCGCAGGTCTCCCCCGCCAACACCAACCCCTCGCTCAGCCAGGGCGACAACTGGGGCAAGGGCGAGTTCAAGCGCGGCTTCAAGACCTACTTCCGCACCGCCGCCACCGACGTGGTCCAGGGCAAGTTCGCCGCCCAGTACCTCTTCAAGGACGCCGGCAAGAAGAAGGTCTTCATCGTCGACGACAAGCAGACCTACGGCGCCGGCCTCGCCGCGATCTTCGCCGACGAGTTCAAGAAGCTCGGCGGCGAGGTCGTCGGCACCGACCACGTCACCGTGAAGGAGACCGACTTCTCCTCCACCGCCGACAAGGTCAAGACCTCCGGCGCCGACTCCGTCTACTTCGGCGGCCAGTACCCCGAGGGCGGCCTCCTCGCCGACCAGATCAAGAAGACCGGCGCCAACGTCCCCCTCATGGGCGGCGACGGCATCCAGGACCCGGCCTTCATCAGCGCCTCCGGTGAGGCCAACGAGGGCGACCTCGCCACCTCCATCGGCTACCCGGTCGAGAAGCTGGACACCGCCAAGAAGTTCATCGAGGACTACAAGACCGAGGGTTACAAGGACCCGTACGCCGCCTACGGTGGCTACTCCTACGACGCCGGCTGGGCCGTCATCCAGGCCGTCAAGGCCGTCGCCGCCGCCAACAGCGGCAAGCTGCCCACCGACGCCCGCGCCAAGGTCGTCGAGGCGCTCGGCAAGGTCTCCTTCGAAGGCGTGACCGGCAAGGTCGCCTTCGACGAGTACGGCGACACCACCAACAAGCAGCTCACGGTCTACAAGGTCGAGGGCGGCAAGTGGGTCGACGTCAAGAGCGACACCTTCAACCAGTAAGCCCGTAGTCCCCAGCACCACCCGCATCACCTGAACCAACGCCGCGCGAGGGCGCAAACAGCGCCCTCGCGCGGAGTCTTATCCGACACGCTCATCGGAGGCCCTGCGGTGCACGAACTGCCGCAACAGCTGGCCAACGGCCTGGCCCTCGGTGCTCTCTATGGCCTCATCGCCATCGGGTACACCATGGTCTACGGCATCGTCCAGCTCATCAACTTCGCCCACGGCGAGATCTTCATGATCGGCGGCTTCGGCGCGCTCAGCGCCTACGCCATCCTCCCGACCGGCACCTCCCTGCTGATCGCGATACCCGTCATGATCGTCGGAGGTGCCGCCACCTCCGTCGCCGTGGCCTGCGCAGCCGAACGCTTCGCCTACCGCCCACTGCGCAGCGCCCCCCGGCTCGCACCCCTCATCACCGCAATCGGCCTCTCGATCGCGCTCCAGCAGCTCGTCTGGCAGTTCTACCCGGACGCCAAGAAGGCCGTCAGCTTCCCTGAGTTCAAGGGCGCCGCCTTCAAGATCACCGACAGCCTGGCGATCCAGCGCGCGGACCTCTTCGTCCTCATCCTCGCCCCGCTCTGCATGCTCGCCCTCGGCGTCTTCGTCCAGAAGAGCCGCAGCGGCCGCGCCATGCAGGCCACCGCGCAGGACCCCGACACCGCGAAGCTGATGGGCATCAACACCGACCGCATCATCGTCATGGCCTTCGCCATCGGTGCCGCGTTCGCCGCCGTCGCCGCCGTCGCCTACGGCCTCGACAAGGGCCAGATCAACTTCGAGATGGGCTTCATCCTCGGCCTCAAGGCCTTCACCGCAGCCGTCCTCGGCGGCATCGGCAACATCTACGGAGCCATGGTCGGCGGCGTCGTCCTCGGACTCGCCGAAGCCCTCTCGATCGCCTACATCGAAGACATCCCCGGCATGTCGCAGCTCGGCGGTGGCGCCTGGTCCAACGTCTGGGCCTTCGTACTCCTCATCGTCGTCCTCCTCGTGCGGCCACAAGGCCTGCTCGGTGAGCGCGTCGCGGATCGGGCGTGAGAACCATGACCACCAACACCACCCCGCAGACCGCCGAAACGGTGAAGCAGGGCCCCGCGCCCACCACCCTCCTCTACGCGGTCATCGCCGGCAGCCTCCTCGCCATCGTCAGCGCCTTCCTCGCGTGGACCTGGACCGCCGAATTCCCCGGCGACCTGACCTACTACGGCAGCCCCGCCGACCTCCAGTACGTCACCCTCGCCGGCGCAGCCCTCACCCTCGCCTTCGCGCTCTCCGCGCTCGGCGTCAAGGGCTTCCGCTGGCTCGCCCCCAACGGCACCCGCAAGGCCCTCTTCTTCCTCACCCTCGGCAACCTCGCCGCCACCTGGTTCACGGTCATCTCCATCACCGTCGTCCTCGGCGGAGTCGTCAACCTGGAACCCGGCGCCTACGTCGCCCTCGTCGGCTCGTTCATCCCCGTCCTCGCCGTGAACAAGCTGGCCGACGACACCCGCAAGGCGGCCCCCGCCAAGCAGCTGCCGTCCTGGGCCGAGATCCTCATCATCACCGGCGTCTTCGCCATCGGCCTCTTCGTCATCACCTTCGGCATCGACACCGATGACAAGGAACCGCAGCTCTTCGTCGCCTACCTGATCACCGTCGGCCTCGCGGCCTTCGCGCTGAACAAGTCCGGCCTCTTCGCCCGCCTCGGCGGCCTCACCGCCAAGTACCGCCAGGTCACCCTGATCGGCACCGCGGCCGCCGCCATCGCCTTCCCGTTCATCCAGCAGAGCGGCGACACCTACACGCTCATCGCGGTCAACATCCTGATCTTCGCGACCGTCGCCCTCGGCCTCAACGTCGTCGTCGGCCTCGCCGGCCTCCTCGACCTCGGCTACGTCGCCTTCCTCGGCGTCGGCGCCTACGCCGCAGCCCTGGTCTCCGGAAGCACCGCATCCGCCTTCGGCATCCACCTGCCCTTCTGGGCAGCGGTCATCGTCGGCGCCCTCGCCTCGCTCATCTTCGGCGTGGTCATCGGAGCCCCGACCCTGCGCCTGCGCGGCGACTACCTCGCCATCGTCACCCTCGGCTTCGGAGAAATCTTCCGCATCGCCATGGGCAACCTCGACGGCACCTCCGGCCCGGACATCACCAACGGCCCCAACGGCATCCCCAACATCCCCCACCTCGAACTCTTCGGGTGGAACTTCGGGGAATCCCACGTGGTCGGCGGCATCACCCTCGGCGCCTACGCCAACTACTACTTCCTGATGCTGCTCGTCATGGCCCTGGTCGTCGTGGTCTTCGCCCGCGCCGGAAGCAGCCGCATCGGCCGCGCCTGGGTCGCCATCCGCGAAGACGAGACCGCCGCCGAAGCCATGGGCATCAACGGCTTCAAGGTCAAGCTCATCGCCTTCGCCCTCGGCGCCACCCTCGCCGGCCTCGCCGGCACCGTCCAGGCACACGTCAACAGCACGGTCGTCCCCGAGAACTACGTCTTCGCCGGGCCCGTCCCGCCGAACTCCGCGTTCCTCCTCGCCGCCGTCATCCTCGGCGGCATGGGCACCATCCGCGGCCCCATCCTCGGCGCCGCACTGCTCTTCCTGATCCCGGCGAAGCTGGCCTTCCTCCAGGACTACCAGCTCCTCGCCTTCGGCATCGCCCTCATCCTGCTCATGCGCTTCCGCCCCGAAGGCCTCATCGCCAACAAGCGCGCGCAGCTCGAGTTCCACGACGACACCGCTGACCAGGCCCCCACGGACCTGGCCACCGCCAAGGCGGGGGCGTGAACACCATGACGACCACCACGGACACCACCACCACCAAGACCACGGTTCTCGAAGCCAAGGGCGTCACGATGCGCTTCGGCGGCCTCACCGCCGTCAAGAACGTCGACCTCCAGGTCAACTCGGGCGAGATCGTCGGACTCATCGGCCCCAACGGCGCCGGCAAGACGACCTTCTTCAACTGCCTCACCGGGCTGTACGTCCCCACCGAGGGATCCGTCAGCTACAAGGGCACCGTCCTGCCTCCCAAGCCCCACAAGGTCACCGAAGCAGGCATCGCCCGCACCTTCCAGAACATCCGGCTCTTCCACAACATGACCGTGCTGGAGAACGTCCTCGTCGGACGCCACACCCGCACCAAGGAAGGCCTCTGGTCCGCCCTGCTGCGCGGCCCCGGCTTCAAGAAGGCCGAAGCCGCCAGCGAAGCGCGCGCCATGGAACTCCTCGAGTTCATCGGCCTGGAGAACAAGGCCCAGCACCTGGCCAAGAACCTCCCCTACGGCGAACAGCGCAAGCTGGAAATCGCCCGCGCCCTCGCCAGCGACCCCGGCCTCATCCTTCTGGACGAGCCCACCGCCGGCATGAACCCGCAGGAAACCCGCGCTGCCGAAGAACTCATCTTCGCCATCCGCGACATGGGCATCGCCGTCCTCGTCATCGAGCACGACATGCGCTTCATCTTCAACCTCTGCGACCGCGTCGCCTGCCTCGTCCAGGGCGAAAAGCTCATCGAAGGCACCGCGTCCGAGGTCCAGGGCGACGAGCGCGTCATCGCCGCCTACCTCGGCGAGCCCTTCGAGGGCGACCCGGGCGCCGCCGGGGACGCCGCGGTCGAGGCGGCGGAAGCCGCCGCCGAAGCCGCAGCACCGGCCGAAGCCGAGCCCGAGGCCGAAGCCGACGTCGCAGCACCGGCCGAGGCCGAGACGGAGGTCGAGGCTGCGGCCGAGGCCACCGAGACCGACGCCGAACCCGAAGCGGAGGCCGACGCCGACGGCGACACCGACGCCCCGGCCGACGCCGACTCGGACAGCACCACCAGCACGGAAGGAGAGGCCAAGTGACCGCACTGCTCAAGGTCGAAGACCTCAAGGTCGCCTACGGCAAGATCGAAGCCGTCAAGGGAATCTCCTTCGAAGTCAACGAAGGCGAAATCGTCTGCCTCGTCGGCACCAACGGCGCCGGCAAGACGACCACCCTGCGCACCCTCTCCGGGCTCATCAAGCCCAAGAGCGGCAGCATCACCTTCGACGGCCAGCCCCTCGCCGCCGTCCCCGCACACAAGATCGTCTCCCTGGGCCTCGCCCACTCCCCCGAGGGACGCCACATCTTCCCCCGGCTGACGATCGCCGAAAACCTCCAGCTCGGCGCCTTCCTGCGCACCGACAAGGAGGGCATCGAGAAGGACGTCCAGCGCGCCTACGACATGTTCCCCATCCTGGGCGAGCGTCGCAAGCAGGCCGCCGGCACCCTCTCGGGCGGTGAGCAGCAGATGCTCGCCATGGGCCGCGCGCTCATGTCCCGCCCCAAGCTCCTGATGCTGGACGAGCCCTCCATGGGCCTGTCGCCGCTGATGATGCAGAAGATCATGGCGACCATCAAGGAGCTCAAGGCCACCGGCATGACCATCCTGCTCGTCGAGCAGAACGCCCAGGCGGCGCTCTCGCTCTCCGACAGCGCGCACGTGATGGAGATCGGCAAGATCGTTCTCTCCGGCACCGGCCGCGACCTCCTCCACAACGAGGACGTCCGCAAGGCCTACCTCGGCGAGGACTGACACAACGTGTGAGGCCCGCCTCCCCTCGGGGGGAGGCGGGCCTCACGCATGTCCGGGGGCGGCTGCTACGCGCCGCTCTCCTTCTTCTTCGCCTCGGCGTCCTCGATGACCACCTCGGCGACCTGCTGCATGGACATCCGGCGGTCCATGGACGACTTCTGGATCCACCGGAAGGCGGCCGGCTCCGTCAGCCCGTACTGCGTCTGCAGGATGCTCTTCGCCCGGTCCACCAGCTTGCGCGTCTCCAGCCGCTGCGAGAGGTCGGCGACCTCCTGCTCCAGCGCCCGCAGCTCCGCGAAGCGGGAGACGGCCATCTCGATGGCCGGCACCACGTCGCTCTTGCTGAACGGCTTCACGAGGTACGCCATCGCACCGGCGTCCCGGGCCCGCTCGACGAGGTCGCGCTGCGAGAACGCGGTGAGCATCAGGACGGGCGCGATGGACTCCTCCGCGATCTTCTCGGCCGCGGAGATCCCGTCCAGGACCGGCATCTTCACGTCGAGGATCACCAGGTCGGGACGGTGCTCACGGGCGAGCTCGACGGCCGTCTGGCCGTCGCCGGCCTCGCCGACGACGGAGTAGCCCTCTTCTTCGAGCATCTCTTTGAGATCGAGACGGATGAGCGCCTCGTCCTCGGCGATGACGACCCGGGTCGTCAGCGGCGGAACGTGCGACTGGTCGGCGTCGGGCGTGGGCGTCGACTCGTGCTCGGCGGTCACGAAGGCTCCTCGTTGCGGGGCATAACAAGCTGCCCTGAGCCTACCTAGCTACGGTATGGTGGACACGCAGCGGGTCGGGGGAAACCTTCGATTCACTGGGCCCCGGTAGCCCAATTGGCAGCAGGCGATGGATTCAAAACCCATTCAGTGTCGGTTCGAGTCCGACCCGGGGCACTTTTCCTTCTTTTCCAAGGTCACGCTACAATTGCGTGACCTTCACTCGTTTCAGCGAAGCGCACCGAAATGCGCCACCTGAGCGAATTTACGCGCAGCAATATCGGCCACATGTACGGCATCGCCACCCGCAAGCACGCGCTTCGCCTGCTCGCCGACGGGCGCAGCATGAACTCCGTCAGCAAGGAAACCGGGATATCCCGGTCCGCGATCCGCGCCTGGACGGTGCGGGTCGAACCGCTGCCCCGCCTGAACCAGGCAGCTCCCTGCACGGCACCGACCGACCAGGCCGCCTACGCCTATCTCCTCGGCCTCTACCTCGGCGACGGCTGTATCAGCCCCCACCCCCGGGGCGGCGAGTATCTCCGCGTCGCCTGCGCGGACGCATGGCCGGGCCTCATCGAGCTGTGCCGTGCAGCGATCCTGGCGATCCGCCCGTCCGACAAGGTCTATGTCCTGCAGCGCCAAGGCTGTGTCAACGTCACCAGCTACGGGCGGCACTGGACATGCCTGTTCCCTCAGCACGGGCCCGGCAAGAAACACGAGCGGCGGATCGTCCTCGAAGGGTGGCAGCAGGAGATCGTCGACGCTCACCCGTGGGAGTTCCTGCGGGGGCTGATCCATTCCGACGGGTGTCGGATCACCAACTGGACCGTCCGCAACGGGAAGCGCTACGAGTACCCGCGGTACTTCTTCACCAACAAGTCCGACGACATCCGGAAGCTCTGCACCGACACGCTGACCAAGGTCGGGGTCCGGTGGACGGTGCTGGCGCGGGGCAGCGATCCGTTCAACGTGTCCGTCGCGCGGAAGGACTGCGTCGCCCTCATGGACGCCCACATCGGGCCGAAGTACTAGGTTCAGAGGTGGGTGGTGGTTCCGGTGGCCGGGTCGTAGGTGATCAGGGGCGGCAGCTCGTGGTGGCCGGTAACGGTCTCGGCGGTGAGGACGGCGGGGCGGCCGCACGCCGTGCCCAGTTCGGTCAGGAAGCGCAGCACGTCGGCGACGTGGGCCCCGTCCTCGATGCCGTCGGGCCAGAGGGAGAATTCGATCCCGTCGACGGGCAGATGGGCCGAGAACCAGGTGCGGCCGCATCGGACGCCGAGGGTTGCCGTGTAGCCGTCCTCCAGGGCGTCGAGCCGGTCCCCGGCGTCGTTCCCGTCGGTGTCCTCCCCCTCGGCGCCGCTGTGGCCGCTGTACCAGGTGAGTTCGTCGGCGGCGGTGCCGAGGTGGTGCAGGACCTGGTTCCAGTGCGTGTCGTCGGTGTCCGTGACGGTGATGTCGCGGAGGCTTCCGTCGACGTAGAACACATGGCACATCCACGGGTCGGGCAGTCGGCAGGTGTCCGGGCGGCCTTCGCACGTGTGGCCGGGTGCGGCGTCGCGTCGGTGAGCTGGCGCGGTCATCTTGTCGGTCTTCCCCGGTGTCTGTCGGTGGTGGGGGCCCAGTATGGGTTACGGGAGGTATCCGGGTCTTCCGAGATTCGAGGTCCCGTGCGCGCCGTGGAGTGCGCGGCGAGGAATCGTCGCTTGGGAAAGAAGAGCCATGCCCCGCAGGACGGCGGCTGCTCTGCGTTTGGATGCCGTCTGGCGTTCGCATCTTGGGGACGGTCGGCGTCGGCCGTCTCTGCTCTCACCGCACGCGCGTCGCATGGTGGCGCGCTTCGAGGCTGAGCGTGCGCTGCCGGTCGGAGAGCTTGAGGGGGCCGTCCGTCGCCGGCGGGGCTTCGTGCGTTGTCCGGGTCGGCCGCTGTATCTGCCTGGGCCTCATCTGCCGGGCTTTGATCTGTGGGACGACCGGTTGCTGATCGAGCGGGCGATCGGCGCTCTGGGCCGGCGAGCGGCCAGGGAGGTCACGTCGATCGTCAGGGATGCCGACAGCGTTTTCCTGGCTCGCACCTTGCCCGATCCCAGGGCCCCGAAGGCATGGCCGTGGTGGCGGCGCAGGTGTCGGGAGTTGGGCGAGATCATGCTCGTTCCCTCCCAGGAGGGTGATCGGCGGGGCAGCCTCTAGGACGGGAGGTCGCCGTTGCCGCCGAGGTTGGCGACCATGCGGCGGAGGGTGTCGATGGTGGCCGCGTAGGCGGTGTCGTCGATGCCTTCCCTCATGCGGGTGTGGACCTTCGCGTTGCGGGCGTGGGCGCGGAGGCGGCCTGCTTCGCCGGCTTCGGTGAGGGTGAGGCGGTCGTCGGTCTCGGTGAGCCAGCCGCGGGTGGTGAGGTCGGCGTAGACGGTGTCGAAGTCGGTGTTCTGGTCGTCGAAGGGGGTCAGCTTCTCGGTGAGGGCCTTGCGGGTCCATGTGCCGGGGGCGCCGGCTATGTGGTTGAGGGTCCACCAGTGGGGCTGGGTGAGGTGTTCTTCGGCGAGGGCGGTGCGGAGGCCGCCGATGACGAGGTTTGCGGTTTCGCGGGCCCAGTAGCCGATGGGCTGGGCGGCGAGCTGCTGCTGGGAGTACCGGTTCGTCGTCATGTCGGGAACGTATGACCTCAGGTCGGGTTGAGGTCAAGGGATTGGCCGACGAGGGAATCCGTGATGGGTGAGAGGGCCCGGGGGTTGTTCGACGGGGCTGATGCGAACGGGGATGTGGTGCTGGCGTTCGAGGGGTTCGCGGTGGTGGTGGATCGGCGGTTCGGCTGGTCGTGCGGGTGGCGGGGGCCGCGTCGGGCGCGTCGCCCGACGCGGTGCGTTGTGTGCGTCTCGTGCGTCAGCGGACCGCGTCGCCGATGTGGTGGATGCGGACGAGGTTGGTGGAGCCGGTGACGCCGGGGGGTGAGCCGGCGGTGATGACGACGGTGTCGCCGGGTACGCAGCGGCCGATGCGCAGGAGTTCTTCTTCGACCTGGGCGACCATGGCGTCGGTGGAGTCGACGTGGGGGCCGAGGAAGGTTTCGACGCCCCAGGTGAGGTTGAGCTGGGAGCGGGTGGCGGGGTCGGGGGTGAAGGCGAGGAGGGGGATGGGTGAGCGGTAGCGGGAGAGTCGGCGGACGGTGTCGCCGCTCTGGGTGAAGGCGACGAGGAATTTGGCGTCGAGGAAGTCGCCCATTTCGGCGGCTGCGCGGGCGACGGCTCCGCCTTGGGTGCGGGGTTTGTTGCGGTCGGTGAGTGGGGGGAGGCCCTTGGCGAGGATGTCTTCTTCGGCGGCTTCGACGATGCGGGACATGGTGCGGACGGTTTCGATGGGGTATTTGCCGACGCTGGTTTCGCCGGAGAGCATGACGGCGTCGGTGCCGTCGATGATGGCGTTGGCGACGTCGCTGGCTTCGGCGCGGGTGGGGCGGGAGTTGTCGATCATCGAGTCGAGCATTTGGGTGGCGACGATGACGGGTTTGGCGTTGCGCTTGGCGAGTTTGATGGCGCGCTTTTGGACGATGGGGACTTGTTCGAGGGGCATTTCGACGCCGAGGTCGCCGCGGGCGACCATGATGCCGTCGAAGGCGGCGACGATGTCGTCGATGTTTTCGACGGCTTGGGGCTTTTCGATCTTGGCGATGACGGGGAGGCGTCGGCCTTCTTCGTCCATGATGCGGTGGACGTCTTCGATGTCGTGGCCGCTGCGGACGAAGGAGAGGGCGATGACGTCGGCGCCGGTGCGCAGGGCCCAGCGGAGGTCTTCGATGTCTTTTTCGGAGAGGGCGGGGACGGAGACGGCTACGCCGGGGAGGTTGAGGCCTTTGTGGTCGGAGACCATGCCGCCTTCGATGACGCGGGTGTGGACGCGGGGGCCGTCGACGGCGGTGACTTCGAGGGTGACGCGGCCGTCGTCGACGAGGATGAGTTCGCCGGTGGTGACGTCGGCGGCGAGGCCTTTGTAGGTGGTGCCGCAGGTGTGGCGGTCGCCTTCGTGGTCTTCGACGGTGATGGTGAATTCGTCGCCGCGTTCAAGGAGTACGGGTCCTTCGCGGAAGCGGCCGAGGCGGATCTTCGGGCCTTGAAGGTCGGCGAGGATGCCGACGCTGTGGCCGGTCTCGTCGGAGGCCTTGCGTACGCGCTGGTAGCGCTCCTCGTGTTCGGCTGTGGTGCCGTGGCTGAGGTTGAGGCGGGCGATGTCCATTCCGGCTTCGACCAGTGCTTTGATCTGGTCGTATGAGTCGGTTGCGGGGCCCAGGGTACATACGATTTTCGCTCGGCGCATGAGGCGAGCGTATTCCCCTACCTGCGGGTAGGTAATCGCTTCCGGGTGTCCAATCAACAACCGTTGGGCAAAAGGTTGTTGACAAGTGTTGAATGTGCATGGGGGTGCTCTGATGAGCACCCCCGGGGCGTCTTTTGTGGGTTCTTCAGAGTTGTGGCGGGGTCATGGTGAAGCGGGCGTTCACCTGTGCGTAGACGGTCTGGCGCTGGGGTTCGAGGTCGAGGGGCGGGGGGCCGGCGTCCTCGGCGGTGCTGAAGGCCATGGTGCGCATGCCGGCGCCGGGGGCGGCGGCGAAGGGGGCGGCGTTCTCGGCGCCGAGGTCGGCGAGTTCGACGAGGGCGGCGAGGTTCGCGCCGAGGGCTTCGGCGTATTCGCGGGCGCGCTGGACGGCTTCGAGTACGGCTTGGCGGCGGGCTTGGCCGTGGGCGGGCGAGGTGGGGCGCAGGGCCCACCAGGGGCCGTCGACCTGGGTGAGTTCGAGGTCGGCGAGGCGGGTGGTGAGTTCGCCGAGGGTGGTGAAGTCGCTGAGTTCGGCGGTGATGTGGACGCGGCCGTGGTAGGCGCGGATGCGTTCGGCGCGGCCGTGGCGGGTGAGTTCGGGGGTGATGGAGAAGGCCCCGGTTTCGAGTTTTTCGACGGGGTCGCCGTAGCTCTTGATGAGGTCGAGGGCGGTGTTGTTGCGGCGGGTGAGGTCTTCGAGTGCGGTGCGGCGGTCGGTGCCGCGGGCGCTGACGGTGATTCCGATGCGGGCGATCTCGGGGTCGACTTCGATGCGGGCTTCGCCGCGGACTGCTACGCGGGGTACTTCGGGGGTTCCGTAGGGCTGGTGCGATGCGTCCTGGGTCATGGTTTCACTGTCGCACTGTCGCTCGTTCGGGTGTGGTCACCGGATCGAAACCTGGCGGGGGTGTTGCGGCTTGTTACTGCTGGGTCAGAATCTACGCGCGTTGTTCAGGCCTCAAAAGGGAGATGGTATGGCGTTCGACCGTAGGACTTTCCTGGGTAGTACGGCGGCGACGGGTGCGGCTGTGGCGTTGGCGGGGGCCACGAGTACCCCGGCCGCTGCGGCTGCGGCTGCGCAGGAGGTGGCGGGGTCCGGGTCCCGGGCGCGGACGTACTCGTTCACGGTGATGGGTACGACCGACTTGCACGGGAATGTCTTCAACTGGGACTACTTCACGGACAAGGAGTTCGACGACAAGGCGCACAACGACGTCGGTCTGGCGAAGATTTCCACGTTGGTGGAGCAGGTGCGGGCGGAGAAGGGGCGGCGTAACACGCTGCTGATCGACGCGGGTGACACGATCCAGGGCACGCAGCTGTCGTACTACTACGCGAAGGTGGATCCGATCACCGCGCGGCGGGGTCCGGTGCACCCGATGGCGCAGGCGATGAACGCGATCGGTTATGACGCGGCGGCGCTGGGGAACCACGAGTTCAATTACGGGATACCGGTGCTGCGGAAGTTCGAGGAGCAGTGTGATTTCCCGCTGCTGGGGGCGAACGCGCTGGATGCGAAGACCCTGCGGCCGGCGTTCGCGCCGTACAGCATGCACTGTCTGCGGACTCCGCACGGGCGTGATGTGAAGGTGGCGGTGCTGGGGCTGACGAACCCGGGTATCGCGTTGTGGGACAAGGCGAACGTGCAGGGGAAGATGACGTTCCCGGGGCTGGAGGAGCAGGCGGCGAAGTACGTGCCGAAGCTGCGGTCGATGGGTGCCGATGTGGTGATCGTGTCGGCGCATTCGGGTTCGAGCGGTACGTCGTCGTACGGGGACCAGTTGCCGCACGTGGAGAACGCGGCGGCGCTGATGGCGGAGCAGGTGCCGGGGATCGACGCGATCCTGGTGGGGCACGCGCACACGGAGATTCCCGAGTACCGGGTGAAGAACAAGGCGACCGGCAAGGACGTGGTGCTGTCGGAGCCGCTGAAGTGGGGGCAGCGGCTGACGCTGTTCGACTTCGAGCTGACGTGGGCGAAGGGCCGCTGGTCGGTGGCGAAGGTCGCGGCGAAGGTGCTGAACTCGAACACGGTGGCGGAGGACCCGAAGATCACGGGGTTGCTGTCGGACGAGCACCGCAAGGTCGTGGCGTATGTGAACCAGGTGATCGGTACGTCGACGCAGGCGATGTCGTCGGCGGAGGGGCCGGTCAAGGATGTCGCGATCATCGATCTGATCAACCATGTGCAGGCGGAGACGGTGAAGGGGGCGCTGGCCGGTTCGGAGTGGGCGGCGCTGCCGGTGCTGTCGCAGGCGTCGTGCTTCTCGCGGACGGCGGCGATCCCGGCGGGTCAGGTGACGATCAGGGATGCGGCGGGTCTGTATCCGTTCGAGAACACGATGGAGGCGCGGCTGCTGACGGGCGCGCAGGTGAAGGACTATCTGGAGTACTCGGCGCGGTACTACGTGCAGACGGCGCCGGGTGCTCCGGTGGATCCGGCGAAGCTGACGAACGCCGAGAGCGTTCCGGACTACAACTACGACGCGGTGTACGGGCTGGTGTACGACATCGATATCGCGCAGCCGGTGGGTTCGCGGATCACGGGGTTGTCGTTCCAGGGGAAGCCGGTGGATCCGGCGGGGCAGTTCGTGCTGGCGGTGAACAACTACCGGGCTTCGGGTGGCGGTAACTTCCCGCACGTTCCGCAGGCGAAGCAGGTGTGGGCGAACTCGGACGAGATCCGTAACACGATCATCCAGTGGGTGAAGGCGAAGGGGACGGTCGATCCGGCGCAGTTCGCTTCGGTGGACTGGCGTCTGACGCGGGCGGGCGTGCCGGTGTTCTAGGCACTGGTAGCCCTTGGGGGCCGGGGTCCGCGGCGGCGGGTCCCGGCCCCCGTGTGCGTTCAGGGGGTGGTGCGGGCGAGGTGGGCGGGGACGGCGGCGTCGAGGGCGGCGACGAGTCGTTCGCCGCGGGCGACCTGGTGGGGGTGGACGTGCATGTCGCAGCCGCAGCCGGTGAGGACGGTGCGGCCGGGGCCGTCGTGGGTGAGGAGGGCGACCTGGTCGAAGCGGATGTCGTGTTCGTCGCCGTTGGCGTCGCGGGTGACCAGGCCCCAGGGGGTGAGGACGTAGCTGCCGTGCTCGTGGCGGGGGGTCGTGGCGCGGCGGAAGCGGTGCATGCGGAAGTGGGTGCCGGGGGTCGGGGGGTGTTCGCCGCCCAGGCGCCAGCAGTCGGAGTTGGGCAGGGGGGTGCGCTGGAGGGTTCTGAGCTGGGGGAAGACCTGGTGGGGTACGACGAGCACGGCGTCGGTGAGGGCGCGTTCGAGGTGGGTGCGGACGTCCTGGGGGGTGATGGCGGCGTAGCGCTCCAGGAGGGTGCGGTCGTCGAGGTAGGGGATGCCGAAGTGCTCGGCGGTGACGGCCCGTTCGAGTGAGTGCCAGTGGCCGTGGGTGAAGTCGAGGGCGGCGCGGGTGTGTGTGGTGAACGTGTCGAGTTCGTCCTGTGCGGGTCCTTCGCGGGTGAGGCGGAGGGTTTCGTGCCAGAGGATCTCGGCCGCTGTCTCGGCGCTGCCGTCGCGGAGGTCGAGGAGGAGGACGCGGTCGAAGGTGAGGCGGTCGCGGAGGAAGCGGTGGGCGGTGACGTTGTCGCTGACGCCTCTGAGGTCGCGGGCGGTGTGTTCGACGCGGCGGCGCAGGATGAGGTGGGCGGCGTCGGCGGTGGGGTCGCCGGTGCCGGAGGTGAGGAGGAGGGAGGCGGTGGCGACGGGGCGGTGCTGCCAGGAGGCGGGGGTGCGTGCGGGGGGTGCGGTGCGCCGGGGTCGGGGTCCGTCGGGCAGGGGGAGGGTGAGTCCGGGGGGTGGGGGGCCGTCGAGGGCGAGGACGGCGTTGCCGCGGGTGAAGTGGGTGGCGGCGTGGGCGGCGACGGTGTCGGGGGTGATGTGGTCGTACATGGCGGGGTGGTGGTGCATGAGCAGGCCGGTGGCGTGGGGGCCGTAGCGGGCGCTGAGGGGTTCTGCCGCCTGGTGCTCCGGTATGCGGGCGCCGTGGATGCCGAGGAGGCGGGCGGTGTGTTCGGTGCGGTGCAGCGGGAGGCCGGAGAGGACCGCGCAGACGGTGTGCAGGAAGTCGGTGATGTCCTGGGGGGTGCCCTTGGCGTGGAAGGACGTCGTCTCGGTGTCGACCGCGCTGGTGAACTCGTGGAGGCGGCTGCCGGTCGTGGACATCACGAGGGCTTCGATGACGCGGGTGACGCCCATGGTGGGGGCGGTTTCGTCGCGGACCCCGGTCCCGAAGGAGAGCTGGGCGGTGAGGGGGCCGGGGGTGGGCGCGGACGTCCACAGGACGGTGACCCCGTCGGCACTGGTTCGCTGCATGCGGCGACCCTAATGCCGGTGGTGGGGGCGGGTTTCGGGTGCCCCGTAAGGGTGCCTCCTACAGGTGCTCGACGAGCGGGAGGAGTTCGCCGGCGGGGCGGGGGCGGGTGTGTTCGCGCTGGTCGAGGCCGAAGGTGGTGAAGGCGGTGCGGGCCGGCTGGGGGTAGGGCTCTTTGCCGGTGAGGGTGTTGAGGATGGCGGCGCTGCGCCAGGCGGCGAGGCCGAGGTCGGGGGCGCCGACGCCGTGGGTGTGGCGTTCGCCGTTCTGGACGAAGATGCTGCCGGTGACGGTGGGGTCGAGGATCATCCGGTAGCGGTCGTCGATGCGGGGGCGGCCTGAGGAGTCCTTGCGCAGGTACGGGTCGAGGCCTGCGAGGAGGTTGCCGAGCGGTCGCTCCTGGTAGCCGGTGGCGAGGATGACGGCGTCGGTGGTGAGGCGGGAGCGGGTGCCCTGCTCGATGTGTTCGAGGTGGAGTTCGACCTTGGTGGTGGCGACGCGGCCGGCGGTGCGGACGCTGACTCCGGGGGTGAGGACGGTGTCGGGCCAGCCTCCGTGGAGGGTGCGGCGGTAGAGCTCGGCGTGGATGGCGGCGATGGTGTCGGCGTCGATGCCCTTGTGGAGTTGCCATTGGGCGGGGACGAGCTGGTCGCGTACGGGTTCGGGGAGGGAGTGGAAGTAGCGGGTGTAGTCGGGGGTGAAGTGTTCGAGGCCGAGCTTGGAGTACTCCATGGGGGCGAAGGAGGGGGTGCGGGCGAGCCAGGTGAGGCGTTCGCGGCCGGCGGGGCGGGCGCGGAGGAGGTCGAGGAAGACTTCGGCGCCGGACTGGCCCGATCCGATGACGGTGACGTGTTCGGCGCCGAGGATGCGTGGGCGGTTGTCGAGGTAGTCGGCGGAGTGGATGACGGGGACGGTGGGGGCGTCGGCGAGGGGGCGCAGGGGTTCGGGGACGTACGGGGCGGTGCCGATGCCGAGGGCGAGGTTGCGGGTGTAGGTGCGGCCGAGGGCTTCGGCTTCGCCGGTGGCGTCGAGTTGGGTGAAGTCGACTTCGAAGAGGTCGCGTTCGGGGTTCCAGCGGACGGCGTCGACCTGGTGGCCGAAGTGGAGTCCGGGGACGCGGTCGGCGACCCAGCGGCAGTAGGCGTCGTATTCGGCGCGGTGGATGTGGAACTGCTCGGCGAAGTAGAAGGGGAAGAGCCGTTCCTCGTGCTTGAGGTAGCTGAGGAAGCTCCAGGGGCTGGCCGGGTCGGCGAGGGTGACGAGGTCGGCGAGGAAGGGGACCTGGAGGGTGGCTCCTTCGATGAGGAGTCCGGGGTGCCAGCGGAAGTCGCGGCGCTGGTCGTAGAAGGCGGTGGCGAGTTCGCCGGCTCCTTGTCGGGGCAGGCCGTGGGCGAGGGCTGCGAGGGACAGGTTGAAGGGGCCGATCCCGATTCCGACGAGGTCGTGGGGGGCGTCGAGCTGGGCGGTCATCGGTGGGTGCTGCCTTCCAGGAGGGAGATGAGCTGGTCCAGGTCCCCCGCTGTGGTGTGCGGGTTGAGCAGGGTGGCTTTGAGCCACAGGCGGCCGTCGGCGTGGGTGCGGCCGAGGACGGCGCGGCCTTGGTGCAGGAGGGTGCGGCGCAGGGTGGCGAGGTGGTCGTCGTCGGCGTGGGTGGGCCGGAAGAGGACGGTGGTGAGGGTGGGGGGTGCGTGGAGTTCGAAGCCGGGGTGGGCGTCGAGGAGCCGGGCGAGGTGGTGTGCGGTGTCGATGGTGCGGTCGATGAGTGCGGCGAGGCCGTCGCGGCCGAGGGCGCGGAGGGTGGTGGCGATCTTGAGGGCGTCGGGGCGGCGGGTGGTGCGCAGGGAGCGGCCGAGGAGGTCGGGCAGGCCGGCTTCGGTGTCGTCGGTGGCGTTGAGGTAGTCGGCCTGGTGGGCGAGGGGGGCCAGGAGGGTGGTGTCGGGGACGGCGAGGAGGCCTGCGGCGACGGGCTGCCAGCCGAGTTTGTGCAGGTCGATGGTGAGGGAGTGGGCGCGGCCGAGTCCGGCGAGTTTGTCGCGGTGGCGGGGGCTGAGGGCGAGGAGGCCGCCGTAGGCGGCGTCGATGTGGAGGTCGGCGCCGTAGCGGTCGCAGAGGTCGGCGATGCGGTGGAGGGGGTCGATGAGGCCGGCGTCGGTGGTGCCTGCGGTGGCGGTGACGAGGGTGGGGCCGGGGGTGGTGGCGAGGGCTTCGGCGAGGCGGGCGGGGTCGAGGGTGCCGGCGGGGGTGGGGAGTTCGGTGGCCGGGGGCAGGCCGAGGAGCCAGGCGGCGCGGGGGACGGAGTGGTGGGCGTTGGCTCCGTGGAGGACGGTGAGGGCGGGGCCGTGGCGTTCGCGGGCGAGGAGGATGGCGAGTTGGTTGGCTTCGGTGCCGCCGGTGGTGACGAGGGCGTCGGCGTGGGGGGTGTCGTAGAACTCGGCGGCGAGGGTGCGGGTGAGGAGGGCTTCGACGGCGGAGGCGGCGGGGGCCTGGTCCCAGGAGTCGAGGGAGGGGTTCAGGGCGCTGGCGGCGAGGTCTGCGGCGGCTGCGACGGCGAGCGGGGGGCAGTGCAGGTGGGCTGCGCAGAGGGGGTCGGCGGGGTCGGCGGCGCCGGCGGCGAGGGTGTGTACGAGGGTGCGGAGGGCTTCGTGGGCGCCGGTGCCGTGGGCGGGGAGTACGCCGGCGTCGCCGAGGGCGGTGCGGACGCGGGCGGTGACGGCGTCGGGGCCGCCGGCGGGAAGGGGGCCGCCGCGGTCCTCGGCGCCGGTGCGCAGTGCGTCGAGGACGGTGTCGAGGAGGGGGCGCAGGGCGGTGGGGCCGTGGGGGCCGCCGGCGAGTGGGGGCGGTGTGCGTGTGCCGGGCGGCGCGGTCATCGGGGTCCTCCGGGGCTGGCCGGGTGCGGTGGGAGGCACCCGGCCTGTACAACGATCAGACCCGAATGGGGTAACCGCCGGGGTTTGTCCGAGCCGACCGGGGCCCTGCGGGCGGCTTGGCCGGGGGGTGGTGCGGCTTGCCGGGGGCGGTGCCGGAGTGGGGTGCCGGGGCGGGGGCCGGGTGTCGGCCCCGGCCCCGGCCCCCGTTTCGCCGAGCCCCCCGCAGGGGGTTACGCCTGTCGGACCCGGAGGGCGCGGGCGAGGTCGTCGAGTTGGTCGACCAGTTTGCGGCGCAGGAGGGGGAGGATGTCCGGGTTCGTGAGGCAGGTGTGGCCGGCCTGGAGGTGGGACTCGTCGATGGCGTACGCGGGGAACGCCCAGCGGCCGGCGGCCTCGCCGATGGCCGGGCCGCGGCGGGCGCCGAGGGCGACGGCCTCCGGGTAGTAGCGGGTGACGTACGGCGTGAGCAGTTCGGCCTGTTCGGGCTGCCAGAAGCCCTGGGCGGTGGCGCTGAAGAGGTAGTTGGACAGGCTGTCGTCGTGGAAGAGGCGGTCCCAGGCGGCGGCCTTGGCCTCGGCGGTGGGGAGGGCGGCGCGGCAGCGGGCGGCGCCTTCCTGGCCGGTGGCGCTGGTGTCGGCGGCGAGGGCGGCGTCGATCTCGGTCTCCCCGACGGCGCCGAGGACGGCGAGGCGGCCGAGGATGCGCCAGCGCAGTTCGGGGTCGAGTGCGGGGCCGCCGGGGACGGTGTCGTCGGTGAGCCAGGCGGCGATGGTGTCGGGCTGGGTGGCGCTGTCGACGAGGGTGCGTACGGCGGTCAGGCGCATGCCGGGCTCGGAGCCGTCCTCGGTACGCCGGAGCAGGTCGCGGGCGATGGTGGTGAGGGTGGCGAGCGCGGCGGCCTGCTCTTCGTGGGCGAGGTAGCGTACGGCGACCTGGGTGCGGGCGAAGGCGAGGACGCCCTGGACGATGGCCAGGTCGTCCTCCTCGGGCAGGTGCGCGGCGGCGGTGGCCAGGTAGTCGTGGGGGTCGAGTTCGCCGTCGCGGACCATGTCGCGCAGGGCGTTCCAGACGACGGCGCGGGTGAGGGCGTCGGGGATGCCGGAGAGGCCGCGCAGGACCGTTTCGACGGAGGTTTCGTCGAGCCGGACCTTGGCGTAGGTGAGGTCGACGTCGTTGAGGACGAGGAGGGCGGGGCGGGCTCCGGTCACCGAGATGATCTCGTCGGAGGGGATGTCGAGGTCGAGGAGTTCGCGCAGTTCGAGGAAGCGGTCGTCGACGGGGTCGCGGTCGTAGACGCCGACGGCGATGTGGTGGGGGCGGCTGCCGCCGCGGTCGACGGTGAGGGTCCAGCCGGCGGGGGTGTCGGGGCGTCCCTCGGACTCCTCGATGCGGGGGGTGAGGGTGTCGATGCCGGTGGTGCGCAGCCAGATGTCGGACCAGGCGCGGACGTCGCGTTCGGTGTGGGCGGCGAGGGAGTCGATGAAGTCGGCGAGGGAGGCGTTGGCGAACTTGTGGCGGGCGAAGTGGGTGTTGATGCCGGCCAGGAAGTCCTTCTCGCCGAGCCAGGCGACGAGTTGGCGCAGGGCGGAGGCGCCCTTGGCGTAGGAGATGCCGTCGAAGTTGAGGAGGGCGGAGGCGGTGTCGGGGACGTCTTCGGGGGCGGGGGCGACGGGGTGGGTGGAGGGGCGCTGGTCGGCGTCGTAGCCCCAGGGCTTGCGGGTGACGCCGAAGTCGGTCCAGGTGTCGGTGAAGCGGGTGGCTTCGGTGAGGGTCTGGTAGCCCATGTATTCGGCGAAGGATTCGTTGAGCCAGATGTCGTCGAACCAGGCGAGGGTGACGAGGTCGCCGAACCACATGTGGGCCATCTCGTGGGCGATGACCATGGCGCGGGACTGGCGTTCGGTGTCGGTGACGGCGGAGCGGAAGATGAACTCGTCGCGGAAGGTGACGAGTCCGGGGTTCTCCATGGCGCCGGCGTTGAACTCGGGTACGAAGGCCTGGTCGTAGGAGTCGAAGGGGTAGGGCTCGGTGAACTTCTCCTGGTACCGGTCGAAGCAGGCCTTGGTGATGGAGAGGATTTCCTCGGCGTCGACGTCCATGTGGGGTGCGAGGGACTGGCGGCAGTGGATGCCGAAGGGCAGTCCGGCGTGTTCGGTGCGGATGCTGTGCCAGGGGCCGGCGGCGACGGCGGCGAGGTAGGTGGAGATGAGGGGGGTGGGGGCGGACTGCCAGATGGCTGCGCCGCTGCCGTCGGGGGCGGCGGCGGTGCGGGTGGTGATGCCGTTGGCGAGGACGGTCCAGTGGGCGGGGGCGGTGACGGTGAATTCGAAGACGGCCTTGAGGTCGGGCTGGTCGAAGGCCGGGAAGACCCGCTGGACGTCGTCCAGGAACATCTGGCTGTAGACGTAGGTGTGGCCGTCGGCGGGGTCGGTGAAGCGGTGCAGGCCCTCGCCGGTGCGGGAGTAGCGCATGCGGGTGTCGAGGTGCAGCTCGTGGGGGCCTTCGGTGAGGCCGTTGAGGGGGAGGCGGTCGTCGGCGAGGGTGGCCGGGTCGAGGGGGTTGCCGTCGAGGGTGGCCGAGCGCAGCTCGACGGGCTTCAGCTCGATGAAGGTGTCTGCGGCGGTGCGGGCGGTGAACCGGACGACGGTGGTGGAGTCGAAGGTCTCGTCGTCGCCGGTGAGGTCGAGGGTGACGGCGTAGTGCTGGACGTCGAGGAGCTGGGCTCGGAGCTGCGCTTCGTTGCGCGTCAGTGCGGACATGGGGCCCATGCTGCCCCAGTGGGCGGCCGGACCCCGGTCTTCTACTCTTCGCCCGCAGCGATCGTCTCGTGGTGGCGGATGACCTCGGCGATGATGAAGTTGAGGAGCTTCTCGGCGAAGGCGGGGTCGAGTTTGGCGTTCTCGGCGAGCTGGCGCAGGCGGGCGATCTGGCTGGCTTCGCGGCCCGGGTCGGCGGGGGGCAGCTGGTGCCTGGCCTTGAGGTGGCCGACCTGCTGGGTGCACTTGAAGCGTTCGGCGAGCATGTGGACGACGGCGGCGTCGATGTTGTCGATGCTGTCGCGCAGGCGGGCGAGTTCGGCGGTGACGCTCTCGTCGATGCCTGCGGCGTCGTCGGCCGCGCCCGTGCCGGTGCCGTTGTCGAGGTCGCTGATGTTCATGGTTCCCGAGAATACGTGGCGGCGGCCGTCGGTTCCTCTGGCAGTCGGCCTGTGAGACGGCACCCGACACTTGCCAGAATGGAAAGTACTCGCCATAGTGGAAATCAGCTAGGGACGGTCATCCGTGTGCGAGCGAGGGGGAACCATGCAGGAGTCGGCGAAGGCGGTCGGGGCGTTGGGCCGGGCGGCGGGTCTGGAGCAGGCGGCGCGGCAGCGCAGTGGCTGGTACGCGCGCTACCTGTGGGCGTTCGCGGCCGGGCAGCTGGTGCTCGTACCGATCGCCGTGCTGTGGCACGGGCCACTCTCGGGGGTGGTGTTCGCGGTGACCAACGCGCTGCTGGTGACCGGGCTGAGCGTGTACGCGGCGCGGCAGCGCGTGGTGCGACGGGGGTTCGGTGTGAAGCACGGGGTGCTGGTGGGGTCCTGGGCGGTGGTGTTCGCCCTGTCGATCACGCTCGGCACCGCGGCGTTCGGCCACGGCGTGCCGTTCGCGGCGGTGGCCGCGCTGGCGTGTGCGCTGCCGCTGGCCGTCGGCGCCTGGACCGAGACGAGGGGTGCGGTATGACCGAAGAACCGGCTGTGGACACCGGGGCGGACGCGAAGCGGGGCGGGCATCCGCGGCACGACCTCGCGCCGCTGCTCAACGCGCCCGTACGGCTGTCGGTGGTGGCGGCGCTGGCTCCGCTGGACAAGGCCGAGTTCGGTTTCGTACGGGACCTGGTCGAGGTCTCGGACTCGGTGCTGTCCAAGCAGGTAGCGGCGCTGGAGGAGGCGGGCTGGGTGGAGGTCCGCAAGGGCCGGGTCGGGCGGCGTCCGCGCACCTGGCTCTCGCTGACCGCCGAGGGCCGGGCGGTCTATCAGCGGCATCTGGCCGCGCTGCGGGCCATCGCGCTGGGCTAGGTGCCTGGGCCCGTGAGCCCGGCCTGATCGGCAGGGCACCCCCTCGCCCTTCCGGCCGGTGCGTGACCGGCCGGAAGGGCGGGCGGGACGAACGGGACGGGCGGGAGGAGCTACATGCCTGCCGCGGCGCTCTTGATCGCGGCGGCGAAGGTCGAGACCTCGGTGTAGACGCCGGGGTAGTTCGGCCGGGCGCAGCCTTCGCCCCAGCTGACGATGCCGACCTGGATCCAGGCGTTGTTGTTGTCGCGGCGGAACATGGGGCCGCCGGAGTCACCCTGACAGGTGTCGACGCCGCCCTGGGGCAGGCCGGCACAGATCTCCTCGCTGGGGACGAGGTCGTTGCCGTACGCGGCCTTGCAGGTGGCGTCGGAGACGAAGGGGACGGTGGCCTTCATCAGGTAGCGCTGCTGGCCGCCGCCCTCGCGGGTGGCGCCCCAGCCGGCGACGGTGAAGGTGCCGCTGTCGTAGGCCTTGGTGTCCGCGATCTTGAGGGTGGGCAGGTTGATGGGCTTGGCGAGCTTGATGAGGGCCCAGTCCTTGCCCTTGCCGTTGTAGCCGGGGGCCTGGAGGACCTTGGTGGACTTGACCTTGATGGCGCTGGAGCTGTTGAGGTCGACGACTCCGGCGGTGGCGGTGATGGAGGTGTTGTTGCCGGAGCCGCTCACACAGTGGGCGGCCGTGAGGACGATCTGCTGGGTGTAGAGGGCGCCGCCGCAGCCCATGGAGAGGCGCACCATGAAGGGGAACTCGCCCTGGGCGGCGCGGGTGCCGCCGACGACGGGTGCCGGGCCGGCGGTGGCGGTGCCGGGCTGGAGGCTGACGGCGGCGAGGGCTACCGCGCCGACGGCGAGGGTGCGCTTCATGAACTGCACAAGGGTGGTCACAGTCAACACACTGCCTTTCGTGGGGGGTTGGGCCGTGCGTGCGCGTCATCGGGTGAATGACGGGTCCATGACACAACAGGCGTGTGGTGGACATCAAGAAGGCAATTTCGGCCAACCCCCGCCCCAACGGCAGGGATTGCGGTAAGGAGGGCTCGGTGACGGAGAACAGGGGGCCGGTCGGCCCCATCGAGCACGGATTTCCGCATCTGGCGACCGTGCGCGCCTCGATCACCGCGCTCTTCCGCCGGCTGTCGGCCGACGGGATCCGCGCCTACGACACGAGCTTCGCCCCCGCCGACGCCGCCTTCGGCGCCACCGACGACCTCCACCTGGGCGCGCAGCGGGTGGCCGCCGCGACGGTGCGCGCGCTACGGCTGCCCGACGCGCGCATGGTGGTCTCCTTCCGGGCGATGGAGCAGGCCGCCACCGTGGAGCTGACCGCGGGCCCCGAGTACTTCGTCGAGGTCAACGACCGCTTCCGCACCCACCGCCGCGACCTGGCGGCCGCCCTCGCGCACGAGGTGGCCCACGTCCTGCTGCACCGCCTGGACCTGCGCTTCCCCGGCACCGAGGAGAACGAGATCCTCACCGACACCGCCGCCGCGTACCTGGGGGCGGGCTGGCTGCTCCTGGACGCCTACCGCGAGGACGCGCTGACCCACCAGAGGTTCGGCTATCTCACGCCGGAGGAGTTCGGCTACGTCCTCGCCAAGCGCGCCGCCCTGTTCGGCGAGGACCCCGCCCCCTGGTTCGCCAGCCCCCAGGCGTACGAGGCCTACGTGCGCGGGCGCGCGCTGGCCGGGCGCGACCACCGCCGGGCCCCGCTGACGGCCGCCGGGCCGCTGGCGCGGCGGCGGTACGCGAAGGCGCGGCGCGCCGGGGCCGGTCCCGCCGACGGCTCGGCGTACCGCTTCGAACAGCAGGGGGACGGCGCCGGGTTGCGGGTGAGCTTCCCGTGTCCGGTGTGCGCGCAGCGGCTGCGGGTGCCGGTGTGCGGGCGGCTGCGGGCCCGGTGCGGGCTGTGCCGCACCGTCCTCGACTGCACCACTTGAAGTGCTCTCCCGGCTGAAGCCGGGAGATTCCCGCTTACCTTGCGGCAGCGGGCTTGACGCGCTTGGCACGCCTGACGACTGCCCTCCCGGCAGCCGGGATGAGCGCGTGGCCCATCCGGTACAGATGCAACACGTTCCGGGCCGCGTTCCAGTCGGCGTTGCCCGACCAGCCGCAGTCCGGGTTCTTGCACACGAACACGGCCTGGGACTCCCGGCTCCCGGGCGTGATGAAGCCGCACGCGGAGCATCGCCGGGAAGTGTTGGGGGCCGGGACCTTGTGCAGGGCGCCGCCACGCTGGGCGGTCTTGTACGTCAGCATGGTGACCGCACGGCCCCACGCCTCCCCGCTGATCGATCGGTTCAGCCCGGATTTCTGGGCGACGTTCCTTCCCGGCTCCTCGTTGGTTCCCCTGGCGGACTTGACCATGTTCGTGATGGTGAGCGCTTCGACCACGACTGTGCCGTATCTGCGGGCGATGGCGGTGGTCGTCCGGTGCTGCCAGTCCAGGGCCCTGCGCTTGGCTTTCGCACGGAGTCCTGCGATCTGGTCGTAGGTGTGCTGCAGTCGGCGGCTGGTGGGTTCGCCGGGCTTGCGGTGTCGCTTACGCTGCGCGGCGCGCTGCTCCAGGTGCAGGAGCTTCGCCTGCTCCCTCTCCGTCAGCCACTCGCCGTGCTCGTACGTCTCACCGTCCGAGAGAGCGATGGGCACGGTGACGCCCACGTCGATGCCGACCTCCGGCCCCTGGTGGGGCTCCGGCTTGGCCTGAAGGGTCTGGACACGGAAGGCGATGTGCCAGCCGAGCGCGTCCTTGGTCAGCCGCGCCCCGGTGATCCGGTTCTCCGCGTTGGCATGCCTGCCGACGGGCAGGTCCTTGGTCCACCGGAACCGGACACGGCCCACCTTGGGAATGTTGGCCATCCCCCAGCGGCGGTGCACGCGGGTGATGTTTAGGTCCCGGCCCTGCGGGATGTCCACGGACATCACCGTGCGGAACCGGCCCTTGAAGTTCGGGGTGTCGGCGCGGCCGTCCCAGCAGTTCTTCCACGCCTGGAAATACGTCTTCAACACCGCTTGTGCGGCCTGTGCGGGAAGGACAGCGAGAAAGTCGATGTCCTCGCGGGCCTGGCGGATCGCGGCGTCCGCGTTCGCGAGAGTCCGTTCTTCCTTCGGCATCATCCGCCACCAGGCGTGCAGCAGGTTCCACATGGTGCGGGCCGCGTGCGCCTGACCATCAGTCTTCAACACCTCGGAGCGTGACAGCGAAAGACGGGCGCGGTGCCCGAACTGCCGCTTCACCAGGGTGTCTTCACTCACGATCGAGAGCCTAGCGTTGGTTTATGTCACCGCGCTGGAACCCCCATCCCGATGTCAGAACCGGTCGCCATGTTGTCCATAACCTGCACGTTCGCTTGCTCTTTGTCACCAAGTACAGGAGGAAGGCGTTCACCGACGCCATGCCGACCCGCACCGAAGAGATCATGCGGGAGGTCTGCGCCGACTTCGAGGCCGAGCTGAAACAGTTCAACGGATAACAGGACCACGTGCACCTGCTCGTGCACTACCCGCCGAAAGTCCAGCTCTCCAAGCTGGTCAACTCCCTCAAGGGCGTCAGCTCCCGCAGGCTGCGCCAGGAGTACGACAGCCACGTCCGCCGGTACCTGTGGGGCGGACACTTCTGGTCCGGCTCCTACTTCGCCGGATCGTGCGGAGGGGCACCCCTGACCGCCGTCAGGCAGTACATCGAAAACCAGCAACGTCCCGTCTGACCGTCACCCCGCAGACGCAGAGCACTCCGGCGCTCCGCGCCTCCGGGCCAAGGGATGGCCCTCACCCCGCCCTGAAGGGCGGAGCACTGGCCAAGAACAGAGGTAGATCATTCATCACGCGGCCACGAAAAGTTTCCTACCGGCCAGTAGACATGGGTTCGATTCTCGCCAACTCTGGGCACGTACATGCCAACTCGTGACCCAGGGAGCGCCCCCCATGCGCAGCACCCGCCGCACCCGTATGCCCCGTACCGCCGCCGCCGGCGTGGCCGCAGCCGCCGCCGTCCTGACGCTGGTTCCGGCCACCGCCGCCCAGGCCGCGCCCGTCCCGGCGCCGGCGCCCGTATCCGCGCCCGTATCCGCGGCCGCATCCGCGTCCGCGTCCGCGCCTGCGGCCGCCTCGGCGCCCGGCGGCAACGCCGCGATCCTCGGCATCGACTACGCCACCTGGCAGCGGGACGTCGCCGCCGTGATCGACGCGGCCCGGCCCGCCATCGAGGCGCGCATCGCCGCCTCGCCCGCCGGCGAGAAGCCCGCCCTCGTCCTCGACATCGACAACACCTCGCTGGAGACGGACTTCCACTGGTTCTGGACCTTCCCGACCCCCGCGATCACCAAGGTCCGCGCGCTGACCCAGTACGCGCACGCGCGCGGCGTCGCGGTCTTCTTCGTCACCGCCCGCCCCGGGATCATCCACTCCCTCACCGAGCGCAACCTCAAGGCCGTGGGCTACCCGGTCTCGGGGCTCTACGTCCGTGACCTGCCCGATCTGTTCGAGGAGGTCAGCGCCTACAAGACGGGCAAGCGGGCGGAGATCGAGGCGCGCGGCTACACGATCATCGCCAATATCGGCAACAGCCCGACCGACCTCGTCGGCGGTCACGCGGAGCGCACCGTCAAGCTGCCGGACTACAACGGCAAGCTCTCCTGACCTGAGGGCTGCGCCCCGGGGGCGGCGAGCCGTGCGAGCCCGCCGCCCCCAGGGCCCGCCGGCCGGGCGGCCCGCCCGGCCCGGCGCCCCCGCGCCGTCGGCCGAGTCCGGCGGCGATGGCGTTGACGGCCGCCCGGCTGAAGGCCATGGCCGGGCCGATCGTCGCGCCCGGTCCGGGGCAGGTCTCCCCCATCAGGGTCTTGGTGTCCTCCTGCCGGGGAGAGCGCGAACTGGCCATGCTGGGACCGGCCGTACCGGCCTGCGTGCGGGCCGTGCGGCGCGAGCTGTACGGGCCCGGGCCGGGGCCCGGCCGGGCGGCGGCCGCGCGGCCTCAGGACCCGCGGCCGGCGGTCTCGGAGCAGGAAATGGACAACATGTTGGGCTGGTTGCGGTTCAGCGAGTGGATGTAGCGGGTAGTCATAGGACATCGCACCGATGAAGACTCGGTCCCGACCCCTCGCCAGGGGGCCGGGCCCGCTTCCGTGGCACGCCGTTTCAGCCGTGGGGGTGTCTCGCCGGCCGGGCCGCATCAGGGAGCCGCGAGCCCGGCCTGGCCGGCAGGACACCCCCTCGTAGGCCGGCTCGCCGACCAGCGGGAGCCGGCCCGCGACGCGCTCCCCCAGGAGGCGACCGCGGCCCGGCCCCTCACCCGCCCGCGCTGGGCGGGGCCGCGACGTTCAGCTGCCAGGAGACGCCGAAGCGGTCGTTCACCCAGCCGAACCGGTGGCTGAATCCGTACGAGCCCAGGGGCATCAGCTCCTGGCCCTCCTCGGCGAGCGCGCGGTAGAGGCGGTCGATCTCGGCGTCGTCCTCGCACTGGACGTACAGCGACACCGCGGGCGTGAAGCCGAACGCGTGCTGGGCCGGGCTGTCGATGCACATGAACTGCTGTCCGGCCAGGGAGAAGGTCGCGTGGCGCACGGTTCCCGCGGGCCCGGCCCCGGGTCCGGTCTCGTCGGGGCCGTAGCGGCTGACGGCGAGCACCTCCGCGTCGTCGAACAGCGAGACGTAGAAGCCCATGGCTTCCTCGGCCCGTCCCTCGAACATCAGAAACGTGGTGATCTTCTGCGGGGTCGGTGTGACGGCCATCGTCGGTTCGTGTCCCTTCGGCTCTTGTCCCGGACCAGGAACCTTAGCCTCCGCCCCCGCCGCCGGGACCGGACCGGGGCCGCTACCGCGCGCCGTACACCGGCAGCGGAGCCTGCGCCGCCGCGAGGAGTTTCAACGTGGCCTCCCCCGCCTCCGCCGGGGTCCAGCGCGCGCCCCGGTCCGCCGTGGGGCCCGGCCGCCAGCCCTCCATCACCGTGATCCGGCCGCCCTCCGTCTCGAAGACCCGGCCCGTGACCCCCGCCGAGGCGTCCGCCCCCAGCCACACCACCAGCGGGGAGACGTTCTCCGGGGCCATCGCGTCGAAGCCGCCCGCCTCGGGGGCGGCCATGGTCTCGGCGAAGGTCCGCTCCGTCATCCGGGTCCGCGCGGCCGGGGCGATCGCGTTGACCTGGACCCCGTAGCGGCCCATCTCCTCCGCCGCGACCATCGTCAGGCCGAGGATGCCGGCCTTGGCCGCGCTGTAGTTGCCCTGGCCGACCGAGCCCAGCAGGCCGGCCCCGGAAGAGGTGTTGACCACCCGGGCGGCCACGGGCCGGCCCGCCTTCGCCTCCGCCCGCCACCACGCGGCCGCCGACCGCAGCGGCAGGAAGTGGCCCTTCAGGTGGACCCGCATGACCGCGTCCCAGTCGTCCTCGTCCAGGTTGACCAGCATCCGGTCCCGCAGGAAGCCCGCGTTGTTGACGAGGGTGTCCAGGCGTCCGAAGGTGTCCACGGCCGCCGTCACCAGTGAGGCCGCGCCCTGCGATGTGGCGATGTCCCCGCCGTGCGCGAGCGCCTCACCGCCCAGCGCCTGGATCTCGGCGACCACCTGGGCCGCCGGGCCGTCCGGGCCCGGCAGCCCGTCGAGCCCGACCCCGAGGTCGTTCACGACGACCCGCGCCCCCTCCGCCGCGAAGGCCAGCGCATGGGCACGCCCCAGCCCCCGCCCCGCGCCCGTCACGATCACGACCCGGCCTTCACACAGTCCCGCCATCTCAGCTCTCCTTGTTGACAGTTGCCGCATCCAAGAACGCCGGGCGCTCCCCGCCCCCGTGCACCAGCAGGCTCGCCCCGCTCACGTACGCCGCCCGGTCCGAGGCCAGGAACACCGCCGCTTCCCCCACGTCGGAGGGTTCCGCCAGCCGCCCGAGCGGGACCGTGGCGGCGACCGATGCGATGCCGGTCTCGTCGCCGTAGTGCAGGTGGGCCAGTTCGGTCCGCACCATGCCGAGGAGCAGTGAGTTGACCCGTACGCCGGGGGCCCATTCGACGGCCATGGACCGGGCCAGGTTCTCCAGCCCGGCCTTGGCGGCGCCGTACGCGGCCGTACCCGGCGAGGGGCGGGTCCCGCTGACGCTGCCGATCATGACCACCGAACCCCGCGTTTCGCGCAGCCAGGGGTAGGCCGCGATCGAGGCGGTCATCGGCGCGAGCAGGTTGAGCTCGACGACGCGCGCGTGGCGCTGTGCCTCGCCCTCGCCCAGCAGCCGGTACGGGGTGCCGCCCGCGTTGTTGACCAGGCAGTCGAGTCGCCCGTACCGGCCGGCGACCGCGCCGAAGAGCTCGTGCACGGCGGCGGGATCGCGCAGGTCGACCTGGGTGAAGGCGGCCTTCCGGCCGTCCGCCGTCACCTCCTGGTCCGGTGGCCGCCGGGCGCAGACGACCACGTCCGCGCCGGCCGCGAGGAACGACCGGGCGATCCCGGCGCCGACGCCCCGGGTTCCTCCGGTGACGACGACAACCCTCCCGTCGAGCTCCATAGGCTGCTACCTTCCTCGCCTAACAAATGTTTGGTGGAAAGGTAGCTGATCCGCTCATGGGTGTCTCCACCTCAAGCCCCGACAAGGGCATCGCACTCGTCACAGTCGACTTCCCACCCGTCAACGCGCTCCCGGTGCAGGGCTGGTACGACCTCGCCGACGCCCTGCGGGCGGCCGGCCGCGACCCCGAGATCCGGTGCGTCGTCCTCGCCTCCGAGGGCCGCGGCTTCAACGCCGGCGTCGACATCAAGGAGATGCAGCGCGACACCGGACACGCCGCCCTGGTCGGCGCCAACCGGGGCTGCTACGAGGCCTTCGCCGCCGTGTACGAGTGCGAGGTGCCGGTCGTCGCGGCCGTGAACGGGTTCTGCCTGGGCGGCGGCATCGGGCTCGTCGGCAACGCCGACGCGATCGTGGCCTCCGAGGACGCCGCCTTCGGGCTGCCCGAGCTGGACCGGGGCGCGCTCGGCGCCGCCACCCACCTGGCGCGGCTGGTCCCGCAGCACCTGATGCGCGCGCTGTACTACACCTCGCGCACCGCGACCGCCGCCGAACTGCACGCCCACGGCTCGGTCTGGAAGGTGGTCCCGCGTGCGGAGCTGCGCGCCGCCGCCCTGGAGCTGGCCGCTGAGATCGCGAAGAAGGACGGCTACCTGATCCGGCTCGCCAAGGCGGCCATCAACGGGATCGACCCCGTGGACGTGCGCCGCAGCTACCGCTTCGAGCAGGGCTTCACCTTCGAGGCCAACCTCAGCGGGGTGGCCGACCGGGTCCGCGACACCTTCGGGAAGGGAGAGCGCGCATGACCGACAAGTCCATGACCCCGGACGAGGTGGCCGGGCAGCTGCACAGCGGGATGACCATCGGCATCGGCGGCTGGGGATCCCGGCGCAAGCCCATGGCCCTGGTGCGGGCACTGCTCCGGTCCGAGATCACCGATCTCACGGTGATCTCCTACGGCGGCCCCGACGTCGGCCTGCTGGCCGCCGCCGGCCGGATCCGCAGACTGGTCGCCCCCTTCGCCACCCTGGACTCCATCCCGCTGGAGCCGCACTTCCGGGCCGCCCGCGAGCGCGCCGCCTTCACCCTCACCGAGCTCGACGAGGCCATGTTCATGTGGGGCCTGCACGCCGCCGCCAACCGGCTCCCCTTCCTCCCCGTCCGCGCGGGCCTCGGCTCCGACGTGATGCGGGTCAACCCGGAGCTGCGTACGGTCACCTCCCCCTACGACGACGGTGAGGAGCTCGTCGCCGTCCCGGCCCTGCGCATGGACGCCGCGCTGGTCCACCTCAACCGCGCCGACCGCCTCGGCAACGCCCAGTACCTGGGCCCGGACCCGTACTTCGACGACCTCTTCTGCGAGGCCGCCGACGCCGCCTACGTCTCCTGCGAGCAGCTCGTCGAGACCGTCGAGCTCACCAAGTCCGGCCCCCCGCAGTCCCTCCTCGTCAGCCGGCACTCCGTGACCGGGGTCGTGGAGACCCCGAACGGCGCGCACTTCACCTCCTGCGTCCCCGACTACGACCGCGACGAGGCCTTCCAGAGGCTGTACGCGGCCACCCCGTGGAACGAGTTCGCCGACCGCTTCCTGTCCGGGGCGGGCGAGCACGACTACCAGCTGGCCGTCCGGACCTGGCACGAGGAGCAGCAGTGAGGACCACCGACGCCACCACCACCGCCCCGCTCACCGTCTCCCGCGCCGAGTACTGCGTGATCGCCTGTGCCGAGGCCTGGCGCGACAACGGCGAGGTGCTCGCCAGCCCGATGGGCCTGATCCCCTCCTTCGGGGCCCGGCTCGCGAAGCGGACCTTCTCCCCCGATCTGCTGCTGACCGACGGCGAGGCGATGCTCGTCGGGCTCGACGGCACGGCCGAGGGCTGGCTCCCCTACCGGCGCCACCTGACGATGGTCACCGGCGGCCGGCGGCACGTGATGATGGGCGCCAGTCAGATCGACCGGTTCGGCAATCAGAACATCTCCTGCATCGGCGACTGGGAGCGGCCGGCCCGCCAGCTCCTCGGGGTGCGCGGCGCCCCCGTGAACACCCTGAACAACCCGGTGAGTTACTGGGTGCCCAAGCACTCGAAGCGGGTGTTCGTCGAGCGCGTCGACATGGTCAGCGGGGTCGGCTACGACCGTGCGGAGGCGGCCGGGGTGACCCGCTTCCACCGCCTCCCCCGGGTGGTCAGCGATCTCGGGGTCTTCGACTTCGCCGGGCCCGGTCACTCGATGCGCCTGGCCTCCCTGCACCCCGGCGTCACCGTGGAGGACGTCCTGGCGGCGAGCGGCTTCGAGCCGGCGATCACCGGCGAGGTCCCGTACACCCGCGAGCCGACCGCCGAGGAGCTGCGGCTGATCCGCGAGGTGATCGACCCCAAGGGGCTGCGCGACCGGGAAGTGCGGGTCTGACGCGATGGCGAGGACGATGGCGGTGGAGACGGCCTTCACGAAGCTGGTCGGGGTCGAGCACCCCCTCGTGCAGACGGGCATGGGCTGGGTCGCCGGCCCCCGCCTGGTGTCGGGCGCGGCCAACGCGGGGGCGCTGGGCATCCTGGCCTCGGCCACGATGACGCTGGACCAGCTGCGTTCGGCGGTCCGCGAGGTCAGGTCCCGCACGCCGGACGGGACCCCCTTCGGGGTCAATCTGCGGGCGGACGCCGGGGACGCGGCCGAGCGCGCCCAGCTGATCATCGACGAGGGGGTGCGGGTCGCCTCGTTCGCGCTGGCGCCGTCCCAGGAGCTGATCGGGCGGCTCAAGGACGCGGGCGTGGTCGTCATCCCGTCGATCGGGGCCCGGCGGCACGCCGAGAAGGTGGCCGCGTGGGGCGCCGACGCGGTGATCGTGCAGGGCGGCGAGGGCGGCGGTCACACGGGGGACGTGGCCACGACGGTGCTGCTGCCGCAGGTCGTGGACGCCGTGGACATCCCGGTGATCGCGGCGGGCGGTTTCAGCGACGGGCGCGGCCTGGTCGCGGCCCTGTCGTACGGGGCCGCGGGCATCGCCATGGGCACCCGGTTCCTGCTGACCTCGGACTCGACCGTCCCGGACGCCGTGAAGGCCGAGTACCTGAAGGCCACGGTCAAGGACGTCACCGTCACCACGGCCGTCGACGGGCTGCCGCACCGCATGCTCCGTACCGAGCTGGTCGACTCCCTGGAGCGGGCGGGCCGCACCCGGGCGCTGGTCCGGGCGGTCCGGCACGCGGCCGGCTTCCGGAAGCTGTCCGGGCTGAGCTGGCCGCAGATGGTCCGCGACGGCCTCGCGATGAAACACGGCAAGGACCTGTCCTGGAGCCAGGTCCTGCTCGCCGCGAACACCCCGATGCTCCTCAAGGCGTCCATGGTCGAGGGCCGTACGGACCTCGGCGTCATGGCATCGGGCCAGGTCGCAGGGGTGATCGACGATCTTCCGTCCTGTGCGGAACTCGTCTCCCGCGTCATGGCCGAAGCACAACAGGCACTGGAATCACTCGAAGCACTGCACTCGCTCCGCACCCTGCCACCAGCAGGGTGATCCCCCTTCTCCGTCACAGGAGTCGCCCCTATGAGCCGTGCCCGCATCCGCCTGGCGACCGCGGCGGCCGCCGCCGCTCTCGCCATCGGGACCCTGCCCGCCTCCGCGTACGCGGCGGCGGCGCCCGGAGCCGGGGTCAGCGCCCGGCACCACCAGCACCAGCCACAAGCCGAAACGATTCGCCAGATCCCCCTGCAGGGCGCCGTCAACCTCCGGGACATCGGCGGCTACCGCACCTGGACCGGCGGCCAGGTCCGCCAGGGGCTGGTCTACCGCTCCGACGCACTGAGCAAGCTGACCGACGCCGACGTCACCACCGTCTCCGGTCTCGGCCTCACGAAGGTCGTCGATTTCCGCATTCCGATGGAGCTCCAGTACGACGGCGCCGACCGGCTGCCCACCGGGCTCTCCCCCACCTCGCGCCCCGTCAGTGACCTCGGCCTCTACGGAACCCTCGTCGGCGCGATCGGCAGCGGCGATCCCGTCGTCCAGGAGCAGATGCTCGGCGGCGGCCGCGCCGAGGCCTACATGCGCGACATCTACCGCACCTTCGTGAGCAGCCCCGAGAACCGGGCGCAGTTCGCGGCGACCCTGCGGGAGATCGCCGACGGCCGGCAGGGCCCGGTCCTGTACCACTGCACGTCCGGCAAGGACCGGACCGGCTGGATGAGTTACGTCCTGCTGCGTGCCCTCGCCGTCCCCGAGGACACCGCGGAGCGCGACTACCTGGCGTCGAACACCTTCCGCGCCGCCTACGACGCCCGAGTGCGGGCAGGCCTCAAGCAGTCGGGCCGGATGCAGAACCCGGACCTGCTGATCCCGCTCCAGGAGGTCCGCCAGGACTACCTGGACTCGGCGACGGCGCAGCTGGAGGCCGACTACGGCAGCTTCTACGGCTATCTGACCCAGGGCCTCGGCCTGGATCTGCGGACGCTGGCGAAGCTGCAGGCCAAAATGGTCCGGTAGCGACGGCGGCAGCGCAGCGGACAGCACGACGCCGGGCAGCGCTTCTCGCGCTGCCCGGCGTCGTCGTGTGGGTGTGGTGCGGGGTCAGACCGCCCGGCGGCGGCCCTGGCCCCCGGAGCCGACCCGGCTGCGCGAGGAAGCCGCGGCCGCGCCGCCACCGGCGCCGCCCGTCCCGCGCCGGCCGCGCTCGCCGGAGCCACCGGCCGCCGCGCCGCCGCCCTGGCCGCCGCGCCGGGCCTGGCCCGAAGCGGAGGCCGCCGGGGCCTGCCCGGAGGCGCCCCCACCGGAACGACGGCTACGACCGCCGGCCGCCGGAGCGCCGCCCGTGGCGGCACCGGTGCGCGGCCCGCCGCCCGAGCGGCGGCGCGAGCCGGAGCCCGTACCGGAGCCGGAGCGCTGCTTGGGCGCGGTCGGCTGCGGAACCTCCAGCACGACCGGGATGCCCGAGGGCTCCTTGGCGCCGGTCAGCCGGGCCAGTTCGTCGTCGGAGGACTTGATCTGCGCGGTGCGCGGGGAGATCCCGGCGTCCGACATCAGACGGGTCATGTCCCGCTTCTGGTCGGGGAGGACCAGGGTGACCACGCTGCCGGACTCACCGGCACGGGCGGTACGGCCGCCGCGGTGCAGGTAGTCCTTGTGGTCGGTGGGCGGGTCCACGTTGACGACGAGGTCGAGGTCGTCGATGTGGATGCCGCGGGCCGCGACGTTGGTGGCGACCAGCGCGGTCACCTCGCCCGTCTTGAACCAGTCGAGGGTGCGGTTGCGCTGCGGCTGGGAGCGGCCGCCGTGCAGGCCGGAGGCGCGTACGCCGTCCGCCAGCAGCTTCTTGACCATGCGGTCGACCCCGCGCTTGGTGTCGACGAACATGATCACCCGGCCGTCACGAGCGGCTATACGCGTCGCCACGGCCTTCTTGTCGGTCTCGTCCATGACGTACAGGACGTGGTGCTCCATGGTGGTGACCGCACCGGCCGACGGGTCGACGGAGTGGCCGACCGGGTCGGTCAGGAACATCTTGACGAGCTTGTCGATGTTCTTGTCCAGCGTCGCCGAGAACAGCATCCGCTGGCCGCCGGCCTCGACCTGCTTGAGCAGCGCCGTGACCTGCGGCATGAAGCCCATGTCGGTCATCTGGTCGGCCTCGTCGAGGACGGTGATGGAGACCTGCGAGAGGTCGGCGTCACCGCGGTCGATGAGGTCCTTCAGGCGGCCGGGGGTGGCGACGAGCACCTCGGCGCCACGGCGCAGGGCGCCCGACTGCCGGTTGATCGACATGCCGCCGACGACGGTCGCGATGCGCAGGTTGACGGCCGTGGCGTACGGGGCCAGGGCGTCGGTGACCTGCTGCGCGAGCTCACGGGTCGGTACGAGGACCAGCGCGAGCGGCGCCTTCGGCTCCGCACGGCGGCCGGCGGTACGGGCCAGCAGCGCCAGGCCGAAGGCCAGCGTCTTGCCGGAGCCGGTACGGCCGCGGCCGAGCAGGTCACGGCCGGCGAGGGAGTTCGGCAGCGTCGCGGCCTGGATCGGGAACGGCTCGGTGACGCCCTGGGCGGCGAGGGTCTTCAGCAGCGCCTCGGGCATGTCCATGTCCCCGAACGACTCGACCGGCGGCAGCGCCGGGTCGATCGGCTCGGGCATGGTGAATTCCTGGGGCCGGGCAACGGGCGCGGACTTCTGCCGTCCCGCGCCAGACTTCGGACGCCCCTGGGCCGCACCTCGACCCCGGGTGGGGCGGCGGCTGGGTCGTGCGGAGCTGGAGCTGGTCATGCGAGAAAGCCCTCCTGAAACCGGCAGGTAAAACAAAGGTCGAAACAGCAGACAAGCCGGGGCCCGCACCTCGCGGTGCGGACCCCGGCATGCTGAAGAACTTAGGCGGGGATGATGTTCTCCGCCTGGGGGCCCTTCTGGCCCTGGGTGACGTCGAAGGACACGCGCTGGCCCTCCTGGAGCTCACGGAAGCCCTGGGTGGCGATGTTCGAGTAGTGGGCGAAGACGTCCGGGCCGCCACCGTCCTGCTCGATGAAGCCGAAGCCCTTTTCCGAGTTGAACCACTTCACGGTGCCAAGTGCCATTTTAAATCTCCTGAATAGGCGGCAAAGGGCCCCATCCGGAGATTCCGGCAAAACAATAAAAGCGCCTGCGGAGCATTCCCGTCAGGCGCACATAAAGTTCATGGGTACCACAACTGCAACGAGCTCTAAGCTAGCACACCTCGCTGCGGTGAGTCCCGAGGCGAGGGGTGTGACCTGCGTCCTCCGCCCGGCTGGCCCGCGGTGTTCCGACCGCTCCGGTGGGCCGCCCGGCGGGCCGGAGCCCCCGTCCCCCTTGGGTCGTGGGCAGTCCTGGGCCTCCCGGACGCCCGGCCGGACCCGGCGGCCCGGCTCCGCCGTCAGCGAAAAGATTCATCCCTACGGGTCGGACCGGGTCGTCCGGTACGGGGCGCACCGGCGGCGGAAGTCCCTGGCGGCCGTCCGCCCCAGCTGGTTTGATCATGGAATGGCAGCGATCAAGGAGCCCTGGGGGCTCAGTGTGCTCGGCGCGGGCAGCGTGTCCGCCGAACCCCGGCTCGCCCACGTGGACCTGGCGGTCGATCTCCTCGCCCCGACACCGAAGGCGGCCTTCGCCGAGGCGGGCGCGGCGGTCACCCGGCTGCGGGACGTCCTGCGCGAACACGGCATACCGGACTCCGACGTGTCCGGCTCACGACTGCAGCTCACCTCGCAGTACAAGGGCTACGGCGCGGACCGGACCTTCCACGGCTACGGCTGCGTGGCCACGTACACCGTGCGGACGGAGGCGCTGGCCGGGCTGGAGCTGCTGATCGAGGACGCGGTGACGGCCGGCGCGAACCGCGTCGACGCCGTGCGGTTCGAGGTGGAGGACAAGCCCGCGATGCGGGACGAGGCCCGGCACCGGGCGGTGGCGGCCGCCCGGCGCAAGGCCGAGGTGTACGCGGAGGCGTGCGGGGTGCGGCTGGGGCCGGTCATCCACATCGAGGACGTCGACCCGGAGTCGCTGGGCGGCTACAGCCACGGCCGCCGAAAGGGCGGGGACCCCGAGGAGGACGGCGCCCTCACCCCGGGCTCGGTGCGCGTCGAGGCGGCCGTCCTCCTCGGCTTCGCCCTGCTCCCGGACTGACCGGTACGGCGGCTGCACGCGTTCGCTGATGGTGACGTCGGCCTGGCCGCCGCCCTCGCACATGGCCCCTCCCCTGACGGCCCCCTCGCACCGCTCGGCCCGAGGGGCCTCACAGGCTTCGGCGGCCCGCGCCGGCCTCCGGCCGACGGATGCCGCTCCGGGCCGGGGGCCTACAGCCGCTCGACGATCGTCACGTTGGCCTGGCCGCCGCCCTCGCACATGGTCTGGAGGCCGAAGCGGCCGCCGGTGCGTTCCAGTTCGTGCAGGAGGGTGGTCATCAGCTTCACCCCGGTCGCCCCCAGCGGGTGGCCGAGCGCGATCGCGCCGCCGTTGACGTTGACCCGCTCCGGGTCGGCCCCGGTCTCCTTCAGCCAGGCCAGCACCACCGGGGCGAACGCCTCGTTGATCTCCACCAGGTCGATGTCGGCCAGCGACATGCCGGTCTTCTTCAGCGCGTAGGCGGTGGCCGGGATCGGCGCGGACAGCATGCGGATGGGGTCCTCGCCCCGTACCGAGAGGTGGTGGATGCGGGCGCGCGGCCGCAGGCCGTGTTCCCGTACCGCCCGCTCGGAGGCGATCAGCATCGCCGCCGCCCCGTCCGAGACCTGCGAGGAGACGGCGGCCGTGATGGTGCCGCCCTCGACCACCGGCTTGAGGGTGGCCATCTTCTCCAGGGTCGTGTCCCGGCGCGGGCCCTCGTCCACGCCCACGTCTCCGTACGCCACCGTCTCGCGTGCGAAGCGGCCCTCGTCGATGGCCCGGACGGCCCGCCGGTGGGAGCGGAGCGCGAACTCCTCCATGTCCTGCCGGGTGATCCCCCACTTCTGCGCGATGAGCTGGGCGCCGTGGAACTGGTTCACCGGGGCATCCCCGTACCGCGCCCGCCAGCCCGCCGAGCCTGCGTACGGTCCCTCCGTGAGGCCGAGCGGCTCCGCCGCCTGCCGCGAGGCGAAGGCGATCGGGATCATCGACATGTTCTGGGTGCCGCCCGCGACCACCAGGTCCTGGGTGCCGGACAGGACGCCCTGCGCCGCGAAGTGCACGGCCTGCTGTGAGGACCCGCACTGGCGGTCGACGGTGACCCCGGGCACCTCCTCGGGCAGGCCGGCCGCCAGCCAGGCCGTCCGGGCGATGTCCCCGGCCTGCGGCCCCACCGTGTCGAGGCAGCCGAACACCACGTCCTCCACGGCGGCCGGGTCCACCCCGGACCGCTCGATCAGTGCCTTCAGGACGTGGGCGCCCAGGTCGGCGGGGTGGACGGCGGACAGGCCGCCGCCCCGCCGCCCCACGGGCGTGCGTACCGCATCGACTATGTAGGCCTCGGGCATCGGGACTCCTCAGACGGTCGGGTCGGTCAGGTGGGGCGCAGTGCGATCCCGTCCAGCACCATCGACAGGTACTGGCGGGCGATCTCCTCGGGGCTGTGCTGTCCGCCCGGCCGGTACCAGGAGGCCGCCACCCACACCGTGTCGCGCACGAAGCGGTAGGTGAGGCGGATGTCGAGGTCGGCGCGGAAGACCTTGGCCTCGACGCCCCGCTCCAGCGTCCCCAGCCAGGCCTTCTCGAACCTCTGCTGCGAGTCGGACAGGTAGTGGAAGCGGGGCTGGGCGGAGAGGGTGCGGGACTCCTTCTGGTAGATGGCGACGGCGGCGCGGTGCCGGTCGATCTCCCGGAAGGACTCGGTGACGAGGGCCTCGATCGTCTCCCTGGGGCCGAGACCTGCGGCGAGGACGGTGTCGTACCCGTCCCACAGTTCGGTCAGGAAGGCCGAGAGGATCTCGTCGAGCATCGATTCCTTGGAATCGAAGTGGTAGTAGAGGCTGCCGGCGAGCATGCCGGCGGCGTCGGCGATCTTACGGACGGTGGTGGCGTTGTAGCCCTGCGCGGCGAAGACCTCGGCGGCGGTGTCGAGGAGTTCACGACGCCGTTCGGGGGAGGCCGTCACCTGCGGCTTCTTCTGGGATGTCGGCTTGTTCGTTGGCACGCGTCCATTCTCGGCCAAGGCATCTGCCAGGGGGTGTCTTGTCGATCAGGCCGGATCAGGGAGCGGGGTCCGGTGCCATGGGGTCTCCCCAGGCCCGCAGGGCCGAGGGGAAGGATCGCAAGGCGGACGAGGGAGGCGACGCGGAGCGTCGCCGACCGGGGACAACGCGGCGAGGCGCGGTGCCGGGCCCCGCGAGCCCGGCCTGATCGGCACGACACCCCCTAGGCGTGCTGGCTGCTGACCGACACCGTCTCGCCGGTCATGTACGACGAGTAGGCGCTGGCCAGGAAGACGATGACGTTGGCGACCTCCCAGGGTTCGGCGTACCGGCCGAAGGCCTCGCGGGCGGTGAGTTCGGCCAGGAGCTCCTGGCTCGTGACCTTCACCAGGTGCGGGTGCATGGCCAGGCTCGGGGCGACCGCGTTGACGCGTACGCCGAACTCGGCGGCCTCCAGGGCCGCGCAGCGGGTCAGGGCCATCACCCCGGCCTTGGCGGCGGCGTAGTGGGCCTGGCCGGTCTGGGCGCGCCAGCCGATGACGGAGGCGTTGTTGACGATCACTCCGCCGCCGCCGGACGCCTTGAACGCGCGCAGGGCGGCGCGGGTGCAGCGGAAGGTTCCGTTCAGGGTGACGTCGAGGACGCGGGACCACTGGTCGTCGGTCATGTCGACGAGGGCGGCGGTGCCGCCGAGGCCGGCGTTGTTGACGACGATGTCGAGGCGGCCGTGGGTGTGCTCGGCAAGCGCGAAGAGGGCCTGGACCTGGTCCTCTTCGGTGACGTCGCAGGGCAGGGAGGTGACGCGGCCGGCGCCGAACTCGGCGGCGAGCGCCTCCTCGGTCTCCTTCAGGCGGCGGGCGTGGGCGTCGCCGATGACGATGCGGGCGCCCTCCTCCAGGAGGCGGCGGGCGGTGGCCCCGCCGATCCCGGCCCCGGCGGCGGCGGTGACGACGGCGGTGCGGTCCTTCAGCAGTCCGTGCCCGGGGACGTAGTCGGGAGCGGTCACGCCGGTACCTCCTTGGGAAGGCCGAGGATCCGCTCGGCGATGAGATTGCGCTGGATCTCGTCCGAGCCGACCTCGGTGCGGAACTCCTCGACGCTGCTCATGGCCGTACGTTAACCTACCAAACACTTGTTAGGGAAGCTTCGCTCGTGAAGGATGGACGCCGCATGCCCGACGACCACAGGCCCCACGACCGCTCGCCCGACGACACACCCGTGCTCTACGAGCGCCGCGGCCCGGTCGCGTACGTGACGATGAACCGCCCCCGCTACCGCAACGCGCAGAACAGCGCGATGACGTACGCGCTGGACGATGCCTCCTACCGGGCCGCCGGGGACCCCGAGGTGAAGGTGGTCGTCCTCGCCGGGGCCGGCGAGCACTTCTCCGCGGGCCACGACATCGGCACCCCCGGGCGCGACGCCCACCTGCCCTTCGAGCGGCGGGCCGGCCTGTGGTGGGACCACACCGGGCGGCCGGGCGCCGAGTCCCGCTTCGCGCGCGAGTCGGAGGTGTACCTGGGGATGTGGGACCTCCAGGGCCTGCACACCGGCATGGACTCGGTGTTCGGCCTGCACCACCTCGCCCACGCGCACAACGCGGAGACGGCGGCGGACTCGCTCGGCGGCATCGGCATCGCCGCCCTGAAGGAGGCGAACATCTGATGGAACTCACGCACACGGCGGACGCGGAGGCCTTCCGGGCCGAGGCCCGCGACTGGCTCCGCGCCCATGTCCCGGCCCGGCCCCTGCCCTCCCTGGAGACGGCCGAGGGCTTCGCGGCGCACCGGGAGTGGGAGGCGCTGCTGCACGCGGAGCGCTGGTCGGTGGTCTCCTGGCCCGAGGAGTACGGGGGCCGGGGCGTGGACATCGTCAAGTGGCTGGTCTTCGAGGAGGAGTACTGGGCCGCGGGCGCGCCCGGCCGGGTCTCGCAGAACGGCATCAACCTCCTCGCTCCCACCCTCTTCGACCACGCGAACGCGCAGCAGCGCTCGCGGGTGCTGCCGTCGATGGCGAGCGGCGAGGTGATCTGGGCGCAGGCCTGGTCGGAGCCCGGGTCGGGGTCCGACCTGGCCTCGCTGACGTCGCGGGCGGTCCGTACGGAGGGCGGCTGGCTGCTGACCGGGCAGAAGACCTGGTCCTCGCGGGCGGCCTTCGCGGACCGCGCCTTCGGGATCTTCCGCACCGACCCGGACACCCCGAAACCCCACCTGGGGCTGACCTATCTGATGTTCGACCTGCGGGCGCCGGGGGTGACGGTGCGGCCCATCGGCCGGCTCGACGGCAAGCGGGCCTTCGCGGAGCTCTTCCTGGACCAGGTCTTCGTTCCGGACGAGGACGTGATCGGGGAGCCGGGGCAGGGCTGGCGGATCGCCATGTCGACGACCGGCAACGAGCGCGGGCTGACCCTGCGCTCCCCCGGCCGTTTCCTGGCCGCGGCGGACCGGCTGGTCGGGCTGTGGCGCACGCACGGGGACCCGTCCGACACCGCGCTGCGGGACCGGGTGGCGGACGCGGTGGTCGGGGCCCGCGCGTACGAGCTGTTCACCTGGGCGAACGCCTCCCGCTTCGCGGCGGGCGGGACGATCGGCGCCGAGTCCAGCCTGAACAAGGTGTTCTGGTCGCAGTACGACATCGCCCTGCACGAGACGGCGCTGGACCTGCTGGGCGCGGACGCGGAGCTCGCGGAGGGCGAGTGGGCCGAGCCGTGGATCTTCTCCCTGGCCGGGCCGATCTACGCCGGGACGAACGAGATCCAGCGCGACATCATCGCCGAGCGGCTGCTCGGCCTTCCGAAGGGCCGCCGCTGATGCGCTTCCTGCCGACCGACGAGCAGTCGGACTTCGCCCGTACGCTGCGCTCCCTGCTGGGCTCGGCACAGGTCCCGGCGGCGGTACGGGCCTGGGCGGACGGCGACGCAGGGCCCGGGCGGACGGTGTGGTCCCGGCTCGCGGCGACGGGGCTGTTCGCGCTGGCCGTCCCGGAGCCCTACGAGGGGGCGGGCCTGCTCCCGCCGGAGCTGTCCCTCGGCTTCGTGGAGCTGGGCCGGGCCGGGGTGCCGGGGCCGGTGGTGGAGAGCGCCGCGGTGTCGGTGCTGCTGGCGGAGCTGGCGGACGAGGCGCTCGCCAAGCGGTTCCTGCCGGGGCTGGCACAGGGCGGGACCTCGGCCACGCTGACCCTGTCGGGCGGGAGCCCGTACGCCCTGGACGCGGACGCGGCGACGTACTGCTTCACGGTGTCCCCGGCGGGCGAACTGCGAGTGGCGGGCGGCGCGGGCGATGCGGGCGGCGGCGCGGGCCCGGCGGGTGAGCCGCTCCGGTCGACGGACCCCGCACGCCGGCTGTCCCTCCCGCCGGCCGGCGCGGGTGAGCTGCTGGCGGCGGGCCCGGCGGTGGCCCGGGCGGCCGAGGTGGCCGGACGCTGGGCCCGGCTGCTGACGGCGGCCCAGTGCCTGGGCGTCGGCGAGGCACTGCTGGCCAGGACGGTGGAGTACGTCAAGCAGCGCACGCAGTTCGGGACGCCGATCGGGACCTTCCAGGCGGTGAAGCACCGGCTGGCGGACACCCTGCTCGACCTGGAGTTCGCCCGCCCGCTGGTGTGGGCGGCGGCGCTGTCGCTCGACCCGGGCGAGGTGGCGGCGGCGAAACTGGCGGCCGGCGAGGCGTCCTACCGGGCGGCGATGACCGCGCTCCAGCTCCACGGTGCGGTGGGCTACACCGAGGAGCTGGACCTGTCCCTGTGGCTGCGCAAGGCCCGCCCCCTGCGGGACGCCTGGGGAGCGCCGGCGGCCTGCCGGGCCGAGGTCCTGCGGTCCCTCACACCACCGCGACGCTGAGGTTCACGACGTACTGCTCCTCGACGATGCCGTCCGGGAAGAGCGGGTTCAGCAGCTCCCGCTCCCCCGCGAAGTACGCGCGGGTGCGGGCCTCGCCCAGGACCAGGAAGGCGGAGTGGCTGGCGAGGTTGGCGAGGTGGTCGTCCAGGGTGATGCGCCGGGACCACGTCACCGACCGGGTGGTGAACGCGCCGAGCCCCTCGGGCAGGGTGCGGTAGGTCTCCCCCTTGACCTCGAAGAAGGCCCGCAGCCGCTCCTCCTGTTCGGCGATCCACGGCACGGTGGCGTCCGTGTCGTTCCACCAGAGCGCGAGCGCGCCGCCGGGGCGCAGCACCCGCCGGGCCTCGGGCACCGAGCGGGCCGGGTCGGTCCAGTGCCAGGCCTGGGCGTAGGTGAGCAGGTCGAACGCGCCGGTGGCCAGCGGCAGCCGGTCCCCGTCGCCGCGCACGAGCGGGATCCCGGGGTACGTGCGGCGGAACTCGGCGGCCATTCCGTCCCCGGGCTCCACGGCGACGACCTCGGCCCCGCGCTCGTGCAGGAGCGCGGTGGCGATCCCGGTCCCGGCTCCTACGTCGGCCACCCGGGCCCCGGCGAGCGGGCGCCCGGTGAGGGACTCGACGGCGTCGAAGAGGGCCGGGGGGTAGCTGGGGCGGTGGGCCGCGTACGAAGCGGCTGCTGCGTCGAAGGAACGGGCACGTGTTGTCATGCGTCCATTGTTTTCGATCACGCAATCGGCAACAAGATCAAGGTACTTGCACCACGCGAAGGACGATGACCGGCGTGACCGGGGTGGCCGGGGTGGCCGTGTGCGCCGCCGCGGCCGTACTGCTCACCGGCTGCGGAAGCGCGGAGCCGAAGCCGGCCGGGGAGAGCGAGCGCCCCGCGGCCTCCGCGAGCGCCTCGTCCGCCCCCGCCAAGGCCGGCGGCGCGACCCTCGAGGTGACCCCGGAGGTCGGCGGCACGGGCCCCGACGGCAAGCTGCAGCAGGCCCCGTGCGTCATCAAGGTCGACGGGAAGAAGGTCGCGGAGAGCGATGGCGGGACGACCGTGAAGGGCTGCTCCTACACGATCAAGTAGGCGCGGGGCCTTTCGCGAAGCCGCAGTGCGCAAGCGAAGTCCCGGTGCAGTTCCGTGCGAAACGGCCTGCGCCTTCCGCTTTCCCGCTGCACGCATTCGGCGGTCCAGACTGCATGGCTTTGCCATCCAGTCTGGACCGGAGCTCAACTGTTCTTGTCAACGATGGCTTCCTCGCATCTCGCTGACTTACCAGTACCAGTGGCCGTGGTGGCCGTGGTGGCCGTGATGCCCGTGGTGGCCGTGGTGCCCGTGCCCGTGCCCGTGCCCGTGCCCGTGCCCGTGCCCGTGGCCGTGCCCGTGGCCACCGTGTTTGAGTGTCATCGTGGTTGCGGTGCTGACGTTCGGCGTCGCCGGCGCGGCGAATGCGCTGGAGGGCAGCAGTGCACCTGCTGCGGCCAGAGCGGTCGCGGCCGTAAGGATGGCGAAACGCCGGGTGACGAATGCGTGAGTCATGAGAATTACCTCCGGTGAGAAAGGACAAAAGGATTGCCGAATGGTCCTGCTGTCGCATGGGCCTTTCCGGCAGCGGGATTTTTGTCCCGCAATCCGGGCCGCCAGAGCTTTTCCGGACGGCGCGGGTGGGTCACCTGCTCTGCGTGATCCCATGACTCAATTAGGCCCGGCACGGCGAAATGCTTCACGTCCCTGGATTTCGGGACTTGACAAATGGCGACGTCGCGAAATCGCCGGGCGCGGCGGCCGTCGATCCGGATGGCCGGAGAAGGCGCGGGAAGCGGGAGAGTGCCGCCACCGTTCGCGGCAAGGCCGCCCAGGCGGCTCGGGCCGCGTTGGAGCGGCGCGGCATGGACGGCGCGCTCGTGCCCGTCCCCGCGGGCATCGCGGGCTCACCCGGGCGCCCGGCGGGCACAAGCCCCCGGCGGGCGGTCCCGCGGCCGGCGGCCCTTAGTTCCGGGGGCGCAGGGAGAGCCGGCCGACGAGGGTGGTCTGGAGCAGGATCAGGGCCCCGGTGCCGGCCGCCGGCCAGAGCGGCCGGTCCGGGCGGCCGCCCACGGCCCAGGCCGGGCCGTCGGGGTCCACCGTCACGGTCAGCCGGGCGCCGACCGGGAGGTCCTTTTCCACCGGTCCGGGCAGGTCCCGTCCGGCCTCCGTGCGCAGCCGCAGCGACGGGGAGGTGGTCGAGCCGTCCTGCGCCGTGGTCCGCTCGGCGACGACCGCCTGTTCCTCCCGGCCGCGGTCGTGGAGGGTGTGCCGGTCCCAGGTGATCCCGCCGGCCACCGCGATGCCGACCGCGAGGAGTGCGACGGAGGTGCGGGCGACGAACTCCGCGCCGGTTCCGTGCGGTACGGCCGCGCCGGCGACGAAGACGGCCAGCAGGACCGGGATCCAGGCTCCCCCGGGTCCCCGGAGCAGCCAGATCGCACCGGACTCCACCGCCAGGAGAAGGCAGTTGCGCAGGACCGCGCCCGGCAGTCTCCGTATCAGTTCAGCCATGGACACATCATGCCTGGGAGGCCGGCCGCCCCGTCCTGCCTGCCCCCGCCACCCAGGCCGCGGCCGCCCCGAGCGCGGCGGCGCCCGCCGGCAGCGGCAGGCCCAGGAAGCCGTGGAAGACCCCCGGGTGGAGCTGGAGCGTGCAGTCGACGCTGGCCGCCGCCAGCCGGCGGGCGTACGCGAGGCCCTCGTCGCGCAGCACGTCGCAGTCGGCGAGGACGATCAGGGCGGGCGGCAGGCCCGACAGGCCGGGGGCGCGCAGCGGCGAGACGTGCGGGTGCTCGGGGTCGCCGCCGTACTGGTCCCAGTACCAGGCCATGTGGGCGGCGGTGTGGAAGTAGCCCTCCGCGTACGTCTCCACGGAGGCGGATTCCATCCAGGCGTCCAGCGGCGGATAGAACAGCACCTGTCCCGCTACGAGTTCCGGCGCGCGCAGGGCCGTCACGGCCGCGAGGTTGCCGCCGCTGGAGTCCCCCGCCAGCACCACCCGGCCGGGGTCGCAGCCGAGCGCCCGGGACTGGTCCCGGGCCCAGAGCAGGACGGTGAGCGCGTCGTCCGGCGCCGCCGGCCAGGGGTGTTCCGGGGCCAGCCGGTAGTCCGCCGAGACGACCACCGCTCCCGCGGCCGCGGCCAGGGAGCGGCAGGTCGCGTCGTGGCTGTCCAGGCCGCACATCACCCAGCCGCCGCCGTGCAGGAAGACGACCAGGGGCCGGCCGGAGCGGCCGGGCGCGGGATCGTAGATGCGGACCGGGACCCCGCCCGCGACGGCGTCGGACACCGAGGCCACGGCCGGGCCCTCGCGGCCGGACCCGGACGCCGCGGCCGCCCGCAGGGCGCGGATGTCGCCCGGACCGGGGAAGCCGGCGGTCATCGCGTCGCACAGCTGCCTGGCCTGCGGTGAGAGGGGGTCGGGTGCATGGAGGCCGCTCATGCCGCCGTCATCCCCCCGTCCACGGTGAACTCGCTGCCCGTCACGTACGAGGACGCGTCCGAGCAGAGGAAGAGGACCAGCTGCCCGACCTCCTCCGGGCGGCCGATGCGCCCCAGCGGTACGTGCGACCAGTCCCGGCCCGCCACCGCCTGGGCCACCATCGGGGTGTCGATGGCCCCCGGGTGCACCGAGTTGACCCGGATCCGGTCCCCGGCGAGGTCGAGCGCCGCCGACCGGGTCAGTCCGCGCAGCCCGAACTTGGCGGATCCGTAGGCGGCGTGGCCCGGTATCCCGACCAGTCCGGCGGTGGAGGAGATGTTGACGATCGAGCCGCCCCCGCCCGCCCGCAGCACCGGCGCGACCGCCTGGATGCCGAGGAACGGGCCGAGCAGGTTGACCCGCAGAAGCGCTTCGAAGTCCGCCGGCCGCTGCTGTTCCACGTGGGCGGTGCGCCACAGGGCCGCGTTGTTGACCAGCGCCGATATCGTCCCGAAGGCGCGGATCGTCTCCTTCACCACCGTCGCCCAGCTCGCCGCGTCGGCCACGTCGTGGCGGACGTACAGTCCCTGGTCGCCGAGTTCGGCGGCCACCGCCCGGCCCTCGTCCTCCCGTATGTCGGTGACGACGACCCGGGCCCCCGCCTCCGCGCACAGCCGGGCCTCGGCGGCGCCCTGGCCACGCCCGGCGCCGGTGATCACGACGGCCTTTCCGCCGAGCTGCTCCCCCACGGCTCAGCCCTCCAGCGCGCGGAAGTGCGGGATGACCTTCTCGCCCCACTGCCGGATGGTCTCCATGCACGCCTCCTGGGGGACGGTGCCCATCTGGATCAGGCACATCACCTCGTCGACGCCGATCTCGCGCAGCTGCTCGACGTAGGCGATGGCGGTTTCGGCGCTGCCGTACGCGTGCTCCGCGTTGTAGGTGCCGGTGTCGACGGGGCGGGCGGGGATGTTCGCCTCGTGCAGCCGGGCGACGAGCTCCTCCCGGCCCTTGGCCAGCGCCCCCACGTGGTCCTCCTCCTCCGCGTACCCGGTGGGCTCGGGGCCGTTCCCGTACCAGTGCGCTATGGACTCGGCGAAGAAGCGCTGCCCGCGCGTGCCCAGCCGCAGGGCCCGCTCGGCGTCGTCGAGGACGATGGTCGGGCAGAGCGCGGAGAGGTGGTCGTTGGCCTCGGTGGAGACCAGGCGCTCGCCGCTGCGCGTGGCGATGGCCTCGTCGTAGACCTTGCGCATGGCGCGTACGTCGTCGGCGCCTGCGAAGCCCATCACCAGGGCCCCGATGCCGAGCTCGGCGGCCAGCTTGAGGGTGTCGTGCTTGGAGCAGGCCATGAACAGCGGCGGGTGCGGGTCCTGGACCGGGCGGGGCAGGATCGCGCCGGGGCCGATGTCGAGGGAGCCGTGCCATTCGAAGGTCTCCTCCTTCCAGGCCGAGGAGAAGATCCGCAGCGCCTCCTCCATCTGCGGGTAGGTGTCCTCGGGCCTGACCCCGTACATGGACATCTCCTGGCGGGTGGCGCCGCGCCCGGCGCCGATGTCGACGCGGCCGCCGGAGAGCACGTCGAGCATGGCGGCGCGCTCGGCGACGCGCACCGGGTGCTGGTAGCCGAAGGGCATGGTGACGACGCCGTGGCCGATCCGGATCCGGCGCGTGCGGGCGGCCACCCAGGTCAGGAAGATCTCGGAGGCGCTCATGTGCGCGTACCGGGTCAGGGAGTGGTGCTCGACGGCCCAGATCCGGTCGAAGCCCATCTCCTCGGCGTGGACGGCCTGTTCGACGCAGTCGTGGATGACCTGGCGTTCGCGTTCGGGGGTGGGGTCGACGAGCTGCGCCTCGAAGATCATCGAGAACTTCACGGTGAGGTCCCTCCATCCGGTACTTCGAGCCCGTAGGTCGAATATTTCGAATAGAAATACTTCTAGCAGTCATATTGCGCAGGGGGAAGGGTGCCGTGAGGGCCGGTCGTAGACTGCGCTGCGTGGCAGACGAGACGAACAGGCGCGCGCTCCCCGCGACCAGCTGGGCGGTGCTCGGGCTGCTCTCCTTCGGAGAGGAGCTCTCCGGTTACGACCTGAAGAAGTGGTCGGACTGGTCGCTGCGGTTCTTCTACTGGAGCCCGTCGTTCAGCCAGATCTACAGCGAGCTCAAGCGCCTGGAGAAGGCGGGCTACGCGTCCTCGCGGATGGTCGCCCAGGACACCGGGACGCGCGACAAGCGGGTCTACCGGATCACGGACGAGGGCATGACGGCCGTACGGAAGTGGGCCCGCGAGGCCCCCGTCGACCCGCCCGTCCTCAAGCACGGGCCGATGCTGCGACTGTGGCTGGGCCATCTGCTGGAGCCGGAGCAGATGCGCGAAATCCTCGTCCGGCACCAGGAGTTCGCAGAGAAGATGCGCCGTCGCGCGGTGGCCGACGGGGAGGGCGCGAAGGACGAGAGCGCCTGGGCGTACCCGACGCTCACCCTCAAGTGGGCCGAGCGGCACTACGCCTCCGAGCGCGACCTCGCGGCGGGAATGCTCGCCGACATCGACGAGCTCAAGGGGCTCGGCAAGCTGCCGTAGGAACGCCGGAAGTACACCAGCGGCGGCCCGTCGCGGTGCGCGGTCGGGCCGGCGACCCGGCCGAGCACGATGACGTGGTCTACGGCGCCGGCCGCCGAGCAGGTGGGCGCGGCCGGCTCCGCCCACCTGCTCGGCGCTCCGGCCGCGCACCGGGCGCGGCCGGCGGCCGACCTCGGTTTCACCATGGCGGGCCGACGGGCCGACGGGCTGCCGGGCTGACGGGCCGGCGCGCTGCCGTACGCTCGCCCCATGACGGGCAGTGCGATCAACCTCCGCAAGGTCGAGGAGACGGCTCCGGCGCTCGTGAGCCTCTACAAGAGCGCCGGGGTCTCCCTGCGCAAGTACGGCATGGAGGGCGGACGGGCCGCGGTCTACCTGGTGCTGGACTACTCCGGGTCGATGCGCCCGTACTACGAGGACGGCAGCGTGCAGGCCCTCGCGGACCGGGTGCTGGGGCTGTCCGCGCACCTGGACGACGACGCCCGCGTGCCGGTGGTCTTCTTCTCCACCGAGGTCGACGCGGTGGAGGAGATCTCCCTGGCCGGGCACGAGGGCCGGGTCACCGAGATCGCCTCCCGGCTGGGCCACATGGGCAAGACGGCGTACCACGCGGCGATGGACGCGGTCGTCGACCACTACCTGGACTCGGGGTCGACGGCCCCCGCCCTGGTCGTCTTCCAGACCGACGGCGGGCCGATCAACAAGCTCGCGGCGGAGCGCTACCTGTGCAAGGCGGCCCGGCTGCCGCTCTTCTGGCAGTTCGTCGGCTTCGGCAACACGCGCAGCACACAGTTCGACTTCCTGCGCCGGCTGGACGAGCTGCCCGTCCCGGCACAGCGGGCCGTGGACAACGCGGGCTACTTCCACGCGGGAGCGGACCCCCGCACGGTGCCGGACGGCGAGCTCTACGACCGCCTGGTCGGGGATTTCCCGGCCTGGCTGGCGGCGGCGCGGAGTGCGGGCATCGTGCGCGCCTGACCTGCGCCCGCCGGTACCCGCGCTTTGATGGACGTATGACGCATACCAGCTGGGCAGTCTTCGAGACGGCGGAACCGGAGTTCGCTGCGGCCGTCCAGGCCCGTTTCGCGCAGTACCCGCACCACGTCCTGGCCACCCTGCGCAAGGACGGCTCCCCCCGCGCGACCGGTCTGAACGTCGACATCCGGGGCGGGGAGCTGTGGCTCGGCATGATGTTCGGCTCGATGAAGGCCAGGGACCTCCAGCACGACCCGCGCTTCGCCCTGCACACCAACCCGGGCGCGGGCGAGGACATGCCGGACGGGGACGTACGGATCTCCGGGCGCGCGGTGGAGCTCGTGGACCCGCCCGAACTGCACCGGTACGCGGAGGAGACGGCGACCCCGCACCCCTTCCACCTCTTCTACGCCGACCTGACGGAGGTCGTCCGCGTCCGCGTGGAGGGCGACGAGCTGGTGGTGCGGTCGTGGACCCCGGAGCACGGCCTGCGCACCCTGCGCCGGGGCGACGACGACGAACCACCGCGCGAGGAAACGGCCGAGAACAGTGCGGCTGGCTGATGGAACGGGACGTGCAGGAAGGCCGGCCCGACGCGCGGACGTGGTCGGACGCGCTCAGGCTGTACGAGTGGGTCTGCACATTCGTCGGCGTCGCCCCGCGCGAGCACGACGACTGGTGGCTCGACGTGGGCGCGATCACGCGCCTCGAAACCCGGGACCCACGGGGCTGGAAAGGCGACCGTCCGGACTTCTACGCGCAGCCCTCCCGCAGCCACGACCCCTTCAGCACCTACGACTGGGACGCCGGTCTGATCGCCGTGAACGACGACGAGGCCGCCGTGCTCTGGAACTTCCAGTCCACCTGATCCGGCCTGACCGGCAAGACACCCCTAGGTCCGCGGCTGGTTGTCCTTCGGGCCGAGGGCGGCCGGGGTCACGTCCACCCGGCTGCGGTCGATTTTGAGGGTGATCCCGCCGTAGGTGGCGTTGTGGTCGCCGCGGAACTGGTGGGCCCGGCGCGGGCCGGCCCACTGGGCCGTGCCCGCCGGCAGGCCCATGTCGGCGTTGCCGACGGAGGCCGAAAGGTTCCAGCGGGCGGCCCAGAGCACGTCCGGCATGGCCTGGGGGGCCTGGTGATAGTGGGCGCTCAGCGCCTTGACCCCGGAGCTCACCGAGACGTAGGCGGCGGAGCGGAAGCCCAGCTCGTGCAGCCGGTCCGTCCAGGCGGTCAGGTAGGCCACGACCGGCGCGTCCCAGGTGGCGCGGTCCGTGTAGTTCTCCAGGTCGTTGTAGAGCACGGTGCCCTCGGCCAGCCCCAGCGACCGGGCCGCGTCCGCCGCGCCCTCGGCGGCCTCCCCGCCCTGTCCGTTGGCCTCGGAGGGGTCGGTGGACAGGCCGGTGGCGGCGTTGTGCCAGGGCTGCGGGCCCACCCAGATGGGCATCAGGTGCCAGCCCGCGGCGGCCTGCCGTTCCACCCAGCGGGCCGTGAGCCGCGGCTGGGCGCAGGCCCGGGCCCGGCCGCCGATGTAGACGCCGATCGCGCCGAACGGGGAGTCGGCCCGCCAGGTGTCCATGGCCTTCTGGGTGGGGGCGGTGCAGGCGTCGAAGCCCTCGCCCTTGAAGGGCTCCTGGGCGCTGCGGGGCTTCGGTCCTCCGGCGGCCGGCACGGCCACGACGGGGGCCGGGCCGGGCGTGGGCGTCACGGCGCGGGCCTGCGCCAGGACGGCGCGTACGGCGTCGGGCGTGGCCCCGTAGGAGACGGTGGCCATGACCCCGGCGCGGCGCAGGGCGTACCGCAGCTCGTTGCTGTCGGAGCGGTGCGGCGCCTCGCGCAGCACGTTCCAGGAGTCCACGGCGACGGTCGGGACGTCGGCGCGCTCCAGGGCCCCGTCGAGGGGTTCGAGGTGCAGGGTGTCGGCGCGGCCGGCGACGGCCCGGCCGGTGCACTCGGCTTGGGTGCCGGCGTGGCCGAGGTACAGGGTGGGCAGGTCGAGGCGCAGGCACGCGTCGGGGTTCCGGTCGAGGTCGACGACCCGCCAGCCGGCCGGGAGGGTGACGCGCAGACCGTGGTAGCCGACGGTCCGGCCGTCGCCGGCGGTGGTGGAGGGCTGGACGGGGAGCAGCAGCGCGGCGCCGAGCAGGCCGCTCAGCAGGGTTCGGATGGGGGCCATGATCCAAATGGTTACCAGACGGCGGGGCCCCTCAACTGTCCTGAGAGGCCCCGCAGATGCTCCGTCCGGCCCAGGGCCCGGCCGGTCCTCACGGCCCGGCCGGGTCGGTCGCGAGGATCCGTTCCTTCCCTCCGTGCGCCCGGCGCCCGGCAGGGGGCGTCCCCCGCCCTCCCCCATCGGGTCACCCGCACGAGCGAATCGGGCCCGGCCCCGTCGGTCCGTACGCCGCCGGCCGGGGAAGCCGCGCCCGCCGGTCTCACCGCCCCGTCTGCGCCGACGGCCCGGTGGAAATCAACTCCTTCAGCACGTGGTCCAGTTCGGTGGCCCGTACGCCGAGCAGGCGCTCGGTGTCGGAGGCGTCGAGGCGCAGCTCGCCGTCGTACTGGTAGGCCATCTCCGGGATCTCGGCCATCACCGGGTCCGCCGCGGCCGCCGCGTCGAGCTCCTCCCGCGTCGTGGTCCTGAGCCTCGGGCCCGGCGCGCCGGCGGCCTCGGCCAGCCGCACCATCAGCTCCCTCGGGGACAGTTCGGAGGTGGAGGGCACGTGCCAGGCGCGGCCCCAGCCGTCGCCCCGCCCGCCGACCGCGATCAGGGTCCGCGCGACGTCGTCCGTGTAGGACCAGGCGTGCGGCGCGTCGAGGCCGACCGGCAGCACGGCCTCCTCGCCGGCCAGTACGGCGGGCACGGCCAGGAGGGGGAAGAGTCCCAGGACGTTCGCCCCGAGGAAGTCGCCGGCGCGCACCTCGGCGACCCGGACCCGCCCGGCCCGGTGCGCGGCCAGCGCCTCTTCCCACATGGCCGCGCGCACGCGCCCCTTGTCGGAGTTGGGCCTCATGGGCAGGTCGGGCGTGAGGGGGCCTTCGACGGCTCCGTACCCGTACACGTTGCCCAGCATCACGTAGTCGGCGCCGGTCCGCTCGGCGGCGGCGAGCAGTGAGGCGGCGAGGGGCGGAAAGGCGGTCCGCCAGTCCTGGTAGCCGGGCGCGGCCGCGTTGTAGAGGGTCCGGGCGCCCTGCAGGAGCTCGGCGAGCCGGCCGGTGTCGGTGATGTCGGCGGCGACCCGCTCGACGAGCGGATGATCGGGCCCGCCGCCGCTGCGGGTGATGACGCGGACCCGCTCACCGGATGCGGCGAGCAGACGTGCGGTGGCGGTGCCGATCGCACCGGCGCCCGTGATGACGTGCAGAACCATGGCTGTACTCCTGTGCTGGGACTACGAGTTGCTGTGATTGACAGGTCAACCCTCGCTCCGGGCGCAGCCGTACAGTAGTGGCTGGAATGCCAGCAATCCGGAGATTCGAGCCATGACGATCACTCCCCCGCACCGCGTCGCGGTCATCGCGTGCCCGCCGGTCACCACCTTCGACCTGTCGATCCCGGGGGTGGTGTTCGGCGCGACGAGCATCGGTGAGCAGCCTGCGTACGAGGTGACGGTCTGCACGCTCGTCCCCGGCGTGGTGCAGGCGCGGTACGGCACGGACGTCGTGGTGCCGCACGGCCTGGAGGCGGCCGAGGGGGCCGACACCGTGATGGTCACGGGGACGGCCGACCGGGAAGGCCCCGACCCCCGGGTACTGGACGCGCTGCGGGCCGCCGCCGCACGGGGCGCTCGCATCGCTTCCATCTGCACGGGTGCCTTCGTCCTCGCGCAGGCGGGTCTCCTGGAAGGCCGCCGCGCCACGACCTTCTGGTCGGCGTCCGAGGAATTCGGGCGGCTCTTCCCGGAGGTCGACCTCGTGCCCGCCGTGCTGTTCGTCGAGGACGGCAGGGTGCTGACGTCGGCGGGCATGTCGGCCGGGATCGACCTGTGCCTGCACCTGGTGCGCCGCGACTACGGCGCCGCCGTCGCGAACACCACGGCCCGTCTGGTCGTGGCGGCCCCCGTACGGCCGGGCGGCCAGGCCCAGTTCATCGAGACCCCGCTCCCGCCCGAGCGCGGCACCTCCCTGGCGGCTACCCGCGCCTGGGCGCTGGCCCGCCTGCACGAGCCGACGACCCTGGCCGAGCTGGCCCGGCACGCGGGCACGAGCACGCGCACCCTGACCCGCCGCTTCCGCGCCGAAACGGGCCTCAGCCCCCTCCAGTGGCTGCTGCACCAGCGCCTGGACCGCGCCTGCGAGATCCTGGAGACCACCACCCTCCCGATGGACCAGGTGGCGGCCCGGAGCGGCCTCGGCACGGCGGACTCCCTCCGCACCCACCTGACCCGCCACACGGGCCTGACCCCGAGCGTGTACCGCGCCACGGCGCGGGCCCGACGGCCGTAGAGTCGAGGGGCGGCCGAAGCCAGTTGCGTTGGCTTCGGCCGCCCCTCATCCCCTCATCCCCTCGTCCCGGTCAGGCCGCCCGCCGGCGCAGCCACCAGGAGCAGAACCCGGCCAGCAGGCCGGACAGCGCGAGGAAGATCCCGGTCTCGATCCACTGGAAGGTCCAGTAGCGGTCGGCGGGCTGGTAGTCGACCGCTATGTGGTGCTTCGAGGTGGCGAAGCACTCGAAGGGGTCGGTCTTGGGATCCGCGCATCCCTCGGCACCACGGACCTCCTGGCCGGCGGAGTCGAGCACCACACCGAGATCGGACACGACCCAGACGCCGGGTCTGAGCACCCCGACCCGCAGGTGGGCGTCGTCCCCGGAGCCCTTCAGCTGGACGTGGTTCGCGTTCCAGCCGTCCTTCATCGCACCGGATTCCTCGCCGCCGCCGACCGGCGCCATGACGAGGGAGCTGAGCGCGACGTCGGTGTGCTCCGGCGCCGCGAAGTGCGGGCGGATCGCGAAGGGCACGAGGATCTGGACGGCGAGGAAGGCGACGAGGGTCGCGGCCATCGCGGGCACGGTGCGCCGGATCAGGAGTCCGGCCGAGGCGCCGAGGGTGAAGGCGAACGCCGCGTAGCCGAGGGGGACGATCGCACGGCCGCTGAACATGAGCGGGGTGAACCGGTCCAGGTTGACGCGGTCGATGGGACTCGCCCACCAGGTCACCAGGAGGCTCAGCACCCCGGTGACGGCGACGGCGATCAGGCCGACGCCCCCGAGCTTGACCAGGAGCCAGCGGCCGCGGGTGATGCTCTGGTTCCAGATGAGCCGGTGGGTGCCGGTCTCCAGTTCGCGGGCGATCAACGGGGCGCCCCAGAAGATCCCGATGATGCCGGGCACGGCGAGCAGCAGGCTCGTGACGTAGTAGGTCAGGGTCTGGTACTCGACGACCAGGGCGTTCCTGGCCCTTCCGCAGTCGCTGCCGCAGCCGGCGACGGTGCTGTCGTAGACCTCGCGCATCTGGAGGCCGGTGACCACGAGGAATATCGCGAGCGCGGCCAGGACGGCGAGCGCGGCGAGGGTCTGGACGCGGTACTGGCGCCAGGTCAGCCAGATCATCGCTGGTTCTCCCGGGTGGGTCGGGGGCCGGGCCCGGCCGCGGACTGACTCATGTAGGTGAGGACGAGGTCCTCCAGGTCGAGCGGCTCCATGACCCAGGAGGGGTCCTGGACCGCCTTGTCGGAGCGCACGATGAACGTGCTCTGCCGCTCGGTGTGCGTCTCCTGGATGACCTGCATGCCCCGGGGCATGGTGGCCGCCTCGCGGCGGGCGGTGGTGAGCCGGAAGTGGGTGGCGAGCAGGTCGTCGACGTCGCCCGTGACCTGGACGCGGGAGGCGACCAGCGAGATCAGGTGGTCGCAGACCCGTTCCAGGTCGGACACCAGGTGCGAGGAGAGCACGACGGTGGTTCCGTGTTCGGCCACGACCTCCATCAGGCTCTGCAGGAACTCCCGCCGGGCCAGCGGGTCCAGGGCGGCGACGGGCTCGTCGAGGATCAGCAGCTCGGGCCGTTTGGCCACGGCGAGGGTCAGCGCCACCTGGGCGCGCTGGCCGCCGGAGAGCTTGCCCGCCTTCTGGGCGGGGTCCAGGCCGAGCTGCCGGATCCGGTCCTGCGCCAGCTGCGCGTCCCAGCCCGGGTTGAGCCGGGCGCCCAGCTTCAGGTGGTCGGCGATGGACAGCCCGGCGTAGGTGGGGGTGTCCTGGGCGACGAACCCGACCTTGGCGAGCTGCTCGGGCCCGGTCGCGGGCCGGCCGCCGAGCACCTCGATGGTGCCGGAGGTCGGGCCGATCAGCCCGCAGGCCAGCTGCAACAGGGTCGACTTCCCGGCCCCGTTGGGCCCGACCAGACCGACGACCCGCCCCGACGGCACACTGAGGGTGCAGTCGCTCAGCGCCTCTTTGCGGCCGTACCGCTTGCCCAGCGCGCGGGCTTCCAATATGGCGGTCATTTCTCCTCTTCGGTGTGCGGGTCCGTGCCGGTGCGGGCGCGGAAGGTGCTCAGGAACAGGGCCTCGATGCTCTCCTCGCCCAGCCCGGCGGTCCGCGCCCTGTCGAGCCACAGCTGCAACTCCCGGCGCAGCGGCTCGTGCTCGGAGAGCGAGTCGTCGCTGAGCGTCCCGGAGATGAACGTGCCGACCCCGGGCTTCTTCGCGACCAGGCCCTCGTACTCAAGCTCCCGGTAGGCCTTGAGCACGGTGTTCGGGTTGATCGCCACACTGACCGCGACGTCCTTGACGGTCGGCAGCCGGTCCCCCTCGGACAGCAGCCCCAGCCGCAGGGCCTGACGCACCTGGTGGACGAGCTGCATGTACGGAGCGACGCCGGACCGGGCATCGAGGTGAAACTCGATCACTGTCCTCCTCTATTCATCTAGCTTCCTAGCACTATAGGACTCTACGTATGCGGTCACTGTCAACCACCCCCCGAGGGAGCGGAGTTGCCCATCCCCTGGGCTATTCGGTATTGCTAGGTACCGGTAGTCAGCGTTACGGTGTACCAGTACTCAGCAACACCGAATAGCTCAGGGAGGAGGTGTTCCATGCCCAAGCTGGTGACGGAAATGCTCAAGGGCACGCTGGAGGGCATCGTCCTCGCGACCCTGTCCGGCCGGCCCGCGTACGGCTACGAGATCACGGCATGGCTGCGGGAGCAGGGGTTCTCCGACATCGCCGAAGGGACCGTCTACGCGCTGCTCATCAGGGTCGAGAAGCGCGGTCTCGTCGACGTGGAGAAGGTCCCCTCCGAGAAGGGACCGCCGCGCAAGGTGTACTCCCTCAACGCCGAGGGGCGGGAGTACCTCGAAGAGTTCTGGAGGACCTGGAGCTTCCTCACGGAACGACTGGACCAGCTCCGCGAAGGGGGCGAGTAACGATGTCCGATGGTGAGAAGAGCGGTTTCATCGCGAAGGTGATCGGGCCGAAGAAGCGCTGGAGGGCGTACAAGGCGCGCGTCAAGGAGCTCCCCGAGAGCCGGCGCACGGCGGTCGAGGCGATCGAGCGGTACCTGATGCACTTCGTGCCGGCCGACGGCGACAGCAACGCGTCGATGTTCGAGGACCTCGCCGACCTCTTCGAGCAGGCCGCGGCGGAGGGAACGCCGATACGCGAGATCGTCGGGGAGGACCCGGTGGAGTTCGCCGACGCGTTCGCCCAGAACTACTCCGAGGGTGGCTACGTCCCGGCCCGCGCGAAGAAGCAACTGACCGAAGCCCTCACCCGCGCCGAGGAGGCCGAGGAGGCCGAGGAGGCCGGAGACACGGCATGACGGCGTTGTGACTCCTCCCCCTCGTGAACGAGGGGGCTTCTCGCTATGCCGGTGGGGCTTTGCGACGGACCAGCCCGGCCCGTAGAACGTTGAGCGCGCCCACCGTGTCCGCGTGCGCCTGGTGGCCGCACGAGACGCAGTGGAACTTTTCCTGTGTGGGCCGGTTCTCCTTGTCGACGTGCCCGCATTCGGGGCATGTGCGGGAGGTGTTGCGGGGGTCCACGGCGATCACTTCCCTGCCGGCGCTTTCAGCCTTGCTCGTGAGGATCGTCAGGAACACCCCCCATCCGGCATCCGAGATCGAGCGGTTCAGTCCGGCCTTCGCCTCCGCCCCATTGGGCAGGAAGCTGCCCGGCGTCTCTGGGTCGGTCTTCGGAGCGGGTGCCTTGACCATGTTGCGGATCTTGAGGTCTTCGTGCGCGATGAAGTCGTGCTGTCGTACGAGGTCAAGAGCGGTCTTGTGCGCGTGGTCGAGCCGCTGGCGACGGACCTTGCGGTGCAGGGCGGCAACGCGTTCGACGGCCCGGCGGTGGTTGGCGGTGCGCTTGTCGCGGCGGACCCGAGGGAACCTGCTGAGAGCCTGCTGTGCGGCTTCGAGCTTCGCGGCTGCCTTGCGGCCGTGGCGGGGATTGGGAACGAGCTCGCCATTGGAGTCGGCGAGGAAGTTGGCTATGCCCATGTCGATGCCGGCCACGCTGCCGGTCGCGGGGAGCGGTTCGGGCTGCGCCTGCTCGGCGGTCAGCACGACGAACCACTTGCGGCCCTCGCGCTTGACGCTGACGGTCTTGACCTTGCCGACGACGGGCCGGTGCTGGTTGACCTTGACGTGCCCGACGCCTTGGAATCGGACACGGGTGACGGGGTCGTGCGAGGTGGAGTCCCAGCGGCAGCCGTCCCCGTCCTTGGGGAAGTCCACCGTGTCGAACCAGTTGACGCCCCGGAAGCGCGGATGGCCCGGCGTATCACCGGACTTGACCCGGCGGAAGAACGCGGCAAACGCCTTGTCGAGACGGCGGAGCGTCGCTTGCTGACTGGAGAACGACCACCGGCCGTGACGCTCCGGGGCAAACGCCCGGATCTCCTTGAGCTGCGCGGACTGCTGCCCGTACTTGATGCTCGTCTTCGAGGCGTGCCGGTAGGCATCGCGGCGTTCCTGCAACGCCCCGTTGTAGAGGCCGCAGTGATCCCGCAGCATCTCGCCGAGTGTGATCGCCTGACCCACGGTGGGCCGCATGAGGAACTTGTACGCACGGATCACCCAGCCCACCCCCTTCCGAGTAGGTTCGCCTGACCACAATACGCTTGGTGGATGTCACCGCGCTGGGAACCAGACCTTGATATCCGCCGAGGAAACCATGTCATCCACAACCTCCACGCTCACTTGGTGTTCGTCACCAAGTACCGGCGCGAGGTCTTCAACGACGCCATGCTGACCCGCTGCGAGGAGGTCATGCGGGACGTGTGTGTGAAGTTCGAGGCCGAGCTGAAAGAATTCAACGGCGAGGGCGACCACGTGCACCTGCTGGTCCACTACCCGCCGAAGATCGCCCTGTCCAAGCTGGTCAACAGCCTGAAGGGGGTCAGCTCCCGATACCTGCGCGCCGAGTACACCGGCCGGATCAACCGGATCGGTACGGGGTCCGCCTTCTGGGCACCCTCATACTTCGCCGGGTCCTGTGGCGGGGCACCGCTGAGCATCGTCAAGGACTACATCGAGAACCAGAAGCGACCAGCCTGACCGTCACGACGGAGGCGCAGAGAACTCCGGCGCCTCGCGCCTCCGGCCCGAGGATCGCATTCCCGCCCGGCCTGAAGGCCGCGATTCCCTGCGAAGATCAAGAGATGGACCGGCATGGTGCCGGTCGACGACACGGCCCTGGCCGCCACCGACACCGGCGGGCCCGGCACACCCGTGGTCTACCTCAACGGCCACTTCGCCACCCAGAGGTACTGGCGGCGGGTCATCGCCGACCTGGGTCCCCGGTGGCGGCACATCACCTACGACGAACGGGCCCGCGGCAGGAAGTCGCAGCGCTCGGCCGACTACTCCTTCGAGGCGGCCGTCCGGGACGTCGACGCCGTGCTCGCGGCCAGGGACGTGGACCGGGCGCTGGTGGTGGGCTGGTCCTACGGGGCGTTCGTCGGGGCCCACTGGGCGAGCCGCAACCCGGACCGCGCCCTCGGTGCGGTCCTGGTGGACGGCACGCAGCCGTACGACTGGCTCACCGAGGAGATGGAGCAGGGGATCCGCAGGTTCTTCAAGCGGGTGGGCTGGCTGATGCCACTGCTTCGCCCGACGGGCCTGACCCCGCGGATGACCGCCGAAGAGATGGCCGACAGCAACATCGAGGTCGGCCGGCTCGCCCGCGAGCGCGAACTGGGTCCCGTACTGGACGACATCACCGTCCCGGTGCGGTACGTCCTGGCCTCGGGAACGTCCTTCGGGAGCAAGGGCGACGAGCAGGAACGCATCCGCGCGGGCCTCGACCCGGTGTTCGTGCGCAAGCCGAACATCCAGCTCAGCGCGAAGGTACCCAGCAACCACGGAGCGATCCTGAGGAAGGACGCCCCGGCCGTCGCCACAGCCGTACGCGAGGTCGCCGCCCTGGCCGACGACGAGCGCCGGCGCCCATACCGTGGAGGCCATGGAGTGGACCAGTGAGTCGATGCCGTATCTGACCGCGCGCCCGCCCGGCGCGGCGGACGCCTGGACGGAGGAGGCTGCGGAGGCCGGGCGGCGGGGCGGTCAGCGCATCCTGCACGCGGGAGAAACTGCAGCCCCCGCCGCCGTCGCCGTCATGCTCGGCCTGGCGGCCGGAAGCACGGTCGTGGTACGCCGCAGGATCATTGAACTCGATGGCGAGCCGACGGAGTTGACGGACACCTACTATCCCCCGGACATCGCTGCGGGAACCCCCCTGGCCGGCACGGCGAAGATCCGCGGCGGCGCCGTGACGCTGCTGGCCGCCCTCGGGCACGTCGGCGTACGGGTCGTCGAGCACGTGACGGCGCGGATGCCACGTGAGGAGGAACGTGAGCAACTTCGCCTCGGCGCGGGCGAACCGGTGCTCCGCCTGGCCCGCACCACCTACGACGCGGCGGACCGCCCCGTCCAGGCGGACGTGATGCTCATGCCGGCCGGGCGCCAGCAGCTGCGCTACGAGATCAGGCTCGCTCCTTCAGAGCCCGGATGAACGGATCCCATGCGGCTGCCGGAAACACCAGCACCGGACCGGCACCCGCGAGCTTGGTGTCCCGGACGGGGACGACGCCGGGGAGGTCGTCGGAAACCTCTACGCAGTTGCCACCCTCGGCGTTGGTGTAGGAGGACGTCCGCCAGGACAGGCCGTTCACGTCTGCGCGCATCTCGCGTGCTCCTCCGCCACCGACTCAATCAAGGTCAGGGACACCTCCGGCGACAGTGCGGCAGCCCTGGCAAGATCGTATGACCTCCAGTGGCGCCGAACCAGTGCCGGACAGTCGAGCAACTGCCCTGCGTGAGGTCCCTCGGTGTACGCCACATCGGGAGCGTCGGCGAACTGCATGATCCGCACGGATGCGTCCAGGACGCCATGCGCTCCGGCGGAGAACGGCACTACCTGCACGGTGATCCGATGGGTCCGGACACACGACGAGATATACCGCAGCTGAGCGGCCATCACAGCAGGCCCGCCGACCGCCGTCCGCAGCACCGCCTCGTGCAGGACGACCCAGACCTCGGGGGTCTCCGGATCGCCGAGGAGCCGTGAGCGCTCAACGCGTGCCGAGACCAGTGTGTCGACGTGCTCTGCCAGGGCAGTGGGACTAGCGGCCCGAATTACGGCGCGCGCGTAGTCCCCTGTCTGGAGCAGCCCGGGAACCAACGTGGGGCCATAGTCGAAGATGGCCGTCGCCAAGCGTTCCAGCTCGGCCGCCTCGGCAAAGTACTCGACGTACTTCGACTTGAACGCCTTGGCCAGGCGAGTGAAGTAGTCCCCGGTGCCGAACACCCTGTCGATCAGCTCCGCGATCTCCGGCCGCAGCCGCCGCGTGCCGCACTCCATCTGGCCGACGTACGCGCCACTCGTGAAGATCCGCTCGCCCAGGCCCTCCTGGGTCAGCCCGGCCGCTTCCCGGTGGCGCCGCAGTTCCTCGCGGGCGAACTCCTCCGGTGTCTGCGCCCCGCTCAGATCCTTCTGCTTGGCCACGAGCCAACTCCCCGGTTCCGCAGTGCCCTTGCTCCGCGAAAAAGCGTAGTCCCGACCAGGTCGGTGAAACATCGGAACGGATTGATACGACTACCCAACGCCACAGGCCGCTGTCAGTGCCGCTGGTTAGCGTGGTCGGTGTCAGTCGGAACCGAAGACACCATGGGGGACCACATGAAGCAGACACACGGGCGCGGCAAGGCCGCCGCGATCGGCGCACTGGCCGCGGCACTCACGCTGACGCTGGCGGCCGGCACGGCCCAGGCCTCGGTGGGGGGGCGAGATCGTCGGGTACCCCGGGCCTGACGGGCTGATCTGGATACCCGAGCAGGCCGGCTCCAGCGGCTTCGTCTCGGGCGGCCTCTCGTCCCGGCTGGACACGTTCATCACCTTCGGCTGCGCGGGCGGCGGCACGATAGAGGTGGCCTTCCACCTCGACGACCACCCGGACCGCGACCCGGCGCCCTTCACGGTCGACTGCCCCGAAGGCGACCCGGCGCGCGTCACCGTTCCCCTCGGCACCGGCCTCCAGGGCGGCTTCGGGGCCTGGGTGACGGCCTCGGCCCCGTCCACCCGCTGGGGCGCCACGGTCGTCCAGCCCGAGTAGCCCCGAACACGCCACAGCGCCCGCCACCCCTGGTCGGGGACGTGGCGGGCGATGTGTCGGGAGTTCCGTACGCCGTTGTACGGACCGTATGAGGGGTCCCTCCCCCGGAGGGGAGGGGGGTACTGCTACGTCAGACGGTCAGAGAACGATCCGTCGGCTTGACCGGGTACGGGAGGGCGCTGCTGCCGGTCAGGAAGCGGTCCACGCCGCGGGCGGCCGAGCGGCCTTCCGCGATGGCCCAGACGATGAGCGACTGGCCGCGGCCCGCGTCGCCGGCGACGAAGACGCCGTCCACGTTGGTCGCGTAGGAGGCGTCGCGGTCGATGTTGCCGCGCGGGTCCAGCTCCAGGCCGAACTGCTGGACCAGGCCGTTCGCCTGGTCGGTGCCCGTGAAGCCCATCGCCAGGGTGACCAGCTGCGCGGGGAGGACGCGCTCGGTGCCGGGCTTCTGGACGAGCTTGCCGTCCTCGAAGGCGACCTCGATCAGGTGCAGGGACTGGACGTTGCCGTCCTCGTCACCCTCGAAGTGGGTGGTGGAGACGGAGTAGACCCGCTCGCCGCCCTCCTCGTGGGCCGAGGTGACCTTGTAGAGCATCGGGAAGGTCGGCCAGGGCTGGTTGGCGTTCCGGTCCTCGCCCGGCTTGGGCATGATCTCCAGCTGCGTGACCGAGGCCGCGCCCTGGCGGTGGGCGGTGCCCACGCAGTCCGCGCCGGTGTCGCCGCCGCCGATGACGACCACGTGCTTGCCCTCGGCCGTGATGGGGGGCGCCATGAAGTCGCCCTCCTGCACCTTGTTGGCGAGCGGCAGGTACTCCATCGCGAAGTGGATGCCGTTCAGCTCGCGGCCCGGGACCGGCAGGTCGCGGGAGACGGTCGCGCCCGCCGCGATGACCACCGCGTCGAACCGCTTGCGCAGGTCCGTGGCGGTGAGGTCGCGGCCGATCTCGATGCCGGTGCGGAACTTGGTGCCCTCCGCGCGCATCTGCTCGATGCGGCGGTTGATGTGCACCTTCTCCATCTTGAACTCGGGGATGCCGTAGCGCAGCAGGCCGCCGATGCGGTCCGCGCGCTCGTACACGACCACGGTGTGGCCGGCCCGGGTCAGCTGCTGGGCGGCGGCGAGGCCCGCCGGGCCCGAGCCGATGACGGCGGCCGTCTTGCCGGACAGCCGCTCCGGCGCCTGCGGGGTGACGTCGCCGTTGTCCCACGCCTTGTCGATGATCGAGACTTCGACGTTCTTGATGGTCACGGCGGGCTGGTTGATGCCGAGCACGCACGCCGACTCGCAGGGGGCCGGGCACAGCCGCCCGGTGAACTCCGGGAAGTTGTTCGTCGCGTGCAGGCGCTCCGACGCGGCGGTCCAGTCCTCGCGGTACGAGAAGTCGTTCCACTCCGGGATCAGGTTCCCGAGCGGGCACCCGTTGTGACAGAACGGGATGCCGCAGTCCATGCAGCGGCCGGCCTGCTTGCTGATGATCGGGAGCAGGGAGCCCGGGACGTAGACCTCGTTCCAGTCCTTCAGCCGGTCGGCGACGGGACGGGTACAGGCGGTCTCGCGCGGGGTGGTGAGGAAGCCCTTCGGGTCAGCCATGGGTCGCCGCCTCCATCATCTTCTCCGTGGTCTCGGATTCCGAGAGTCCGGCGAGCTCAGCGGCGTCCTTGGCGGCGAGCACTGCCTTGTACGTGGTGGGGATGATCTTGCTGAAGCGGTCCACCGCGACGGACCAGTCAGCCAGGAGCTTCGCGGCCACGGTCGAGCCGGTCTCCTCCTCGTGGCGGCGCACCACATCGTGCAGCCACTGCTTGTCGGTGTCGGACAGGGCCTCGACGGCGCCCGCGTTGCCGACGTTGACGTTGTGCGGGTCGAGGTCGATGACGTACGCGACGCCGCCCGACATACCGGCCGCGAAGTTGCGGCCCGTCTCGCCCAGGACGACCGCCTGGCCACCGGTCATGTACTCGCAGCCGTGGTCGCCCACGCCCTCCGAGACGACCAGCGCGCCCGAGTTGCGGACGCAGAAGCGCTCGCCGGTGCGGCCGCGCAGGAACATCTCGCCGCCGGTGGCTCCGTAGCCGATGGTGTTGCCGGCGATGGTGGAGTACTCGGCGAGGTGGTCGGCGCCGCGGTCGGGGCGGACCACGATGCGGCCACCGGAGAGGCCCTTGCCGACGTAGTCGTTGGCGTCGCCCTCCAGGCGGAGGGTGATGCCCTTCGGCACGAAGGCGCCGAAGGACTGGCCGGCGCTTCCGGTGAAGGTCAGGTCGATGGTGTTGTCGGGCAGGCCCGCGCCACCGAACTTCTTGGTGACGTGGTGGCCGAGCATGGTGCCGACGGTCCGGTTGATGTTCCGGATCGAGACCTGGGCGCGGACCGGGAGGGCCGCCTCGGCGGTCTCGGCGTTCAGCGCGTCGGCGGCGAGCTCGATCAGCTCGTTGTCGAGGGCCTTCTCCAGACCGTGGTCCTGCTCGATCAGGGCGTGGCGGACCGCGCCCTCGGGCAGCTCCGGCACGTAGAAGAGCGGCTCCAGGTCGAGACCCTGCGCCTTCCAGTGCGTGACGGCCTTGGTGGTGTCGAGGAGCTCGGCGTGGCCGACGGCCTCCTCGATCGTGCGGAAGCCCAGCTCGGCGAGGATCTCGCGCACCTCCTCCGCGATGTACTCGAAGAAGTTGACGACGAACTCGGGCTTGCCGGAGAAGCGGTCGCGCAGGACCGGGTTCTGGGTGGCGATGCCGACCGGGCAGGTGTCCAGGTGGCAGACGCGCATCATGACGCAGCCGGAGACGACGAGCGGCGCGGTCGCGAAACCGAACTCCTCGGCGCCGAGCAGCGCGGCGATGACCACGTCGCGGCCGGTCTTGAGCTGGCCGTCGGTCTGGACGACGATCCGGTCGCGCAGCCCGTTGAGCAGCAGGGTCTGCTGGGTCTCGGCGAGGCCGAGCTCCCAGGGGCCGCCCGCGTGCTTGAGCGAGGTGAGCGGGGAGGCGCCCGTTCCGCCGTCGTGGCCGGAGATCAGGACGACGTCCGCGTGGGCCTTGGAGACACCCGCGGCGACCGTGCCCACGCCGACCTCGGAGACCAGCTTCACGTGGATGCGGGCGACCGGGTTGGCGTTCTTGAGGTCGTGGATCAGCTGAGCCAGGTCCTCGATGGAGTAGATGTCGTGGTGCGGCGGCGGGGAGATCAGGCCGACGCCCGGGGTGGAGTGGCGGGTCTTGGCGACCCACGGGTACACCTTGTGGCCGGGCAGCTGGCCGCCCTCGCCGGGCTTGGCGCCCTGCGCCATCTTGATCTGGATGTCGTCCGCGTTGACCAGGTACTCCGAGGTCACGCCGAAGCGGCCGGAGGCGACCTGCTTGATGGACGAGCGCCGCGCCGGGTCGTACAGGCGGTCCGGGTCCTCGCCGCCCTCACCGGTGTTGGACTTGGCGCCCAGCTGGTTCATGGCGATGGCGAGGGTCTCGTGCGCCTCCTTGGAGATGGAGCCGTACGACATGGCGCCGGTGGAGAACCGCTTGACGATGTCGGCGACCGACTCGACCTCGTCGAGGGAGATGGCTTCGCGGTCGGCCTTGAAGCCGAACAGGCCGCGGAGCGTCATCAGGCGCTCGGACTGCTCGTTCACCCGGGCCGTGTACTGCTTGAAGATGTCGTACCGGCGGTTGCGGGTGGCGTGCTGGAGGCGGAAGACCGTCTCCGGGTCGAACAGGTGCGGCTCGCCCTCACGGCGCCACTGGTACTCGCCGCCGATCTCCAGCGCGCGGTGCGTGGCCGCGATGCCGGAGACGGGGTACGCCTTGGCGTGGCGCGCGGCCACCTCCTTGGCGATGACGTCCAGGCCGGCGCCGCCGATCTTGGTGGCGGTGCCGTTGAAGTAGGTCTCGACGAACTCGTCGTTCAGGCCGACGGCCTCGAAGACCTGGGCGCCGCGGTAGGAGGCGACGGTGGAGATGCCCATCTTGGACATGACCTTCAGGACGCCCTTGCCGAGCGCGTAGATCAGGTTCTTGATGGCCTGCTCCGGCTCCAGGCCGGACAGGAAGGTACCGGCGCGCAGCAGGTCCTCGACGGACTCCATGGCGAGGTACGGGTTGACCGCGGCCGCGCCGTAGCCAATGAGCAGGGCGACGTGGTGGACCTCGCGGACGTCACCGGCCTCGACCAGCAGACCCACCTGGGTGCGCTGCTTGGTGGCGATGAGGTGGTGGTGCACAGCGGAGGTGAGCAGCAGCGACGGGATCGGTGCGTGCTCGGCGTCCGAGTGGCGGTCCGAGAGGACGATCAGGCGGGCGCCGTTGGCGATGGCCGCGTCGGCCTCGGCGCGGATCTCCTCGATCCGGGCGGCCAGGGCCTCGCCGCCGCCGGAGACCCGGTAGAGGCCGGAGAGCGTGGCGGCCTTCATGCCGGGCATGTCGCCGTCGGCGTTGATGTGGATGAGCTTGGCCAGCTCGTCGTTGTCGATCACCGGGAAGGGCAGCGTGACGCTGCGGCAGGACGCGGCGGTCGACTCCAGCAGGTTGCCCTGCGGGCCGAGCGAGGACAGCAGCGAGGTGACGAGCTCCTCGCGGATGGCGTCCAGCGGCGGGTTGGTGACCTGCGCGAAGAGCTGGGTGAAGTAGTCGAAGAGCAGCCGGGGGCGCTCGGACAGGGCCGCGATCGGGGAGTCCGTACCCATGGAGCCGAGCGGCTCGCCGGCGGTACGGGCCATCGGCGCGAGGATGACGCGCAGCTCTTCCTCGGTGTAGCCGAAGGTCTGCTGGCGGCGGGTGACCGAGGCGTGGGTGTGCACGATGTGCTCACGCTCGGGCAGGTCCGACAGCTCGATCTCGCCGGTCTCCAGCCACTCCGCGTAGGGGGCGGCGGCGGCCAGCTCGTTCTTGATCTCGTCGTCCTCGATGATCCGCTTCTGGGCGGTGTCGACGAGGAACATCTTGCCGGGCTGCAGGCGGCCCTTGCGGACGACCTTGGCCGGGTCGATGTCGAGCACGCCGACCTCGGAGCCGAGGACGACGAGCCCGTCGTCGGTGACCCAGTAGCGGCCGGGGCGCAGACCGTTGCGGTCGAGGACCGCGCCGACCTGGGTGCCGTCGGTGAAGGTGACGCAGGCCGGGCCGTCCCAGGGCTCCATCTGCGTGGAGTGGTACTTGTAGAACGCGCGGCGGGCCGGGTCCATGGAGGTGTGGTTCTCCCACGCCTCCGGGATCATCATCAGCACGCTGTGCGGGAGGGAGCGGCCGCCGAGGTGGAGCAGCTCCAGGACCTCGTCGAAGGAGGCCGAGTCGGAGGCGTCCGGGGTGCAGATCGGGAAGATCCGGTCCAGGACGCCGTCACCGAAGGCCTCGGAGGCCAGCTGGGACTCGCGGGCCTTCATCCAGTTGCGGTTGCCCTTGACCGTGTTGATCTCGCCGTTGTGCGCGACGAAGCGGTACGGGTGGGCGAGCGGCCACGACGGGAAGGTGTTCGTGGAGAAGCGCGAGTGGACCAGGGCGACGGCCGAGGCGAAGCGGCGGTCGGAGAGGTCCGGGAAGAAGGGCTCCAGCTGGCCGGTGGTCAGCATGCCCTTGTAGACGATGGTGCGGGCGGAGAGCGACGGGAAGTAGACACCGGCCTCGCGCTCGGCGCGCTTGCGCAGCACGAAGGCCTTGCGGTCCAGCTCGATGCCCGTCGTCCCGTTGGAGACGAACAGCTGCGAGAAGGCCGGCATGGTGGCGCGGGCGCCGTTGCCGAGCAGGTCCGGGGTGACCGGGACCTCGCGCCAGCCGAGGACCGTGAGGTTCTCCTCGGCGGCGATGGCCTCGATCTGCTCCACGGCGACGGCCTGTGCGGTGCCGTCGGCGGGGAGGAAGGCGATTCCGACGGCGTAGCCGCCGGCCGCGGGGAGCTCGAAGCCGGCCACCTCGCGCAGGAACGCGTCGGGGACCTGGCTGAGGATTCCGGCGCCGTCGCCCGAGTCCGGCTCGGAGCCGGTCGCGCCGCGGTGCTCGAGGTTCCGCAATACGGTCAGGGCCTGCTCAACGAGTGTGTGGGTGGCCTCGCCGGTGAGGTTCGCCACGAATCCGACGCCACAGGCGTCCTTCTCGTTGCGCGGGTCGTACATGCCCTGCTGGGCGGGGCGACCGTCCATGGGCGACCAGGCGGTGGTGCTGGGGCCGGTCGCGGAGTGCGTGGATGCGGAACGCATCGGCTCTCCCGTCGTCGTCGTGGCATATGTGCATAGCCGAGGGACGACGTTGGCCCTCTGCGAAATTTCGTGCAGATTACATGATGACGACAATCCCGAGAAGCGGATACGCCATTCCAGCATGCGGACTGCGCGAGGCAGAAAGAGGGGACTTTCGCGGCGCTCTACGGAGGTATCGCGCGAGGCGGAGGTCCCGGTGCAGGGCGGGCATCGTTGCCCGGAGCCCTGGTGTGATTCCCGGCGGACACGGATTCGAAACCGCCGAGTAACGGACTACTTATGTTGCGTACTGCATAGTGTCTCACTCCAGCTGCGGTCAGCCTATGGCTCCGCCGATCCAGGTTCCCAGGATGTACGTCACACCGGCGGCCGCGCCACCCAGGACCAGCTGGCGTGCGCCGCTGTACCACCAGGACCGCGCGGTGACCCGGGAGACGACCGCGCCGCAGGCGAACAGCCCGGCCAGCGCGAGCAGCACCGCGGGCCACAGGGCGGTGGCACCGAGCAGGTACGGCAGTACGGGGAGCAGCGCGCCCAGCGCGAAGGAACCGAACGACGAGACCGCGGCGACCAGCGGCGAGGGCAGGTCGTCGGGGTCGATGCCGAGCTCCTCGCGGGCGTGGATCTCCAGCGCCTGCTCGGGATCGCGCGACAGCTGCATGGCGACCTCGCGGGCGAGCGGCGGCTCGACGCCGCGGGAGACGTAGAGCTCGGCGAGCTCCTCCATCTCGTCGATCGGGTGCTTGCGCAACTGCTGGCGCTCCACGTCCAGTTCGGCGAGGACCAGTTCGCGCTGCGAGGCGACGGAGGTGTACTCGCCGGCCGCCATCGAGAACGCGCCGGCCGCGAGACCCGCCAGCCCGGTGATGACGACGACCTGCGGAGCGACGGCGCCGCCGGCCACACCGGTCATCAGGGCGAGGTTCGAGACGAGCCCGTCCATGGCACCGAAGACGGCCGGCCGCAGCCATCCACCGTTGACGTCGCGGTGGGTGTGGTTGTCGCGGTGCGCGGTGTGCAGCGGTGCTTCGATGTCGATGATGGACATGCGGCGTATCTCCCCAAATATGCGAACGGGCTGCGTGAGTCGCCCCGCTCCCCCTGAACACCTCGAAACTACGCACGATTTCTGCCGCCCGCCAGCAAGGAAGGCCGTACTTACCTGGGCTTTTGCGGGTCGGCGACCGGGTGACGGGGGTGTTCGCGGGGTGTTTCGCGACGAGCGACAAACCACATGCCATGGCACAAATCCCCCAAGGGCTCATGATGAGCCCCATCCAATGTGGGAGAGGCGCGCCATGGAGCCGATGAAGCTGATTGCATGCAATCCGCAGGTCCTCCTCGAACGGGCCAGGGGCGCTCTTCTCGGACTCGCCGTGGGCGACGCGCTGGGCGCCCCCGCGGAGAACATGAAGCCGTCGGAGATCCGGGCGAAGTGGGGCCGCATCGAGGGTTTCGTGTCGGAGGACCCGGCGGGCACGGACGACACCGAGTACGCGATCTTCTCGGGGCTGCTGCTGGCCCGCCACGGCTCGGCGCTCACCGTCTCCCACGTGGAGCGGGCCTGGCACCACTGGATCGCCGACCTCGACGAAGGCCCGTTCCGGGGCGCCGGGTTCTCGGAGCGCGGCACCCTGGAGAACCTCCGCCGGGGCCTGGCCGCGCCCATCTCCGCCCAGCACCGGCACGCGTGGTCGGACGGCCTGGCCATGCGGGCCGCGCCGTTCGGCGTCTTCGCCGCGGGCCGGCCCGCGGAAGCGGCCCGGCTCGTCGCCATCGACGGCTCGGTCAGCCACGACGGCGAGGGCATCTACGGTGGCCAGGCGGTCGCGGCGGGCGTGGCCGCGGCCATGGCGGGCGGCTCCCCCGCGTCGGTGATCTCGGCGGCCCTGTCCGTCATCCCGTCCGACTCCTGGACTGCCCGCTCCCTGCGCCGGGCGGTCACCGCCGCCCCGCGCGGCGAACGGGCGGTGCGCTCGGCGGTGGTCATCGGCGGCTACCCGTGGACCGACCTGGCCCCGGAGGCGGTGGGCCTGGCCTTCGGCGCCTTCGCCGCCTGCCGGGGCGACTTCCCGTCCTCCGTCCTCACCGCCGTGAACATGGGCCGCGACGCCGACACCACCGCGGCGGTGGCGGGCGCCCTGGCCGGCGCGCTGTCGGGGGCGGCCGCGATCCCCGCCGCCTGGTCCTCGGCCATCGGCCCGGTCCGCGGCAGCTGCCTCCCCTCGATGCGGGGCTACCACGTCCTGGACATCGCGGACCTCCTGACCCCGGAATGCGAGGCCGCCCGATGACCCTCTCCCCGGACGACCTGACCACCCCCGCCCCGGCGGACCGAGGCCCGGGAACCCTGCCCCCGGGTACGCCCCCACCCGAGCGGCGCCCCGGAGGCCTGCCCCCGGCCGGGACGCCACCGACACCGCCCCCGGCGCCCCCGACCCCGACCCCGGGTACGGGTACGGGTACGGGTACGGGTACGACACCAGGTACGGGTACGGCACCGGCGGAGCGGGGGCCCGGGGTCCTGACCCCGGGCGGTCAGACCCGGGGTCAGGCGCCGCCGCGCACGCTGCCCGCAGCACACCCGGCCCAGGCCGTCGCAGACCTGGTCACGGGGTCGGGTCCGGCACCGGCGGAGCGGCGATCGGGGGGCCTGGACCCGGGCGGTCAGGCCCGGGGGGAGGCGCTGGCGCCGCCCCCGGCCGAGCAGACCCCGGGTACGGGCCCGGCCCCGGCGGAGCGGGGCCCCCGCGGCCTCACCCCGGCCGTCGCAGACCTGGTCGCGGGGCCGGGTCCGGCACCGGCGGAGCCGGACCCAGGGGACCTGACCGCAGGGTCGGCGACCCTGGCGCCGGATCGGGGGCACGCGGCCCCGGCCGGAATGCCACCGCGCACAGCACCGGCACTGCCCCCGGGTGCGGAGGGGGGCGGGGTGGGAAGCGTCCTCGCGCCCGCTCCCGCGGCGGGATCCCGGATCGTCGTCCGGACCGGGCAGCACGCCCTGGGCACGCTCCGAACCGGGGCCGGGACCGTGACCGGGAGTCCCGGGGCCGGGACCGGGGCCGTGGTCCGGGCCGGGCAGCACGCTGCGGGCACGGCCGACCCCGCCCTGGCACAGACCCGTACGACCGCGGCCGCGGACACGACCGGGGTCGAGACGGTGTCCCGGGTCGTGGCCGGGACCGGGGCCAGGGCCGGGACCGGGGTCCTGACCCCGGAACGTTCCGCCGAGCTCCCCGCAGGGCGCCCGCGGCCCATCGAGGGCCTCCTCCTCGGGCTCGCCGCAGGCGACGCGGCCGGGTGGCCCGCCGCCCGCCACCGCGCCAGCCGGATGCCCGAGTGGACCCGCCGTCTGACCCGCGAGCTCGACACCTTCGCCGAGCAGAACGCCACGACCACCCTCCCCGTCCCCATCGCCCTCAACCAGCCCCCCGAACCCCTCCGCCTCGGCCCCTCCGACGACGCCGAATGGGCCGCCTTCGTCGCCGAGTCCGTGCTCACCGCCGCCGGTGTGCTGCTCAGCGACCTCTCCCGGTCCCGCCGCATGCGCGCCGCCATCGACCTCGCGTGGAACGCCCTCGCCTCCGAGGTCGCCGCGGCAGCGGAACGCGCGCCCGAGGTCGAGTCCGCCGTCCTCCCCCTCCGCGCCCGGATCTCCGTCCGCGCCGGCCTCGGCAATCTCGCCACCGGCCTGCGCCCGCCCGCCACCGGCCACGACAACCCGCACTACTTCGACGACGCCGCCTGCGTCCGCGCCTGCGTCCTCGCCGTCGTGCACCCCGGCGACGCCCGCGCGGCGGCCGACCTCGCCGAGTTCGACGCCCGCTACACCCAGGACGGCGACGGGGTGCACGGCGCCCGCGCGATGGCCGCCGCCATCGCCACCGCCCTCACCACCTCCGACGTCGACGCCGCCGTGGACGCCGCCCTCGCCCAGCTCCCCGAGGCCACCGAGATCGGCCGCAACGCCCGGCATGCCGTCCGCCTCGCCCGTACCCACAAGGACGGCGGCGCCTTCGCCATCGTCCCCACCCTCGAACACGAGATCGTCGACCACGTCTACAGCTACGGGATCGCCGCCGCCGAGACCGTCCCCGTGGCCCTCGCCCTCGCCACCGCCGCCCGCGGCAGGATGACCGAGGCCGTCCCGGCCGCCGCCTGCCTGTCCCGCGTCGCGGACTCCGCCCCCGCCCTGGCCGGCGCGCTGACCGGCGTCCTCGGCGGCGGCGACTCGATCCCCGCCGCCTGGCGCGAGGCCTGCCGCACCCTCTCCGGCTGCGCCCTCCCCCGCCTCGCCGGCACCGACCTCGTGGAACTCGCCGCGCTCCTCGCGGCCACGGAACTCACCTCACCCAAGGGATGATTCGGACATGACGCTCACGTTGGAGGACCGGGCCCGCGGCGCTCTCGTCGGAGCCGCCGTCGGCGACGCGCTCGGCGGCCCGGTGGAGGGCTGGACCCCGGACCAGATCGTGGAACGGCACGGCGGCCGCGTGCACGGCATCGTCGGCCCCTGGCACGAGAACTGGCGCACGGCCCGCCCCATCGCGCCGTACCACAAGGGCGACGGGCACGTCACGGACGACACCCTGATGACGCACGCGCTGGTACGGGTCTACGAGGCCGTACGGGACCACCTCGACGCCTACGCGATCGCCGAGCACCTGGTCCCCGACCTGATGTCCACGCCCCGCTGGATCCCGGAACTGGAGGCCGAGGCACTGCCGTTGCAGCGGATCTTCCTCGCCGAGAAGTGGATCGTGACCCGGCTGCACTACGCACACGCCGACCCCCGTGAGGCCGGCAGCGGCAACATCGTCAACTGCGGCGCGGCGATGTACATGGCGCCGGTGGGCATCGCCAACGCGGGCAATCCGGCGGGCGCGTACGCGGAGGCGCTGGACATCGCCGGTGCGCACCAGTCCTCGTACGGACGGGAGGCGGCGGGCGTGTTCGCGGCGGCGGTGGCGGCCGCGTGCGTGCCGGGGGCGACGGCCGCCTCGGTGGTGGACACGGCCCTGTCCCTGGCCAAGGACGGCACGCGCGACGCGATCTCGGCCGTCCGCGAAGTGGCCTCCGGCCACCGGGACTTCGAGTCGGCGCTGGCCCCGCTGCGGGCGGCGGTGACCCCGTACGACTCGGTCGGGCCGGACTACCGCAACCCGTCGCTCGGCGCCCGCCGTCCCTCCCGCCTCCATGCCATCGAGGAGCTCCCGGTCGCGCTGGGGATGCTGCTCGTCGCGGACGGGCGGTACGAGACCGCGGTGCTCGGTGCGGTCAACTACGGCCGGGACTGCGACTCCATCGCCACCATGGCGGGGGCGATCGCCGGGGCCCTGGGCGGCGAGGCCGTGGTCCCGGCCGACTGGGCCAAGCAGGTCGCCGAGGCCAGCCGCCTCGACCTGCACGCCCCGGCCGAGGCGCTGGCCGCGGTGGCCCGGGAGATCTTCGCCCTCGACCGCTCCCGCCGCCGGTCCCACGAGTCGGCCTTCACCGCGATCGCGGACCCCCGGTGACCGGCAGCACCGGTCCGGCCCCGGCCGCTCCCGCGCACCCGCCGGGTCCCCCCGACGCCCCGGCCCCGGCCCGGCGCCGCTCCCGGCCGGAGCCGGGGGCGTCCCAGGGGCCCGGCCCGGCGTGCGAGCCCCTCCGGCTCACCTGGGCCCAGCCCGAGGACCTCGTCGGGCACGAGCTGCGCCAGGCCGCGGAGGACGGCCGGGACCCGGCCGCCGCCCTCCGGGCCTGGCTCGCGGCGGGCGGCCGTCCCGCCCCCGAACGCGCCGGGTCCTCCCCCACCCCGGCCCCGCCGGAACTGCGCGCACTGGCCGCCCGCCTCCTCGACGACCTGGCGCAGCTCCCGCCCCGCTCGGCCGCCGACGAGCCCCAGTCCTGGCCCGCCATCCAAGCCACCTGGCCTCCGGCCCCGGTCGCGGTCTCGGAATCCCCCCGGCCACCCGCCGAACTCCCGACCCCCACGCCACAGCCCGGACCCGACGCCCGGCCCCCCGCGCCCGACGCCGAGTACGCGGCCCGGCCCCCTGGCCCCGCCGCATTGCCGGATCGGGCCGCACACCCGGCCGACCCCCCGACCACAGCCCCGGCCCCCAGCCCGCCGCCCGCAGGGCAGGATCCCCTGCGGCCCGCCGCACCCGACCCCGCGCCGGCCCGCGCAGCGGAACCACCACCGCCGACAGCCGGCACCCAGGCTGCCCGGGCCCGCGCAGCAGGGGCGCCACCCGTAGGGCAGGAACCCACCCGGCCCGTCGCCCCCGGCGCTGCCCCGGCCCGCACAGCGAGCACTCAGCCCCACCGGGATCCCAGACACCCGGCGGCACAGCCGCACCCCTGCCCCGACGGCCGGATCCACCAGCCCCAGCTGGGCACCAGGAACGCAGCCCCGTCCGCCCGGCCCGCCGGACAGCCGGACCCGGCCGCCCACCCGCACGCAGGCGGCGGGGAACGGGGCACCGGGGAACGGGGCACCGCCCCGTCGCCCGCAAGGCGGGAACACCTGCGGCCCGCCGCACCCCACCCCGCGCCGCCCCGCGCAGCGGAACAGCCACGGCCCGCCGGCGCGGAGCCACCGCCGCCCGCAGGGCGGGCACGGCTGGAAGCCGGCCCGCTGGAGGAGCGGCTGGAAGCCGCATGGCTGGGGCGGGCCGTCGGGTGTCTGCTCGGGAAGCCCGTCGAGAAGCTGTCCCTGGAGGGGATCCGGGCACTGGCCCGCGCCGCCGGCAACTGGCCGCTGAACGACTGGTTCAGCGAACGCGGCGTCCCGCCGCACGTGCTGGCCGCGCACCCCTGGAACCGCCGCTCCGCCCCCACCTCCCTCGCCGAGAACATCGACGGCATGCCCGAGGACGACGACCTCAACTACCCCCTCCTCGGGCTGCTCCTGCTCCAGCGCCACGGCAAGGGCTTCACCACCGCCGACGTGGCCCGCCTCTGGCTCGACGAGCTGCCGGCCGGGCGGACCTTCACCGCCGAGCGCATCGCCTACCGCAATCTCCTCCTCGGCCTGGAGCCGCCCGTCACCGCCACCCACCACAACCCCTTCCGCGAGTGGATCGGCGCCCTCATCCGCGCCGACGTGCACGGCTGGACCAATCCGGGCGATCCGGCCGCAGCCGCGGCCCAGGCCTACCGGGACGCCGCCCTGACCCACACCGGCAACGGCGTCTACGCCGCCCTCTTCGTCGCGGCCGCCACCGCCACCGCCGCCACCGGCCGGTCGGACGTCCACACCGCGCTCCGGACCGGGCTGGCCCACGTACCGCCCCGCTCGCGCCTCGCCGAGGCCGTCCGCTTCGGGATCCGGGCGGCCCGCACGGAGCCGGAGGACTTCGACCTCGTCGTCGACCGGCTGCACGCCCGCTACGGGCACTACCACTGGGTCCACGCCGTCCCCAACACCGCGCTGATCGCCGCCGCCCTCACCCACGCCGACGGGGATTTCACCCACTCCGTCTGCCGCGCCGTGTCCGGCGGCTGGGACACCGACTCCAACGGGGCCACGGCCGGTGCCCTCGCCGGGCTGCTCGCCGGCTCTCCGGAGGCCCTCCCGCACCGCTGGACCGCGCCCCTCAAGAACCGCCTCGCCACCACCGTCCCCGGCTTCGACGGCATCGGCTTCGACGCCCTCGCCCACCTCACCGCACAGGAGGCAGCACGCTCATGACGGCCATCGCCGTGCTCGGCAGTACCAACATGGACCTCGTCGCCTACGTCCCCAAGGCCCCCCGCCTCGGGGAGACCGTCACCGGCCGGGCCTTCCGCACGGTCCCCGGCGGCAAGGGCGCCAACCAGGCCGTCGCCGCCGCCCGCTCCGGCGGGGACGTGGTGATGATCGGCGCGGTCGGGGCCGACGAGTTCGGCGTACGGCTGCGCTCCGCGCTCACCGCGGCCCGGGTCGACACGGCGGCCCTGCGCACCGTCGAGGGCGCCAGCGGCACCGCCCACATCACGGTGGACGACGAGGGCGGCAACAGCATCGTCGTCATCCCCGGCGCGAACGCCGCCGTCACCGGTCTGGAGGCGGGGGACGAGGCCCGGATCGCCGCCGCCGGTTCCCTCCTCCTCCAGCTCGAACTGCCCCTCTCCGCCGTCCTCGCCGGGGCCCGCGCCGCCCGCGCGCACGGCGTCCGTACGGTGCTCACCCCGGCCCCCGCCCAGCCGCTGCCCGCCGATCTGCTCGCCGCCACCGACCTCCTCGTCCCGAACGAGCACGAGGCGGCGGCCCTCACCGGCCTCACCGACCCCCTGCAGGCCGCCGAGGCCCTGCTGGCCGAGGTGCCCGAGGTGGTGATCACCATCGGGGCGGCGGGGGCGCTGTACGCCGCCCGCGGCCGCGAGCCGCTGACCGTGCCCGCGCCCCGGGTGCGGGCCATGGACACGACCGCCGCCGGGGACACCTTCGTCGGCGCCCTCGCCGTGGCCCTGGGCGAGGGCCGGCCGATGCCCGAGGCCCTGCGCTGGGCCTCGGCGGCGGCCGCGCTCTCCGTCCAGCGACCGGGAGCCCAGGACTCGATGCCGACCCGCGCCGAGACCGACGTCTTCGCCGCGGCGCAGCGCGGAGCCGCCTCGTGACCTCCACCGGGCCGCTGGCAGGGCTGCGCGTGCTCGACCTGGCCACCCTCTTCGCCGGGCCGCTGACCGCCACCCTGCTCGGCGACTTCGGAGCCGAGGTCGTCAAGGTCGAACACCCCGGCCGTCCCGACCCCTCGCGCGGCCACGGCCCCGCCAAGGACGGCATCGGCCTGTGGTGGAAGCTCCTCGGCCGGAACAAGCGGACGATGACCCTCGACCTGTCCACCCCGGGCGGCCGGGACACCCTGCTGCGCCTCGCCGCCACCGCCGACGTGGTCGTCGAGAACTTCCGCCCCGGCACCCTGGAGAAGTGGGGGCTGGGCTGGCCCGAGCTGTCCGCCGCCAACCCGCGCCTGGTCCTGGCGCGCGTCACGGCCTTCGGCCAGCACGGCCCGTACGCCCACCGTCCGGGCTTCGGAACGCTCGCCGAGGCGATGAGCGGTTTCGCCGCGATCACCGGGGAGCCGGACGGGCCGCCGACCCTGCCGCCCTTCGGGCTCGCCGACTCGATCGCCGCGCTGACCTGCGCGTACGCCGTGATGACCGCCCTCGCCGGGCGGGACCGCACCGGGCACGGCCAGGTCGTGGACCTGGCGATCGTCGAGCCGATCCTCACCGTGCTCGGCCCGCACCCGCTCTGGTACGACCAGCTCGGCTACGTCCAGCCGCGCACCGGCAACCGCTCCACGAACAACGCCCCCCGCAACACGTACCGCAGTGCCGACGGGCGCTGGCTGGCGGTCTCCGCCTCCGCGCAGTCCATCGCCGAGCGGGTCGTGCGGCTGGTGGGCCGGCCCGAGCTGATCGCCGAGCCCTGGTTCGCGACCGGCGCCGGGCGGGCCCGGCACACGGACGTGCTGGACGAGGCGGTCGGCGGCTGGATCGCCCGGCACAAGGCCGAGGAGGTGGTCGCCGCGTTCGAGGACGCCGAGGCGGCCGTCGCCCAGGTCTACGACGTGCGGGACGTGATGGCCGACCCGCAGTTCGCGGCCCTCGACACGATCACCGAGGTCGAGGACCCGGAGCTGGGCCCGCTCCGCATGCAGAACATCCTCTTCCGGCTCTCCGAGACCCCGGGCGGGATCCGCTGGGCGGGCCGCCCGCACGGCGCGGACACCGACGAGGTCCTGACCGAGCTCGGGCTGACCGAGGCCGAGATCACCGCACTGCGGACCGAGGGAGCCCTGTGATCCTGACCTGGCTGTACGCGCCCGGCGACCGCCCGGAGGTGGTCGCCAAGGCCCTCGGCTGCGGGGCGGACGCCGTCATCGTCGACCTGGAGGACGCGGTACCGGCCTCGCGCAAGGAGTACGCCCGCGCCGCGACCGCCGAGCTGCTCGCCGAGCGGCCCCCGCTCCCCGTCCACGTCCGCGTCAACGCCCTGGACTCCCCCTGGGGCGGCGCCGACCTCACCGCGCTCGGCGGGCTGCACGGCCTCGCGGGGCTGCGGCTGCCCAAGATCAGCGCCCCGGGGCAGATCACGGCCGTCGCGGAGCGCACCGGCGGGGTGAACCTGCACGCCCTTCTCGAATCGGCCGTGGGCGTGGAGCGCGCGTACGAGATCGCCCGCGCGCACCCCGCCCTGCGCGGGCTCTCCCTCGGCGAGGCGGACCTGCGGGCCGACCTGGCCGTCAGCGCGGAGACGGGCCTGGACTGGTGCCGCTCCCGGGTGGTGGTCGCGGCCCGGGCCGCGGGGCTGACGCCCCCGGCGCAGTCGGTGTTCCCCGACATCCGGGACCTGGAGTCGCTGGCCGTCTCGTGCGCCCGCGGCCGCTCCCTGGGCTTCTTCGGCCGGGCGGCGATCCATCCGCGCCAGCTCCCGGTGATCGAGCGGGCCTACCTCCCGGCGGACGAGGAGGTCAGCGCCGCCGTGGAGGTGCTGAGCGCGGCCCGCGCCACGCCGGGTGCGCTGGCGCTGCCCGACGGCCGGTTCGTGGATCCGGCGGTCGTGGCCGCGGCGCACCGCACCCTTGCGCTCGCCGCTCGCATGGCCGCCCGCTGACCCCGGCCTCCGCCGGGCGGAGCCCCCGCCCGGGGCTCCGCCCCGGACGCCGCATGCTGACCCGCCGCGACACCGCCTCCCGGGCTCCGCCCGAAACCCGCGCGGCGCCCGCCGGGACCGCGCGCGGCGCCGTGTCCCAGGGCTCCGCCCCGGACCCCGCGCCTCAAACGCCGGCGGGGCTGGATCTGTCGCGGCGCCATGTCCCGGGGCTCCGCCCCGACCACGCTCGAACGCCGGCGGGGCTGGACTCGGCGAACGCGAAGGGGGGTGCCGCGGTGTACGCGGCACCCCCCTTCGGGGAGCGATCAGGTCAGCGCTTGCCCGGCTCGGGTGCCTCGGACCCGGCCTTGGCGGGGGCGTCCTTCGTCAGGACGGGCGTCTTGGCCTCGGCGGGCTCGGGCTTCTCCGCGTCAGCGGCTTCGGCGGTGGCGTCCGCGTCGGCCGGAGCCGCGTCGTCACCGTCCTTGCCGCCGGAGGTGTCCGGCTCGACGACCGACTCGCGGCCCGGCCGCAGCTTCGCCGACAGCACCAGGTAGACGACCGCCAGCACGAAGACGACGATCGAGGTCCAGACGTTCAGCCGGACACCCAGGATGTGGTGCGCCTCGTCGACGCGCATGTACTCGATCCAGCCGCGGCCGACGCAGTACGCGGCGACGTACAGGGCGAAGGCCCGTCCGTGGCCGAGCGTGAAGCGGCGGTCGGCCCAGAGGACCAGCAGCGCGACACCGATGCACCACAGCGACTCGTACAGGAAGGTCGGGTGGTAGGTGCCGGCGTCCCGGTTCGGGCCCGCGGTGATCTCCACCGCCCACGGCAGGTCGGTGGCCCGGCCGTACAGCTCCTGGTTGAACCAGTTGCCCCAGCGTCCGCAGGCCTGGGCCAGCGCGATACCGGGGGCCAGGGCGTCCGCCCAGGCCGGCAGCGGGATCCCGCGCAGGCGACAGCCGATCCAGGCACCCACCGCGCCGAGCGCGATGGCGCCCCAGATGCCGAGTCCGCCCTCCCAGATCTTGAAGGCGTCGACCCAGTTGCGGCCCGCGCCGAAGTAGAGCTGGTAGTCGGTGATCACGTGGTAGAGGCGACCACCGACCAGGCCGAAGGGCACGGCCCACACGGCGATGTCCGCGACCGTGCCCGGCTTTCCGCCGCGCGCGATCCATCGCCTGTTGCCGAGCCAGACGGCGACGAAGACGCCGATGATGATGCAGAACGCGTAGCCGCGGAGCGGGATCGGTCCGAGATGGATCACGCCGGTCGACGGACTGGGGATGTAAGCAAGGTCCATGGCAGACATGACGCTACCTTGCCGGGCGGTGCGCACCGCAACCCGCCCGGCAAGACGAAACCAAATCCAGACATGGAACCGGCTGCGGTCAGTCCTCCGAGGACCCGCTGGAGGAACTGCCTGAGGTCCCACCGGTGGACCGGTTCGAGGAGCCGCCGGACGAGGATCCGCCGGACGAGGACCCGCCCGATCCCGTACGCGAGGCCGACGGCGAGGCCTTCGCCCCGGCCTTGTCCCCGGCCTTGTCCCCGCCCTTCGCTCCGGATCCGGGGGTCGCGCTGCCCGACGGTGAGGCCTTCTCGGCCCCGGCCCCGGCGTCCGCGCCTCCCGAGCCCTTGGCCGCGGCCTCTACCTGCTCCTTCAGCTTCTGCGGGGTCACCTGGTTGGCCTGGTCGGAAAGGATGTCCTTGCCGTTCAGCAGCACGGTCGGGGTGCCCCGGAACCCTCCGGTGGTGAAGGCGGTGTCCGACTTGGCCACCCAGCTGTTGTGGGTGCCGTCCTCGACACACGAGCGGAACTCGGGGGTGTCCAGCCCGTCGACCTTGCCCGCCAGTTCCAGCAGCTTGGCGTTCTTGCCGAAGGCGTCGTCGATCTCCTGCGGCTGGTTCTGGAAGAGGAGGTCGTGGTACTCGGTGAACTTGCCGGCGTCCTGCGCGCAGGCCGCCGCGTTGGCCGCCTTCAGCGAGCCGCTGCCGCCCATCCTCCGGTCGATGAGCGTGACCAGGTGGTAGTCGACCTTGAGCAGCCCCTTGGCCTCCAGGTCGTGGATGACGTCGCGGTAGTTGTCCTCGAAGAACTTGCAGGAGGGGCAGCGGAAGTCCTCCCACACGGTGAGGGAGGACTTCGCCTCGGGCTTGCCCGCCTGGATGGCGAGGGCGTCCTTTCCGGTGGCCCCGGAGGGGGCGACCACCGGGCCCGCCTTGGCGGAGCCGCTCTTGCCGGTGTTGGCCGCGATCACGCCGACGACGGTCGCCAGGCCGAGGACGCCGACCACCGCCGCCGCCACGACGAGGGTCCGCCGGCGCTTGTCCCGGGTCTTCTGCCGCTCGCGCTCCACGAGGAGTCGTTCCCGGGCCGATCGTTTCGTCGCATCGCGGTTCGCACCGTCGTTCTTCTCGCTCACGTTCCGCCAAACGAAGCAGGGAGGCACTCGCGTGCCTCCCTGCCCGCACTTCCACCCGATCGGGCTACAGAACCCGATCAGACATCCGTGGCTGTGATCGAACGCGCGTCAGCTCCGGCGTACGCCTTGCGCGAGCTCGCCGGCGAGCGCCCGTACGGCGTCCAGTCCGGCCGGCAGGTCCGGCGCGTCCAGGAGCAGCTTCACGAAGGCCGAGCCGACGATGACGCCGTCGGCGAAGCCCGCGACCTCCTTGGCCTGTACGGCGTTGGAGACGCCGAGTCCCACGCAGACCGGGAGCTCGGTGGTGGCGCGGGTGCGCCGGACCAGGTCCTGGGCCTGGTTGCCGACGGACTCGCGGGTGCCGGTGACTCCCATGAGGGAGGCGGCGTAGACGAAGCCGGAGCCGGCCGCCGTGATGGTGGCCAGGCGGGCGTCCTTGCTGCTGGGAGCCACGACGAAGACGGTGGCCAGACCGTGCTTCTCCGCGTGCTCGCGCCACAGCGCGGACTCCTGCACCGGCAGGTCGGGCAGGATGCAGCCGGCGCCGCCCGCCGCCGCCAGCTCGGCCGTGAACCGCTCGACGCCGTAGCGGTCGATGGGGTTCCAGTAGGTCATCACCAGGACCGGGGCCCCGGTCGCCTCGTGCGCCTCGCGGACCGTGCGGATCACGTCGGCGATCTTGACTCCACCGCGCAGGGCGATGTCGTCGGCGGTCTGGATGATCGCGCCGTCCAGCACCGGGTCGCTGTGCGGGAGGCCGATCTCGACCACGTCCGCGCCGCCCTCGATGACGGCCTTGACCGCCTCGATGGCGCCGTCGACGGTCGGGAAGCCCGCCGGCAGGTAGGCGACGAGGGCCGCGCGGTCCTCGGACTTCGCCTTGGCGAGGGTGTCGCTCAGCAGCTGGAGGTTTCCGGTGCTCACTTGTTCTCCCCCTCGCCGTCGTACAGCCCGAAGTAGCGGGCCGCCGTGTCCATGTCCTTGTCGCCGCGACCGGACAGGTTGACGACCAGCAGGCCGTCCTTGCCCAGCTCCTTGCCCAGGTCGAGGGCGCCCGCGAGGGCGTGCGCCGACTCGATCGCCGGGATGATCCCCTCGGTGCGCGAGAGCAGGCGCAGGGCCTGCATCGCCGCGTCGTCGGTGACGGCGCGGTACTCGCCGCGGCCGGAGTCCTTGAGGTAGGAGTGCTCCGGGCCGATGCCCGGGTAGTCCAGGCCGGCCGAGATGGAGTACGGCTCGGTGATCTGGCCCTCCTCGTCCTGCAGGACGTAGGAGCGGGAGCCGTGCAGGATCCCGGGCTCGCCCGCGGTCAGCGTGGCCGCGTGCTCGCCGGTCTCGACGCCGTGCCCGGCGGGCTCGAAGCCGACCAGGCGGACGCCGGCGTCCGGGATGAAGGCGTGGAAGAGGCCGATGGCGTTGGAGCCGCCGCCGACACAGGCCGCGACGGCGTCCGGCAGCCGGCCGGCGCGCTCCAGGATCTGGCGGCGGGCCTCGACGCCGATGACCCGGTGGAAGTCGCGGACCATGGCCGGGAAGGGGTGGGGGCCGGCGACCGTACCGAAGAGGTAGTGGGTCCGGTCCACATTGGCGACCCAGTCGCGGAACGCTTCGTTGATCGCGTCCTTGAGCGTCCGGGAGCCGGACTTCACGGCGATGACCTCGGCGCCCAGCATGCGCATACGGGCCACGTTGAGGGCCTGGCGCTGGGTGTCGATCTCGCCCATGTAGATGGTGCACTCAAGGCCGAAGAGCGCGCAGGCGGTGGCGGTGGCCACGCCGTGCTGCCCGGCGCCGGTCTCGGCGATGACGCGGGTCTTGCCCATGCGCTTGGTGAGCAGCGCCTGGCCCAGCACGTTGTTGATCTTGTGCGAGCCGGTGTGGTTCAGGTCCTCGCGCTTGAGGAAGATCCGGGCGCCGCCGGCGTGCTCGGCGAAGCGGGGCACCTCGGTGAGGGCGCTCGGGCGGCCGGTGTAGTTGACCATGAGGTCGTTGAGCTCGGCCGCGAAGGCCGGGTCGCCCTTGGCCTTCTCGTACTCGACGGCGACCTCGTCCACGGCGGCGACGAGCGCCTCCGGGATGAACTTGCCGCCGAAGTCGCCGAAGTAGCCCTCGGCGTTGGGAACGTGACCCTCCGGGTCCGGAATGAAGAACTCGCTGGACATGTCCAGTGCTCCTACGGGTGCGAGATGCGGCGGGGTGGGTTCACCGTATTGCGCCGCCCGCCCGTGCCGCGCACACCCCGCTGGGGGATGTCGTGCGTACGGTGCGGAGCGGCCCGCGTCCGGGGCCGGCGGCCCGGGACATCAGGCCGTACGGGAGCTGCGCGCGGCGCGGTACGTCTCGCGTACCGGACCGCGGCGGCCCTCGTTACAGCGCGCCTCCGCGGCGCCATCGCATGCCGTTGACCTGACCGGGCTCGGAGCCGATCACGTACCGGACCCGCCGCCCGTGCACGCGCCGGGCCGGGGCGCGGCAGCCGCGGGGGCGGCAGCCGCGCGCCAGGGGCGCGTGAGCCGTCGGCACGGCGACCGGGCGGGAGCCCGGCCGGGTGCGGACGCAGGAGCGGTCGTGGGCCATGGGTACGGGTCAGCTCCGCCCGTGGCGCAGGGCGGGGTGGGCACCGGCGGCGACGAGGTCGGCCACGGCCGCCTTCGGGTCGCGGCCGGTCACCAGGGACTCCCCGACGAGGACGGCGTCGGCGCCCTCGTTGGCGTAGGCGATCAGGTCGTGCGGGCCACGGATGCCGGACTCGGCGATCTTGACGATGTGGTCCGGGATCTCGCCGACGACGCGCTCGAAGGTGGAGCGGTCGACCTTGAGGTCCTTGAGGTTGCGGGCGTTGACGCCGATGATCTTGGCACCGGCGGCGACCGCGCGCTCCACTTCCTCCTCGTCGTGAACCTCGACGAGCGGGGTGAGACCGATGGACTCGGCCCGCTCGATGAGGGAGACGAGGGCCTCCTGCTCCAGGGCCGCGACGATCAGCAGGACGAGGTCGGCGCCGTAGGCGCGGGCCTCCCAGAGCTGGTACGCCGTGACGATGAAGTCCTTGCGCAGGATCGGGATGTCCACGCGGGCGCGGACGGCCTCCAGGTCGGCCAGCGAGCCGCCGAACCGGCGCTGCTCGGTGAGGACGGAGATGACCGCCGCACCGCCCGCCTCGTAGTCCGCGGCGAGCCCGGCCGGATCGGCGATGGCGGCCAGCGCGCCCTTGGAGGGGCTGGAGCGCTTGACCTCGCAGATCACCTTGACGCTGTCGCCGCGCAGGGCAGCGACGCCGTCCTTGGCCTGGGGCGCCTTGGCGGCACGCTCCTTGAGCTCGTCGAGGCTCACGCGGGCCTGCCGTTCGGCAAGGTCTTCGCGGACCCCTTCGATGATCTCGTCGAGCACACTCACGCGAGCGGCCCCCTTCCGGGTCGATGACGGTCGGCCGCCTTGCAGACAAGTACAGAAGCAAGGCCGGCATTCAAATGGTATCCGCAGGAGGCGTTGCCCTCCGCACGCGGTTGACGCTGTCCCAGTAACTGGACATTCGGAATCCGTGCTTCATAGGGCCTGCCCAGGGGGCTCAGGGCGCCAGAGCTGAGCCGAAAGAGAGATTTCGGACAATGACGAAAACCAGTGCCAGCGCACCGAGCGCCCACCAGTACCTCGGACGCAGGACGATCCTCGGGGTCGGCCCGCCGCGGAACGCGCGGACCAGCCACAGGACCATGAACCCCGCGAAGACGAAATAGCCCGCGACCGCGAGCGCGTTCGCCCCGAGAGCGGTGACCAGATCGCCCTGCGCGAACGCGTGCGCGCTGCGCAGGCCGCCGCAGCCCGGGCACAGGATGCCCGTCAGCCGGAACGTCGGGCACACTGGGTAGTGGCCGGGCTCGTTGGGATCCACGGCGCCCACGTACGCGAAGGCCGCGGTGACCCCGGCCAGGTAGAACGCCGGGACGGCGAGCCGCCGGGCCCGGGACGGGGACGGCCGCCCGGCGGGCCGCCCCGGCGCCGCGGGCACGGGTGCCGGTGACGGCGGGGCATCGGGGGTACGAGAGGCGTCCACCTGCTGATTCTCTCCGCTCATGACAAAAGGCGCAGCCCGGCGGGGCCGCGCCTTTCGGCTGCGTTGCTTCGAACCGCGTCGCTGCGGACCGCGCCGCTCGCGCGCTCAGACCTTGGCGGGAACCTTGGAAGCGGCGATGACCTCGGCGAGGTCCTTGTGGGCGGGCTTCGGCGCGCCCAGGCCCGCGGCCCGCATCCCCAGGCCGACGACACCGCCGAGCGCGACGACGACGAGGCCGGCCCAGAAGCCGAGCGGGTTCGCGATCACCATGAAGGCGCCGGAGATGCAGAAACCGATGAAGGCGATGATGACACCGGTCCAGGCGGCCGGGGTGTGTCCGTGGCTAGTGCCCGCCATGAGTTGCTCCTCGTTGCTCTGTCGCGCTGCTGTGTCGAACGTGCGGTCTGTGTCGGACGCTCGGCGACCATTGTCCCGCACCGGGCGGCTTCGCCGTCCAGGGGGGTCGGGTCAGTGGGCCCGGCCGGCGCCCGGGTCGGTGGTCGGGTCCTCGCCGCGGTCCAGAGCCTTCCACAGATCTTCCGGCCGGTCCGGATCAACCGCTGCGACAGTCCGGGCGCGCGGGCTGCCGTCACGCTCGTAGCGGCCTCCCATGGAGGGCCAGCTCCGGCCGAAGCGCAGGGCCAGCAGACCGGCCGCCAGGATCAGGACCGCGCCGGCGGCCGTGACGTAGGGCCAGGTCGTCTGGGTCAGCCCGGCCACGTGCGCGGCGCTGTCGGCGGTCGTACGGACGGCCTGCGCGTCCAGGGCGCGGCGGCCGTCGGCGCCGAGAACGGCCGACAGGGCCGCGCCCAGGCCGCTGAGCGCGAGCAGCCCCGACACCAGCAGCCGGCTCTTGCCGCGTACGGCGAAGACGGCGACCAGCGCGGCGAGGCCCACGATGGCCAGCGCCGCGGGGAGGCCCGTGACGGCCCGCCCGTCGGCGGTCAGCTGGAGCGAGTCGCTGCCGATGGCGGCGGTGCCCCGGGCCCAGGTCCGGCCGGAGGCGAGCAGGACGACGGTGGCGCCGAGGGCGCCGAGCAGCAGGGCGACGGCCACACTGCGGCGGCCGCCGCGGCTGTCGGGAGCCTCGGGCTCGGACTCGGCGTCGGCGTCGTTTCGGGGCGGGGGTACGGCACTCACGTACCCCACTATCCCTTACGCCCTCAGGAGCCGTGGAGGCGGTTCGCCGCTCCCACCGCGCGCAGCACGGCGGCCGCCTTGTTCCGGCACTCGTTGTCCTCCAGCTCGGGCACCGAGTCCGCGACGACACCGGCTCCGGCCTGCACGTACGCCGTGCCGTCGCGCAGCAGCGCGGTGCGGATGGCGATGGCCGTGTCGGAGTCCCCGGCGAAGTCCAGGTAGCCCACACAGCCGCCGTAGAGGCCGCGGCGGGAGGGCTCCAGCTCCTCGATGATCTGCATGGCGCGGGGCTTGGGCGCGCCGGAGAGGGTGCCGGCCGGGAAGCAGGCGGTGAGCACGTCGAAGGCGGTCTTCCCCTCGGCCACCCGCCCCGTCACGGTGGAGACGATGTGCATGACGTGGGAGTAGCGCTCGATCGACATGAAGTCGACGACCTCCACCGATCCCGGCTCGCAGACCCGGCCGAGGTCGTTGCGGCCCAGGTCGACGAGCATCAGGTGCTCGGCGCGCTCCTTGGGGTCGGCCATCAGCTCGTCGGCGAGGTCGTTGTCCTCCTGCGGGGTCGCGCCGCGGTGGCGGGTGCCGGCGATGGGGTGGACCATGGCCCGCCCGTCCTCGACCTTGACCAGCGCCTCGGGGCTGGAGCCGACCACGTCGAAGCCGTTCTCGAAGCGGAAGAGGTACATGTACGGGGACGGGTTGGTGGCCCGCAGCACCCGGTAGACGTCCAGCGCGGAGGCGTGGCAGGGGGTCTCGAACCGCTGCGAGGGCACCACCTGGAAGGCCTCGCCGGCCCGGATGCGCTCCTTGATGTCCTCGACGGCCGCCTGGTACTTCTCGCCGCCCCACAGGGCGGAGAACTCGGGCAGCTCGGAGGCGGGCAGCGCGGCCGGCACGTAGGGGGCGGGCCGCGCGAGGTCGGCCTCCATCGCGTCGAGGCGGGCCACGGCGTCCGCGTACGCCTCGTCGACCCCGGAATCGAGGTCGTTGTGGTTGATGGCGTTGGCGATGAGCTGGACGGTGCCGTCCCAGTGGTCGAGGACCGCCAGGTCGGAGGTGAGCAGCATGGTCAGCTCGGGCAGCTCCAGGTCGTCGGCGGTGTGCTCGCCGATGCGCTCCAGGCGGCGCACGATGTCGTAGCCGAGATAGCCGACCATGCCGCCGGTGAAGGGCGGCATGCCGCCCGCCAGGTCGCGGGGGGTGTGCAGGGCCTCGACGGTGGCGCGCAGGGCGTCGAGGGGGTCGCCGTCGGTGGGTACGCCGACGGGCGGGGTGCCGATCCAGTGCGCCCGGCCGTCCCGGGCGGTCAGGGTGGCGTCGCTGCGGACCCCGATGAAGGAGTACCGGGACCAGGAGCGGCCGTTCTCGGCGGACTCCAGGAGGAAGGTGCCGGGGCGTTCGGCTGCCAGCTTGCGGTAGAGCCCGACGGGGGTGTCCCCGTCGGCCAGCAGCTTGCGGCTCACGGGGATGACGCGGCGGTCGGCCGCGAGCTTGCGGAACGTCTCAAGATCCATTTCGGGGGACCCTACCTAGTCGGCTGCGCGGAGGAGGACATCTTCGTCGAAACAGGTGCGTGCCCCGGTGTGGCAGGCCGCTCCGACCTGGTCGACCTGGACGAGCACGGTGTCGGCATCGCAGTCGAGCGCGACGGATTTCACGTGCTGGAAGTGACCGGACGTATCCCCCTTCACCCAGTACTCCTGGCGGCTGCGGGACCAGTAGGTGCAGCGGCCGGTGGTCAGGGTGCGGTGCAGGGCCTCGTCGTCCATCCAGCCGAGCATGAGCACCTCACCGGTGTCGTACTGCTGGGCGATGGCCGGGACCAGCCCGTCCGCGGAACGCTTGAGGCGCGCGGCGATGGCGGGGTCGAGGTTGCCGGGGCGGGGGGACGTACTCATGTGGACATTGTGCCGGGCCGGGGCGGGGGTATTGATCCGCGTCCGCCTGATGGGCGGGTGTTCGGCGGGTTCCCGCCGTAGGCTGGCACGCATGTCTACCCATGCGAAGCGTGAACGCCTGCTCCTGGCGGACCTGTTGGAGGCGGCCGGTCCGGAGGCCCCCACGCTGTGCGCCGGCTGGACCTGTCGCGAGCTGGCCGCGCACGTGGTGGTCCGCGAGCGGCGGCCGGACGCGGCGGGCGGTCTGCTGCTGAACGTGCTGAAGGCCCGCCTGGACAAGGCGATGGAGGAGTACGCGGCCAAGCCGTACGAGGAACTGATCCAGTTGATCAGGACCGGCCCGCCGAGGATGTCGGTGTACGCGCTGAAGCAGATCGACGAGGCGGCGAACGCGGTCGAGTTCTACGTCCACGCGGAGGACGTCCGCCGGGCGCAGCCGGACTGGTCCCCGCGGGAGCTGGACCCGGTCTTCTCCGACGCGCTGTGGTCCCGGCTGGAGAAGCTGGCACGCCTGACGGGCCGCCGCTCGCCGGTGGGCCTGGTGCTGAGGCGTCCCGACGGGCGGACGGCGGTGGCGCACAAGGGTGCGCCGGTGGTGACGGTGACGGGCGAGCCGGGTGAGCTGACGCTGTTCTGCTTCGGCCGCCAGGCGGCGGCGTCGGTGACGCTGGACGGCGAGAAGGAGGCCGTGGCCAAGCTGACGGTGGCGGCCCTGGGCATCTGACCGGGCGGGTGCGGGTCCTGTTCCGGGTGCGGCCCGGCGGCCGCAGGCGGAACAGGACCCGCACCGCCCGGCCAGGGCACCCCGCGGCCACCGGGCCGCACCCGGGGCAACGAGGGCAGCGCCGCGAAACGGCAGGCCGCGCCGGAGGCGAAGGTCAGCGGACGGGGTGGCCCGCTTCGCGGAGGGCGGATTTGACCTCGGCGATGCGCAGGTCGCCGAAGTGGAAGACGGACGCCGCCAGGACCGCATCGGCACCCGCTTCGATCGCCGGGGCGAAATCGGCGAGGCGGCCCGCGCCGCCCGAGGCGATCACCGGGACCGTGACGTGCTTGCGCACCGCCGCGATCATCTCGACGTCGTAGCCGTCCTTGGTGCCGTCCGCGTCCATAGAGTTGAGCAGGATCTCGCCCGCGCCCAGTTCGGCCGCCCGGTGCGCCCACTCGACCGCGTCGATGCCGGTGCCCTGGCGGCCGCCGTGCGTGGTGACCTCGAAGGTCCCGGCGGCCGTGCGGCGCGCGTCCACGGACAGGACGAGGACCTGCCGGCCGAAGCGCTCCGCGATCTCCTGGATCAGCTCGGGGCGGACGATGGCGGCCGTGTTCACGCCCACCTTGTCCGCTCCGGCCCGCAGCAGCTTGTCCACGTCGTCCGCGGTGCGGACGCCGCCGCCCACCGTGAGCGGGATGAAGACCTGCTCGGCGGTGCGGCGCACCACGTCGTACGTGGTCTCGCGGTTCCCGGAGGACGCGGTGATGTCGAGGAAGGTCAGCTCGTCGGCGCCCTCGGCGTCGTACAGCTTGGCCATCTCCACCGGGTCACCCGCGTCGCGGAGGTTCTGGAAGTTGACGCCCTTGACGACCCGGCCGTTGTCCACGTCCAGGCAGGGGATCACGCGTACGGCGAGGGTCATTCCGCCACCGCCTTGAACGCCTCGACCTCTACCTCGACGACCATGCTGGGGTCGACGAAACCGGAGACGATGAGCATGGTCGCGGCCGGGCGGACCGCGTCGAAGAGTTCCTTGTGGGCGCGGCCGACCTCGTCCACGTCGCGGGCGTGGGTGAGGTACATGCGGGTGCGCACCACGTCCTCGGGGCCGAGTCCGGCCTGGGCGAGGGCCTTGAAGGCGACACCGAAGGCGGCGACGGCCTGGTCGTACGGGCCGCCCGCGTCGGCCGCGGTGCAGCCGGATACGAGCACGAGCCCGTTGGGCAGCTGCACGGCGCGGGAGTACGCGATGACGTCCTCGTACGGGCCGCCGGAGGAGATGCGGCGCACCGCGGAGTCGGGGGAGCTGCTCATGCGGAGACCACCTTCAGGGCTTCTTCCAGGGTGAAGGCCTTGGCGTACAGGGCCTTGCCGACGATCGCGCCCTCGACGCCCAGCGGGACCAGCTCGGACAGCGCCCGCAGGTCGTCGAGCGAGGAGATGCCGCCGGAGGCGACGACGGGCCGGTCGGTGGCGGCGCAGACGTTCTTCAGCAGCTCCAGGTTGGGGCCGGTGAGCGTGCCGTCCTTGCCGATGTCGGTGACGACGTACCGGGCGCAGCCCTCGGAGTCCAGGCGGGCGAGGGTCTCGTAGAGGTCGCCGCCCTCGCTGGTCCAGCCGCGGCCCTTGAGGGTGGTGCCGCGGACGTCGAGGCCGATGGCGATCTTGTCACCGTGCTCGGCGATGGCCTTGGCGGCCCACTCGGGGGTCTCCAGGGCGGCGGTGCCCAGGTTGACGCGGGTGCAGCCGGTGGCGAGGGCCGCGGCGAGCGTGGCGTCGTCGCGGATGCCGCCGGAGAGTTCGACCTTGATGTCCATGGCGCGGGTGATCTCGGCGACGAGGGCGCGGTTGTCACCGGTGCCGAAGGCGGCGTCCAGGTCGACCAGGTGCAGCCATTCGGCGCCGGAGCGCTGCCAGGCGAGGGCCGCTTCCAGCGGGGAGCCGTAGGAGGTCTCGCTGCCGGACACCCCGTGCACGAGGCGGACGGCCTGTCCGTCGCGGACGTCGACCGCGGGCAGGAGTTCGAGCGTGGGTGCGGTCATCACAGGGTCTCGATCCAGTTGGTGAGGAGCTGGGCGCCGGCGTCGCCGGACTTCTCGGGGTGGAACTGCGTGGCCCACAGGGCCCGGTTCTCCACCGCCGCCACGAAACGCTCGCCGTGGGTGGCCCAGGTGACCTTGGGGGCGCGGATCAGCGGGTTGGTGATTTCGAGGGTCCAGTCGCGCGCCGCGTAGGAGTGCACGAAGTAGAACCGGGCGTCGGCGTCCAGGCCCTTGAAGGCCTGGCTGTCGGCCGGGGCCTCGACGGTGTTCCAGCCCATGTGGGGGACGATCGGGGCCCTGAGCGGGCCGACCGTGCCGGGCCACTCGTCCAGGCCCTCGGTCTCGACACCGTGCTCGATGCCGCGCTCGAAGAGGATCTGCATGCCGACGCAGATGCCCATGACCGGGCGGCCGCCGGAGAGCCGGCGGCCGATGATCCAGTCACCGCGGGCGTCCTTGAGGCCCTGCATGCAGGCGGAGAAGGCGCCGACGCCGGGGACGAGGAGTCCGTCGGCGTCCATGGCCTTGTCGTAGTCGCGGGTGATCTCGACGTTCGCGCCGACGCGGGCGAGGGCCCGCTCGGCGGAGCGGACGTTTCCGAAGCCGTAGTCGAAGACGACGACGTTCTTGGTGGGGCGGACTGCGCTCATTCCCAAATTCCCTGGATTCGCAGGACTCCGGCGGCGAGGCACATCGCGGAGGCGAGGGCCAGCAGGATGATGACCGACTTGGGCATCTCCTGCTTCTGGAAGGAGTAGACGCCCCCGGCCAGGAACAGGCCGAGGACGATCAGGATGGTGTTCAGGCCGTTCACGGCTAGAGGGCGCCCTTCGTGGAGGGCAGGATGCCGGCCGCGCGCGGGTCGAACTCGGCGGCGTAGCGCAGGGCCCGGGCGAGGGCCTTGAACTGGCACTCCACGATGTGGTGGGCGTTGCGGCCGTACGGGACGTGGATGTGCAGGGCGATCTGGGCCTGCGCGACGAAGGACTCGAAGATGTGCCGGGTCATCGTCGTGTCGTACGTGCCGATCATCGGCGCCATGTTCTCGGGCTCGGTGTGCACGAGGTAGGGGCGGCCGGACAGGTCGACGGTCACCTGGGCGAGGGACTCGTCGAGCGGCACGGTGCAGTTGCCGAAGCGGTAGATGCCGACCTTGTCGCCGAGGGCCTGCTTGAAGGCGGCGCCCAGCGCGAGCGCGCTGTCCTCGATGGTGTGGTGGCTGTCGATGTGCAGGTCGCCCTCGGTCTTGACGGTGAGGTCGAAGAGGCCGTGGCGGCCGAGCTGGTCGAGCATGTGGTCGTAGAAGCCCACGCCCGTCGAGACGTCGACCTGGCCGGTGCCGTCGAGGTTTATCTCGACGACGACCGAGGTCTCCTTGGTGGTCCGTTCGACCCGTCCGATGCGGCTCATGCGTGCTGCTCCTTCTTCAGTGCGCGAACCGCTTCCAGGAACGCGTCGTTCTCCGCCGGGGTGCCCGCGGTGACCCGCAGCCATCCCGGTACGCCGTTGTCCCGGACCAGGACGCCCTGGTCGAGGATCTTCTGCCAGGCGGTGTGCGAGTCCGCGAACTTCCCGAACTGGATGAAGTTCGCGTCGGAATCGGTGACCTCGAAGCCGATGGCCCGCAGTTCGACGACCAGGCGGTCGCGCTCGGCCTTGAGCTGCTCGACGTAGCCGAGCAGGGTGTCGGTGTGTTCCAGGGCGGCCAGTGCGGTGGCCTGGGTGACGGCCGACAGGTGGTACGGCAGGCGCACCAGCTGGACGGCGTCGACGACGGCGGGGTGCGCCGCCAGGTAGCCCAGGCGCAGACCGGCCGCGCCGAAGGCCTTGGACATGGTCCGGGAGACCACCATGTTCGGGCGGCCCTCGATGAGGGGCAGCAGCGAGTCCCGGTGGCTGAACTCCACATAGGCCTCGTCGACGATGACGAGGGAGGGCTTGGCCGCCTGCGCCGCTTCGTAGAGGGCGAGGACCGTCTGGGCCTCGACCGCGGTGCCCGTGGGGTTGTTGGGCGAGGTGATGAAGACGACGTCGGGGGCGTTCTCGCTGATCGCCTGCTCGGCCGCCTCCACGTCGATCGTGAAGTCCTCGCGGCGCGGGCCGGAGATCCAGCCGGTGCCGGTGCCGCGGGAGATCAGCGCGTGCATCGAGTAGGAGGGCTCGAACCCGAGCGCGGTGCGGCCGGGCCCGCCGAAGGTCTGCAGCAGCTGCTGGATGACCTCGTTGGAGCCGTTGGCGGCCCATACGTTCTCCCGCGCCACCGGGTGCTTGCCCGTACGGGTGAGGTAGGCGGCCAGCTCGGTGCGCAGCTCGACCGCGTCCCGGTCGGGGTAGCGGTTGAGGGTGCGGGCCGCCTCGGCGACGCGCTCGGCGATGCGCCGTACGAGCTCCTCGGGCAGCTCGTACGGGTTCTCGTTGGTGTTCAGCTGGACGGGCACGTCGAGCTGGGGGGCGCCGTACGGAGACTTGCCGCGCAGTTCGTCCCGGATGGGCAGGTCGTCGATGCCGAAGCTCACTGGGTGGGCACCTTCCATCCGAAGCGCGCCTTCAGGGCGGCGCCGTGCGCGGGCAGGTCCTCGGCCTCGGCCAGCGTCACCACGTGGTGGGTGACCTCGGCGAGGGCGTCCCGCGTGTAGTCGACGATGTGGATGCCGCGCAGGAAGGACTGCACGGACAGGCCGGAGGAGTGGCAGGCGCAGCCGCCGGTGGGCAGCACGTGGTTCGAGCCGGCGCAGTAGTCGCCGAGCGAGACCGGGGCCCACGGGCCGACGAAGATCGCGCCGGCGTTGCGTACGCGGGCGGCCCAGGCGGCGGCGTCGGCGGTCTGGATCTCCAGGTGCTCGGCGCCGTACGCGTCGACGACCTTGAGGCCGTCCTCCAGGCTGTCGACCAGCACGATCGCGGACTGCCTGCCGGCGAGGGCGGGCTTGATCCGGTCCTCGACGTGCTTGGTCGCGGCGACCTGCGGAGCCAGCTCCTTCTCGACGGCGTCCGCGAGCTCCGCGGAGTCCGTGACGAGCACGGCGGCGGCCAGCGGGTCGTGCTCGGCCTGGCTGATCAGGTCGGCGGCGACGTGCACCGGGTCGGCCGTGGAGTCGGCGAGGACGGCGATCTCGGTCGGGCCGGCCTCGGTGTCGATGCCGATCTTCCCGGTGAAGTAGCGCTTGGCGGCGGCGACCCAGATGTTGCCGGGGCCGGTCACCATGTTGGAGGGAAGGCAGTCCTCGGTCCCGTACGCGAACATCGCCACGGCCTGTGCACCGCCCACCGCGTACACCTCGTCCACGCCGAGCAGCGCGCACGCGGCGAGGATCGTCGGGTGCGGCAGACCGCCGAACTCCCTCTGCGGCGGGGACGCGAGCGCGATCGACTCGACGCCCGCCTCCTGTGCCGGTACGACGTTCATGACGACGGAGGACGGGTAGACCGAGCGGCCGCCCGGGGCGTACAGCCCCACGCGCTCCACCGGAACCCACTTCTCGGTCACGGTGCCGCCGGGGACCACCTGGGTGGTGTGTTCGGTGCGGCGCTGATTGCGGTGCACGATCCGGGCGCGCCGGATCGACTCCTCCAGGGCGGCGCGGACGGCCGGGTCCAGCTGCTCCAGGGCGGCCTTGATGGCCTCCGCGGGTACCCGGACCTGCGAGAGCTCGACCCCGTCGAACTTCTGCGCGTACTCGATCAGCGCCGCCGTGCCACGATGATGGACGTCCTCGCAGATGGGCCGCACCTTCTCCAGGGCAGCTTCTACGTCGAACTCGGCACGGGGCAGCAGATCGCGCAGGGCGCCGCCCTCGGGGAGGGCGGCACCGCGCAGGTCGATACGAGAGATCACCTCACAATTCTCTCAGACCGCTTCGCGCCACCGTCCGCCCGTATCACTGGCTGATACAGGCCCCGGACGGCCCCGGATGTCACAGGCGCCCGATAGCGTTCCCCTACACGTAGATGACAGCGGAGGGGGGCCGCCGTGACCGAGGCGCGCACGGACGAGGAACCGGCGGATCTCACCGCTTCGGAACGCCGTATGTGGGACGCGTACCGCACGGGCAGCATCTGCGATCTCAGCACCCGCGCCGCCGACCGGGACGATCCGCACGCCGAGCACGTCTGGGGGCCCGAGCGCAGCGTGCGCGCCCGGGTGGTCGCCCGGCTGCTGCTGCACGGGCCGCCGCCGGTGCCGGGCCGGGTGGCCTCCCTCAAGCTGCGCGGGGTGCGGATCAGCGGGCGGCTGGAACTGTCCGGTGGGGCGGTGGCTCCGTACGTGGAGCTCCAGTCCTGCCGCTTCGACAGCGAGATCCAGCTGTCCGAGGCCCGCTTCGGCACGCTGCGCCTGATCAACTGCGCGATACCGCGGCTGGAGGCCGCCCGGCTGCACACCGAGGGCGATCTGCACCTGCCGCGCTGCCGGGTGGCGCGCGGGATCCGGCTGACGGACGCGCAGATCGGTACGGACCTGCTGGTCAGCCAGGCCGTGGTGCAGCGGGACAACAAGGGGCGGGCGATCGCCGCGGACGGGATGTCCGTCGCGCAGGACTTCCAGGGCGAGCTGCTGGAGACGTACGGGGAGGTGAGCCTGCGCGGGGCGAAGGTCGGCGTGTCGATGAACCTGCGCGGGGCCCGCCTGCGCAACCCGTACGGGCGGTACGCGCTGAACGCCCCGCAGCTGACGGTCGAGCGCACCCTGTACCTGACCTCCATCGCGCTGGACTACGCGGCGGGCGTGGGCTCCTCCACTCCCCCGTACGGGCTGGGGCCGACGCCCACGCGCGGGCAGCGGGCCCAGCGCTTCGAGTGCCGGGGCGGGCTGCGGCTGGACGACGGCCGCTTCGGGGACGCCATCGACTTCTACGGCGCCCGGTTCACGCTCACCGACGAGCAGGAGATATCCCTGCGCCGGATCCAGACTCCCGAGTTCCGTTTCGTCGGCGAGCGGCCGGAGCACGGGCGGGTGGTGGTGTCCGGCGCCAAGGTGGTCAAGCTGGTCGACACCTCCACGAGCTGGCCGGGCCCGGGCGGGGTGTCCATCGAGGGATTCGTCTACGAGAACCTCGCGCCCCGGGGTCATTTCCCGCTCTCCCGCCGCCTGGAGTGGGTGGAGGCGGCCACTCCCGAGTACTCGCCGGAGCCGTACGAGCGGCTGGCCGCCGTACTGCGGGCCAGCGGCGAGGACCAGGACGCCCGCGAGGTGCTGCTGGCCAAGCAGCGGCGGCGCCGGGCCACGCTGCCGCCGGGGCCGAAGGCGTGGGGGTACCTGCAGGACTGGACGGTGGTCTACGGCTACCGGCCGGGCCGGGCCGCGCTGTGGATGGCGGTGCTGTGGGCGGCGGGGACGCTGCTGTTCTCGCAGCTGAACCCGCCGGCGATCAAGGAGGACGAGCACCCGCAGTGGAGCGCCGCCCTGTACGCGCTGGACCTGCTGCTCCCGGTGATCGACCTCGGCCAGCAGGGCCAGTGGAAGCTGGAGGGCGGCTGGCAGTGGGGGGCGGCGGGCCTGGTCGTCATGGGCTGGATCCTGGCCACGACGGTGGCGGCGGGGGCCTCCCGGCTCCTGCGGCGGGGGTGACGGCGGCGGGGGTCGTCCGGCGGATCGCGCACGTGACGCCGTCCGCCCCTCAAACGCCGGACACCCTCGGTGGTCCGGGCGATTACCCTGTGCCTCGTGACCACCGTTCGCCTGCCCCTCTTCCCGCTGAATTCGGTGCTGTTCCCGGGACTCGTCCTCCCGCTGAACATCTTCGAGGAGCGTTATCGCGCCATGATGCGCGAGCTGCTGAAGACGGGCGAGGACGAGCCGCGCCGTTTCGCGGTCGTCGCGATCCGCGACGGCCGGGAGGTCGCGCCGACCGCGCCCGGCCTGCCGGACCAGACGTCCCTGCCCGAGCGGGGCCCGGCGGCGGGCTTCGGCCCCGACCCCATCCAGGCCTTCCACCGGGTGGGCTGCATCGCCGACGCGGCGACCGTCCGGGAGCGGGAGGACGGCAGCTTCGAGGTCCTGGCGACCGGTACGACGCGGGTCCGCCTGGTCTCGGTCGACGCCTCGGGCCCCTTCCTGACGGCGGAGCTGGAAGAGCTCCCGGAGGACGCGGGCGACGGCGCGGGCGTCCTGGCCGAGGGGGTGCTGCGGGCCTTCCGCAACTACCAGAAGCGGCTGGCCGGGGCCCGCGAGCGGTCCCTGACGGGCGCGGAGCTCCCCGACGAGCCCTCGGTGGTCTCCTACCTGGTGGCAGCGGCGGCGGTGCTGGACATCCCGGCGAAGCAGCGGCTGCTCCAGGCCCCGGACACCGCGACCCGGCTGGCGGAGGAGCTGAAGCTGCTGCGCACGGAGACGGCGGTGATCCGTCACCTCCCGTCCCTGCCGGCGGTGGACCTGACCCGTGCCCCGACGAGCCCGAACTGAGCGCACACCGATGGCGAAGAAGTCCAAGCAGGCGGCAGGCACCCCGGCGATCGTCGCCCTGACGGCGGCGGGCGTGCCGTTCACCACGCACGCGTACGGGCACGACCCGGCCCATCCCTCGTACGGGGAGGAGGCGGCGCAGGCGCTCGGCGTCTCGCCCGCCCAGGTCTTCAAGACCCTGGTCGCGGACGTGGACGGCGTCCTGACGGTGGCGGTGGTCCCGGTCTCGGGGTCGCTGGACCTCAAGGCCCTGGCGACGGCGGTCGGCGGCAAGCGTGCGGCGATGGCCGACCCGACCCTGGCGGAGCGCACCACGGGCTACGTCCTCGGCGGCATCTCCCCGCTGGGGCAGCGCAAGCGGCTGCGTACGGTGATCGACGCCTCGGCCTCGGCGCACCCCACGATCTGCTGCTCGGCGGGCCGCCGCGGCCTGGAGATCGAACTCTCCCCGTCGGACCTGACCACCCTCACCGACGCAACCCTGGCCCCGATCGCCCGTCAGCATTAGCCCCGCCCGGGGGCACCTCCCAGCGGTAGCTGGGGGAGTTTGAGGCGCGGGTCCGGGCAGCGCCCGGCGGGGTCCGGGGCGGAGCCCCGGGAAACCGAGAAAGGGCGGGGTGGGGACCAGCTCCGCGCAGCGGCGGTCCCGCAGCACCCGGCACGGTCAGGCGCGGGGGGTCTCCGGAGCCGACGGGGCGGCATCGGCGGGCGGCGTCGTCGACGCCGGCGCCTGGTAGTACCCCGACCAGCCGAACACCGGCACGGGATCCGGATCCCGCGGCGTCCACAACGCGGTCAGCCCCAGATGCAGCAGCACGGCGGTCATCGGCCAGGCCAGCAGCGCCCCGTGCGCGAGCAGCTCCAGCGGCGCGTCGAACGGAACCCCCTTGCCCGCCTGCTTCGCGGCCGCGAGCAGGTCCGACGACGGCCCCAGCCACAGCCCGAACCGCCACCCCACCAGCGCTCCGAAGGCGGATCCGACCGCCAGCCCGATCACCAGCGGCACACCGCCGGCCCGGCGCCACAGGAAGGTGCCGACGGCGCTGAGCACGCCCAGCCCCAGCGACAGCAGGAAGAAGGTGCCGTCGGAGGCGATCCGGGCCTCGCTCTCAGGGGTGCGCAGGAACACGGCCTCCCCGTTGGAGACGTACTGCACCCGCGGGGCCAGCCACATCCACAGCAGGCCGAGGAGCAGTCCGGCCGCCCCGAGGAGCAGGGCGACGACGGCCCCGTCCCGGACGTCCTCCGGGGTGATCGCCCCGGCGGCGGCTCCCGGCTTCTCGGGCGGGAGCGACGGCGGGTCGAGGGGGGACGGCGGGGTCTCGGCTTCGGTCACCCCCACATCGTGCCAGGTGTGCCCGGCAGCGGCGTCGGCGGACCGTGTCAGCGGACGGCGGCCCGGCGGTAGGCCCAGGTCGCGACGGTGAGCGAGAGGACCCCGACGGCCCCGCACACGCCCAGATCGAAGGCGACGGCGGCCCAGTCCGGTTCCGGGGCGAAGGTACGGGCGAACGCCTCGACTCCGTACGTGGACGGCAGCAGGTCCCGGGCCCACACGATCACGTCCGGCATCCGCTCCGGCGGCAGCACCCCGAGGAGCAGCGCCGCCGACATGCCGAGCTGCCCCGCGAGGGTGGCGAGCTCCTGGCGCGGTGCCAGCAGTCCCAGCGCCGCGCCGAGCCCGGCCAGCGCGGCCCCGGCCAGCGGTACCACCGCGGCCAGGATCCACAGCCCGCTCATCGGCAGCCCGAACAGCAGGCATCCGAAGACGGCGGTGACCAGGGTCCCCGGCAGCGTGAAGGAGGCGTACGCGGCGGCCGCGCCCAGGACCACCGACGCGGGCGGCACGGGCAGGGTGGCGTAGTGGTCGAGCCCGCCGCCGGCCCGCAGCTGCCCGAAGTACTGGGCGAGCAGGTTCAGGGCGACGAAGGCGACGACGAGCACCGAGGAGCCGGCGACGACGGCGCGGGCCTCCGAGCCCCCGTCGACCACGCCCCGCATGAGGATCATGATCCCGACGGACTGGAAGGTGGCGACGAACAGCAGCGGGATCCGGGCCACCCGGGCCCGGGACAGCTGGGCCCGGTAAACGGCGGCCAGGGAGGGGAAGAAGCGTGCGCCGGGCGCCAGCGGCGCGGGCTGCGGTGCCGGTGCACGGCCGTCGGCGGCGGCCGGCGCGGCGCCCGCAGCGGGTGAGGGCACGGCATCGGGCGCGAGCACGGCCCGGACGGCCCCCGTTGAACGGTCGCTCACGACTTCACCAGCCCTTTCGTCTTGCCGCCGAGGGCCAGGTACACGTCTTCCAGGCTGGGGGTGGCCAGGGTGAAGTCGTCGAGCGCGGCGAAGGCCGGGCCCCCGGTGACGGAGGCCACCGCCGCCCTCGCCTCGTCCGGCGCCAGCCGGAGCACCCAGCGGCGCCCGGACTCGACGGCCCGGTCGCGCAGCCGGGCGACTTCCGGGACCTCCAGCGGGGCACCCTCGCGCCACACCAGTTCCAGCCGGACCTCGCCCGAGACGGTGGCCTTCAGTCCGGCCGGGGTGTCGCAGGCGATGACCTTGCCCTGGTCGATGACGGCGACCCGGTCGAGGACGGTCTCGGCCTCGATGACGTTGTGGGTGACGAGCAGGACCGTCGCGCCGTGCTGCGCGCGCCGCCGGTCGACGGCGGACCACACGGCCCGCCGGGCGACCGGGTCCATGCCGGTGGTGGGTTCGTCGAGGACCAGGACGGGCCGCTCCCCCACCAGTGCGGTGGCGAAGCAGGCGAGGCGGCGCTGGCCGCCGGAAAGTTTCTTCAGGGGCCGTCCGGCGATCGGGGTCAGCCCGAGCTCCTCCAGTACGGCGTCGCGCGCGGCCCGGGCGGAGCGGACGCCCTGCCCGCGCAGCCGCCCGGTGGTCTCGGCGGCCAGCGCCACCGTGAGCTCGTCCAGGGCGGTGGACTCCTGCCCCAGGTAGGCGAGCAGCCGGGAGGCCCGCTCGGGGTGGCCGACGAGGTCGTGGCCGAGCAGGGTCACCGAGCCGGAGTCCGGCCGCATGAGGCCGGTGAGCTGGCGGACCAGCGTGGACTTGCCGGCGCCGTTGGGGCCGAGCAGGCCGAAGATCTCGCCGCGCCGGACGTCCAGGCAGATCCCGTCGTTGGCGCGGGTCTCGGGCAGGGCGGGGGCCCCGCGTCGGCCGCGTACCGCGGGATAGGTCTTGACCAGGTCACGCACCGCGCAGATGACGTCCGGCGCCGCTCCCGCGGCCGCTGCCGTGCCTTCTCGCGCCTGTGCTGTGCCCGTACTCACGAGGGAGCAGCCTACGGGGTTCCCGGCCCTACTCGGCCGTCGGGGTCAGCGGGGCCGCGAGGTCGGCGGGTGCGGTTCCGGGCGCGGAGGCCGGTACGGCGGCCACGTGTTCGGCGGCGGCGCGGACGTCGATCTCCCGCCAGAACCCGGCGCGGATGGCGTACCGGTCGTGCTCGTCGATCTGGTCGTCCTTGTGCGCGAGGAGCCCGAACCGGGCCGCGTAGCGCAGCAGTTCGCCGTCGATCCGGTGCGGGATCCGCGGGTACATCGTGGCCAGCTTCTGCAGGTGGACGGTCTCCGGGAGCCGTTCCATCCAGCGCCGGGCGAACACCTGTCCCACCTCGAACGGGTCCCCGCCGACGGTGGTGATGTCCTCCTCGCGGTCGGCCCAGCGCTGTTCGGCGCTGGTGAGCTGGGCGAGGGTGGGCAGCGAGGCGGTCTCGGCGGGCTCGCCCAGCGGTCCGGCCCGGTCGATCCAGCCCTTGTCGGAGGACCAGCGCAGGGCGCTGGCGGGGGCGTGGGCGCCGCTCGGCCCGGTCTGCGGGTGGCTCTGCTGGCCGGTGGCGCGCAGGGCTCCGGCGAGGTCCTTGGGCGTGGGTACGGGCTTGCCCCCGGGGGTGGTGGGCGCCGGTACGGGGACCCCGTCGCGGTCCTCCTGCCCGGTGGCGGTGGCGCCGTTGCGGGCCGCCTCGGCGAGCGCGGCCTCGGGCAGGGGGGCCGAGAGGATGGCGGCGATGTCGGGGCGCGGCGCGGGCGGCGGGGAGCACAGTCCGGTGAGGTCCTTGGCGCGGACGGCCCGGGTGATCCAGGCCCGGTCCAGGACGCGGCGTTCGTCGGCCTCGGCGACGAGGTCCTCGGACTGGTTGTAGTCCCCGTCGGCGGCCTGGACGGCCCACAGGTGGACGGCGACCCCGTGTTCCTTGGCGGACATCAGGCCGGGCAGCAGGTCGCCGTCGCCGGTGACCAGGACCACGTCGGAGCAGGCCCGGTTGCGGGCGAGCTCGGTGAGCTCGGCGTGCATGGCGGCGTCGACGCCCTTCTGCGCCCAGCGGCCGTCGCTGCGGGTCAGGGCGCCGAGCCGGACGGTGACGCGGGGCATGACGCGCAGCCGCCGGTGTTCGGGCTGGGGCACCCGGTCGGGCGCTCCGTCGAACCAGTAGATGCGCAGCAGGGGCTGCTCGGTGTCGGCCTCGGCCCGCTCGCGCAGGCCCTGGATGAGGGCGGCATGGTCGATCGTGATCCGGGAGCGGGAGGGCTCCCCGGCGAGAAGGCTGGCGGCGGCACCCAGCAGGTAGCCGGCGTCCACCAGGACGACGCAGCGGTCCACGCGTTCCACCCTCTTCCCTGGGGGTCCTCTGTGCTTTGCGGCGGTTCCCCGAGTCTGCCCGACCCCAAGGGTGTTGAAGGCCGGAACTCGATCATCGGCGTGGCGGATCTCACGGTCGACGGGGCGGAAGGCCTCGACTACGCGCAGTAATGATCCAAAATGCGCCGTTTCTGCCGTTGTGTGAGTGTGAAGGCGGTCCTGGCCCCTAGACCCTCACGGAGGCTCCACCATGGCCAAGAACAAGAACCAGAAGCAGCCCGCCAAGCAGCAGCCCCGGTCGGCGCAGGATCCGACCAAGGGCACGTCGGAGACCGAGTCGATGCCCTCCTCCTCGGCGCCGAGCCCGATGGACATGGCGCACAAGCGCAAGGAGAAGAAGTTCGGCCACAACTGACGGCCGTACTCGCACGCGGAAGGGCCCGCCCGGTTCACCGGGCGGGCCCTTCCGCGCGTACCGCCGGGGGCGCTATCCGGCCAGGCAGGACGGTCCGAGCAGCACCTTGAGGTCGCCGAAGAGCGCCGGGTCGGGCTGGACGCGGTGCTTGTCGAGGCGGAGCACGGTGGTGGTCCGCGGCCCCTGCAGCTTGATCCGCACCTCGGTGTTGCCCTTGTGGTGGCGCAGGATCTCGCCCAGACGGGTCACCATCGGCGGCGTGACCTTGACGGTGGGGATGGTGAGGACCACCGGGGCGTTCGTGCCGGCCGAGGAGAGGTCGGGGACCATCATCTCCATGGCGACCAGGCGGGGGACGTCCTCGCGCTTGTCGAGGCGGCCCTTGACGAAGACGACGGTGTCCTCGACCAGCTGGGTGGAGACGAGCTGGTAGGTCGCCGGGAAGAACATGCATTCGATGGAGCCGGCCAGGTCCTCGACGGTGGCGATGGCCCAGGCGTTGCCCTGCTTGGTCATCTTGCGCTGGAGGCCCGAGATGATGCCGCCGATGGTGACGACGGCGCCGTCGGAGTGCTCGCCGCCGGTCAGCTGGGAGATACCGGCGTCCGTCTTGTCGGAGAGCACGTGCTCCAGGCCGAAGAGCGGGTGGTCGGAGACGTAGAGGCCGAGCATCTCGCGCTCCTGGGCGAGCAGGTAGGACTTCTCCCACTCGACGTCGGAGAACTCCACGTCGAGGCCGAAGCCGGGCTCGTCGCTCGCGTTCTCGTCACCCATCCCGCCGAACAGGTCGAACTGTCCCTCGGCCTCCTTGCGCTTGACCGCGACCACGTTGTCGATCATCGACTCGTGGTGCGCGACCAGGCCCTTGCGGGTGTGGCCCATCTCATCGTAGGCGCCGGCCTTGATCAGCGACTCGACGGTGCGCTTGTTGCAGACGACGGCCTCGACCTTGTCCAGGAAGTCGGGGAAGGAGGAGAACTTCCCCTTGGCCTTCCTCGTCCTGATGATCGACTCGACGACGTTGGTGCCGACGTTGCGCACCGCGGTGAGGCCGAAGAGGATCACGTCGTCGCCCTGGGCCGCGAAGTTCGGCTCGGACTCGTTCACGTTCGGCGGCAGGACCTTGATGCCCATCCGGCGGCACTCGTTCAGGTAGATCGCGGACTTGTCCTTGTCGTCCTTGACCGAGGTGAGCAGGCCGGCCATGTACTCGGCCGGGAAGTTCGCCTTCAGGTAGGCGGTCCAGTAGGAGACCAGGCCGTACGCGGCCGAGTGGGCCTTGTTGAAGGCGTAGCCGGCGAAGGGGACCAGGACGTCCCACAGGGCCTTGATCGCCTGGTCGCTGAAGCCCTTGCCCCTGGCGCCCTCCTCGAAGATGACGAAGTTCTTCGCCAGCTCCTCGGGCTTCTTCTTGCCCATCACACGGCGCAGGATGTCGGCCTCGCCGAGCGAGTACCCGGCGATGATCTGGGCGGCCTTCTGGACCTGCTCCTGGTAGACGATCAGGCCGTAGGTGACCGCGAGCACCTCTTCGAGCGGCCCCTCCAGCTCCGGGTGGATCGGGGTGATCTCCTGCTGCTTGTTCTTGCGCAGGGCGTAGTTCGTGTGCGAGTTCATGCCCATCGGGCCCGGCCGGTACAGGGCCGAGACGGCGGAGATGTCCTCGAAGTTGTCGGGCTTCATCAGGCGCAGCAGCGAGCGCATGGGCCCGCCGTCGAACTGGAAGACGCCGAGGGTGTCACCGCGGCCGAGCAGTTCGAAGGTCTTGGGGTCGTCGAGCGGGAGGCTCAGGAGATCGATGTCGATCCCCTTGTTGGCCTTCACCATCTTGACGGCGTCGTCCATGATCGTGAGGTTGCGCAGGCCGAGGAAGTCCATCTTCAGCAGGCCGAGCGACTCGCAGCTCGGGTAGTCCCACTGGGTGATGGTGACGCCGTCGGTGTGCCGTACCCAGACGGGTACGTGGTCGGTGATGGTCTCGCTGGACATGATCACGCCGGCGGCGTGCACGCCCATCTGGCGGACCAGGCCCTCCACACCGCGGGCGGTGTCGATGACCTTCTTGACGTCCGGCTCGTTCTCGTACATCCCGCGGATCTCGCCGGCCTCGCCGTAGCGGGGGTGCTGCGGGTCGAGGATGCCGGAGAGCGGGATGCCCTTGCCGAGGACGTCGGCGGGCATGGCCTTGGTGAGCCGGTCGCCCATGGCGTACGGGTAGCCCAGGACGCGCGCCGAGTCCTTGATCGCGTTCTTGGCCTTGATGGTGCCGTAGGTGCCGATCATGGCGACCTTGTCGGCGCCGTACTTGTCGGTCACGTACCGGATCACCTCCACGCGCCGGCGCTCGTCGAAGTCGATGTCGACGTCGGGCATGGAGACGCGCTCGGGATTCAGGAAGCGCTCGAAGATCAGGCCGTGCGTGAGCGGGTCGAGGTCGGTGATGCCCATGGCGTACGCGACGATCGAACCGGCTGCGGAGCCACGGCCCGGGCCCACCGCGATGCCCTGGTTCTTGGCCCACATGATGAAGTCGGCGACCACGAGGAAGTAGCCGGGGAAGCCCATCGAGATGATCGTGTCCATCTCGTACTCGGCCTGCTGCATCCGGTCCTCCGGAATGCCTCCGGGGTAGCGGCGGTGCATGCCGCGCATGGTCTCCTCGCGGAACCAGCTGACCTCGGTGTGGCCGTCCGGGATGTCGAACTTCGGCATCAGGTTCCGGAACTTGAACATGCCCTCGGTGTCGACCTGGTCGGCGACCAGCCGGGTGTTGGCGCAGCCCTCCTGCCAGGCGTCCGAGGAGTCGATCGCGTACATCTCGTCGGTCGACTTCAGGTAGTAGCCGGTGCCGTCGAAGCGGAAGCGGTCCGGGTCCGAGAGGTTCTTGCCGGTCTGGATGCAGAGCAGGGCGTCGTGGGCGACGGACTCGCTCGCGTACGTGTAGTGGGAGTCGTTCGTCACCAGCGGCGGGATGCCGAGCTTCTTGCCGATCTCCAGCAGCCCGTCGCGGACCCGGCGCTCGATCTCGATGCCGTGGTCCATCAGCTCCAGGAAGTAGCGCCCCTCGCCGAAGATGTCCTTGTAGTCGGAGGCGGCCTGCACGGCCTCGTCGAACTGGCCGAGCCGCAGCCTGGTCTGTACCTCGCCGGACGGGCAGCCGGTGGAGGCGATCAGGCCCTCGGACCACTTGGAGATGGTCTCCTTGTCCATCCGCGGCCACTTCGTGAGCCAGCCCTCGGCGTACGCGTCGGAGGACAGCCGGAAGATGTTGTGCAGACCGGTGGCGTTCGACGCCCAGATCGTCTTGTGGGTGTAACCACCGGAACCGGAGACGTCGTCGCGCTTCTGGTGCGGCTGGCCCCACTGGATGCGCCGCTTGTTGCGCCGGGACTCGGGGGCGACGTACGCCTCGATGCCGATGATCGGCGTGATGCCGGCCTTCTGCGCCGTGTGGAAGAAGTCGTACGCCCCGTGCAGATTGCCGTGGTCGGACATGGCGATGTGCGTCATGCCCATCTCGTTGCACGCGTTGAACATGTCCTTCAGCCGCGCGGCACCGTCCAGCAGCGAGTACTGGGTGTGGACGTGCAGGTGCGTGAACGGCGGCTTTGTCACGGCGCGGGTCCTCCGGGGGCGGGGGGTGAGGGGGCAGCTTCGAATCCTACGTCGGCCGGGTGACAGATCACGGGCACTGACCGGTACGGTCGGGCGTTGCAGAACCAGGAGGGCCGATCCGGCGTCCAGTCGGTCGGAACCTGAAACAGCCCGTGCACCAGGAGGAACCCGCCATGGCGGTCCCCGAGACGACCGACGAGCAGCGCGCCGAGCAGATCCTCGACGTTTTCGACACCGCGTTCGGTGAGCTGCTCGCCGCCGACCCCGCTGCCTTCCAGGTCAAATTCCGCAAGATGGCGGCTTCGGCCTTCGCCTTCTACCGGGGTACCGCCTGCCTCTTCTACTCCGACCTGGAGCGGGACCGGCACGGCGGCCCTTACCTGGACGAGCGGACGGGCCGGGTGTGGATCCACGGAGACCTGCACGCCGAGAACTTCGGCACGTACATGGACTCCAACGGCCGGCTGATCTTCAACGTCAACGACTTCGACGAGGCCTACGTCGGCCCCTTCACCTGGGACCTGAAGCGGTTCGCCGCCTCCGTCGCCCTGATCGGCTACACCAAGGCGCTCAGCGACGACCAGATAAGCGAGCTGGTGCGGATCTACGCGGGCGCCTACCGGGAGCGGATCCACCGGCTCGCGGCCGGCGCCAAAAACGAGGAGGTGCCCTCCTTCACCCTGGACACCGCCGAGGGCCCGCTGCTGGACGCGCTGCGCTCGGCCCGCTCCCGGACCCGTTTCTCCCTCCTGGACTCCATGACGGAGATACGGGACTACGAGCGCCGCTTCACCTCCGGCGGGGGCTCCATCGAGCTGGACGCCGCCACCCGCTACAAGGTGCTGGCCGCCTTCGACGGGTACCTGGAGACCCTCCCCGACGAGTCCCTCGTGCGGCCGGACTCCTACCGGGTCAAGGACGTGGTGGGGCGCCGCGGCGTCGGGATCGGCTCGGCGGGCCTGCCCTCCTACAACATCCTGCTGGAGGGGCACAGCGACGCCCTGGAGAACGACGTCGTGATCTACCTCAAGCAGGCACAGACCCCGGCGGCCTCCCGGCACATCACGGACCGGGCGGTGCGCGAGTACTTCCGGCACGAGGGGCACCGCACGGTCATCTCCCAGCGCGCCCTGCAGGCGCACGCCGACCCGTGGCTGGGGTGGACGGAGCTGGACGGGGCCGGGCAGCTCGTCGCGGAGGTCTCCCCGTACGCGGTGGACCTGGACTGGTCGGACCTGGACGACCCGGAGGAGATCGCGGCCGTCGTCGCCGATCTCGGCCGGGCGACCGCGACCATGCACGCGTCGGCCGACGAGGCCGAGAGCGGGCAGTCCCTGGTGCCCTTCTCCACCGAGCGGGCCATCGACGCGGCGATCGCGGCCGACGAGGAGGGCTTCGCGGAGCTGCTCGTGGACTTCGCCCACGCGTACGGGGCCCGGGCGCGCGCCGACCACCAGATCTTCGTGGACCTCTTCCGTAACGGGCGTCTCACTCCCTGAACGCCTGTTCCACAGGAACGCATGGCACACTCGCGAGGATGGACATTTCCGGGACGGGACTCAGGGGGCTGCGGGCCGCGCTGTTCAGCGCGCTCGTCGTACTGCTCTCCTCGGGCTCGCACGTCCTGATGTCCCAGGTCCCGCTGCCGCCCACGCTGGTGGCCGGGGCCTTCGCGGGTGTGTTCGCGATCGCCTACGCGCTCGCGGGCCGCGAACGGGGCTTCGGCCCCATCGCCGGGCTGCTCGTACCGCTGGAGCTGGCCGCCGACACCGTCTTCACCACCGGCCAGCACCTCTGCTACGGCCCGGCCGGCGGACCCGTCGCGGGCCCGCTGCGCGCCATGGGCCTGGACGCCCTGTGCGGCGGCACGCCGGTGGGCGGGCCGCTGACCGAGGTGACCGGCCCGGCCGACGCGGCCGCGCTGCTGTCCTCGCCGGGGCCGTACACGCCCTGGCTGCTGCTCGGCGCCCATGTCTCGGTCGGACTGCTGGCCGCCGCCTGGCTGCGCCACGGCGAGCGGGCACTGGGCCGGCTGCTGCGGGCGGTGGCCGCCTTCGCGTTCCGGCCGCTGCTGCTGGCGGCGGCTTCGGTCGCGGTGACCCGCCGGCCGGCGCGGGCGCTGCTGCGGTCGCTCCGCTCGGCCGCCGGGGCCCGTACCCGCTTCCCGGCACACTCCGTGGGACGGCGGGGACCCCCCGTGCTCGGCGCGCTCGCCCGCGCCTGACGCACGTACGGCAGTCCCTTCCACACGTCACACCCCACGGAGATCACGATGAGTTCACGCAACAGCCACGCGAACAAGGCAGCGGCCCGCGAGCGTCTGCGCGCCGAGCGCGAGGCCCAGGCCAAGAAGGACAAGGTGCGCCGCCAGGTGATCGTGGCGGGCGGGGTCCTGGTCGCGCTCGGCTTGATCGGCGCCATCGGCTACGGGGTCATGCAGGCCAACCAGCCCGGCCACTGGGAGAAGGCCGCCAAGGCCGAGCTGGTCAAGCCGAAGAACACCGAGGGCGAGGACGGCACCACGGTCGTCATCGGCAAGGCCGACGCCAAGAAGACCCTGGAGCTGTACGAGGACTCGCGCTGCCCGGCCTGCGCCTCCTTCGAGCAGGCGGCCGGCGAGCAGGTCAAGAAGGACGTGGACGCGGGCAAGTACAAGCTCCAGTACATCGGCGCTACCTTCATCGACAACGCCGTCAAGGGCGAGGGCTCGAAGAACGCGCTGAGCGCCCTGGGCGCGGCGCTCAACGTCAGCCCGCAGGCCTTCCTCGACTACAAGGGCGCGCTCTACTCCAAGGACCTGCACCCCGAGGAGACCGACGACAGCTTCGCCAAGGACGACTACCTGCTGAAGGTCGCGGACACGGTCCCGGCGCTCAAGGGCAACGCCGAGTTCAAGAAGGCCGTCGAGGACGGTACGTACGACCGGTGGGCGCTGGAGATGTCGAAGGCCTTCGACAAGTCCGGGGTGAAGGGCACGCCGACGCTGAAGATGGACGGCAAGAAGATCGAGACGCCGCAGACGGCGGAGCTGTTCACGGCGGCGATCGACAAGGCACTGCAGGGCTGATCCCGGGGCATTCCGGATATCACCGTCCGGACGGTCCGCTTCGAAGGGCGGGCGAACTCCCAGAGTTCGTCCGCCCTTTGCATTCCCGCACCTGGTCCAGCTGGTGTACCCGTCGGTAATATCATCGCCCGTGACCAGTCATCTCACCCCCTCCCAGTCCGCGGCAACTCCCCGCCGCCGCACGGTCGTTCTGGCCGCTGCAGCCACGGCCGCGCTGGCCCCCCTCACCTCGTTGGGCGCCTCGGCCGCCCACGCGGCGGGCATCGCGCCCGCCTTCCTCCACGGCGTCGCCTCGGGCGACCCGCTGCCCGACGGGGTCCTGCTGTGGACCCGCGTCACCCCGGCCCCCGAGGCCGTACCCGGCTCGGGGCTCGGCCCGGCCACCCAGGTGGGCTGGGAAGTGGCGGCCGACAAGGGCTTCTCCCGGATCGTCGGCTCCGGCACCGTCACGGCGAGCGCCGCCACCGACCACACGGTCAAGGTGGACGTGCGCGGGCTCCAGCCGCAGACGCCGTACTGGTACCGCTTCACGGTCGGCGCCACCGTCTCCCCCGTCGGGCGCACCCTGACCACCCCGGCCCACGAGGCGACGACCGAGGGGGTCCGCTTCGGCGTGGTCTCCTGCGCCAACTGGGAGTCCGGCTACTTCTCCGCCTACCGCCACCTGGCGGCCCGCACGGATCTGCACGCGATCCTGCACCTGGGCGACTACATCTACGAGTACCAGTCCGGGGGCTACCCGGAGGCGAAGTACGTCGTACGCCCGCACGAGCCGAAGCACGAGATCGTCTCGCTCGCCGACTACCGCACCCGCCACGGCAAGTACAAGACGGACGCCGACCTGCAGGCCCTGCACCACGCGCACCCGGTCATCGCCATATGGGACGACCACGAGCTCGCCAACGACAGCTGGGCCGGCGGCGCCGAGAACCACACGCCGGGCGCCGAGGGTGAGTGGGCGGCCCGCGCGGCCGCCGCCAAGCAGGCGTACTTCGAGTGGATGCCCGTACGCGCCTCCGTCGCGGGCACCGTCTACCGCCGGCTGCGCTTCGGCACCCTCGCCGACCTGCACCTGCTGGACCTGCGCTCCTTCCGCTCGCAGCAGACCAAGGTCGGCAGCGGCTCGGTGGACGACCCGGAGCGCACCATCACCGGGCGCGCCCAGCTGGACTGGCTCAAGTCGGGCCTCGCGGGCTCGGAGGCGACCTGGAAGCTGGTGGGCACCTCGGTGATGATCTCGCCGGTGGCCTTCGCCTCGCTGCCCGCGCACCTGCTGAAGCCGCTGGCCAAGCTGCTCGGCCTGCCCGAGGGCGGCCTCGCGATCAACGTGGACCAGTGGGACGGCTACACGGACGACCGCAAGGAGCTGCTGGGCCATCTGAAGGACCGGGGTGTCAAGAACACCGTGTTCCTGACCGGCGACATCCACATGGCCTGGGCGAACGAGGTCCCGATGAACATGGCCACGTACCCGGGCTCGGGCACGGCGGCGACCGAGTTCGTGGTCACCTCGGTAACCTCCGACAACCTCGACGACATGCTGCACGTCCTGCCGGACACCCTCTCGCTGGTCGCCGAGTCGGCCATCAAGGCCGCCAACTGGCACGTGAAGTGGCTCGACATGGACGCGCACGGCTACGGCGTGCTGGACGTGACGGCGGAGCGCTCGCAGATGGACTACTACGTGGTGTCCGACAAGCGGCAGCCGGGTGCCACATCCGCGTGGAGCCGGTCATACCGGACGCTGAACGGGACCCAGAAAGTGGAGCGGGTGCATCAGCCCGTTCGCTGATCGACCGTCAAATCTCCCGTCACATGGGGCGTCTGGTACATACCAGGCGCCCCTTGTGCGTCAGAAGCAACAAATCTTTTACGTAAGCCACTTGACCTGAATATGTCATGCACACATAAGCTTCGCGCCAGCTGAAGAAGATCCTTCAGGCCGCCATCCCCCACAACCCCCCACGCGAGGAGCACACGTGCGTGCAGTTGCCCGCATATCCCCCCTTCTCCGCCGTCGCCTGATGGGCACGGCGGTTCTGGCCGGAACCCTGGCCTTCACGCCGCTCGCGGCCCCCACCACGCTTGCGGCCTCCAAGTCCCCCGCCGAGGTCTGCGCCGACCAGCCCGCCGCCTCCGGCGCTGCGAACGCCCGCGTCGCCCGCGCCCACGACGAGCACGCGGACGAGCCCAACGCGATCAGCGACGCGCAGGCGAAGGCCATGGACGCCGACCTCAAGTCGAAGCTGGACAAGGCCCTCAAGAACCAGCCGCAGCGCAGCCTGGCGGCCGCCGAGGCCGTCGTGAACATCCCCGTGTACTTCCACGTCGTGCACTCCGGCACCACCGGAAAGCTGACGGCCACGGACGTCGGCAAGCAGCTCGCGGTCCTCAACGCGGCCTACGGCGGCCAGGGCACCGGCAACGTCAACACGAACTTCCAGTTCACCCTGGCGGCCACCGACTACACGGACAACGCCACCTGGTACAACCTGGCTTCCGGCTCCCAGGCCGAGAAGGACATGAAGAACACCCTGCGCAAGGGCGGCCCGGGCGCGCTCAACTTCTACACCGCCAAGCTCTCCGGCGGCCTGCTCGGCTGGGCGACCTTCCCGACGTCCTACGCCTCCAGCCCCAAGATGGACGGCGTGGTCGTGCTCGACAGCTCGCTGCCGGGCGGCTCCTCGGCCAACTACAACGAGGGTGACACCGCCACCCACGAGGTCGGCCACTGGCTGGGGCTCTACCACACCTTCCAGGGCGGCTGTAACGGCAACGGCGACTACGTCTCCGACACCCCGGCCGAGAAGAGCGCCGCGTACGAGTGCCCGACCGGGCGCGACAGCTGCGCGAGCAAGCCGGGCGTGGACCCGATCCGCAACTTCATGGACTACACGTACGACTCCTGCATGTACCAGTTCACCGCCGGCCAGGTCGCTCGCATGTCGAGCAGCTGGACCGCGTACCGCGCGGGCTGACCTCCCCGCGACAAGGGCCCGGTCCGGCATCCGCCGGGCCGGGCCCCTCCGCTTTCGCGCCTACAGGCTGTCGAGGAAGCCGAGGGCGACCTTCCAGAGCTGCTCGGCGGCCTCGGCGTCGTAGTCGTCCAGCTCCGGGTCGGTGAACAGGTGCCCGGCACCCGGGTAGCTGTGGACCTCCACGTCGGCCCCCGCGCGCTGCATCCGCAGGTACCAGGCCGTCAGCCAGTCGTGCGGCTCGAAGGGATCCGGGTCCGCGATGTGCAGTTGCACGGGCAGCTCGTCCACCGAGGCGCCGTCCTCCAGGTCCGCCGTCCCGTGCAGGAGCAGCAGCCCGCGCGCCTTCTCGTCGGCCATCGCCAGGTGCTGGGCGACCGAACCGCCGAAGGAGAAGCCCGCGTAGACCAGCCCCTGGTCCGAGAAGGGGGCGGAGGCCAGCACCGCGCGCTTCAGCAGTTCGTCACGGCCGATCTCGTCCCGGTGGGCCATGCCCTCCTCGACGGTCCCGAAGGTGCGTCCCCCGAAGAGATCCGGCACCTGGACCTGGTGCCCGGCCGCGCGCAGCCGGTCGGCCGCCGCGTGCACCGCGGGCCGCAGCCCGTACGTCGAATGGAAAAGCATGATGTTCATGCCTCCATCGTGCCAGCCGCCGTGGAGGAGAAGCCCGCGGACCGCTTCCCGCTACGTTCGTACCCATGGAGATGGAGAACGTCCTGCGCCCCGTCACGGTCATCGGCGGCGCACTGGCCGCCACCCTGATCGCGGGCTGGCTGTTGGACCTGCTGCTGCGCCGGGCCGACGCCCGGCACACCGAGACCCCCCTGTGGGGCCTGCTGCGCCACTGCCGGCTGCCCTTCCAGGTCGTCCTCTGCACCTCGCTGCTGAGAGCCTCCTACCGGCGGGCCGGAATCCTGCCCGACCACGCCTTCGGCGTCGGCCGGTTCCTCACTCTGGTCCTGATCGCCTCCGCGGCCTGGCTCGCGGTACGCATCGCGACGGCCGCCGTCGACTCGACGTACGCGCGCTACGCGGCGGTGACCGAGGACGAGGCCCGGGTACGCCGGGTCCGCACCCAGGTCACCCTGATCCAGCGGGTGGTCACGGCGGTGGTGGTCGTGGTGGCCGCGGCGGCGATGCTGCTGACCTTCCCCCCGATGCGGACGCTCGGCGCCTCGCTGCTGGCCTCCGCGGGCGTCCTCGGCATCGTGGCGGGCATCGCCGCCCAGGCCTCGCTCAGCAACCTCTTCGCCGGCCTCCAGATCGCCTTCGGCGACACCGTCCGCATCGGCGACACGGTGGTGGTCGACAAGGAGTGGGGCCGGGTCGAGGAGATCACCCTGACCTTCCTGACGGTCCGCACCTGGGACGAGCGGCGCATCACGATGCCTGTGTCCTACTTCACGAGCAAGCCGTACGAGAACTGGTCGCGCGGCGGCGCGCAGATGACCGGCACGGTCTTCTGGCACCTGGACCACAGCGCGCCGATCGACCTGATGCGGGAACGGCTCCGGCACATCCTCACGGAGATCCCGGAGTGGGACGGCCGCGGCGGCGGGCTGGCCGTGACGGACACCACACCGCACACGGTCCAGGTCCGCGCGGCGGTCACGGCGAAGGACGCCGACGACCTCTGGACGCTGCGCTGCGCGGTCCGCGAACGCCTGATCACCTGGCTGGTGGCCGAGCACCCGTACGCCCTCCCCCGCATCGCCACGACCCCGGCCGCGGAAGCCCCCTAGGGGGTGTCCTGACCGGCAAGACACCCCCTAGGAAGCGGCGGGCAGGAGCGCGGCCGCGCACTCCTCGGCGAGGTCCTCGGCGTGCGGCGGCAGCGGGCCGCCGGCGCGCAGGTGGCGGCGGACGACCGAGAGCGGGAGGTCGATCAGGGCCAGGGTGACGCGGTCCTGGTCCTGGGGCCCGGTCGCGCCCAGAGTGGCGGCGAGGGTACCGATGGCGGCGTACACCCGCTGGTTGCCGGCATCGGCCCGGCCGGTGTGCTCCTCCGACCAGTCGGCGCGGCCGAACTCCCACGGGCCGTAGAGCAGGAGGGCGGCCTCCTCGGGGTGGGCGCGGCTCCACCCCACGACGTGCCGGGCGGCCGCGCGGGCGGCCCGGCGCGGGTCGGTGTCGCTGTGCAGGCTGGCGAAGTAGCCTTCCTGGAACCGCTCGACGCTGCGCAGCCACACCTCGGCGAGCAGGGCGCTGCGCCCGGCGAAGCGGTGGTACATGGAGCCGCTGGGCGCGCCGATCGCCTGGGCGACGGCGGACATCGTCACGCCGCCCGGCCCGGCGGAGGCGGCCAGCCGGACGGCGGCGTCGAGGATCTGGTCGGTGTCGAAGCGGGGTGGTCTCGCCATGAATCAGAGAGTACTCTCCAGATTATTAGAGACCCCTCTCTAATAATGCGGTGGGGAGGACCGTCCATGGGCGTCTACAACTTGCACGAACGCGTGATCGCGGCGAAGGAGAGCGAGGTCGGCGCACTGATCGACACGCTGTCCAGCGGGGAGGACGACCGGCTGTGGCCCAGCCGCCTGTGGGAGGACATGGAGCTCGACCGCCCCCTCGGGGTCGGGGCGGCGGGCGGACACGGACCGGTGCGCTACACCGTGGCCGCGTACGTGCCGGGGACCTGGGTGCGGTTCACCTTCACCGGACCCCGGGGCTTCCACGGCTTCCACGAGTACACCGCGCTGCCCCTCGACGCCGAGCGCACCGTGCTGCGCCACACCATCGCGATGAACCTCAGCGGCATCAGCCGCATCACCTGGCCGCTGGCCATCCGCGTGATGCACGACGCGGTCCTGGAGGACAGCCTGGACCGCGCCGAACTGGCCTGCACGGGCACGGTCGCCCGCCCGGCCCGCTGGTCCCCGTACGTCCGCTTCCTGCGCGGACTGGAACGCCTCGTGACCCGGCCGGCCTGACCGGCAGGCCACCCCCTAAGGGGCGCGGAGGCTCCGTACGTCGAGGTGCCGCAGCACCCGGTCCACGATCTCCGGGTCGGAGCCGGGTTCGCTGCGGGCGGCCAGGACCTCGTGGCGGGCCGCCGACATCATCTCCCGCTGGATCCGCTGGACGTCGTGGAGCCGCTCCACGCGCTTCGCGTACGCCTCGCGCCGTTCCTCGTCCACCATGTCGGGGCTGATCCTGGCCCCCACGTCGTACGCGCGCCGGTACAGCTGCTCGACCAGGTCCTCCGGAAGCTCCTCCGCCTCCTCGATCTCCTTCAGCCGCCGCTTCGCGGCCTTGGCCGCGCGGACCGCCAGCTGCCGCTCCGCGTCCCGCTCGGCGTCCGTGTCGGCCTCCACCCCCAGCCGCCGTACCAGCCACGGCAGCGTCAGCCCCTGGCACACCAGGGTCGTCATGATCACCGCGAACGCGATGAAGATGATCTGGTCCCGCCCGGGAAAGGGCTCACCGGCGTCCGTCCGCAGCGGAATGGCCAGCGCCAGGGCCACCGAGGCCACCCCGCGCATCCCGGCCCACCACATCACCACGCTCTCCCGCCAGCTCAGCGGGATCTCCTCGTCGTAGTCGCGCCGCTGGTGCAGTCTCTGGGCCAGCCAGCCGGCCGGCAGCAGCCACACCAGCCGTACGCCGACCACCACCGCGACCACGATCGCCGCCCACCCGGCCATCTCCCACACCCGGTCCTCGGCCGTGCCGAACACGTTGTGCAGCTCCAGCCCGATCAGCCCGAAGGCCACGCCGGTGACCAGCATGTCGACGACCTCCCAGAAGGTGTGCCCGGCGAGGCGCCCCAGCACGTCGTCGGCGTCGCTCGCGTACTCGGCGAGGAACAGGGCCGTCGTCAGCACGGCCAGCACCCCCGACCCCTGGAGTTCCTCGGCCACCACGTACGCGACGAACGGCACCAGCAGCGTCAGCCCGATCTGCAGGGTGGCGTCGCCGAGCCGCCCCATGAGGTGGTTGGCGATCCAGCCGAGCGCGAGCCCGACGGCCACGGCCACCACGGCGGAGAGCACGAACTCCTTGAGCGCCTGGGGCCAGGAGAAACTGCCGCTCACGACGGCGGCGACGGCCACGTGGTACAGCACGATCGCCGTCACGTCGTTGAACAGCCCCTCGCCCTCCAGGATCGACACCATGCGGCGGGGCAGCCCGAGCGATCCGGCGACGGCGGTGGCGGCCACCGGGTCGGGCGGGGCGACGAGCGCGCCGAGGGCGAGGGCGGCGGCGATCGGCAGCCCGGGCACGACGGCGTTGGCGACGGCGGCGACGGCACCGGTGGTGACGAACACCAGGGCGACGGCCAGCAGCAGGATGGGCCGGACGTTGGCGGCGAACTGCCGCCAGGACGTGCGCTGCACGGAGGCGTACAGCAGCGGCGGCAGCACCAGCGGCAGGATGAACTCGGGCGGGATCTCGACGTTCGGCACGGCCGGCACCAGTGCGAGGATCACCCCGCCGATGGTCATCAGGACGGGCGCGGGCAGTTTGAGCCGGTCCCCGAGCGGCACCGTGACCACGGCCCCGAGCAGGAGCACGAACAGCAGAGCAAGCTGATCCACTCCCCCACCCTGCCAGTCCGCTGCGCTTGGCGGTGCGGGTCGGAAGCGTGTCGGGGCTCCGCCCGGAACCCCCTACGGCGCTCCGCGCCCGCGCCTCAAACGCCGGCGGGGATGGAAATTCCGGGGCGGAGCCCCGGTTACGGCAGGGGGCGGCGCATCGCGCGGTGGGGGATGCCCGCGTCCTGGAACTCCGGGCCGTAGGCCACGTACCCCAGCCGCTCGTAGAAGCCCAGCGCATGCGTCTGCGCGCCCAGGTCGACGGCCGTCAGGCCCCGACGGGCCGCCTCCGCCTCGATCGCGCGGACCAGCGCCACACCCACGCCCAGCCCGCGCGCGGACTTGGCGACGGCCAGCCGGCCCAGCGAGCCGACGCCCTCCGCGCCGCCGGTCTTCGCCAGCGCCGCGTCCCCGTACAGCAGCCGGCCCGTGCCCAGCGGCACCCCGTCCGCGCCCACGGCCAGGACGTGCACCGCGTCCGCGTCGTACGCGTCGTACTCGATCGACTCCGGCACCGACTGCTCGACCACGAAGACCTCGGACCGCACCGCGAAGCAGGACTGCAGGTCCTCCTCCGTGGCGGCGACCCGCACCTCGACCGGCGAGGTCACTCGCTCTCCGCCCGGATCACGTCCAGCGCGTGCTGCAGGTCCGCCGGGTAGGTGCTCTCGAACTCGACCCACTGCCCGTCCGACGGGTGCTCGAAGCCGAGGCGCACCGCGTGCAGCCACTGCCGGGTCAGGCCGAGCCGCTTGGCGACGGTCGGGTCGGCGCCGTAGGTCAGGTCGCCGACGCAGGGGTGCCGGTGCGCGGCCATGTGCACGCGGATCTGGTGCGTACGCCCGGTCTCCAGCTTGATGTCGAGCAGCGAGGCGGCGCGGAAGGCCTCGATCAGGTCGTAGTGGGTGACGGAGGCCTTGCCGTCCTGGATCACCGCCCACTTGTAGTCCGCGCTGGGGTGGCGGCCGATCGGCGCGTCGATCGTGCCGCTCATCGGGTCCGGGTGGCCCTGCACCAGCGCGTGGTAGCGCTTGTCCACGATCCGCTCGCGGAACTGGTTCTTGAGCGAGGTGTAGGCGCGCTCCGACTTCGCGACGGCCATCAGGCCGGACGTGCCGACGTCGAGGCGGTGCACGATGCCCTGGCGCTCGGACGCACCGGAGGTGGAGATGCGGTAGCCGGCCGCGGCGAGGCCGCCGATGACGGTGGTGCCGGTCCAGCCGGGGCTCGGGTGGGCGGCCACGCCGACCGGCTTCATGATGACGACGATGTCGTCGTCATCGTGGATGATCTCCATGCCGGGGACGGGCTCGGCGACGACCTCGACCGGCCGGGCCGGCTCGGGCATCTCGACTTCGAGCCAGGCGCCACCGTGCACACGCTCGGACTTCCCGACGACACTGCCGTCGACCGACACCTTTCCCGCGGCCGCGAGATCGGCCGCCTTCGTCCGGGAAAAACCGAACATACGGGCGATGGCGGCGTCGACGCGCTCGCCCTCAAGGCCATCGGGAACGGGCAGGGTGCGGATCTCGGGAATCGTACTCACCCGTCGAGTATGCAGGACGGGGCGGACGGGCCGTCCCGCGATCAGTCCTTGTGGACGGTCCCGTCCGGGTCCAGACCCTTGAAGGACAGCAGGACGATCAGGATGCCGCCGCACACGATCGCCGAGTCCGCGAGGTTGAAGACGGCGAAATGGGCGGGCGCGATGAAGTCGACGACCGCACCCCGGAACACACCCGGCGAACGGAAGATCCGGTCGGTCAGGTTGCCCAGCGCGCCACCCAGCAGCAGGCCGAGCGCGATCGCCCACGGCAGGCTGTAGAGCTTGCGGGCCAGCCGCACGATCACCACGATCACCGAGGCCGCGATGCAGGTGAAGATGATGGTGAAGGCCTCGCCGAAGCCGAAGGCGGCGCCCGGGTTGCGGACCGCCTCGAACTTCAGCAGGTCACCGATGATCTCGATCGGCGGCTGGTGCTCCAGCTTCGCCACGACCAGCATCTTGCTGCCGAGGTCGAGCAGGTAGGCGAGCACCGCCACGACGAGCAGAGCCGTGATCCGACGGCGCCCCTTGGGCCCGGCGGACTCCGGCTGGGTGTCGTCCCCGACCTCCGGCGTACCGATGATGCGCTCCGCCTCTGCCACGTGAGTCCCTCGAACTAGCTCGAACCAGGCTCCTCCTGGACCCTGACGGAACACGAGGGTACGTCAGGGTCCCCGCGCGCCGCCTGCCCCACCTCCCCAACCGTGCTAGTGCCGCCGTTCCTGCTTCTGCTTGCAGTCCACGCACAGCGTGGCCCGCGGGAAGGCCTGCATCCTGGCCTTGCCGATGGGCTGCCCGCAGTTCTCGCAGAGGCCGTACGTGCCCGCCTCCAGCCGCTCCAGGGCCCGCTCGGTCTGCTCCAGCATCGAGGTGGCGTTCGCCGCGAGCGCCAGCTCGGACTCGCGGGTGATGTTCTTGGTGCCCGTGTCGGCCTGGTCGTCGCCCGCGCCGTCCCCGGAGTCCCGCATCAGGCCGGTGATCGCCGCCTCCGAGGCGTCGAGCTCGGCCCGCAGCCGCAGCACCTCCGACAGGAGCTCCGCACGGGCGTCCTCGACCTCCTTGGGGGTCCAGGGGTCCTCCCCGGGCCGTACGGCGAGCTCACCGGGCGCCAGGGCCGCCGTGGCCCGCGCCTTGGGGAGCCCGCTGGTGGCGGCCGCGGCCGTCTTCCTCGCCGTACCCGCGCTCTTCTTGGCAACCACTTTCCGGACTCCCGTCTTCTTCGCGGCAGGTGCCGCCCCCTCGGCCGCGGCCTTCTTGGCCGTGGCCGTCCGCTTCTCGACGGCGGTCGTCTTCTTGACGGCGGTCGCCTTCCCGTCCGGAGCGAGCGCGCCGGCAGCGGTCTTTCGGGCAGCGGTCGCCTTCTTGGCGGGGGCCGCGTCCTCTGAGACCGCCGCCTTCCCGGCGGCCTTCCCGACAGCCTTCTTGGCAGTACTCCCGGCGGTCTTCTTCGCCACCATGGCCGCGACCCCTTCACATACTGTGATCTTTGCTCGCGAATCGTGCCGGAACGATAAATCGACACCGGCCCCGCGGCAACGGGGCACGCATCCATCGAGGTCAACCTGCATCCGTTGTGCCCATCAGGAGCCCCGGTAATCCGCCACTCCCGCCCCACCCGGGCCGGAAGCGGCAGCGCACGCCCATTCGGGTCACGCCGGGGGCGCGCCGGGGTCACGCGCGGACCCTCCCCGCAGCCCCGCCACGCCGGGCCGGGGGCCCCCGCGCGGGCCCCCGTAAACCGGTCTGCCGTGCGCCCCCCGGGCCCGTACACTGAGCCCAGCGAAAGGCATGGACGGGGACGAGTAGCGTCGTACGCAGCCAGGAGCGACCCGGGGACGGTGAGAGCCCGGGGGCGAGCGCGATGTGAAGGATCACCCCTGAGCCGCCGGAAGAAAGCCCGCACGGGATCCCCGTACGGCGAGTAGAACCGGCTTCGCACCCCAATGAGGGGGCCACCGGATCCGTCCGGCGGCCAAGGAGGGTGGTACCGCGGGAGCAGCAGTGCTCTCGTCCCTCCGGACGGAAGTGACACCCCGCCGGAGGAAGAGTTCAGCCTCATGACCACACCGCCGCAGTACCGCCCGGTACCCGCCCAGGTCGACCTGCCTGCCCTTGAGCACGCCGTCCTCGACTTCTGGCGCGAGAGCAAGACCTTCGCCAAGACCCTGGAGCAGTCCGAGGGCCGCCCCGAGTGGGTCTTCTACGAGGGCCCGCCCACCGCGAACGGCATGCCCGGCGCGCACCACATCGAGGCCCGCGTCTTCAAGGACGTCTTCCCCCGGTTCCGCACCATGCGCGGCTACCACGTGGCCCGCAAGGCCGGCTGGGACTGCCACGGCCTGCCCGTCGAGCTCGCCGTCGAGAAGGAGCTGGGCTTCAACGGCAAGCAGGACATCGAGGCGTACGGCATCGCCGAGTTCAACGCCAAGTGCCGCGAGTCCGTGACCCGCCACACCGACGCGTTCACCGAGCTCACGACCCGCATGGGCTACTGGGTCGACCTGGACGACGCCTACCGGACCATGGACCCCGAGTACGTGGAGTCCGTGTGGTGGTCGCTGAAGGAGATCTTCAACAAGGGCCTGCTCACCCAGGACCACCGCGTCGCCCCCTGGTGCCCCCGCTGCGGCACCGGCCTCTCCGACCACGAGCTGGCCCAGGGCTACGAGACCGTCGTGGACCCCTCGGTCTACGTCCGCTTCCCGCTGACCTCCGGCCCGCTCGCGGGCGAGGCGGCGCTGCTGGTCTGGACGACGACCCCGTGGACCCTGGTGTCCAACACCGCCGTGGCCGCGCACCCCGAGGTCACCTACGTGGTGGCCACGCGCACCGGCGCCGAGGGCTCGGAGAAGCTGGTCGTCGCCCAGCCGCTGCTGGAGAAGTCCCTGGGCGAGGGCTGGGAGGCCACCGGCCAGACCTTCACGGGCAAGGAGATGGAGCGCTGGACGTACGAGCGTCCGTTCTCGCTCGTCGAGTTCCCCGAGCCCGCCCACTACGTCGTGAACGCCGAGTACGTCACGACCGAGGACGGCACCGGTCTGGTCCACCAGTCCCCCGCCTTCGGCGCCGACGACCTCGCGGTCTGCCGCGCGTACGGCCTGCCCGTCGTCAACCCGGTCCGCCCCGACGGCACCTTCGAGGAGGAGGTCCCGCTGGTCGGCGGCATCTTCTTCAAGAAGGCCGACGAGAAGCTGACCGCCGACCTCGACGCGCGCGGCCTGCTCTTCAAGCACATCGCCTACGAGCACAGCTACCCGCACTGCTGGCGCTGCCACACGGCCCTGCTCTACTACGCGCAGCCGTCCTGGTACATCCGCACCACCGCCGTCAAGGACGCGATGCTGCGGGAGAACGAGAAGACGAACTGGTTCCCCGACTCGGTCAAGCAGGGCCGCTTCGGCGACTGGCTGAACAACAACATCGACTGGGCGCTGTCCCGCAACCGGTACTGGGGCACCCCGCTGCCGATCTGGCGCTGTGAGGAGAACCACCTCACCTGCGTCGGCTCCCGCGCCGAGCTGTCCGAGCTCTCGGGCCGGGACCACTCGAACCTGGATCCGCACCGCCCGTACATCGACGAGGTCACCTTCCCCTGCACGGCGGAGGGCTGCTCGCTGGAGGCCGTCCGCGTCCCGGAGGTCATCGACGCCTGGTACGACTCGGGCTCGATGCCGTTCGCGCAGTGGGGCTACCCGTACAAGAACAAGGAGATCTTCGAGAAGCGCTACCCGGCGCAGTTCATCTCGGAGGCGATCGACCAGACGCGCGGCTGGTTCTACACGCTGATGGCGGTCGGCACGCTGGTCTTCGACAAGTCCTCGTACGAGAACGTGGTCTGCCTGGGCCACATCCTCGCTGAGGACGGCCGGAAGATGTCCAAGCACCTGGGCAACATCCTGCAGCCGATCCCGCTCATGGACCAGCACGGCGCGGACGCGGTGCGCTGGTTCATGGCGGCCGGCGGCTCCCCGTGGGCGGCGCGCCGCGTGGGCCACGGCACGATCCAGGAGGTCGTCCGCAAGACCCTCCTCACGTACTGGAACACGGTCGCCTTCCAGGCCCTGTACGCCCGTACGTCGAACTGGGCGCCCTCCGCCTCCGACCCGGCCCCGGCCGACCGCACGGTCCTCGACCGGTGGCTGCTCTCGGAGCTCCACACGCTCGTCGCCGAGGTCACCGAGGCGATGGAGTCGTACGACACCCAGCGCGCGGGCAAGCTCCTCTCCGCGTTCGTGGACGACCTGTCCAACTGGTACGTCCGCCGCTCGCGCCGCCGCTTCTGGCAGGGCGACGCGGCCGCGCTGCGGACCCTCCACGACGTGGTCGAGACGGTGACGCGCCTGCTCGCCCCGCTGACCCCGTTCATCACGGAGCGGGTCTGGCAGGACATGGTCGTCCCGGTCACCCCGGACGCCCCGGAGTCGGTCCACCTCTCCACCTGGCCGGTGGCGGACACCGCGGCGATCGACCCGGCCCTGTCCCAGCAGATGCAGCTGGTCCGCCGCCTGGTGGAGCTGGGCCGGGCGACGCGTGCGGAGTCGGGCGTCAAGACCCGCCAGCCCCTCTCCCGGGCCCTGGTCGGCGCGGTGGGCTTCGACGCGCTCTCCCCCGAGCTGCAGTCCCAGATCACGGAGGAGCTGAACGTCTCCTCCCTGGCCTCCCTGTCCGAGGTCGGCGGGTCCCTGGTCGACACGACGGCGAAGGCGAACTTCCGGGCGCTGGGCAAGCGCTTCGGCAAGGGCGTCCAGGACGTCGCGAAGGCGGTGGCCGCGGCCGACGCGGCGGCGCTGTCCCTGGCCCTGCGGGCCGGCTCGGCGGTGATCTCGCTGAACGGCGAGGAGATCTCCCTCTCGCCGGAGGAGGTCATCATCACGGAGACCCCGCGCGAGGGCTGGTCGGTGGCGTCCGACTCGGGCGCGACGGTCGCCCTGGACCTGGAGATCACCCCGGAGCTGCGGCTGGCGGGGCTGGCCCGTGACGCGATCCGCCTGATCCAGGAGGCCCGGAAGAACTCCGGCCTCGATGTGGCGGACCGCATCACGCTCCGCTGGTCCTCCGCGGACCCGGAGGTCGTGACGGCCCTGACGGACCACGCGGCCCTGATCGCGGACGAGGTCCTCGCCACGGACTTCGCGTCCGGCGACGCCGATGCCGCCTACGGTGAGCCGTTCACGGACGAGTCCCTCGGCCTGACGTTCCGCCTCCGCAAGGCGTAGCCCCCAGCCCGAGCGGCCCGTTCCCTCCCGGGGGGACGGGCCGCTTTCGTCTGCCCCACCTCTTCCCGGGCTCCGCCCGGACCCGCGCCTCAAACGCCGGCGGGGCTGAAAACTCCAGCCTCGCCGGCGTTTGAGGCGCGGGGGCTCGGGGGCTCGGGGGCGGCGCCCCCGCAACGGCGCCGCACGCGGGCAGCAGAACGGGCCGGGCCCGAGGTTCCGTGGGGAACCTCGGGCCCGGCCCGTAGAGCGCGGCTGCCGACCGCAGAACGGCGGCGGCGCCTAGTTGTCGTCCTCGTCGATCAGGAAGCCCCGCATCGGCGACGGCGCCTGCATCGGCTGCGGCGCAGCCGGCCGGACCGGAGCCATCGGCTGGGTCATCGCCGGGGACATCTGCTGCTGGTTGCCGCCGTAGGACGGGGCACCCATCGGGGAGGGACCGCCCATGGGGGACGGGCCACCCATCGAGGGACCGCCCATGGAGTGGCCCATCGCACCGGCCGGAGCCATCGAGGGCGACGGCGGCAGCGCGGGACCGGCCGGGTTCCGCGGCGGGGCCAGGGAGTCGTCCGCCTGGGTCTCCAGCTGGCGCAGCTGCGACTCCAGGTAGGACTTCAGACGCGTACGGTACTCACGCTCGAAGCCCCGCAGGTCCTCGACCTTGCGCTCCAGCGTGGCGCGGGCGGACTCCAGGGAGCCCATCGCGACGCGGTGCTTCTCCTGCGCGTCCCGCTCCAGCGCGTCGGCCTTGGCACGGGCGTCCCGCTCCAGGCCCTCGGCGCGCGACCGCGCCTCGCCGACGATCTTGTTGGCCTCGGAGCGGGCCTCCGCGATCGCCTGGTCGGCGGTCTGCTGCGCCAGCGACAGGACACGGGCGGCGCTGTCGCCACCGGCGCCCTGCTGCGGAAGCTGCGGCTGCTGCTGGTGCATCGGCTGACCCATGGGCTGCATCTGCTGCCCCATCGGCTGCATCTGCTGGCCCATGGGCTGCATCTGCTGGCCGAGCGGGTTCTGGCCGCCCATCGACTGCTGCTGCATGCCCTGGGGGCCGCCCATGGGCTGCTGCTGCATGCCCTGGGGTCCACCCATGGGGTGCTGCTGCATGGGACCGCCCATGGGGCCGCCCATCGGGCCGGGGCCCTGCTGGCCCTGGCCGCCGGGGCCCGGCGGAAGCTGCGGCGGGCCACCCTGGAGCTGCGGCGGGCCCATCTGCGGCTGCTGCTGCTGCTGCGGCGGGCCGGATATGGCCGCGGGCACGGGGGCGCCGGGGCCGCGCTGGTCCTGGGGTTCCGGCTTGCGCATGCCCTGCTGCTGCTGGCTCTGCGCGGCGGCACGCGTGGCGGCGGCCAGCTTGGCGCGCAGGTCCTCGTTCTCGCGCAGCAGGCGCGTCAGTTCGGACTCGACCTCGTCGAGGAAGGCATCGACCTCGTCCTCGTCATAGCCTTCTCGGAGGCGGACGGTCGTGAACTGCTTGTTCCGCACGTCCTCGGGAGTCAGCGGCATGTCTTCTTCACCTCTACGTAGTCGTCGGCAGTCGGCAAGACCGTATCGGGACTGTCCCCGCGCCCGCGGGGAAGCACATCGTTCACAAGCCGCTCGCAGCGGTGCGCACGAAACTGATGAGGATGTAAACGATGATCATCAGAACGAAGAAGGACAGGTCGAGTGCCACGCCCCCGAGACGCAACGGCGGAATGACCCGCCGAAGAAGCTTGAGCGGTGGATCGGTGACGCTGTAGGTGGCCTCCAGTACGACCACCATCGCCTTGCCGGGTGTCCAGGAACGTGCGAACTGGAACACGTAGTCCATGACCAGGCGGAAGATCAGCACGACGAGGAAGCACCCCAAGGCGAAGTAGATCACTTGCAGTGCGACACCCATTCCGTGCTTCCCTCTCCCCTGCTCCCGCTGTGTTCCCGGCCCCGTGTCTGACGGATCGGTCTAGCTTTGGTTGAAGAACCCGCCCTCCGCGATGCGGGCCTTGTCCTCCGCCGTGACATCGACGTTAGCAGGCGACAGCAGGAACACCTTCTGTGTCACGCGTTCAATGCTGCCGTGCAGACCGAAGACGAGTCCGGCGGCGAAGTCCACGAGACGCTTCGCGTCCGTGTCGTCCATCTCCGTGAGATTCATGATCACCGGAGTGCCCTCACGGAAGTGTTCCCCGATGGTACGGGCCTCGTTGTAGGTCCGGGGGTGCAGCGTCGTGATGCGGTACGGCTCCCGCTCGGAGACGACCTTGGGCATGATCACGGGGGCGTTCTTCTCCAGGTTCGTACGATCAGGTGTGATGGATGCCACGGGGGCGATTCGCGCAGGACGTCCGCTTTCCACCGGAATTGGGATAGGTTCGCGCTGCGCCGGAGGCTGTGCGGCTCGTACAGGTTCGTCCGATACGGGCGATTGATGCACGGGCTGCTGTCGGCGATCCCGTTCCCGAGCCCGCTCCATCTCCGGCTCGGGCTCGAACTCGTCGTCGGGGTCGTACCCCGGGTTGTCGTACCGGTCGTCCTCCACGAGGCCGAGGTAGACCGCCATCTTGCGCATCGCGCCGGCCATTCTCCGAGTCCTCCGCTCTGTGGTGGATCGCCCTGTTGCAGGTGCCGCCGTGTCACGAATGTCACCAACTGCCCGCGATCCACTAGGCCTGCCCGCCCATCAGCGGGAATGACCATATTTTCTGCTGTGGTCCGACTTTCTTCGCGACGTTACCCGAGCCGGGGTCTCGCGCCGAGTACCGCAGTGCCGACGCGTACATGTGTCGCACCGGCCGCCACGGCCTGTTCCAGGTCTGCGCTCATCCCGGCCGACACCATCGTGGCAGCCGGATGGTCCACGCGCATGCGGGATGACAATTCCATCAGCCGCTCGAAGGCGGCCTGTTCGCGTCCCGCGTAGGGGCCGGACAGCGGAGCGACCGTCATCAGGCCGTCGATGCGCAGTCCCGGAGCCCCGGCGACGAGGTCCGCCAACTCCGCGAGCTGCTCCGGCGCCGCGCCGCCACGGGCCCCGCGCTCCCCCGACTCCGCGTCGAGGGCGATCTGCACGAGGCACCCGAGCTCCCGGCCGGCGTTCACCGCGGCCGCCGAGAGGGCGGTCACGAGTTTCGGCCGGTCGACCGACTGCACGACTTGCGCGTATCCCGCCACGGAACGGACTTTGTTCGTCTGCAACTGGCCGACGAAGTGCCAGCTGAGCGGCAGATCCGCGCAGGCCGCAGCCTTGGGGGCGGCATCCTGGTCACGATTCTCCGCAACATGACGGACGCCCAGGTCCGCCAGCAGTCGTACGTCGCTCGCGGGGTAGGTCTTGGTGACCACGATGAGCGTCACCTCATCCCGCCCCCGCCCCGCCGCCGCGCAGGCGGACGAGATACGTTCCTCCACCCGCGCCAGGTTCCCGGCGAGCTCCGACTTACGATCCGTCATTCTTCTTTTCCCCCGGCGGTCCGGGGGTCGTCCCCCGGGAAAGCTCCGTCAACCAGACATATCCGGCAAGGCGTCCGGTCACCCGGTCGCGACGGTACGAGAAGTGGTCCCGCGACTCCAGTGTGCAGACCGGGGAGCGGCCGCTGTGCACCACCCCCGCCTCGGCGAGCTGGGCGTGCACCCCGGCGACCACGTCGACGGCCGGTGTCCCCCAGCTCGTCTCGGCCCGGGCGGCGGGCACCACCTGGGCCACCGCCTCCCGCATCTCGGCGGGCACCTCGTAACAGTGACCGCAGACCGCGGGTCCCGTACGGGCGACGATCCGCCCGGGATCGGCCCCGAGGGCGACCATCGCCTCGACGGCGGCGGGCACCACCCCGGCGACCAGCCCCGGCCGCCCGGCGTGGGCGGCCGCCACGACCCCGGCGACGGGGTCCGCCAGCAGGACCGGCGTGCAGTCGGCGGTGAGCACCGCGAGGGCGAGTCCCCGACGGGCGGTCACCACCGCGTCCACCGCCGGGACCTCGTCGTCCGTGCCCCAGGGCCCGTCCACCACGGCCACGTCCCGGCCGTGCACCTGGTTCATCCAGACCACCCGGTCCGGCGCCAGGCCCAGGGACTTCGCCGCCCGTGCCCGGTTCGCGAGAACGGCGGCAGGGTCGTCTCCGACCGCGCCGCCGAGATTGAGCTCCTCGTACGGAACGGCGCTCACTCCGCCCCACCGGTCGGTGAAGGCGAAGTGGGCGCCGCCCACGTGATGCTGCTCCGGTGTCACTTCAAGAAGTCCGGAACATCCAGCTCCTCGGCCGGGCTGTCCTGGTACGGCCGGGCCGTGGGGACCTGCGGCGCGGGGGCCTGGACCTCGGCCGGGGCCGCCTCGGCCGGGGCCGGGGGCTCCTCGCGCGGGGTGACCGAGCCGAGTCCGCCGAAGGCCGGGCGGGCCGGCTCGGCGGCGCGGACCGGAGCCGGGGCCGGCTCCTCGCGCTTGGTGGACGCGGCGCCGATGACGTTGTCCCGGCGGGCCGGGGGCTGTCCGCCGTCGAACCCGGCCGCGATGACGGTGACCCGTACCTCGTCGCCGAGCGCGTCGTCGATGACGGCGCCGAAGATGATGTTCGCCTCGGGGTGCGCGGCCTCGCTGACCAGCTGCGCGGCCTCGTTGATCTCGAAGAGACCGAGGTCCGAGCCACCGGAGATGGAGAGCAGCACGCCACGGGCGCCGTCGATGGACGCCTCCAGGAGCGGCGAGGAGATCGCCATCTCGGCGGCGGCCACGGCGCGGTCGTCGCCGCGGGCGGAACCGATGCCCATCAGGGCCGAGCCGGCCTCGGACATCACGGACTTGACGTCGGCGAAGTCGAGGTTGATCAGACCCGGGGTCGTGATGAGGTCGGTGATGCCCTGGACGCCCGAGAGCAGGACCTGGTCGGCCGACTTGAAGGCGTCGAGCACGCTGACCTGGCGGTCCGAGATGGACAGCAGTCGGTCGTTGGGGATGACGATGAGGGTGTCGACCTCTTCGCGGAGCTCGGCGATGCCGTCCTCCGCCTGGTTCGCGCGGCGCCGGCCCTCGAAGGTGAACGGCCGGGTGACCACACCGATCGTCAGGGCGCCCAGCGAGCGCGCGATGTTGGCGACGACAGGTGCGCCGCCGGTGCCGGTGCCGCCGCCCTCACCGGCGGTGACGAAGACCATGTCGGCCCCCTTGAGGACCTCCTCGATCTCCTCGCGGTGGTCCTCTGCCGCCTTGCGACCGACGGCCGGGTTGGCGCCGGCGCCGAGGCCACGGGTGAGTTCACGGCCGACGTCGAGCTTGACGTCGGCGTCGCTCATCAACAGCGCCTGGGCGTCCGTGTTGATGGCGATGAACTCGACGCCCTTGAGACCGACCTCGATCATTCGGTTGATGGCATTGACACCACCGCCGCCGACACCGATGACCTTGATGACTGCGAGGTAGTTCTGCGGTGCTGCCACGTCGAAGGCCTCTCGCCTCGAGTTACGTGTCGCCGCCTCGCGGGCCTGCGTTGCGACGACTGATGCCGAAATAGGGATGGTCCGAACGCGCCGACCCGAACCCTCACCCTGAAGTTTAGGGTTAGGGGTGTGCCTGTTCCTCGGACTCTTCCGAACAGGACACTAAGTCGACAAGTAGCGCGTGTTCAACGAACACGCCGAACCTCCCGTTTTTCTTTTCACCCTATGTGATCACCCGTATCGCTGGCCAACCAGGGTGCGCCGCTGTTGGACCGGACGTCAACTCCCGGACGCAGCAGGGGCGGTGGGGACGCTCACGTCGAAGTGAACGGCCTTGGGGGCGGCTTTCAACAAAGCGTTCAACGCACGTCCCTTCGCGTCGCTCTGTTCACCGCTCCCCCACGTCACGGACCGGCCCCGGGTGAGCTCCAGTACGACCGAATCGTAGGAACCCACCTTGACCTGCACCGTTTCCCTGGCGATCGGTTCCGGGAGGGCGCCCGCGACGAGTACGGCCTCGTGCAGCAGCCGGTCCTCGTCGAAGCGGCGGGCGCTCGGCGATCGACCGGCGTTCAATTCGAGGACCGGAACACCCGCGGGTGCTTTCGGAACCGTGTCGAATCGCACACCCGATGCGTCCACTTCCACGAAGTTGGCGTCCTTTTTGATGAGCAGGACGGGTTTGCGTTCCGTCACCTTCAGACCGATGCCGTGCGGCCAGGCCCGCACCACGTCGACCGAATCGATGCGCGGCAGCCGGCCGCGGACGCGGCCCTCGATCTCCTCGGTGTCGACGCTCACCAGGGGTGCGCCGACCGGGACGGCCGCGGCGCCGAGGACCTGCTCGGAGGTGAGCACGTCCATGCCGGTGGCGGTGACCTTCTCCACGCGGAGCCAGGACGAGCCGTAGAGCACCCAGGTGCCGCTCGCGGCGAGGAGCACCGCGGCGGCCAGCGAGGCCAGCACGGGGCCCCGGCGCAGGCGTGCGCCAGGGCCCTTGGGGTCGGACCTCTGCGCCGGCTTCGGGGCCTTGGGAGCCTTGGAGCCCTTGGGAGCCTTCGGGGGCGTGGGAGCGCCGGTGCCCTTGCGGGCATCCGGACCGGACCGATCAGAAAACGGTGTTCCGCGCCGCGCGGTCGTCCCTCCGGCCACTCCTGTGCCTCCTGCGTCTGCGCTACCCGCCTCAGCGGGACCTGTGGGCCGCGATCGCCTCGTAGACCATGCCGACCAGGAGCTCGTCGGCGTCCCGGCGGCCGAACTCACCGGCGGCGCGGGACATCTCGTACAGGCGGTGCGGGTCGGACAGCACCGGGAGGATCTGGCTCAGCACCCAGTCGGGCGTCAGCTCCGCGTCGTCCACGAGCAGGCCGCCGCCGGCCTTGACCACCGGCTGGGCGTTGAGCCGCTGTTCACCGTTGCCGATCGGCAACGGGACGTAGGCGGCGGGGAGCCCCACGGCGGAGAGTTCGGCGACGGTCATCGCTCCCGCACGGCACAGCATCATGTCGGCGGCGGCGTACGCGAGATCCATCCGGTCCACGTACGGTACCGGCACATACGGCGGCATCCCGGGCATGTTGTCGACACGCGGCAGTTCGTTCTTCGGCCCGACGGCGTGCAGGATCTGGATCCCGGAGCGCTGGAGGGTCGGCGCGACCTGCTGGATCGTCTCGTTGAGGCGGCGGGCGCCCTGCGAGCCGCCGGAGACCAGCAGCGTGGGCAGGTTGGGGTCCAGGCCGAAGGCGGCACGCGCCTCCGGGCGGACCGCGGCCCGGTCGAGGGTGGAGATGGAGCGGCGCAGCGGGATGCCCACGTAGCGGGCCCCGCGCAGCTTGCTGTCGGGGGTGGAGACCGCGACGGCGTGCGCGTACCGGGAGCCGATCTTATTGGCCAGTCCGGGCCGGGCGTTGGCCTCGTGGACGATGATCGGCACCCCGAGGCGCTTGGCCGCGAGGTAGCCGGGCAGGGCCACGTAGCCGCCGAACCCGACGACGCAGTCGGCCTTGGTGCGCAGGAGGATCTCCTCCGCGGCCTTGATGGTGCCGCGCAGCCGTCCGGGGACGGTGATCAGTTCCGGGGTCGGCTTGCGGGGCAGCGGAACGGCGGGGATCAGGCCCAGCTCGTAGCCGCGTTCCGGCACCAGGCGGGTTTCCAGTCCGCGCTCCGTGCCGAGGGCGGTGATGCCCACTGAAGGGTCCTGCCTGCGCAGGGCGTCCGCGAGGGCGAGCGCCGGCTCGATGTGGCCGGCGGTCCCCCCACCGGCGAGTACGACATGCACCGAAATTCACCGCTCTCCGGACGGACGCTTCTTGACGCGCCGTCTCATCGACTTCCATCTCACCCCGGTCCGCCACCAGCCGGTCTTCGGCTGTCGCATCGCGAGGGCCGCGCGCGCCGCCGGCTCCTCACGCGCGAAGGCGATGAGCAGTCCGACCGCGAACATGGTCGGCAGCAGGGCTGATCCTCCGTAGGAGAACAGCGGGAGCGGGACTCCGGCGATCGGCAGCAGGCCGAGCACCGCACCGATGTTGATCACGGCCTGGGCCGTGATCCAGGTGGTCACGCCTCCCGCGGCAAACCGTACGAAGGAATCCTCCGTGCGTCCGGCCACGCGGATACCCGCATAGCCTAGAGCCGCGAACAGGGCGAGAACCGACAGTGTCCCCGCGAGACCCAATTCCTCCCCGGTGATGGCGAAGATGAAGTCGGTGTGGGCTTCGGGTAGTTGCCCCCATTTTTCCACACTTGCACCGAGGCCGGAACCGAACCATCCGCCCGAGGCGAGGGCGTAGATCCCGTGAACGGCCTGCCAGCAAAGGTCGTTCTTGCCCGGTTCTGTCGCACCGAGGCATTCGAGCCGGTCCATCCGGTGCGGGCTCGTCTTGATGAGCAGTGCGACGATCGCACCCGCGAAGGCGAGCACCGCGACGAACAACCGGGTCGGGGCTCCGGCCAGCCAGAGCAGACCGAACAGGATGGCGCCGAGAATCATCGCGGTGCCCATGTCGCCGCCCAGCATGATCAGCCCGAGCAGCAGGAAGGCCACCGGGACCAGCGGCACCAGCAGGTGCTTCCACTGGCTCAGCAGCCCCTTGTCGCCCTTGCGTGCCAGCAGGTCGGCGCCCCACAGGATCAGTGCCAGCTTGCCGAACTCACTGGGCTGCAGCATGAACGGACCGCCAAGGGAGATCCAATTCTGGTTGCCGTTGATCGAGACGCCTATCCCCGGGAGCTGGACCAGGACCATCAGGAAGAGCGTGCCGGCGAGCACCGGATACGAGAGCGCCCGGTGCAGTTTGACCGGCATCCGGGAGGCGACCAGCAGGAGCACGCCACCGATGAGGGCGGCCAGGAACTGCTTCTTGAAGAAGTACGCGTCGCCGAGGCCGAGCTGGAGGGCCTTGATCATCGAGGCCGAGTACACCATCACCAGACCGAGCACGGTGATGAGCAGGGAACTGCCGAAAATCAGGTAATAGGCGGTGAGCGGGCGATCCCAGGCCTTCTGCAACTGCCGCTGCGTACGCCGGAACCGGGCCAGCGGCCCGCGCCCGGCAGGCCGCTTCGAACGCACCGCAGGGCGTTTGCGGCCCTGCGCCTTCACGGCGGACGGCCGCCGCCCCGGCAGCATCTGCTTGGCCGGCATCTGTGATCTTCCCCTCCACTCGTACGAGGCGAGCTGCCGGCCGGAGGGAACCTGTCCCGGAGCCCCGGCCTAGGCCGTGTCCGCAGCGTTCTCGGCGGCCAGTTCGCGCACCGCGTCGGCGAATGCGTCCCCACGCTTGTTGTAGTTCGCGAACATGTCCATCGAGGCACAGGCAGGTGCCAGCAGGACCGTGTCGCCGGGCTCGGCGAGCGCGGCGGCTTCCCGGACCGCTGCGAGCATCGCCCCAGTGTCGGTCCGGTCGAGGTCGACGACCGGGACCTCGGGGGCGTGTCGCGCCAGCGCCTCGGCGATGAGCGCCCGGTCGGCGCCGATCAGCACGGCGCCGCGCAGCCGCTTCGCGGCGTTCTTCACGAGCTCGTCGAAGGTCGCGCCCTTGGCGAGGCCGCCGGCGATCCAGACGACCGGCTCGAAGGCCGCGAGCGAGGCCTCGGCCGCGTGCGTGTTGGTGGCCTTGGAGTCGTCGATGTAGGTGACCGAGCCGACCTCGTCCACGTACGCGACGCGGTGGGCGTCCGGGCGGAAGTCGCGCAGCCCGTCGCGGACTGCGCGCGGCTCCACGCCGAAGGCGCGGGCCAGGGCCGCGGCGGCGAGCGCGTTGGCGATGTTGTGCGGGGCCGGCGGGTTGACGTCCGCGACCTCGGCGAGCTCCTGGGCGTTCTTCTGCCGGTTCTCCACGAAGGCCCGGTCGACGAGGATGCCGTCGACGACGCCGAGCATGGAGGGGCCGGGGGCGCCGAGGGTGAAGCCGATCGCGCGGCAGCCCTCTTCGACGTCGGCCTCCATGACCAGGTTCTCGGTGGCCGGGTCGGCGACGTTGTAGACGCAGGCGACCGTGTTGCCCTCGTAGATCCGGCCCTTGTCGGCGGCGTACGCCTGCATCGAGCCGTGCCAGTCGAGGTGGTCGGGGGCCAGGTTCAGCACGGCCGCCGAGTGGACGCGCAGCGAGGGCGCCCAGTGCAGCTGGTAGCTGGAGAGTTCGACGGCGAGCACGTCGTACTCCTGCTCGCCGAGCACCACGTCGATGATCGGGGTGCCGATGTTGCCGACGGCGGCGGTGCGCAGCCCCGCGGCCTTCAGGATCGACGCCAGCATCTGGGTGGTGGTGGTCTTGCCGTTGGTGCCGGTGATCGCGAGCCAGGGGGCCGGGGCCCTGCGGGGGGCTGCGGCCCCGTCCTCGCCGGAGCGCGCGGCGCGCAGCTCCTGGCCGACCTCGCGCAGCAGCCAGGCGATCTCCACGTCCCCGACCACGTCCACGCCGGCCTTGGCGGCGGCCTCGAACAGCGGGCTGTCGGGCTTCCAGCCCGGCGAGGTGACGACCAGCTCGGTGTCCTCGGGCAGTACCTCGCCCGCCTGCCCGCCGTCCGCCAGGCGGCCGAGGCGGACGGTGATGCCCTCCGCCGCGAGCTCGGCGGCCCGGGCACGGTGCGCGTCACCGTCACCGTTGTCGACGACGGTCACCACTGCGCCGAGGCCGGCCAGGGCGCGGGCGGCACTGATGCCGCTCACGCCGAGACCGGCGACGGTGATGTTCTTGTCCTGCCAGGACGTCACTTGTCGGCTGCCCATCCCGCGTAGAAGAGACCGAGACCAACGATCACGCACATGCCCTGGATGATCCAGAAGCGGACCACGACCAGTACCTCGGACCAGCCCTTGAGCTCGAAGTGGTGCTGCAGTGGCGCCATCCGGAAGACCCGCTTGCCGGTCATCTTGAAGGAGCCGACCTGGATGACGACCGACATCGTGATGAGCACGAAGAGGCCGCCGAGGAGCGCCATCAGGAACTCCGTGCGGGAGCAGATGGCGAGGCCCGCGAGCGCGCCGCCGAGGGCGAGCGAGCCGGTGTCACCCATGAAGATCTTGGCGGGCGAGGTGTTCCACCACAGGAAGCCGAAGCAGGCGCCCATGAGGGCGGAGGCGACGACCGCGAGGTCGAGCGGGTCGCGCACCTCGAAGCACGCGTTCGGGTTGGTGAGGTCACCGGCCCTGGCGCAGGACTCCTGGAACTGCCAGACACCGATGAAGGTGTAGGCGCCGAAGACCATCACGGCGGCGCCGGTCGCGAGACCGTCCAGACCGTCGGTGAGGTTCACGCCGTTGGACATCGCCAGGATCATGAACAGCGCCCAGACCACGAACAGCACCGGACCTATCGACCAGCCGAAGTCCGTGACGAACGACAGCTTGGTGGAGGCCGGGGTCAGCCCGCGCGAGTCCTTGAACTGGAGGGCCAGTACCGCGAAGGCGATGCCGACGATCAGCTGGCCGGACATCTTCGCCTTGGCCCGCAGACCCAGCGAACGCCGCTTGACGATCTTGATGTAGTCGTCCAGGTACCCGACGAGGCCCATGCCGGCCATCAGGAACAGGACGAGCAGGCCCGAGAAGCTCGGCTCCTCACCGGTGAGGACCTTCGTCAGGGCGTACGCGATGAGCGTCGCCAGGATGAAGGAGATACCGCCCATGGTGGGCGTGCCCTTCTTCCCGGCGTGGCCGCGGGGGCCGTCGTCGCGGATGAACTGGCCGTAGCCCTTGCGGGCGAGCAGCTTGATCAGCAGCGGGGTGCCGGTGACGGTGAGGAACATGCCGATGACACCGGCGAACAGGATCTGCCTCATCGGTCGGCGACCTCGCCCTCGACAGTGCTGTCGAGAAGGCCCTGGGCCACCCGCTCCAGACCGGCCGACCTGGAAGCCTTCACCAGCACGACGTCACCCGGGCGCAGTTCACTGCGCAACAGGTCGACCGCCGCCTGCGCGTCGGACACGAGCACCGACTCCTCACCCCACGAACCCTCGTTATATGCGCCCAGTTGCAGCCAGGATGCTTCCCTGCCCCCGACTGCGACGAGCTTGCTCACGTTGAGCCGGACGACAAGTCGTCCGACCGCGTCGTGCTCGGCGAGAGCGTCGTCTCCGAGCTCGGCCATCGGGCCGAGCACCGCCCACGTGCGTCCCCCGTTCGCCCTGCCGGCACCGCCCATCGCGGCGAGCGCGCGGAGTGCGGCCCGCATGGACTCGGGGTTCGCGTTGTAGGCGTCGTTGACGATCGTCACACCGTCCGCCCGCTCGGTGACCTCCATCCGCCACCGGGACAGCGTGCCCGCCCCGGAGAGCGCCGTGGCGATCTCCTGTACGGACATGCCCAGTACATGGGCGACGGCGGCCGCGGCGAGCGCGTTCGACACGTGGTGCTCACCGTACAGCCGCAAGGTCACGTCGCTGCACCCGGTCGGTGTGTGCAGTGTGAAGGAAGCCTGCCCCCGGTCCGTCATGCGGACTTCGGTGGCCCGGATTTCGGCGTCCTCGGCCTCGCCGAACAGGACCGTACGGGCCTTCGTGCGCCCGGCCATCTCACGAACCAGCAGGTCATCGGCGTTGAGGACGGCGACGCCGCCCTCCGCCTCGGCCGGCAGGGCCTCGACCAGCTCCCCCTTGGCCTGCGCGATCTGCTCACGGCCGCCGAACTCGCCGATGTGGGCGGTGCCGACGTTGAGGACCAGACCGATCCGCGGGGGCGTCAGTCCGGTGAGGTAGCGGATGTGGCCGATGCCGCGGGCGCCCATCTCCAGGACCAGGTGCTGGGTGTCCTCGGTGACGCGCAGCGTCGTGATCGGCAGGCCGATCTCGTTGTTGAGGTTCCCGGGGGTCCACACGGTGGGCGCGTGGTGCTGCAGCACCTGCGCGATCAGGTCCTTGGTGGAGGTCTTGCCGGCGGAGCCGGTGAGGGCCACTACGTCGGTGCCCAGGCGGGTGACCACGGCCCGGGCGAGTGCGCCGAGCGCGGCCACCACGTCGGGGACCACGATGGCCGGTACGCCGACGGGCCGGGTCGCGAGGACGCCCACGGCTCCGGCGGAGACCGCGCGCTGCGCGTAGTCGTGGCCGTCGACCCGCTCGCCGACGAAGGCGGCGAACAGGCTGCCCGGGGCGACCTCGCGGGAGTCGTAGACCACGGGGCCGGTGACCTGGACGGACGGATCCGGTATGTCGTGGGGCCGCCCGCCGGTGATGTCGGCGATCTCGGCGAGGGAAAGGGCGATCACTGGTTCACCTCGGCCTGTCGGGCCTTAATCGTTTGATCGAGCGCGGCCGTCCGGTCGGGCACCGCCTGGTGCTCGATCGCGGCGCGGAGCACCTCGCGGTCGTCGAAGGGGCGTACGACACCGGCGGTGTCCTGGCCCTGCTCGTGGCCCTTGCCGGCCACCAGCACGGTGTCACCGGGCCGGGCGCGGGCGACGGCGGCCGCGATGGCCGCGGCCCGGTCGGCGTCGACCAGGACGGTGCCCCGCTCGGCGGGCGGCACGGACACGGCGCCCTCGAACATCGCGGCGAGGATCGCGAGCGGGTCCTCGGAGCGCGGGTTGTCGGAGGTCAGGACGGCCACGTCGGCGAACCGGGCGGCCGCGGCCCCCATCGGGCCGCGCTTGGTGGTGTCACGGTCGCCGCCGCAGCCGAGCACGATGTGCAGCTTGCCCTCGGTGACCTCGCGCAGCGCGCGCAGCACCGATTCCACGGCGTCCGTCTTGTGCGCGTAGTCGACGACGGCGAGGTACGGCTGTCCCGCGTCCACCCGCTCCAGCCGGCCGGGGACCCCGGGGACCGCGGCGACGCCGTCCGCGGCGGTCTGCGGGTCGATGCCGGCGGCGGCGAGCGTGACGATCGCGGCGACGGTGTTGGCGACGTTGAACGGGCCGGGCAGCGGGGCGGTGGCGCGGACGCGCTGTCCTTCGGGGCCCAGCAGGGTCAGGGTGGAGCTCGCCGGGCCGAAGACCACGTCCTCGGCGCGCCAGTCGGCGGCCGGGTCGCCCGCGACCGAGAAGGTGACGACCGGGACGGTGGCCTCCTTGGCCAGGCGGCGGCCGTACTCGTCGTCGAGGTTGACCACGCCCAGGCGGGACCGGCGGGGGGTGAAGAGCCCCGCCTTCGCCTGGAAGTAGTCCTCCATGTCGGTGTGGAACTCCATGTGCTCGGGGCTCAGGTTGTTGAAGACGGCGACGTCGAAGACGCAGCCGTCGACCCGGCCGAGCACCAGGGCGTGGCTGGAGACCTCCATGGCCACGGCTTCGACGCCGCGGTCGCGCATGACCGCGAAGAGGGCCTGGAGGTCGGTGGCCTCGGGGGTGGTCCGCTCGGACTTGATGCGCTCGTCGCCGATGCGCATCTCGACGGTGCCGACCAGTCCGGTGCTGCGGCCCGCCGCGCGCAGGCCGCCTTCGACGAGGTACGCCGTGGTGGTCTTGCCGGAGGTTCCGGTGATGCCGATCTGGAGGAGGTCCTCGCCGGGGTGGCCGTAGATCGCGGCGGCGAGCCCGCCCATCCGGCCGCGCGGGTCGGCGACGACCAGGACCGGCAGGCCGGTCGCGGCGGCACGCTCGGCGCCGGCGGGGTCGGTCAGCACGGCGGCGGCACCGAGGCCTGCGGCCTGGGCGGCGAAGTCGGCGCCGTGCGTCCTGGCTCCCTGCAGGGCCGCGTACAGGTCTCCGGGGCGGACCGCACGGGAGTCGTGCGTGATGCCGGTGATCTGCGCCGCGCCGGGCGCCGGGATGCCCAGCAGGGTGGCCAGCTCGCCCAGCGGGCTCGGGCTGGCGGACGCGGGCCGGGGCGCTCCCGGCGGCGTTGCCGGGGCTTTCTGGGTCTCTCTGGGCTGATCAGCGTGGGGCACGGCGGTGAGCGTACCGGGCGCGGCGGGCCGCCCGCGAAGTGAGGCCCCGGCCTCGGCCTCGGCGGTCGTCGGGTTCCCGGGTTTCGGGGTGATGGTTGTCACTGATGGTGCCTCACGCTTTTCTGGCGGGCCGGCCGGGCTGTGGGTCACTGACCGGGCTGCGGACTGGGCTGCGGGGCGGGCTGCGCGGCGGGCTGAGGTGCGGCGTCATAGGTGACGGGAAGCCCGGCGGGGGCGGTTCCCGTGGGGGCCACCTGGAGGGTCTTGAGCGCGAACTCCATGACCTTCTTGTAGATGGGGCCGCAGATCTGGCCGCCGAAGTAGCTGCCCTTCGTGGGGTTCTGGATGGCGCAGTAGACGGTGATGCGCGGGTTGTCCGCGGGTGCGAATCCCGCGAAGGAGGCGGTGTAGCCCTTGTAGCGCCCGGTGGCCGGATCCACCCGGTTGGAGGTGCCGGTCTTGCCGCCGACCCGGTAGCCGGGGATCCGCGCCTTGGTGCCGGTGCCCTCCTGGTCGTCGACCACGGATTCGAGCATCTCGGCGAGGGTCTTGGCGGTCTCGGCACTGATCACGCGGCTGCGCTCGGGGGCCGGGGCCGGGGTGAAGCGGCCGTCGGGGCCCTTGGTGCCGCGTACCAGCGTCGGCTCGATGCGGACCCCGCCGTTGGCGATGGCCGAGTACACGGAGGCCGCCTGCATGGCGTTGAGGGAGAGTCCCTGGCCGAAGGGGATCGTGTACTGCTGGGAGGTGGACCAGTCCTTGGGGTCGGCGAGGATGCCGCGGGACTCGCCGGGGTAGTTCAGGCCGGTGGGCCGGCCGATGCCGAACTTGGTCAGGTAGGAGTGCAGGACCTGGTTGGCCTCGGGCTGGGTGGGTCCGAGCTGGCCGGTGGCCAGGATGGTCCCGATGTTGGAGGACTTGGCGAGGACCCCGTTGAGGGTCAGGTACCAGGTCGGGTGGTCGATGTCGTCCTTGAACAGCCGGTCGCCGCGGTGCAGCCGGTTGGGGACCTCGACACGGGTCTCCGGGGTGGCCTTCTTCTCCTCCAGCACGGCGGCCATCGACATGACCTTGGCGGTGGAGCCGGGCTCGTACACGTCCTGGAGCGCGGCGTTGCCCATGGCGGCGGAGCGGGCCCGGGTCAGGTCGTTGGGGTCGAAGCCCGGGGCGTTGGCCATGGCCAGTACCTCGCCGGTGCGGGTGTCCTGGACGATGACGTAGCCGCGGTCGGCCTCGGACTTCTGGACCTGCTCGGCGATGGCGCTCTGCGCCGCCCACTGGATGTCGCGGTCGATGGTCAGCTGGATGTCCTCGCCGGGGACGGCGGGCTTCTCGTTGGAGTCGGCGGTGGGGACCTGGCGGCCGCCGGACTGGGCGTAGGTGATCTCGCCGTCCTTGCCGGACAGCTTCTTGTCGAGGGAGGACTCCAGGCCGCCGGCGCCCTTGCCCTCGGCGTTGACGTAACCCAGTATCCCCGCGGCGAGGTCGCCGTTGGGGTACACGCGCTTGCTGCTGATCTCCTTGAACACGCCGGCGAGGACGTTGGCCCCGGGGCCGTTGCTCCGCTTGTCGGCCGCCGCCTTGTCCGCGAAGACCCGCTTGAGGTCCTTGATCTGGTTCCAGACCTGCGGGGTCTGGCGCTGGGCGAGGACGACGTACCGGGAGTTCTTGCTGCTCAGCCGCTCGGTGAGCTCCTTGGCGTCCTTGCCGAGGATGGGCGCGAGGAGGGCGGCGGCCTGCTGCGGGGCGTCCGGGGCCTTGCTGTCCTGCGGGGTGAACATCTTCGGGTCGGCGGTGATGTCGTACGCGTCGACGCTGGTGGCGAGGGCCACGCCCCGGCGGTCGGTGATCTCACCGCGCTCGGCGGCCAGCTTGACGCTGGTGTAGCGGTTCTTGGAGGCCTCGGCGGAGAACGCCGCGGCGTCGACGGCCTGGACCTGGAGCAGGCGGACCACGAAGGCCAGCATGACGAGGGTCAGGCCGACGCTGACCAGGCGCAGCCGGGGCCGCGGGCTGCCGAGCCGGATCGTGTGCGGGGTACGGGGGCCCGCGGGCCGCCGGGTCGCCGGGCGCGAGGCCGGGCGGGCGGTGGCCCTGGCCCGGTCGCCGGCCCGGGGCGGCCTGGCCGGTCCGGGCACCCGTCGGCGGGGCGGCTCCTGCGGGCTCACGCGGCCACCGCCCCTGGCAGGGCCGTGCCCGGCCTCCCGGGGTTCCGCCCGGGACCCTGCGCCTCGACCGCCGGCGAGGCCGGATCTGCGGTCTGTGCGGCGCCGGAGGACCGGGTCCGGGCAGGGCCGGGGGAACCGGGGGCACCTCCCAGCGGCGGCTGGGGGAGGAAGGGCGGGGTGGGGAACGGCCCCGCAGGGATCCGCGTCACGACATCACCGACCTGGGTTGGGAGTGGGCTGCTGCAAAGGCTGGGCCGGGGACGCGGCTGCCGGGCTCTGCGAGGCCGGAGCCGACGCCGCGGGTGCGGCCGGGGAGGCGCCCGGGGCCGCCGGCGCTGCGGCCGGGGGGCTCGGGGTGGGCGACGGCGGGGCTTCGGCCGGTGCCGCGCTGCCGGCGACCTTGCCGTCCGGGCCGATGAAGACCGGGCTGCCGCCGGGGACCAGGCCCAGCTCGTGCGCCCGGCGCTGGAGCGCGTCGGGCGCGGAGTAGGCGTCGACGTCGCGCTGCAGCGCCTGCTCCTCGTCGGTGAGGGCGGTGGTCTCCTTCGTCAGCCTGCTGAGCTGGAAGGAGCCTTCGTTCAGTGCCGAGTTCAGCAGCAGCAGGCTGATCAGGCCGCCGCCGAGCAGGGCCACGACCAGCAGGACGAACGGCATCCGGGCCGCCTGCCCGCCGGGCCGCGGGCGGGCCGGGCGGCCGCCGAGCGCCCGGCCGAGGCGGACCGCCTGCCCGCGGGTCAGCGTGGCGACCTTCCCGGCCTTGGTCACAGTCGCGCCTCCCGGATGCGTTCGACGCCGCGGAATCTGGCCGGGGCGGCCCGCCGGTTCTCGGCGATCTCCTCCTCGGTGGGCAGCTCGGCGCCGCGCGTGAGCAGTTTCAGCTTCGGCTGGTACTTCTCCGGCACGACCGGCAGGCCGGGCGGGGCCGTCGAGGTCGCACCGGCCGCGAAGACCTGCTTGACCAGGCGGTCCTCCAGCGAGTGGTACGAGAGCACCGCGATCCGGCCGCCGACCGCGATCCGGTCCACCGCCGCCGGAATGGCACGCTCCAGCCCGGAGAGCTCCCCGTTGACCTCGATGCGCAGCGCCTGGAAGGTCCGCTTCGCCGGGTTGCCGCCGGTCCGCTTGGCGGCCTGCGGAAGGGAGTCGCGGATCAGCTCGACCAGCCGGGCGCTGTTGGTGAAGGGCTCCTTCTCCCGCTCCCGGACGATCGCCGAGACGATCCGCTTGGCCTGCTTCTCCTCGCCGTACTGGCGCAGGATCCGCACCAGCTCGCCCGGCGCGTAGCTGTTGAGGACCTCGGCGGCGCTGATGCCCGTCGTCTGGTCCATGCGCATGTCCAGCGGCGCGTCCTGGGCGTACGCGAACCCGCGGTCGGCCTCGTCCAGCTGCATGGAGGAGACGCCCAGGTCGAAGAGGATGCCCTGGACCGCCGGGATGCCCAGCCCGTCCAGGACCTCGGCGAGGTCGGCGTAGATCGCGTGGACGAGGGTGGCCCGGTCGCCGAAGGGCGCGAGCCGCTCGCCGGAGAGCCGCAGGGCCTCCTTGTCGCGGTCGAGGCCGATCAGGTGGGCCTCGGGGAACCGGGTCAGCAGGGCCTCGCTGTGGCCGCCGAGGCCGAGGGTGCAGTCGACGACGACGGCCCCGGGCCTCTCCAGCGCCGGGGCCAACAGGTCCAGGCACCGCTGGAGCATCACCGGGACATGTCGGGACTCGCTAGTCAAAGCGCCCTCTCAGATAACGGCGCGGCAGGCGTACGCACCACCGGCTCCCCGCATCCGCGGCCGGCGCCGGGGAAGGTGGCGCCGGCCGGCCGGTGAGCGGGAGAGGGCCGGGCCGTACGTACGCGCCGCGCACGCGGAGTGTTCATCGGGGGCCGGGCGGCCGGTCAGGGCCGGGCTCCGGCCGGTTCGCGTCACTTTAGTGCAACGGTCGCCGCGGTCAACGAACCGCCCCGCGCGCCGTGTACCGCTCTCGGAGCGAACCGGCAAATGCCGCGAATCACCCGAACAGCCGCGTCACGCCCACCCCTGTGGGTTAGCTCACAACAAGCCTCGTTGGTGTTCTTTGTCCGCTCTCACGCGAGGCCACAACCCGCCGTGACCACTAACGTCGTACCCATGACGACTTCCGCATCCCTGCCTGCCGAGTCCGCGCCCGAGGCATCCGACGGCGGATCCGTCACCGACCGGCTGGTCGAGGCGAATCAGCGCTACGCCGCGCAGTTCTCGGACCCTGGCATGGACGCCCGGCCCGTCCTCCAGGTCGCCGTCGTGGCCTGTATGGACGCCCGCCTCGACCTGCACAAGGCCCTCGGCCTGGAACTCGGCGACTGTCACACGATCCGCAACGCGGGCGGCGTGGTCACCGACGACACGATCCGCTCCCTCACCATCAGCCAGCGCGCCCTGGGCACCCGCACGGTGATACTCATCCACCACACCGGCTGTGGACTCGAGAACCTGACCGAGGACTTCCGGCACGAGCTGGAGGACGAGGTCGGCCAGCGTCCCGCCTGGGCCGTCGAGGCCTTCCGGGACGTCGACCAGGACGTTCGCCAGTCCATGCAGCGGGTCCGCACGAACCCGTTCCTGCCCCACAAGGACGATGTGCGAGGCTTCGTCTTCGATGTGCACACCGGGCTCCTGCGGGAGATCGATCCCAGCTCTTGAGTGACACAAGGCCGTAACGCCGTCAAGAATGCGGGATGGCACCACCCGGGTTCCCCCGGGCCGGTGTCCGTGTTTCGGGGTGGGCCGGTTCATGCGCCAAGGGCGTCGGCCCTGGGAAAGGGCCGAGGAGAACCAAGGTGACGACGTACGACGACCGAGCGAGCCTCGCCGATCTGACCAGCACGGTGGAGCGGGTGCGCCAGTCGGTCGAGAGCGTGATCGAGGGCAAGCCCGAGGTCGTCCGCCTCGCGCTGACCGTGCTCCTCGCCGAGGGACACCTGCTGATCGAGGACGTACCCGGCGTCGGCAAGACGATGCTCGCCAAGACGCTCGCCAAGTCCATCGACTGCTCGGTCCAGCGCATCCAGTTCACGCCGGACCTGCTGCCCTCCGACATCACCGGTGTCAGCATCTACGACCAGCAGCGCCGCGAGTTCGAGTTCAAGCCGGGCGCGATCTTCGCGCAGATCGTCATCGGTGACGAGATCAACCGCGCCTCGCCGAAGACCCAGTCCGCGCTGCTGGAGTCGATGGAGGAGCGCCAGGTCACCATCGACGGCACGACCTACACGCTGCCCAGCCCCTTCATGGTCGTCGCCACCCAGAACCCGGTGGAGATGGAGGGCACGTACCCGCTGCCCGAGGCCCAGCGCGACCGCTTCATGGCCCGCGTCTCCGTCGGCTACCCCAGCCCCGAGGCCGAGCTCCAGATGCTCGACGTGCACGGCGGGGTCTCCCCGCTCGACGACCTGACGTCCGTCGCGCACTCCCACGAGATCGTCAAGCTGATCGAGGCGGTCCGCGAGGTGTACGTGGCCGAGCCCGTCAAGCGCTACGTCGTCGACCTGGTCTCCGCCACCCGCACCCACCCCGACCTGCGGCTCGGCGCCTCGCCCCGGGCCACCCTGCACCTGCTGCGCGCCGTGAAGGCCTCCGCCGCGCTCGCCGGCCGGGACTACGTCCTGCCCGACGACGTCCAGGCCCTGGCCGCCCCGGTCCTCGCGCACCGGCTGCTGCCCACCGCGCAGGCCCAGCTGAACCGCCGCACCGCCGAGCAGGTCGTCGCCGAGATCCTGCAGCACACCCCCGTCCCGGCCGCGCACGCCCGCGGCGAGATGCCGCCCGGCGCGGGCATCCGGGGCTTCTGATGAGCGCCGGTGCCCCGCGCGGCGCCGGTGGCCCGGGGGACGGCGGCGGACTGCGCGCGTCGCTGTCCGGACTGACCACCCGCGGCCGCTCGTTCCTGGCCGCCGGGATAGCCGCCGCCGGCTGCGCCTACGTCCTGGGCCAGGGCGAGCTGCTGCGGGTCGGCATGCTGCTCGCCCTCCTGCCGCTGACCTGCGTCTACGCCCTCCACCGCACCCGCTTCCGGGTCTCCGGCAGCCGCCGGCTCAGCCCGGGGCGGGTCCCCGCGGGCAGCGAGGCCCGGGTGCAGCTGCGCATGGACAACACCTCCCGGCTGCCCACCGGCCTGCTGATGCTCCAGGACCGGGTGCCCTACGTACTGGGCCCGCGCCCGCGGTTCGTACTGGACCGGGTCGAGCCCGGCGGCCGCCGCGAGGTGTCCTACCGGGTCCGCTCCGACCTGCGCGGCCGCTATCCGCTCGGCCCGCTCCAGCTGCGCCTCTCCGACCCCTTCGGGCTGGTCGAGCTGACCCGTTCCTTCAGCACCTACGACACCCTCACCGTCATCCCGCGCACCGAGCCCCTGCCCCCGGTCCGCCTGGCCGGCGAGTCCAACGGCTACGGCGACGGCAGCCGCCGCTCCCTGGCCCTGGCCGGCGACGACGACGTGATCCCCCGCGGCTACCGGCGCGGCGACGACCTGCGCCGGGTGCACTGGCGCTCCACCGCCCGCTACGGCGAGCTGATGGTCCGCCGCGAGGAGCAGCCGCAGCGCAGCCGGGCCACCGTCCTGCTGGACACCCGGCGCCTGGCCTTCGACGGCGCCGGCCCCGACTCCGCCTTCGAGTGGGCCGTCTCGGCGGCCGCCTCCAGCCTGGTGCACGTCCTGGAACAGGGCTTCTCCGCACGACTGCTCACCGACACCGGCGACGCGGTGCCCGGTGAGGGCGGCGGCGGCTTCTCCTCCGGCGGGCAGGAGTCCGCGGAGGCCGCCGGGCTGATGATGGACACCCTCGCGGTCGTCGGGCACTCCGACGGCGCCGGGCTCTCCCGCGCCTACGACGCGGTGCGCTCCGGTGGCAGCGGCGGCTTCGGCGGAGCCGGCGGTGACGGGCTCCTCATCGCCTTCTTCGGCGACCTGGACGATGTACAGACAGAACTGGCCGCCCGGATGCGCCAGCGCACCTCGGGTGCGGTGGCCTTCGTGCTGGACTCCGCGAGCTGGGGCGGACAGCCCGCTCCGGGGCACGCCGTGCCCCCGCTGGAGGAGCGGCTGCGCAGGCTGCGCGACGCGGGCTGGACAGCACTGGCCGCCCCGCCCGGGGTGGCCTTCGGCGAACTGTGGCGCCAGGCCGGGACCGCACGCGTCGGTACGGAAACCTCCGGAGGTCGGGAATGAGCGGGCGGGCGAAACTGACGCTGTTCGCGGCACTGGCCACGCTGCTCACCTCGTGGTCGCTGAACCCGCTGGTGGACTCGCAGGCCTGGCTGCTGCAGGCGGCGCTGCTGCTCGCCGTGCAGAGCGCGGTGGGCGCCGGGGTCCGGCGGGTACCGCTGGCCCGGACGCTGACCGTGGCCGCGCAGGCGCTGGTGTCGCTGCTGCTGCTCGCGTTCCTCTACGCCGGCAGGGGCGAGTCCCACGGGGACGGGCCGCTGGCCTACCTGGTGACGGACTTCGGCGCGCTGTTCGGTCAGGGCGTCCGGGACGTGGGCGAGTTCGCGATCCCGGCTCCGCTGACGGACGGCATCAAGCTGCTGCTGGTGTCCGGCGTGCTGCTGATCGGGCTGCTGGTGGACACGCTGGCGGTGACCCTGCGCACGGCCGCCGCGGCCGGGCTGCCGCTGCTGGCGCTGTACTCGGTGGCCTCGGGCCTGGCGGGCGGCGGGGACGCCTCCTGGTTCTCCTTCCTGCTCGCGGGCTGCGGCTACCTGATGCTGCTGCTGTCCGAGGGCCGTGACCGGCTCGCCCAGTGGGGCCGCGTCTTCGGCGCGGCCCCACGCCGGGGCGCCGCCGACTCCGGCCTCGGCAACGGGGCGGGCGGGCAGGCGACGGCGCCCGTGAAGTTCGGGCGGCGGATCGGCGCGGTGACCCTGGGCCTGGCGCTGGCGGTGCCGGCCGTACTGCCCTCGCTCGGCGGCGGGCTGCTGGGCGGCACGCAGGACGCCGACGAGGACGGCGGCGGAACCGGCGGGACGATCTCGGCGGTCAACCCGCTGGTCTCCCTGCAGAGCAACCTGAACGCGCAGGACAACCGCGTGATCATGCGGTACCGGACGAACAGCCCGCAGCAGGGCGAGCAGTACCTGCGGATCGTGGCCCTGGACGAGTTCAACGGCGTCAAGTGGGAGGCCTCCGGGCGGTCCCTGATCGACGTGCCCGAGGAGTTTCCGGCACCGCCGGGGCTCCGCGCCCCGGTCAGCGGCAGCGCGGTCGAGGTCACCACCAGCATCTCGGCCGCGGACTACTTCACCCAGCGCTACCTCCCCATGCCGTATCCGGCGACGTCGGTGAACATCGGCGGCAAGTGGCGGTTCGAGCCGGTCGGCCGGACCCTGGTCGGCGACCAGCTGGGCCGGGACCGGTTCCAGAACGTCCAGGGCGCCGAATACACGGTGCGCAGCCTGCTGCTGAAGCCGACGGCCCAGCAGCTCCAGAAGGCCCCGGAGCCCGACCCGGCGATCCGGGAGGAGTACACGAAGCTCCCGGACAACCTGCCGCCGGTGGTCGCCGAGACGGCCCGCCAGGTGACGCAGGGGACGAAGGACGACTACACGCGGGCCGTGAAGCTGCAGGACTACTTCGCTGTGAACGGCGGCTTCCGCTACAACACGAAGACGGCCTCGGGCACGGGTCCGCAGGCGGTCGCCCGGTTCCTCGCCGACAAGGAGGGCTTCTGCGTCCACTTCGCCTTCTCGATGGCGGCGATGTCCCGCTCGCTGGGCATCCCGGCCCGCGTCGCGGTGGGCTTCACGCCCGGCGAGAAGCAGTCGGACGGCAGCGTAAACGTGTCGATGCGCGACGCGCACGCCTGGCCCGAGCTGTACTTCGAGGGGGTGGGCTGGACCCGCTTCGAGCCGACGCCCCGCTCCGGCATCAACATTCCGGACTACTCCCGGGCACAGACGCCGGCCGCCCAGCCCTCCGCGCCGACGCCGCTGCCCTCGCAGAGCGCGGCGCTGCCGTCGACGGCGCCCTCGGCGACCCCCGAGTGCCCGCCGGCCCTGAAGAAGCTCGGCGAGTGCGGCGCCGCGGCGCCCGTGCAGAACGCGAGCGGCGGCGGCGGGCCGTCGGTGACGACGGTCCTCGGGTGGGCGGCGCTCGTGGTGGCGGTGCTGGGCCTGCCCCTGCTCCCGCTGCTGTGGCGGACCCGGCTGCGGGCCCGTCGCCTGGCGACCCGGGAGGTCCTGACGGCCTGGCGGGAACTGGGCGACACCGCCTGGGACGCGGGTGTGGTCCCGGACGAGGCGCTGTCCCCGCGCCGGGCGGCGAGCCGGATCGCGGACCTGGGCCGCCTGGAGCCGGAAGCCGCGGCGGCCGTGCACCGGGTCGCCGGTGCGGTGGAACGGGCCCTGTACGCGCCCCCGGGCGCGGAGGTCTCGTACCCGGAGCTGGCGGACGACGTACTGCTGGCCCGTACGGGCCTGCTGGCGTCCGCGGACCGGCTTCCCCGGCTGCGCGCCCTGCTGCTGCCCCGCTCGGCGGCCCGGATCTCCTGGGCCCTCTCGGCCCGCCGGTCCGCGGTCACCTCGGCGGTATCGGCCCGCCTGGCCGCCGCCCGCCTCCGGCTCCCGCTGAGGGGCCGCGGCTAAGGCGAATCCAGCCCCGCCGGCGTTTGAGGCGATCTTTCAGCCCCGCCGGCGTTTGAGGCGCGGGGTCCGGGGCGGAGCCCCGGCAACGGCGGCGCGGCCCGACGCACGAACCGCCGAACCCGCGGACGCGAAACGGCGAGGCTCGATCCCCCCGAGCCCCGCCGCATCACGTACCGCATCACCGGTTCGCCGATCCTCTGTCGTCCCCCGTCCCGGTCACGGAAGGAGGCACCCGGTCCGCTCCGCAGCCCCGTGTCGGCGGTGCGGACCGGGTCTCCTGTCCGTTGCTCCCAGTCTGGCGTCCGCGCAGGTGGGAGCCCATCCGCGCACGTACTCATTTCCGCGCCTAGGTACGGATACTCAGCCGTCGCGGCCGGCCCCACCAGTTCTACGGGGCGGCGCGCCCGCGCGGCACCGCCGACTGGGGGGTGTGGCGCGCCGGGGACTCAGCGGTTGCCGCTGACCCGGCCCCGCAGCAGCAGCGACAGCGCCGAGTGCACGTCGTCCAGGGACCGCTCGCTCTGGAAGGACTGCCAGTCCAGGGCGGCCACCAGCACCATCCCGACCATCGCGGCCGCCGTGAGCGGCACATCGATCTCGGCGCTCAGCTCTCCGCGCTCGACGCCCTCCCGCAGCACCTTCTCCACGACGGCCACCGCCTCCTGCCGCACCACCATCAGCGTGGACTGCCACGCGCGGTTGGTGCGCCACAGCTCGGCGACGTACAGCTGGGTGAAGGCCGGGTACCGGTCGATGAAGACGAGCCCCGCGCGGATCATGGCGTCGAGCGCCTCGACGCGGCTGCCGCCGCGGGCCTCCGTCTCCTCGGCCGCGGTCCGCAGGGAGGCCGTCAGCAGGCCGACGCCGTGCCGCAGCAGCTCCTCGAAGAGTTCGTTCTTGCTCGCGAAGTTGTAGTAGACGGTGCCCTTCGCGACGCCCGCCCGCTCGGCGATCTCATCGACCGTTGTCGCGGAGAAGCCCTGCTCTGCGATCAGGGTGACGGCCGCTTCGTAGAGCTTCTGCCGGGTGATCGCACGACGGCCCCCGCCGGTACCCGTACCGGTGCTGCTGCTTTCCATGGCGCTGATTGTCACAGGTCAACACGTCCCTACAGGCTCAGTTCCGGGTGCAGTCGGTCCATGGTCCACACCTGCTTGCCGCGGGCGGCGAGCGCGGTGAGGGCCAGGGCGCCGGCGGTGAAGGCCAGCAGGACCGCTCCACCCTGCCAGACCGGGGCGAGGTCGCCACCGGTGATGAGGCGGCGCAGGCTCTCGACGATGTACGACATCGGCAGGTACGGGTGGATCCAGTTGAAGAAGTCCGGGCTGGTCTGGACGGGGTAGGTGCCGCCCGCCGAGGTCAGCTGGAGCATCAGGACGGCCAGCACCAGGATGCGGCCGGCGGCGCCGAACTTGGCGTTGAGCCACTGGACGATCGCCGCGAAGCAGCCGGTGACCAGCATCAGGAAGCCGATGGTGAGGGCCGGGTGGGCCATCTTCAGGCCGAGGCCGGGCGCCCAGTGCAGTACGGACATCAGCAGGACCACCTGCGCCGTGCCGAGGCCCGCCACGGGCAGCCAGCCGGCGAGGGCGACCCGCCAGGGCGAGGCGCCGGCGGCCAGGGCCCGCCGGTTCAGCGGGGCGATCAGCATGTAGGCGACCATCGAGCCGACCCAGAGGGAGAGCGGGATGAAGTAGGGGGCGAAGCCGGTGCCGTAGTTGGGCGCCTTGTGCAGGGACTGGTTGGCGAGCTGGATCGGGTCGGCCATGACCTGGGTGCGCTGGTCGCGCTGCTGCTGGTCGTAGTCGGGGATCTTGCCGGCGCCCTCGTGCAGGCCGCCGGCGAGCTCGCCGGTGCCGTCGACGAGCTTGTACATACCGCCGTCGAGCTGGTGGGCTCCGTCGCCGAGCTTGCCGACGCCGTCGGTGAGGGCGCCGGAGCCGGTGGTGGCGGAGCCGAGGCCGGTGTGCAGCTGGGCCATGCCGGCGGACACCTTGTGGGCACCGGAGTTGAGGGCGTTGACCTTGGCGACGGCCGCGTCGAGGTCGCCCGCCAGCTTGGGTGCCTTGTCGACGAGCTCGCGGGCCTTCTTCTCCAGGTCGGTGAGCTGGGTGCGGAGCTTGCCGACGTCGCCGTTGGCGTTCTTGACCAGGGCGCTGACGTCCCCGCTGAGCTCGGCGGCCTCGGCCGCGCTGTCCTTGACCTTCTTCAGGTCGGGGCAGGAGGCCAGGTGCGGTTCGCCACCGGGGGTGACGCAGTGCTTGGTGTAGTAGGCGTCCGCGCCGGTGGCCGCCTTCCTGGCGGCAGCGGCGGCTGCCGGGGCCTTCTCGGCGAACGTGGCGAGGTGGTTGTTGACGACCTTCGCGCTGTCGGCGACCAGCTCGGCGGTGTCGGCCAGGTTCTTGGGGTCCTTGACGAAGGGGCGGGCCTTGTCGGCGGCCCCGTTGACCTTGTCGGCCAGCGCCTGGGTACCGTCCGCGACGTCCTTGGAGCCGGTCTCCAGCTTGCCGGCCGCCGTGTTCAGCTTCTGCAGGCCGCTGTTGAGCTCGCCGGACTTCTCCTGCGCCGTGTCGAGGCCGTCGGCGAGCTCCTTGGCGCCTTCCTGGGCCTTGCCCGCGCCGTCCTTGAGCTTGTCGGCGCCGTCGGCCGCCTCGGCGGTCTTGTCGTGCAGGTCGGAGAAGTTGACGAAGATCTTGTCGAGGAAGCCGCGGGAGGCGTTGGCGGACGCCGCGGAGCGGACCTCGGAGAAGACGGAGCGCGAGATCGAGCCGACGATGTAGTTGTTGGCGTCGTTCGTGCGGACCTGGAGGGCCCCGGTGGTGGGGTCGTCGCCGGAGCTGGAGGCGATCTTCGCGCTGAAGTCCTCGGGCAGGGTCAGGGTCAGGTAGTACGTACCGTCCTCCAGCCCCTTGGCCGCCTCCTTCGCGCTCGCGTCGTGCCAGGCGAAGGACTTCTTGCTGGCGTGCAGCTTCCCGGCGATCTCGGCGCCGGCGTCGAGGCGCTTGCCGTCGACGGTCGTGCCCCTGTCGGCGTTGACGATGGCGACGGGCACCTTGTCGAGGTTCTTGTAGGGGTCCCAGAAGGACCACAGGTACAGGGCTCCGTAGAGCAGCGGCAGCAGGAGCAGCGCGACGAGAGCGGCCCGGGGCAGCTTCCCCCGCCCGAACCGCTTCAGCTCAAGCGCGGCCAGCTTCGGCGAGCGCATCGTCCGCCCCCTTCGTGTCGTCGTTCTCGGAATCGCTCTTGGTGTCGTGCTTCGTGTCGTGCTTCGTGTCGATCTCGGAGCCGCTGTCGGCGGCTGCGCCGGCCTCGCTCTGCGCGACGGCGGGCGCGTCAGGCCCGGCGGGCCCGGCCGGCTCCTTGGGGGAGGTCCGCAGGACGATCGCGTCGGCGGGCGCCTCGCTGCACACCGCGAGGACGGTGATCCCGCGGGCGGCGACCGAGCGGAGCAGGTCCCAGGCCTCGGCGCGTTCGGTGTCCGACAGCTTGAGGTCGAGGTCGTCGAGGGCCAGCAGCCCCGGGGAGCCCAGCAGCGCGATGGCGACGGACAGCCGTACGGACTCCAGGCGTTCCAGGTCCCGTACGGAGGTCCGCTCGCCCTTGGGCAGCGTGGCGAGGTCCAGTCCGGCGGCCTCCAGGGCGGCGGCGATCCGCGCCTCGGCGACGGCGCGGCGCTCGGCCCGGGGCCGCAGCATGGCGCGGACCGGAGCGCCGTAGTGGCGCTGGAGCAGGGCGCCCTCGCGCAGCTGTTCCGCGACGGTGAGGGCCTGGTCGAGCTCGTTGACCCCGGAGACCGGGCCGAGTGCGGCGATCCGGCGGACCGCCGTCATCCGCTTCGGCAGCCCGTGGCCGCCGACCTCGGCGTGGCCCCGGGTGGGCTTCATCCGCCCGGTGAGGGCGAGGAGCAGACAGGTACGACCGCTGCCGGAGGGGCCTTCGACCGCGATGAGCGAGCCGGGCGCCGCGTCGATACCGACTCCGCGGAAGGCCCAGCCTCGCGGGCCCTTGAGTCCGAAGTCCTCGGCCTTGACGGCCGCGCCGTGCGGGCTGTCCACGCCGTTTCCCCCTTCTTTTTGAACTGACCGGTCAGTTCAAAAACTAGCATCCTTCTTCGCACCAGGTGCGCAGGAGGGGGTAGTTGCCCGGTTCGTGACCGTAAAAGCCCAGGTCAGCGCAATTGTCAGTGGGGCCCGTCACGATGGGGGCAACGCATCGACAGGAGGTTCGTCATGGCCACACCGTCCCCGTCCCCTGTCCACCCCGTCCTGCGCAAGTCGACGGCCCCACCGGCCGCCCTCGACCTGCTCGCCAAGGCCCACAGCGGCCTGGCCGAGGCCGCCCGGCTGACCCGCCCCAACGAGCGCTACGCCACCGCCCACCTCGCCGCGCTGCGCACCGCCGCGGCCGTGCTCGCCGCACGCGCCCGGCCCGAACCGGTGAACCCGCGGCGACGGCCCCGGATCCGCAGCGCGTGGGAGGTGCTGCCCGAGATAGCGCCGGAGCTGGCCGAGTGGAGCGCCCTCTTCGCCTCCGGCGCCGCGCGCCGGGCCAGGGCCGAGGCGGGGATACCGGACGCGGCGAGCCGCCGGGACGCGGACGATCTGGTGCGCGCGGCCTCGATGTTCCTTCGCCTGGTGGAGCGGATGCTCACCATCCGGACGGCGCCCCAGCCCCTGGAGAAGACCCTGCCGCAACCGCGTCCGGAGCATCCGGACGCGGGATGAGCTGCCCGGCGGCGGAAGGCAATAGGGTGGGCCAGGACCGCTCACCCTTTACCGCGCCGAGGAGCCATCAGCCGTGTCGGACACTTCCCGCCCCCGTGCCTCCCTCCGCACCGCCGTGGTGTGGGAGGTCCTCAAGGAGGCGCTCGACCGCCGGGTGAAGGCGACCGGGCGGGATGTGCTGGACGTGCTCGACACCGGTGGCGGCACCGGCAAGTTCGCCGTGCCGGTGGCCCGCCTGGGCCACCGGGTCACCGTGGTCGACCCCAGCCCGAACGCGCTGTTCGGGCTGGAGCGCCGGGTGGCCGAGGCCGGTGTCGCCGATCTCGTCCGCGGCGTCCAGGGCGACGCCCAGGGCCTGTTGGACGTCGTCGAGCAGGACGCCTACGACGTGGTGCTCTGCCACGGCGTGCTGGAGTACGTGGACGACCCCGCGGAGGGCGTGGCCAACACGGTGGCCGCGCTGCGGGCCGGCGGCACGCTCAGCCTGCTGGCCGCCGGTCTCGGCGGGGCCGTGCTGGCCCGCGCCCTGGCCGGGCACTTCACGGAGGCCCGTACCGCCCTCACCGACCCGGCCGGCCGCTGGGGCTCCGGCGACCCGGTACCGCGCCGCTTCACCGCCGAGCAGCTCTCCGAGCTGGTCGGCGGCGCCGGCCTCGCGGTCGGCGCGGTGCACGGCGTGCGGATCTTCGCCGACCTCGTGCCCGGGGTCCTGGTGGACACCGAGCCCGGCGCCGTGGAGGCGCTGCTGCGCCTGGAGGAGGCCGCGGCCGAGCTGCCCGCCTTCCACGCGGTCGCCACCCAGCTGCACGTCCTGGGTGAGAAGCAAGCCTGAACTGCTCCCTTCCGCGCGGAGTCGGCCACACACCCTCCGATCCGCCGGTCGGCCCCGTATGATCAGGTGCAAGACCGGCATGGTGGACGGACCATTGGGGAATAAGGGCCTCAGTGACCGCCCCCGCGGCGGTACGGTTTTCACGCAGCGCTTTCACCGGCTGCGTCATTTCTGGGCCGTGTCCATTTGGAACGCGGCGTAGAGGGCGGGTGTCACGGGGGCGATTCCCCGCCTATCCTGAAGGGGACCCCTGGTCGCTACCCCCCGCGACCGACGGATGAGGAGGACTCCCGTGCCGCTCTCGGAGCACGAGCAGCGAATGCTCGAGCAGATGGAGCGAGCGCTGTACGCCGAAGATCCCAAGTTCGCGACAGCGCTTGAGGGAAGCGGACTGCGTACGTACACCCGGCGACGGGTCTACCAGGCAGTCGCAGGCATTGTGGTGGGTATCGCGCTCCTCATGACCGGTGTGATCATTCCGAACGTGCTCTGGATCAGCGTGGTGGGTTTCCTCGTCATGCTGGGATGTACGGTCCTGGTGGTCACCGGTTGGCGCAAGGCACCCAAGCCTGGCGAGCAGCCCGTCTCCGGAAGTACTGGCGGTCCGGCCCGTGGCCGGAACCGGCAGCGTCGGTCGATGATGACCCGCATCGAGGAACGGTGGCAGCGCCGCCGTGACGAGCAGGGGCACTAGCCCCGGACAACGTGGGTGAGGGGATGGCCGCCGTGCGGCCGTCCCCTCACTTTTCTGCGTTCCCGTACGGCATGATGATCCGATGAGTGTGCTCCCCCTGGTCTTCACCAGCGGCTGGGCCAGTGGGATCAACGCTTACGCCGTGGTCCTCCTGCTCGGCATCTTCGGCCGCATCGGCCTCACCGACGACGTCCCCGCCTCCCTGCAACGCACGGACGTGCTGATCGTCGCGGCGGTGCTGTTCCTGTGCGAGGCGATCGCCGACAAGGTCCCGTACATGGACTCGATATGGGACACCGTCCACACGGTGATCCGGCCGGTGTCCGGAGCGGTGATCGGTGCGCTGCTGGCCGGGCAGACCGGTTCGCTCCCCGAGATCACCGCCGCCGCGGTCGGCGGCTCCACAGCGCTGGCCAGCCATTTCGTCAAGGCCGGCACCCGGATGGCGATCAACACCTCGCCCGAGCCCTTCACCAATGTGGGGATGAGCATCGCCGAGGACCTCGGCGTGGCCGGGCTCGTCACCTTCGCGATGTTCAATCCCGAGGCCGCCGCGATCATCGCGGCCGTGCTGCTGGCCATCGGGCTGGCCATACTGTTCTTCCTCTGGAGCCGGATCCGCCGCTTCCTGCGCCGCCGTGCCCAGCGCCGCGAGGAGAAGAAGCTGGCGGCCGGGGCCCGCGAGACCACCGGGGCCCCACCCCGCTGACCGCAGGGTCACCACGGGGGCCGGCACGGCGGTCGATAGGCTCGGCCGCATGGCACGAATTGCGGTGATCGGCGCCGGCATGGGCGCGATGGCTACGGCGGCCCGGCTGGCCGTGGCGGGGCACCAGGTGACGGTGTACGAACGCGGGACGACCTACGGCGGAGCCGTGGGCCGGTACGAGCGCGAGGGCTTCGCCTTCGACACCGGGCCCGGACTGCTGCACCTGCCGGCCGTCTACCGCGATCTCTTCGTGAAGACGGGCAAGCGGCCGCTGGAGACCTGCGTCGACATGGTCCAGGTGGACCCGGCCGTCCGGCACGTCCTCCCCCACCACGGCGTCGACGTCACCCTCCCCGGTGCCTCCCGCGGCGGTGTCGCCGCCGCCCTGGAATCCGCCTTCGGCCCGGGCGCGGGCGAGCGCTGGAACGCCGTCCTGGGCCGCGCCCGCGACGCCTGGGACGCCACCCGGCGCCCGCTGCTGGAGGAGCCGCTGCGGCCCGGCGCCCGGCAGAGCCTGGGCGGCGACCCGTACCCGGCCCTGCGCCGGAGCGGCCTGCTGCGGCGCCGTACGCCGACCCTCGCCGAGGTGGCCGACCGGGAGCTGGGCGGCGCCCTCGCCGAGCTGCTGACCGGCCTGGTGCGCGGGTACGGGATCGACCCCGCCACCGCACCGGCCTCGGCGGCCGTGCTCCCGTACATGGAGCAGACCTTCGGCAGCTGGTACGTACGTGGCGGGATGCGGGCCCTGGCCACCGCCGTGTACGAGCGCTGTCTGGAGCGCAAGGTCGCCTTCGTCTTCGGGGCGGAGGTCCGGGAGGTCCTGGTCACGGACGGCCGGGCGGCCGGTCTGCGGCTGGCCGACGGCACCGAGGCGGCCGCCGACACCGTCGTGTGCGGGATCGACCCCCGGCAGCTGCCGGCCGGTTCCCTGCCGTGGCCGCCGGACGCGGTCCCCGCCCGCGGGGACGGCGTACCGGGGCGGATCACGCTCCTGCTCGCGCTGCGCGGCCCCCGTCCCGCCACCGCCGTGCACCGCACCCTGGTCCACGCCTCCGGGGCGCAGGTCACCGTCATGCGCCCGGACGATCCGGCCACCCGGCCCGACGAGGAGCACGAGGCGGTCACCGTGAGCGCCGTGCCCGGGCCCGGGACCTCGGAGCCCGCCGAGCTGCTGAACCTCGCCGAGAAGGCCGTACAGGGGCTGCGGGAGCGGCTGTTGTGGCACGAGGTGCGCACCCCGGCCGACATCGAGGCGGCGACCGGTGCGCTGGGCGGCGCGGTGCCCCCGCCCGCCCTCGCGGGGGCCGGGGGCCGGCTGCTCCATCCGGCCAACACCACGGCCGTGCCCGGGCTGTACCTGGCGGGCGGCTGGGCCCATCCCGGCGGCGGGCTGGCGCACGCCGGGATGACCGGGGCCCTGGTGACCGGACTGATCGTGGAGGGCGCGGAGTTCCGCGGCTCGCAGTGAGCCGTCAGTAGCGGTACTGCTCGTACCCGCCCTGCTGGGGGTACGGGTACTGCTGCGGCGGCTCGCCCTGGTCCTCCATCGGGTAGGACTGGCCGGCCCCGTCTGTGGACCGCTGCTGCGGGACCCAGACCCCGCCGGGCGGGGTGTCCGTGGAGTACTGCTGCTGCCCGTAGTCGGCGTACGGGGTGTAGTCGTACGGCTGGGGCGGGGCCATGCCGCCGCCGGTGCCGATGTACGGGTCCGAGTAGGCGGCGTAGACCTGCTGCTGGTCGCCCGTGGGATAGCCGCCCGAGTAGTCGTAGCCGCCCTGGTTCTGCTGGTCGTAGTACGCCGCGTACTGGTGGGCGTCCTGCTCGGCCGTGGTGAACGGCGAGGCGAAGGCCGCCGTCCGGTCGGCCTCGGGCGCGAGACTCTGTATCCCGTAGGACCCGGATTCCTCGGGGACCGGCTCCGGGCTGTAGACCGCGGGGGGTGCGTCCCGGAACGGCCGCTCCTCCGCGGCCCCGTCGCCGGCACTGTCCCCGTCGACGTCCCCGTACTGCAGCGCGGTGACCTGGAGGGCCGGCTCCTGCTTGGTGCCCGCGGCCCGGCGGCGGCGCGTCTGCCGTACGGGCTCCCCGCCGCGGCGCAGCGCCCAGCCGGCGACGAAGCCCTTGCGGAAGGACAGTGTCACCAGGGTCTGGCCCACGGCGAACGCCAGCGCGCCGGCGCCGATGACCGGCACCGACGGCAGTATCACCCCGGCGACCACGCCGAGGAAGCCGGCGAAGGCGAGCAGGCGCCAGCGGAGCCGGGCCTTGTACTGCATCAGGACCTCGGCAAGCAGCCACAGCGCGACGAAACCGAACGCGATGTAGAGGACCGTCATTCCCATGCATGGCCCCTCTCGGTACGGCCGCCGGCGCGGGAACGGGGGGCGGCCGCTCAGGCCCGCTGGTGCAGGCCCAGGTTCTCGTAGATTTCGAGAGTCGCCGTGGAATTGTTCAGCGTGATGAAGTGCAGCCCCGGGACACCCTCGGACAGCAGTCGCGCGCAGAACTCCGTGGCGAACTCGATGCCAATGGAGCGTACAGCGGCCGGGTCGTCCTTGACGGCGAGCATGCGCTCTTTCACGTCCGCGGGGAAGACCGCATTGCTGAGCTGGGGCAGTCGGTCGAGCTGCTTGATACCCACAACAGGCATGACCTCGGGGATGATCGGGGTCTCGCAGCCCGCCTTCTCGACGCTGTCGCGCAGCCGCAGATAATTCTCCGGATCGAAGAACATCTGGGTGATCGCGTAGTCGGCACCGGCGTGGCATTTGTCCACGAAGTGCCGGATGTCCGTGTCCCAGTCCGCCGAACGCGGGTGCATCTCGGGGAAGGCAGCGACGCCGACGCAGAAGTCGCCGGACTCCTTGACCAGCCGGACCAGGTCGGCGGCGTAGTGCACGCCCTCGGGGTGCGCCACCCACTCGCCCATCGGGTCACCCGGCGGGTCTCCGCGCACGACGAGCATGTTCCGGATCCCGGCGTCCGCGAACTGTCCGATGACATTGCGCAGCTCGGCGACCGAGTGGTCCACGGCGGTGAGATGCGCGACGGGCGTGAGGGTGGTGTCCGCGGCGATTTCCTGGGTGGCCTTGACGGTGCCGCCGCGGGTGGAGCCGCCGGCTCCGTAGGTCACGGAGACGAAACTGGGGGATACCGCCTCGACCCGGCGCAGGGCGTTCCAGAGGTTGCGTTCGCCCTTCTCCGTCTTCGGGGCCCAGAACTCGAAGGAGTACGAGCGCCCGGACGCGAGGAGGTCGCGGACCGTGTGTGCACGATCCGACCAGGTGGAAGCGGTACCAGAGGCCATGTGGGCAGGTTAGACGCGGCCTGGCGGACACCGAAGCCTTGTCCACGTTTTGGACACGTTTTTGGACACTTGGAGGGATGGCTCTGGCCGGAAGGCGTCCATACGGGGTAACGCGACCGCCCGGTGTCCGGGCGGACCGGACTCAGCCGAGGCGGGCCCGGACCCGCTTGGCGAGCTCCGCGGCGGCCGCGCCGGGGTCGGTGGCCTCGGTGAGGGCGCGGACGACCACGATGCGGGTGGCACCGGCGTCCAGCACCTCGTCCAGGTTCGAGCCGTCGATGCCGCCGATGGCGAACCAGGGGCGGTCCTGCTCCAGGGAGGCCGCGTACCGGACCAGGTCCAGGCCGGGGGCGTGGCGGCCGGGCTTGGTGGGGGTGGGCCAGCAGGGGCCGGTGCAGAAGTAGTCCACGCCGGCTTCGGCGACGGCCGCGTCGACCTCGTCCTCGGCGTGGCAGGACCGGCCGATCAGCACCTGCTCGCCGAGGATGGCGCGGGCCGCGGGGACGGGGATGTCGCCCTGGCCGAGGTGCAGGACGTCGGAGCCGATGGCGTGGGCGACGTCGGCGCGGTCGTTCACGGCGAGGAGCTTGCCGTGGCGGCGGGCGGCCTCGGCGAAGACGTGGAGGTGTTCGAGCTCCTCCCCCGCCTCCATGCCCTTGTCGCGGAGCTGGACGATGTCCACACCCGAGGAGAGCACGGCGTCGAGGAATGCGGGGAGGTCACCCTGGCGCTTGCGGGCGTCCGTGCAGAGGTAGAGCCGGGCGTCGGACAGCTGCATGGGTGTACCCCCCGTGATGGAGGCGGTGTACGGACCGGGCCGCGGCCGTGGGCCCGTACACCGCTGTGGAGCGAAGGCGATCAGGTCAGAGGGCGAGCGCCTGAGCGCGGCGCTTCACCTCCGTGCCGCGATTCTCGCTCAGCGCCTGCACGGGGGTGCCGGGCAGGGTCGGATCCTCGGTGAAGAGCCATTCCAGGATCTCCTCCTCGGTGAAACGGTCGTCGCGCAGCACGGTCAGCAGACCGACGAGGCCCTTGACGACCTTGTCGCCGTCGATGAAGGGGGCCGGAACCTGCAGGGAGCGGTTCTCGCCCCGGCGGACGGCGATGAGCTGCCCTTCCTTGACCATCTGGCGGACCCGGGTCACCTCGATGTTCAGCATCTCCGCGATGTCGGGGAGGTACAGCCACGAGGGGACAAGGGCATCGATCTTTGCGTCAATCTCGGTCACAGGCACAAGCCTGCCATCTCGGACTGGCCGCCGGTACCTGGGCGACCCCGTCCGGGTCGCGGCCCGTACCGTGGCTCCGCCCCGGACCCGGTCCTCGAACACCGGCGGGGCTGGATTCCCAGCCCGTCCGGGGGGCACCTCCCAGCGGTGGCCGGGGGAGCTTGAGGACCGGATCCGGGCGGAGCCCGGCGGCCGTCAGGCCGAGGCCGACTTGAGGGGGACCGCGGGGTCGGAGACCTTGGCGGGGTCCACCTGCACCGCCGTCTCGATGAGCTTGCGGCCCTGCGCCAGGTCACGGGGGCGGCCCACGGCCAGGACGGCGACCAGCGCGCCCTCGCGCAGCCAGCACACCGACCAGGCGGGACCGGCCGGGTCCCCGCGCAGGAGCAGGGTGTCGGCCCCGCCGTGGTGTCCGGCGTACTGCACGAAGCGCCCGAACTGCTCCGACCAGAAATACGGCACCGGGTCGTAGACCTGGGCCGGCTCCCCGGCCAGGATGTTCGCCGCGACCGTCCGCGGCCCCTGGAGCGCGTTGTCCCAGTGGTGCACGAGCAGCCGCGTCCCGTACCGCCCGGACGGGAAGGAGGTGCAGTCGCCGACCGCGTACACCCCGGGCAGCGAGGTCCGCAGGTACGCGTCCGCGGTGACCGAGCCGTCGGGGCCGCGCTCCACGCCGGTCCCGTCCAGCCATCCGGTGGCGGGGCGCGCGCCGATGCCCACCACCACCGCGCCGGCGGGCAGCGTCCGCCCGTCCGCCAGCAGGACCCGCCCCTCCTCGATCCCGGCGACCTTCGCCCCGGTGATCAGCTCCGCGCCCGCCTCCTGGTACCAGCGCGCCATCGGCTCGGTGACCTCGGCGGGCAGCGCCCCCGCCAGCACCCGGTCCGCCGCCTCGACCACGGTGACCTCGCAGCCCGCCTCCCGGGCCGCGGTGGCGAACTCGGCGCCGATCCAGCCCGCCCCGACGACCACGGCCCGGGGCGACGCGGCCAGCACCGGGCGCAGCCGGGCCGCGTCGTCCAGGGTGCGCAGCAGGTGGACGCCCGGGACGCCCTCGGTCCCGGGGAGGGTCAGCGGCTGCGCGCCGGTCGCCAGTACGAGGATCCCGTACGGGACCGGTCCCGCCTCGGTGTCCAGCTCGTGGACGGCGGCGCGCAGTCCGGTGACCTCGACGCCGAGCCTGAGGTCGATGTCGAGGCCTTCGAAGTCCACGTCGAAGGCGGAGTCCTCGGCCTTGCCGAGGAGGACCGCCTTGGACAGCGGGGGGCGGTCGTAGGGCTGGTGGGGTTCGGCTCCCAGCAGGGTCACGGGGCCGGTGTAGCCCTGTTCGCGCAAGGCGACCGCGGTCTGGACCCCGGCCATTCCGGCGCCGACGACCACGATGCCGCGCTGATTCTGTTCCGTCTGCTCGCTCACGCCGCCACCCTAATCATCTGACGCTCCGTCAGGAATAGGTGCCGCCTTACCCGCCATCCACCGCCGGGTTAGTCTGGCCACCGTACCTATCGCGGGAGTCCGGCGCACCGGGCTGAGAGGGAGGCTGGCCGGCCTCCGACCGTACGAACCTGATCCGGGTCATGCCGGCGAAGGGAGGGGCTGGACGCCCATGCACTCATCCCGAACATCTCGGAAGGGATCCGACGTCCTCGTCATCGGGGGCGGAATCATCGGCCTGGTCACCGCCTGGCGGGCCGCCACGCGCGGACTGAGCACCGTACTCGCCGACCCCGCACCCGGGGGCGGCGCCGCCCAGGTCGCGGCCGGCATGCTCGCCCCCGTCACCGAACTGCACTACGGCGAGGAAGCCCTGCTGGGCCTCGGCCTCGCCTCCGCCGCACGCTATCCGCACTTCGCCGCCGAGCTCGCCGAAGCCAGCGGCGGCATGGACATCGGCTACCGCGCCTGCGGCACCCTCGCCGTCGCCCTCGACTCCGACGACCGCCTCCACCTGCGCGAACTGCACGCCCTGCAGCGTCGCTGCGGCCTGGAGTCCGAGTGGCTCACCGGCCGCGAGTGCCGCCGCCTGGAGCCCATGCTCGCCCCGGGCGTACGCGGCGGCCTGCGCGTCGACGGCGACCACCAGGTCGATCCCCGCCGGCTCGCGGCCGCCCTGCTGGCCGCCTGCGAACGCGCCGGCGTGACCCTCCACCGGGCCGGCGCGGAACGGCTGCTCACCACCGCCGACCGGGCGACCGGCGCCCTCCTCGACGACGGCACGGAGCTGCTCGCCGACCAGGTGGTCCTCGCCGCGGGCTCGTTCACCGGCCGGCTGGCGGGCGTACCGCCGGAGGTCGTGGCCCCCGTACGGCCGGTCAAGGGACAGGTCCTGCGGCTCACGGTACCGGCGGCGTACGCGCCGTTCCTGTCGCGGACCGTACGGGCCGTCGTACGCGGCAGCCACGTCTACCTGGTGCCGCGCGAGAACGGCGAACTCGTCGTCGGCGCCACCAGCGAGGAACTCGGCTGGGACACCACCGTCACCGCGGGCGGGGTCTACGAACTCCTGCGCGACGCCCACGAACTGATCCCCGGCATCACCGAACTCCCGCTCACCGAGACCCGGGCGGGACTGCGCCCCGGATCCCCCGACAACGCCCCGCTGCTCGGCCCGACCGACCTGCCGGGCCTGCACCTGGCCACCGGGCACTACCGCAACGGGGTGCTGCTGACCCCGCTCACCGGCGAGGTCCTCGCCGAGCTGCTGGCCACCGGCGAACTGCCGGAGATCGCGCGCCCCTTCACCCCCCGCCGGTTCTCCGCCGCACGTCAGGAGTCGTACGCATGACCATCTCCGTCAACGGCGAGCCGCGCGAGGTCGCGGCCGGCGCCACCCTCGACACGGTGGTCGCCACCCTGACCACCGCCCCCTCCGGCGTCGCCGCCGCACTCAACGAGACCGTGGTCCCGCGCGGGCAGTGGCCGGCCACCGTCGTGGGCGACGGCGACCGGGTCGAGATCCTGACCGCGGTACAGGGGGGCTGAGCGGCATGGCGGACGACCTCTTCACCCTCGGCGGGCGGACCTTCACCTCCCGCCTGATCATGGGCACGGGCGGGGCCCCGAGCCTGGACGTCCTGGAACGCGCCCTCGTCGCGTCCGGCACCGAACTCACCACGGTCGCGATGCGGCGGCTGGACCCCACGGTCCAGGGCTCCGTCCTGTCCGTGCTGACCAAGCTCGGCATCTCGGTCCTCCCCAACACGGCGGGCTGCTTCACGGCGGGCGAGGCCGTCCTCACGGCCCGGCTGGCCCGGGAGGCGCTCGGCACGGACTGGATCAAGCTGGAGGTGGTCGCGGACGAACGGACCCTCCTGCCGGACGGCGTCGAGCTGCTGGACGCCGCCGAGATCCTGGTGGACGAGGGCTTCACGGTCCTCCCGTACACCAATGACGACCCGGTGCTCGCACGGAAGCTGGAGGACGTGGGCTGCGCGGCGATCATGCCGCTGGGGTCCCCCATCGGGTCCGGCATGGGCATCCGCAACCCGCACAACTTCGAGCTGATCACGGAGCGCGCGTCGGTCCCGGTCATCCTCGACGCGGGCGCGGGCACGGCATCCGACGCGGCCCTGGCGATGGAACTGGGCTGCGCGGCGGTGATGCTGGCCTCGGCGGTGACCCGCGCGCAGGAGCCGGTCCTCATGGCGGCGGCCATGCGCGACGCCGTCTCGGCGGGCCGCCTGGCCTTCCGCGCGGGCCGCATCCCCCAACGCCGCTTCGCCGAAGCCTCCTCCCCCACGGAAGGCCGCGCCACCCTGGACCCGGAGCGGCCGGCGTTCTGAGGCGGGCGGGGCGGCGGCTTCGGTGGCCGGAAGCCCCTAGGGCGGAATCAGAGAGGTCTTGGGGGGTTTCCCGTCAGTCCCATCGTCCCTCCGTGTCGGGCCGGTCCCTCAAGGGCGCCCCTACGTCGCGTCACTGCGTGATGGCCTTCGGCCACCCTTGACCGACCGACCCGCCCCCCGAAACCCCCGCCGCACCTCGCCCGACCCCGCCCCGTCCGCTCCCGCCTTCCGCAGCCCCCGCCCCGCCCAGCGTCACAGGTGCGCTGCAAGGCGACCCGCCCAGGACGGCCGCCGCGCGGCGGCTCGTAGAATCGGCGGGTGGATACGACCCTGGATGACCCCCTCGTCGGGCGCGTGCTCGACGGCCGCTACCGCATCGACGCCCGCATCGCGGCCGGCGGCATGGCCACGGTCTACCGGGCCCTCGACACCCGCCTCGACCGCGTGCTCGCCCTGAAGGTGATGCACCCGGCCCTCGCCGCCGACGCCGCCTTCGTCGACCGGTTCATCCGCGAGGCGAAGTCCGTCGCCCGGCTCGCGCACCCGAACGTGGTCGCCGTCTTCGACCAGGGCACGGACGGGCCGTACGTGTACCTGGCCATGGAGTACGTCTCCGGCTGCACCCTGCGCGACGTGCTCCGCGAGCGCGGCGCGCTCCAGCCGCGGGCCGCCCTCGACGTCCTCGAACCGGTCCTCGCCGCCCTCGGCGCCGCCCACCGGGCCGGCTTCGTCCACCGCGACATGAAGCCCGAGAACGTGCTGATCGGGGACGACGGCCGGGTGAAGGTCGCGGACTTCGGGCTGGTGCGCTCGGTCGACTCGGTGACCAACACCACGGGCTCCGTCCTCGGCACCGTCTCCTACCTGGCCCCCGAGCAGATCGAGAACGGCATCGCCGACACCCGCGTGGACGTCTACGCCTGCGGTGTCGTCCTCTACGAGATGCTCACCGGCTCCAAGCCCCACCTCGGCGGCACCGCCGCGCAGGTGCTCTACCAGCACCTGCACGAGGACGTTCCGCCCCCGTCCGCCGTGGTCCCGGGGCTCGCCGTCGGGCTCGACGAGCTGGTCGCGCAGGCCGCCGCCCGCAATCCCGACCTGCGCCCCTACGACGCGGCCGCCCTGCTCGGCCTCACCCGTGAGGCCCGCGCGCTGCTCAGCGACGCCGAGCTGGACGCCGTACCCCCGCAGGCGCGCGCCGAGGAGCGCTCGTCCGCCGAGGACCGTACCGGGGTGATCCCGCGTCCGGTGGCCGCGCAGCAGCCCGTGCAGCACACCTCCCGCCTGGAGATGCCTCCGGCGCCGCCCGCCCCGCCCGCACACCGGCCGGCCGCCCTCGCGCGGCGGCCCCGTCGCGGGGTGCTGCTCGTCATCGCGGGCGTACTGCTCGCGCTGGGGCTCGGGGCCGGCGTCTGGTACATCAACTCCGGGCAGTTCACCAAGGTCCCCAACCTGCTGGGCAAGACCGAGGCGCAGGCCCGCTCCCAGCTGTCCTCGGCCGGGCTCGGGGTGAAGGGGGTGGACCGGAAGTTCAGCGACGCCTTCGACCGCGGGACGGTGATGAAGACCGATCCCCCGGGCGGCCGGCGGATCCGCGGCAACGACGCGGTGACCATCACCATCTCGCGCGGCCCCGAGCTCGTGGCCGTGCCCAACCTGAAGGGCCGCCCCCTGGAGGAGGCCAGCGCCGAGCTGACGCAGTCCGGGCTGGCGCCCGGCATGGTGACGCAGGCCTTCAGCCAGGACATCGCCCAGGGTTCGGTGATCAGCACCAATCCGGCGGGCGGCGAGAAGCGGGCGCCCGACACGGCGGTCTCGCTCGTCGTCAGCAAGGGCCGCCCGGTGCCGGTGCCGAGCGTGACCGGGATCCCCGCCGATCAGGCGAAGGCGACCCTGGAGGCCCTGGGCCTCAAGGTCGCTACGGCTCCCGAGCAGGTCAACGCTCCCTTCGCGGCCGGTACGGTCGCCAACCAGTCGGTCGGCGCCGGCACCCAGGCCGCGGCCGGCGACACGGTCACGCTGACCGTGTCCAAGGGCCCCCGGCAGATCCCGGTCCCGAACGTGACCGGCCAGGACGTGGACGCGGCCCGCAAGGCGCTGGAGGCCGCCGGCTTCAAGGTGAAGGTGGACCGGCCGCTGATCTCCTTCAGCAACACGGTCGACACCCAGTCGGTGCCGGCCGGGCAGACCGCCCCCGAGGGCAGCACGATCGCCATCAAGACCAAGGGGCTGTAAGCCGTAATGATGCGCAATCCAGTGGGCGGGCACGTCCCCGTTGCCGGGGGGCTCGCCTCGGTCGGCCTGACCTACGCCCGGGAGATGGGGGCGGAGGCCGTCCAGGTCTTCGTCGCCAATCCGCGCGGCTGGGCCACCCCGGTCGGCAATCCGGCGCAGGACGAACGGTTCCGGGCGGAGTGCGCGGCCGAGTCGATCCCCGCGTACGTGCACGCCCCGTATCTGATCAACTTCGGCTCGCACACCGAGGCGACCGTGGAGAAGTCGGTGGAGTCGCTGCGCCATTCGCTGCGCCGCGGCCGGGAGATCGGCGCGCTCGGGGTGGTCGTGCACACCGGGTCGGCGACCGGAGGGCGCCCGCGGGAGGCAGCGTACGCGCAGGTCAGGGAGCACATGCTGCCGCTGCTGGACGAGCTGACGCATGACGACGACCCGTTCCTGCTGCTGGAGTCCACGGCCGGGCAGGGCTCCTCGCTGTGCTCGCGCACCTGGGACTTCGGGCCGTACTTCGAGGCGCTCGACCATCACCCGAAGCTGGGGATCTGCCTGGACACCTGCCACATCTTCGCGGCCGGTCACGATCTGGCGGAGCCGGGCGGGACGAAGGTGATGCTGGACCTGCTGGTGGACACGGTGGGCGAGGGCCGGCTGAAGCTGGTCCACGCGAACGACTCCAAGGAGGGCGTCGGCGCCCACAAGGACCGGCACGCCAACATCGGCCAGGGCCACATCGGCCGGGACGCCTTCGCGGAGCTGTTCACGCACCCCGCGATGGACGGCGTGCCGCTGATCACCGAGACGCCCGGCGGCAAGGAAGGGCATGCGGCGGACGTCGCGCTGCTGAAGGAGCTGCGCGGCCCGCAGTGATCCACGAATCCCTTGAGGAATACCCCTAGGGGGTATACGGTTCCGTCCTGTCGACGGGACCGCTGCCCGGCGTTCCCACGAGGGGGTTGTCATGGAGCACATACACGAGGGGCACGAGGGTCACGAGGACCGCGAAGGCCACGAGGCGCACCACGGCCACGGACCCGCGCACGAGCACGACGCACCGGCACACGCGCACGGCGCCGGCGGTCCGGTCAGCTGGGGCATGGCCGCCCGGGCCACCCTCCACTGCCTCACCGGATGCGCCATCGGCGAGGTGCTCGGCATGGTCATCGGCACCGCGCTGGGCTGGGGGAACGTCCAGACGATGATCCTGGCGATCGTCCTCGCGTTCTTCTTCGGCTACGCGCTCACCCTGCGCGGGCTCCTCGCCGCCGGCGTCGATCTGCGTACGGCCATCCGGGTGGCGCTGGCCGCGGACACCCTTTCGATCGCGGTCATGGAGCTGATCGACAACGGGGTGATCGCCCTGTGGCCCGGCGCGATGGACGCGCACCTGTCGGAGCCGCTGTTCTGGATCGTCCTGGCGATCTCGCTCGCGGCCGCCTTCGTGATCACGACCCCGGTCAACAAGTGGATGATCGGCCGCGGCAAGGGTCACGCGGTCGTGCACCGGTACCACCACTGAGCGAGCCCGGCCTGACCGGCAGGGCACCCCCTACAGTTCGGGGCCCTCCCCGGGCTCCTCCTGGTACGAGTAGCGCTGCTCGCGCCACGGGTCGCCGATGTTGTGGTAGCCGCGCTCCTCCCAGAAGCCGCGGCGGTCGGCGGTCATGTACTCGATGCCGCGGACCCACTTGGGGCCCTTCCAGGCGTACAGGTGCGGGACCACCAGCCGTACCGGGAAACCGTGCTCGGCGGTGAGCAGTTCACCGCCCTCGTGGGTGGCGAAGACGGTCCGGTCGGAGGCGAAGTCGGCCAGCCGCAGGTTGGAGCTGAAGCCGTACTCGGCCCACACCATCACGTGCGTGACCTGCGGCGCGGGGGGAGCCAGGGCGAGGACCTCACGGGCGAGCACACCGCCCCATTCGGCGCCCTGCATGCTGAACTTCGTGACGCAGTGCAGATCGGCCACGACGGAGTCGAACGGCAGGGCCGTGAACTCCTCGTGGTTCCAGCAGTGCTTGTCCCCGTCGGCCGTCGCGCCGAAGACGCGGAACTCCCAGCGGTCCGGCTTGAACTTGGGTACGGGCCCGTAGTGGGTGACCGGCCAGCCCCTCTGCAGCCGCTGCCCCGGTGGAAGCTCCAGCTGCTCTGCTCCCGGAGATTCCCGGCTTTCCGGCTGACCCATGACTCCATGGTGACAGACTGGGCAGGGTGGTCATGACCAGGTCTTGGCCGATTCGGGCAAGTCGCGGTAACTCCCACTAAGGAGGCACTTACTGGACGGTCTCCGGCGGCGGTGCAAGGATGCGCGCAACTGCCCCGTCACATAGCTGACATTGCCTGGAAGGAGCCTCTGCGATGCAGGGCGACCCCGAGGTCCTTGAGTTTCTGAACGAGCAGCTGACCGGCGAGCTGACGGCCATCAACCAGTACTGGCTGCACTACCGCATCCAGGACAACAAGGGCTGGACCAAGCTCGCCAAGTACACGCGTGAAGAGTCCATCGACGAGATGAAGCACGCGGACAAGATCACCGAGCGCATCCTGATGCTCGACGGCCTGCCGAACTACCAGCGCCTCTTCCACGTGCGCGTCGGGCAGACGCTCACGGAGATGTTCCAGGCGGACCGCCAGGTCGAGGTCGAGGCCATCGACCGGCTCAAGCGGGGTATCGAGGTCATGCGCGGCAAGGGTGACATCACCTCGGCCCGGCTCTTCGAGGAGATCCTGGAGGACGAGGAGCACCACATCGACTACCTCGACACCCAGCTGGAGCTCATCGACTCCCTGGGCGAGCCGCTCTACATCGCGCAGCTGATCGAGCAGCCGAGCTAACCGGCTCTAGGCCGCTTCCGCCAGCTCCGCCGAACGGGCCCCACCCGGCTCCGCAGCGAGCACGGCCGCCGTCTGGCCCTTCTCCAGCAGCTCCCGGCGGGGGCACGCCCCACGGCCGAGGATGCCCTGGATGGTGCGCACGCACGATCCGCAGTCGGTGCCGGCCTTGGTGGCCGAGGCGATCTGGCGCGGGGTGCAGGCCCCGGCAGCCGCGTGCTCCTTGACCTGACTGTCGGTGACACCGAAGCAAGAGCAGACGTACACGCGGTTCACCTCCCAGGGCGGAATGGTTCAACGGTTCAGCGGTTCGACGAGCCATCCCCATTTCGGTGAGGCTTACCTAACCGTACCCAAAGTTAGGGTCGCCTAAAAGCCCTGGATACGACAGTGGGGCGCGGATCACATCGATCCGCGCCCCACTGTCGTACGAAGGTACTGACTGATCCCTACTGGTCGCGGTACATCTCGGCGACGAGGAACGCCAGGTCCAGGGACTGGCTGCGGTTGAGCCGCGGGTCGCAGGCCGTCTCGTAGCGCTGGTGCAGGTCGTCGACGAAGATCTCGTCGCCGCCGCCCACGCACTCGGTGACATCGTCACCGGTGAGCTCGACGTGGATGCCGCCCGGGTGGGTGCCGAGGGCCTTGTGGACCTCGAAGAAGCCCTTGACCTCGTCGAGCACGTCGTCGAAACGGCGCGTCTTGTGGCCGGAGGCCGCCTCGAAGGTGTTGCCGTGCATCGGGTCGGTGACCCAGGCGACGGTCGCGCCGGAGGCGGTGACCTTCTCGACCAGCTCGGGGAGCTTCTCGCGGACCTTGTCGGCGCCCATGCGGACGACGAAGGTCAGCCGGCCCGGCTCGCGCTCGGGGTCCAGGCGGTCGATGTACGTCAGCGCCTCGTCCACCGTGGTGGTGGGGCCGAGCTTGATGCCGATCGGGTTGGCGATCTGCGAGCAGAACTCGATGTGCGCGTGGTCCAGCTGGCGGGTGCGCTCACCGATCCAGACCATGTGGCCGGAGGTGTCGTACAGCTTGCCGGTACGCGAGTCGGTGCGGGTCAGCGCGCCCTCGTAGTCGAGCAGCAGCGCCTCGTGGGAGGCGTAGAACTCGACGGCCTTGAACTCGGCCGGGTCGGTGCCGCACGCCTTCATGAAGTTCAGCGCGTTGTCGATCTCCCGCGCCAGCTGCTCGTACCGCTGTCCGGACGGGCTGGACTTCACGAAGTCCTGGTTCCAGGCGTGCACCTGGCGCAGGTCGGCGTAGCCACCGGTGGTGAAGGCGCGCACCAGGTTGAGCGTCGAGGCGGACGCGTTGTACATGCGCTTCAGCCGCTCGGGGTCCGGGATCCGGGCCTCTTCGGTGAAGGCGAAGCCGTTGACGGAGTCGCCGCGGTAGGTCGGCAGGGTGACGCCGTCGCGGGTCTCGGTGTCCTTGGAGCGCGGCTTGGAGTACTGGCCCGCGATGCGGCCGACCTTGACGACGGGCACGGAGGCCGCGTACGTCAGGACGGCGCTCATCTGGAGCAGCGTCTTCAGCTTGGCGCGGATATGGTCGGCGGAGACGCCGTCGAAGGCCTCGGCACAGTCGCCGCCCTGGAGCAGGAACGCCTCGCCCTTGGCGACGGCTCCCAGACGGGCACGCAGCTGGTCGCACTCACCCGCAAAAACGAGGGGAGGATACGACTCGAGGTCCGCGACGACAGCGCGCAGAGCCTCGGCATCGGGGTACGAAGGCTGCTGCGCCGCGGGAAGGTCTCGCCAGGTCGCCTTGGCGGCGGGGGCTTGGGTTTCAGCGTTCACGGTCACCTCGTACACATTACGGCGTCACAGGCCGCGTTCAGCCCCCCGCCCACAACGTGAGACGAACCAGCTCAAAGGTCGCGGACGCCCGGCAGAACGGAATCCATGGTTCAGCTCGCGCCATGAGACAGATCCTGCCCCGCGGGGGCGGTCTGGGCTAAGGTGCCCACCATGTACGCGCACACGAACCAGAACTGGTGGTGGCCCGCTCCCGGCGGCCCACTTCTCGCGCGTACCTGAAGACACGCACGACTCGAAGGCCGCCCCGAGGGGCGGCCTTCCGCGTTTTCGACCACGCTGTCGGATCCCAGGGGCCGCTCCTCCCACCGGAAGGACGCTCCGCCCCATGAACCTGAACCCCGGCCGACCCGACCGGCTGAGCCGACTGCTCGACCCCGCCTGCCCGCCGTTCGCCCTGCTGCGCCGGCGGACCCCCGGCCGCGACCACGACACCGTCGAGGTGCTGATCGGGCAGGTGGGCGAGGTCGAACACCTCGCCGACCTGCCCGTCGGCGAGCTGCCCGCCCTCGCTCTCGTCCCCTTCCGGCAGATCCGGGAGCGCGGCTTCGACGTACGCGACGACGGCACGCCGCTGAGCGTGCTGGTCGCCGAGGAGGCGTACGAGATCCCGCTCGCCGAGGCGCTGGCCGCGCTGCCGCGGCACCGGGTGCGGGTCGACGGCGGCGGCTTCGACGTCCCCGACGAGGAGTACGCGGCCACCGTCCGGCGGGTCATCGAGGACGAGATCGGCCGCGGCGAGGGCGCGAACTTCGTCATCCGGCGCACCTACGAGGGCCGCATCGGCGGATTCGGCCGGGCCGACGCGCTCGCGCTGTTCCGGCGGCTGCTGGAGGGCGAGCGGGGCGCGTACTGGACGTACGTCGTCCACACCGGGGAGCGGACCCTCGTCGGGGCCAGCCCGGAGGTGCACGTGCGGATGTCCGGAGGGACGGTCGTGATGAACCCGATCAGCGGCACGTACCGCTATCCGGCCGGGGGGCCGACGGCCGCCTCCCTCCTCGCCTTCCTCGGCGACCGCAAGGAGACCGAGGAACTGTCGATGGTGGTCGACGAGGAGCTGAAGATGATGTGCACGGTCGGCGACATGGGCGGGGTCGTCGTCGGACCGCGGCTGAAGGAGATGTCCCACCTCGCGCACACCGAGTACGAGCTGCGCGGCCGGTCCTCGCTGGACGTGCGGGAGGTGCTGCGCGAAACCATGTTCGCGGCGACGGTCACCGGATCCCCCGTGCAGAACGCCTGCCGCGTCATCGAGCGGTACGAGGCGGGCGGGCGCGGCTACTACGCGGGCGCGCTCGCCCTGCTGGGCCAGGACCCCGCGGGGGCGCAGACCCTCGACTCCCCCATCCTGATCCGCACCGCCGACATCGCGGCGGACGGCACGCTGCGGGTGCCGGTGGGCGCCACGCTGGTGCGGCACTCGGATCCGGCGGGCGAGGTGGCGGAGACCCATGCGAAGGCGGCGGGGGTGCTGGCGGCGCTCGGGGTGCGGCCGGCCGCGCCGCGCCCGGCCTTCGAGGGGCCCCGGCTGGCGGACGACCCGCGGGTGTGTGCGGCCCTCGCGGCGCGCCGCGAGGACCTGGCGCCGTTCTGGCTCCGGATGCAGGAGCGGCCCCCGGCCCCGGCCGGACACGTGCTGGTGGTGGACGGCGAGGACACCTTCACGGCGATGCTGGCGCACATCTTGAGAGTGGGGGGTCTGAGGGTGGCCGGGCTGGAGGTGACCGTACGCCGCTACGACGATCCGGGGCTGCGGGCGGCGGCCCTGGCCTGGGAGGGCCCGATCGTGCTGGGCCCCGGCCCGGGCAATCCGGCCGAGGCCGCCGACCCCAGGATGCGGATGCTGCGCGCGCTGGCGGCCGACCTGCTGGCCGGGCACCGCCACGGCCTGGTCGGGGTCTGCCTGGGCCACGAGCTGCTGGCGGCCGAGCTGGGCCTCCCGCTGATCCGCAAGGCGGAACCGGCTCAGGGGGCGCAGACCCGGATCGATCTGTTCGGGGCCGAGGAGGTGGTCGGCTTCTACAACACGTACACCGCGCACTGCGACGACGCCCTGGCCGCACGGCTCGCCGCCGACGGGGTGGAGGTGGCCCGTGATCCGGCGACGGGCGAGGTTCACGCCCTTCGCTCCGCGGCCGGGTTCGCGGGGGTGCAGTTCCATCCGGAGTCGGTCCTCACCCTGCGCGGCGCGGACCTGCTGCGCGAGCTGCTGGCCGGGATCCGGGCGGTGTCCCCGGCCTGAGGGGCCGCACGCCGGACGGGCCGGACGCCCCCTGGGCGGTCAGCCCGTCCGGCTCTCGATGCCCGGGGACCCGCCGGCCCGGAGGTGGCGCACCAGCTGCCAGGTCAGGATCGGTCCCAGCACGGCCAGCCCGCACAGGAGGGCGGTGAGGTTGCCGGTCGCCAGCGCCACCGACACCGCGGCGCCCACCGCGTGATCGGCGAAGGTGAGCCAGGGGTCCACCCGCCGGCCCGGCTCGGCGCGGAGGGCGGGCCGCAGGGCCCGGAGGGCGTAAACGAGCTGGACGGCGGCGAGGGCCGGCATGATCCAGCGGAACACGGTAGGGACGTCCACGTGGCCGAATCTAAGCCCCGTCCCGGCCCGCCGGTATGGCCGGATGCCGAAGTCCGGGTGAACTCCCGGGTCCGGGGCCCTGCGGACACCGCTTAGGCGGGCGGGACCAGGGTGTTCTCGGAGCGGCGGCCCGCCAGGTAGTCCGCCACGTTGGCGACGGTGGTGTCGATGATCTGGCCCACCGCGTCCGTCGTGTAGTACGCCTGGTGGGAGGTCACCACGACGTTCGGGAAGGTGACGAGCCGGGCCAGGGTGTCGTCCTCGACGGCCTCCAGGGACTTGTCCAGGAAGAAGAGGCCCGCCTCCGCCTCGTACACGTCCAGGCCGACGCCCGTGAAGCGGCCCGCCCGGAGCTCGTCGACCAGTGCGTCGGTGTCGATCAGCCCGCCGCGGCTGGAGTTCACCAGGATCGCGTCGTCCCGCATCCGGCGCAGCGCCGCCGCGTCGAGGATGCGCCGGGTGGACTCCAGCAGCGGCACGTGCAGGCTGATCAGGTCCGAGGAGGCGAGCAGCTCGTCCTTGTCCACGTACGTCATGCCGAGCTCCAGGCAGGCCGGGTTCTGCACCACGTCCCAGCCCAGCAGGCGCATGCCGAAGCCGTGCGCGATCCGGGTGAACGCCTCGCCGATCTTGCCGGTGCCGAGCACGCCGGCCGTGCGGCCGTGGAAGTCCCGGCCCATCAGCCCGTTCAGCCGGAAGTCGAAGTCCCGGGTCCGGATCGAGGCCCGGACGATCCGCCGGTTGACGGCCAGTGCGAGGGCCCAGGCGAACTCGGCGACCGAGTAGGGCGAGTAGTACGAGACCCGGCTGATCGTCATGCCGAGACGCCGGGCCTCGTCCAGGTCGATGTTGTTGAAGCCGGTGGACCGCTGGGCGATCAGCTTCGTCCCGCCGGCCGCCAGGACCCGCAGCACCCGGCCGTTCAGGTCGGCGTTCACGCTGGAGGAGACGATCTCGTACCCGGCGGCGATCGGCGCGGTGTCCTCGTCGAGGAAGACGTCCAGGCAGCGGATCTCGTGCTGCCCCGCGAAGGCCTGCTCCAGGAGCGGCTTCTCGTCGGCGGTCACACCGAATGCCAGGATCTCCACGCTTGCTCCCGCACCTCGAACCATGGGCCGTTTGTCACCATACGGCCCATGGTGGCGGGTCGCCGCTCAGCCGAAGAAGACCCCGGCCTCCTTGTACAGCGCGGGATCCACCGTCTTCAGCTTCGACGTCGCCTCCGCGATCGGTACCCGGACGATGTCCGTCCCCTTGAGCGCGACCATCTTCCCGAAGTCCCTGTCGCGCACCGCCTCGATCGCGTGCAGCCCGAACCGGGTCGCGAGCCACCGGTCGAAGGCGCTCGGCGTGCCGCCCCGCTGGATGTGCCCGAGCACCGTCGTACGGGCCTCCTTGCCGGTCCGCGCCTCGATCTCCTTGGCCAGCCACTCGCCCACGCCCGACAGCCGGACATGGCCGAAGGAGTCCAGGGTGCCGTCCTTCAGCACCATCTCCCCGTCCTTGGGCATCGCACCCTCCGCGACCACCACGATCGGCGCGTAGCTCGCCCGGAACCGGGAGGTCACCCAGGCGCAGACCTCGTCCATGTCGAAGCGCTGCTCCGGGATGAGGATGACGTTGGCGCCGCCCGCGAGCCCCGAGTGCAGGGCGATCCAGCCGGCGTGCCGGCCCATGACCTCGACGACCAGGACCCGCATGTGGGACTCGGCCGTGGTGTGCAGCCGGTCGATGGCCTCGGTCGCGATGCCGACGGCGGTGTCGAAGCCGAAGGTGTAGTCGGTGGCGGACAGGTCGTTGTCGATGGTCTTGGGCACGCCGACGCAGGGGATGCCGTACTCCTCGTACAGCCGGGCCGCGACCCCGAGGGTGTCCTCGCCGCCGATCGCGATGAGCGCGTCCACCTCGTACTTCGCGAGGTTGTCCTTGATGTCGCGCACGCCGTTCTCCGTCTTGAACGGATTGGTGCGCGAGGAGCCGAGGATGGTGCCGCCGCGGGGCAGGATGCCGCGGACGGCGGGGATGTCGAGGGGGACCGTCCGTCCCTCGATTGCGCCCCGCCAGCCGTCCTTGAACCCGACGAACCCGCAGCCGTACTCCTGCTCGCCCTTGCGGACGACCGCCCTGATCACCGCGTTGAGCCCGGGGCAGTCGCCGCCGCCGGTCAGCACTCCGACCTTCATGGAATCTCCAATCGCCATGACGGTCACGCTAGTGGTGACTCAGGTCACAGCAAGGGGCCTGGAGAGGTCAATTCCGGTGGAATCGTGAGGCGTTGCGTACGCCCGTTCACTCGTACGAGGACGTAAGTACGATCGACGGGCGGTGCGGACGTCCCCCGGGCGGGTACTACGCGTCGTCGAGGCCGCGTTCTATGGCGTACCGGACGAGCTCCACCCGGTTGTGCAACTGCAGCTTGCCCAGGGTGTTCTGGACGTGGTTCTGCACGGTGCGGTGGGAAATGACCAGACGCTCGGCGATCTGCTTGTACGACAGCCCCTTGGCCACGAGCCGCAGTACCTCGGTCTCGCGGTCGGTCAGTTGCGGGGCCTTCGGCTCGTCGGAGGTGGCCGGCAGCGGATCGGTGGCCAGGCGCCGGTACTCGCCGAGCACCAGCCCGGCCAGGCCCGGGGTGAAGACCGGGTCGCCGGCCGCGGTGCGGCGGACGGCGTCGATCAGCTCCTGGGCGCCGGCGGACTTCAGCAGGTAGCCGGTCGCACCGGACTTCACCGCCTCCAGGACGTCCGCGTGCTCGCCGCTGGCCGACAGGACCAGGACCCGCAGGGCCGGGTTGGCGCCGACCAGTTCCTTGCAGACCTGCACGCCCGGCATGCCGGGCAGGTTGAGGTCGAGGACCAGCACGTCGGGCGTGACGGCGTGGGCCCGGCGGACCGCCTCGGGGCCGTCGCCGGCGGTGGCGACGACGTCGAAGCCGGCCGCGGCCAGGTCGCGGGCGACCGCGTCGCGCCACATCGGGTGGTCGTCGACGACCATCACCCGGATCTCGTGCAGCTCGTTCGGCCTGTTCGGGTCGTTCACGTCGGTGCGCTCGCTCATCTCTTGTCCGTCCTCCCCCTGGGTACCTTCAGTTCCACTTCGGTGCCCTGCCCGGGGACGGACACCAGATCGGCGCTGCCGCCGAGATCACGCAGCCGGCCGCGGATGGACAGGGCCACTCCCATCCGGCCCTCGCCCGCCGCCTGGTCGAGCCGGCCCGCCGGGATACCGGGGCCGTCGTCGCGAACGGTCACGATCACCTCGTCGCCCCAGTCCTCGACGAGGATCCAGGCCCGCGCGCCGTCCCCGGCGTGCTTGCGCACGTTGTCCAGGGCGGCGCCGACCGCCGCGGCCAGCTCCTTCGCGGCGGGCACCGGCAGCGGCACCGGGGTGCCCGGCTCGGCGAAGCTCACGCGGGATCCGGCGTGCGGGGCGAGGAGCGTGCGCAGGTCCAGCTCGCCGTCGTCGGCGCCCGGCTCGTCCACCTCGTAGGTGTCCACCAGCGCGCCGCGCGACTCGTCGCTGGAGACCCGGGAGGGCCGCACCAGCCCGCTGGAGACCAGCGTGCGCAGCGCCACCTCCTGCTCCCCCGCCATCCGACCGAGCTCCTCGGCCTCGCCGCCGAGCTCGCTGCCGCGCCGCTGGACCATGGCGAGGACCTGGAGGACCCCGTCGTGGATGTCGCGGGCCAGGCGCTCGCGCTCGCGGGTGGCGGCCTCGATCTCCAGGGCGCGGGCGAGGGTGTTCTCACTGGCCCGGGCGACCTCGACCACGTAGCCGATGGCCACGGAGGCGACCCAGACGAGCAGGACGTTGTGCAGGGTGTCCCGGGTGGGCTGGCCGGTGTGGATGGCGAGGTTGGCGGCGGCCACGAAGGTGGAGGCGAAACAGGCCCAGCGCCAGCCGCCCTTGATGGCGAAGCCGAGGACCGCGCCCGCCGTCCAGATGGTGGGGAGGGTGGAGCCGCCCGCGTGGATCCGCGCCTGGGTGTCGGCGACCGGGGTCAGCACGATGCCCACGATCGCGACGGTGAGGTCGGCGACGAGGAAGCCCTTGGTGCAGCTCGCGGCGTTCGCCACCTTGCGGGAGGTGGCGAGGGTCCAGACGGCGAGGAACGCGAGGTAGCCGACCGCGACCCCCGGGCGCGGGAACTCCTTGTACGCGGCCGCGAACAGCAGCGCCGCGTAGACCATGGTCAGCAGTCGGTACCCGGTCAGGGCACGCCAGAGCGGCTGCTCGACCGACATGCGTACGACGCGTTCGCGTTTCGCCATCTCCCCCACCCCTCGCGGGCGGTATCGCCCGCGCGCAGCTACTGCGACGTGCCGTCGGCCTTCTCGGCCTTGTCCGTCTTGGCAGCCTTCTCGGCCTTCTCCGCCTTCTCGGCGTCGGCGATCTGGCGCTTGGCCGCCGTCGCGTAGATGTCGACGTACTCCTGACCGGAGAGCTTCATGATCTCGTACATGACCTCGTCGGTCACCGAGCGGAGGATGAAGCGGTCGTTGTCCATGCCGTGGTAGCGGCTGAAGTCCAGCGGCTTGCCGATCCGGATCCCCGGACGCATCAGCTTGGGGACCACCTTGCCGGGCGGCTGGATCTTCTCCGTGTCGATCATCGCCACGGGGATCACGGGCGCACCGGTGGCCAGGGCCACGCGGGCCAGGCCGCCGGGCTTGCCGCGGTAGAGGCGTCCGTCGGGTGAACGCGTGCCCTCGGGGTAGATACCGAACAGCTCTCCGCGCTCGATGACCTGGATGCCGCTCTGGATCGCGGCCTCACCGGCCCCGCGGGCGCCCGAGCGGTCCACCGGGAGCTGGCCGACGCCCTTGAAGAAGGCGGCCGTCAGCTTGCCCTTGACCCCCGGGGAGGTGAAGTACTCCGCCTTCGCGATGAAGGTGACCTTCCGGTCCAGCACCGCCGGCAGGAAGAAGGAGTCGGAGAAGGACAGGTGGTTGCTCGCGAGGATCGCCGGCCCCTCCGCGGGAATGTTCTCGAGGCCCTCCACCCACGGCCTGAAAGCGAGTTTCAGTGAACCGCCGATGGAGAACTTCATTGCGCCGTAGATCAACTCGAAAGCCTTCCTGTGTCTGTCGAACAGACCATATCCCGTGCCTACACCGGCAGGGACCCGACGACCCTGGCCGGTGCCACCCCGGTCGCGTACGGTGAAGTCACACAGAGCAACGCACCCACCCGACGTACATCATGATCAAGGAGACCCTGGTGCCCGTCCTCCCTGGAGCCGAGCCGTTCCGCCACGAGGGCGGAGAGGTCGGCGTCCTCCTCTGCCACGGCTTCACCGGTTCCCCGCAGTCCCTGCGCCCCTGGGCCGAGTATCTCGCCGGGCGGGGCCTCACGGTGTCGCTTCCGCTGCTGCCCGGACACGGGACGCGCTGGCAGGACATGCAGCTCACGGGCTGGCAGGACTGGTACGCCGAGGTCGACCGCGCCCTGCGGGAACTGCTGGACCGGTGCGAGCAGGTGTTCGTCTGCGGGCTGTCGATGGGCGGGGCGCTGACCCTGCGGCTGGCGGCCAAGCACGGGGACGCCATCAGCGGCATCGTGCTCGTCAACCCGGCCAACAAGGTGCACGACCCGCTGGCCGTGACCCTGCCGGTGACCAAGCACCTCATCCGGTCGACGCCGGGCATCGCCAGCGACATCGCGAAGCCGGGCTCGGAAGAGGTCGGTTACGACCGGGTCCCGACCCGGGCCGCGCACTCGCTGAAGAAGTTCCTGCAGCTCGTGGACGCCGAGCTGCCGCAGGTGACGCAGCCGATGCTGCTGCTGCACAGCCCGCAGGACCATGTCGTACCGCCCGTCGACTCCGCGCGGGTGCTGGCCCGGGTCTCCTCGACGGATGTCACCGAGACCCTGCTGGAACAGAGCTACCACGTCGCGACGTTGGACCATGACGCGGAGCGGATCTTCGCGGACAGCTATGCGTTCATCGGCCGACTGGCGGAGAGCGTGGGCAGGGAGGGGGCGGAGGCCGGTGGCTGAGCACGAGGAGCAGTCGGGCGGGGTTCCGCCGCTGGACGAGGAAGCGGCGTGGGCGGCGATCGTCGCCGGGTACGGGCAGGAGCCGCCGGACCCGCCGGGGGCCCGGCCGTTCAGACCGATCGAGAACCTCCTCCTGCCGGAGGAGGACGTCAAGCCGCTGCCCGCGGAGTCCGGACCGGATCCGAAGGCCGATCCGAAGCCGGACGCGAAGCCGGACGCGGAACCGGGGCCTCCGGCGGCGCTGGGCAGCTCCGTGGTCTTCGCCCCGGGCGTGGGCATGTCGGGTCCCCGGGACCACTCGCCAGCGGAGCCGGAGGACGACGACCTGACTCCGGCGGACGAGGGCCACTTCGTCCCCCCGGAGCCGGAGCTCCCGCCGGCGGACACGACGTCGAAGTTCGCGTGGCTGGCGGTCGTCGGCGGCCCGGTACTGCTGCTGCTCGCGGTGCTCCTGCAGTGGGAGATGACCTGGTGGCTGACGACGCTGGGCATCGGCGGCTTCCTGGGCGGCTTCGCCACGCTGGTCGCACGCATGCAGCACGACGAGGATGACGACGACGACCCGGGCCGCGGCGCGGTCGTCTGACCCCCGAGGCTTTCCCGGGGCTCCGCCCCAGACCCCGCGCCTCAAACGCCGGCGGGGCTGAAGCAGAGCCCCGCCGGCGTTTGAGGCGCGGGGGTCCGGCGGCAGCGTCCCCGGCAACGGCGCCGCACCCGGACCCGGACCGGACCCGTCGAGCTACGGCGCAGCCGCCAGACGGAGGGCCGCCAGCACCGGCAGGTGGTCCGTCGCCGACCGCAGGTCCGTGGTCGAGACCCCCGGCAGCCCCTCCGGGACACCGCAGGCCAGCACCTCCACCCCCTTCGTGGCGAACACGGCGTCGATCCGGCGGTCCGGCGCCGACGCCGGGAAGGTCGGTCCGCCGCCCCACGGGGCCACTGCCCGGCAGTCCTGGAGCTCGGTGGCCAGCCGCCCGTACGCCGGCCCGTCCGGGCCCTCGTTCAGGTCGCCCGCGGCGATCGCGTACGGCACGTCCATGGCGGCCAGCCGGTCCAGCAGCAGCTCCGCGTGGGCCCGGCGCTCCGCCGCCTGCAGCGAGAGGTGCAGGGAGGCCAGGCCCACGCGCACGCCCCCGACCCGGATCACCGCCGTGGCGAAGCCCCTGCGGTGCAGGCCGGGGGTGCGCGGCAGCAGGACGTCCTCCGTCCGCTCCACGAAGACCCGCAGCGAGCACAGCAGCAGCGGCCCGGCCGCCGTCGCGCCCCCGCCCAGCACCACCAGGTCGCACTTGGCGGCCAGCCGCGCCGCGTGTTTGCGCCACCGGAAGAACCGGGGGGCCTCCTGCGCGAGGACGAGGTCGGGCTCGCACGCCCGGATGACCCGGGCCAGCGCCTCCTCGTCGTCGCGCAGGGAGCGGATGTTGTAGCTGAGCACCCGGATCACGGCAGAACCGTCGGGCTCCGTACGGGACTTCGGCAGCTGGTCCATGCCCCGCAAGATACGCAGCCGCCCGCCGCTCCCCCAAGGGGCGCGGCGGGCGGTACGCAGGGAAATACGGGCGGAAAAGGCTCAGCCCTGGCGGGCCAGGTCGGCCGCGCCGACGAGCCCGGCCTTGCCGCCCAGCTGCGCGGCGAGGACCTGCGCGTGCGGGCGCCAGGCGCCGCCGACCAGCCAGCGCTTGAAGGACTTGCGGATCGGGTCGAGGACGAGGTCGCCCTCGTCCGAGACGCCGCCGCCGACGATGAAGGCGGACGGGTCGAAGAGCGAGGCCAGGTCGGCCAGTCCCGCGCCGGCCCAGCGGGCCAGTTCGCGGAAGGCGTCGATGGCCACCAGGTCGCCCTGCCGGGCGGCCTCGCTGATGTGCTTGCCCTCGATGCCCTCGGCGGTGCCGTCGCCGAGCGCGAGCAGGATCGCCGCGTTCTCGGGGGTGGCGTTGGCGCGCTGCTTCGCGTACCGGACGAGGGCGCGCCCGGAGGCGTACTGCTCCCAGCAGCCCTGGCTGCCACAGCCGCACAGGAGGCCGTCGGGGACGACCCGGATGTGCCCGAACTCGGCGGCGACGCCGAAGCGTCCGCGCCGCAGCTTGTTGCCGATGATGATGCCGCCGCCCAGGCCGGTGCCGAGCGTGATGCAGATGACGTCGTCGTGGCCCTGGCCGGCGCCGAAGCGGTACTCGCCCCAGGCCGCGCAGTTCGCGTCGTTCTCGACGACGACGGGCAGGCCGATGCGCTGCTCGACCTTGTCCTTCAGCGGCTCGTGCCGCCAGTTGATGTTGGGCGCGAAGAGTACGGTCGCGCGCTTGTCGTCCACGTATCCGGCGGCGCCGATGCCGACGGCCTCGATGGTGTGGTTGCTGCTGACCTCGGAGACGGCGGCGCAGATGGCCTCCGTCACTCCGTCCGCGGTCGGCGGGGTGGGCACCTTGTACGTCTCAAGGATCGTGCCCTCTTCGTCGACCACGCCGGCCGCGATCTTCGTGCCGCCGATGTCGACGCCGATGGTGAGTCCCATTAGTCCCTCGGTTTCCGGTCAAACCCCGCCACGGCCAACGGTACCCGAGGCTTCCGGGGGATCAGTCGAGATCGATCCGCTCGGAGGGGCCGTCGTCGGGGCCGCCGTCCCGGGGGTCGCGGTCGTGGGAGGCCTGCCGGGGGGCCGGGGGTTCGCCCCGCGTCCAGCGGCGCTCGTGGCCCTCGACGGCCGAACGGTAGGCGGCGAGCAGTTCGGAGCCGGCGGCCGCGAGGTGGTCGAAGACGTCCGGGTTGCGCTCGATGACGGGCTTGGCGGCGGTCTTGGCCTGGTCGACGATCTGGCGCACCGCACCCTGCGCGGCCACGCCGAACAGCGGGTTGTTCAGCCCGGAGACCTTGTCGGCGACGGCTTCGAAGAGCTTGAACAGCTCCTCGGCGGCGGTGCCGGTGCCGCCGGCCGCGGCCTCCTCCTGTCCGCGCAGGCGCTCCTTCTCGGCGGCGAGGTCCTCGGCACAGGCCCTGGCCCAGGCGTCGTCGTCGGTGGGGCGGTCGGTGGCCTCGCTCATGGCGGACTCTCTCCTGCGGCGGCTGCTGGACGTGCGGTACGGACTACCTTCGACGGTACCCGAACGGGGGTAAGCGGTTCATTGCGTGCGGGGCCACAGTCCCGGGTCGGGGGTGAATCGGATGCGGAGCTCCCCGTCGGCGAGGGCGGCGCCGGAGACGGTGCAGCGGCGCAGCGCCGCGGGGAGCGGAACGATCCTGCGGTGGGGGCCGGCGGTGAGCAGCAGTTCGTCGCCGCGGCGGACGAGGTCGAGGTCGCTCTTGTGGGCGCCGGGCAGCGGTACCACCCAGACGAGCACCCCGTCCTCGGCGAGCCGGTCCTCGACGGCCCAGCCCCGGCGGGGTGCGGGCGCCTCGGGTACGAGCCCGTCGGCGTCGGCGAGCCGCTCCAGGTCCTGCGGGCCGCGCGGGTCGCGGCCGAGGTGGGCGAGGGCGACCACCGGGAGCTCCCCGGCCCACTCGGCGGCGTACTTCTGCTGCTGGGCGGCGAGCCCGGCGAGCCACGGGTCGGCGGATTCCGCCGGCACGGTGCGGTTGGCGACGACGGCGGAGACGGGCAGCTGCTGGAGGGCGAGTCCGAGCCGGCCGAGGCGCAGCGCGTCGGCGGCGGCCGGGCCGGGTTCTGCGACCAGCCGCAGCTCGGTGGTGTCGGCCTCTACGACGGCCTGTACGGCGGCCAGCTCCTCGTCCCAGCGGGCGGCGGTCTCGTAGAGCCACTGCGCGGGCATGGGTACGCCGGCCAGCTGGGCCAGTACGGGGCGCAGGGCGCGGGCGGCCTGCCGCTCGGCGGGCAGCAGCCGGGCGAGGTAGCGGCGCAGCTGGGCGGGGAGGGCGAGGGTGGCCACGGTCTGGTGGAGCGGCGGCATGTCGACGACGACGAGGTCGGTGCCGGGCGCGGCGGCGGCCCGCCGCAGGGCGCGGAGCAGGGCGAACTGCTCGGCGCCGGGCAGTTCGGTGATCTCCTCGGCGCCCAGCGGCCGGGCCCCGACCATGCCGAGCAGGGCGGATCCGCGCTGCTGGAGGGAGACGAGCTCTTCGCGGAACTCCTCGCCGGAGTCCACCCGGGCCACCCGCAGCCCGGGTGCGGCCGGGTCGCCGACCAGGGCGGTGAGCGGGTCGCCGATGTCGCCGGAGAGCAGCAGCACCCGCCGCCCGTGGCGGGCCGCGGCGAGGGCGGTGGCCGCCGCCACGGTGGTCCGCCCGGCCCCGCCGGGGCCGGTGATCAGCAAGGTGTGCATGTGCGGGTGCTCCGGTGTGCGGGAAGCGGGAAGCGGGATCAGACGGTTTCGACGCGCTTCTTCAGGCCCGCGAGCGCCCGGTCGATGATGACCTTCTCGGCCTTGCGCTTGATCATGCCGAGCATGGGGATCTTGACGTCGACGGTCAGCTGGTAGGTGACCTCGGTGCGCTTGCCGCCGTCGACCGGCGTCAGCCGGTAGGAGCCGTCCAGCTGGCGCAGCATCTGGGACTTGTCCAGGGTCCAGCTGACCTCGTCGGTGCCCTTCCAGGTGTAGGCGAGGGTGTGGTCGTCCTTGATCGCGCCCGCGTCGAGCAGCAGGCGGACCTTCTCGGCGCGCCCTTCGGCGTCGGTGGCCAGCACCTCGGCCTCCTTCACCTCGCCGGTCCACTCGGGGTAACGGGCGAAGTCGGCGATCACGGCCATCACGTCGGTGGGCGCAGCCTCGATCGTGATGCTTGAGCTGGTGTGTTCCGCCATCGCGGTCGCTCCTCCGGGCTGGGGGTACCTCCCAGCGGCAGCTGGGGGAGTTCGAGGATGTGTGCGGCCCGGGGGCCGCCGCGTGAAGGCTACCGCGCGTGTGGACGTCGCCACTCCAGCGCCTCCCGCACCCTGCGGGAGCCCGCCGTGAAGCGGCTCGATCTCTACCATTCCAGAACCCAGGGCCGGCCGGTGGCCGCGAAGTGGCCCACGTTCACGCACTCGGTGTTCCCGATGCGCATCCGCCGGGCCAGGGGCTGGTGGACGTGTCCGAAGAGGGCGTAGCGGGGGCGGGTGCGGCGGATCGCGGCGAGCAGGGCCTCACTGCCCCGTTCGAAGCGGCGGGCAACGGTGTCGTAGCAGAGCTCGGGCACTTCCGGCGGGATGTGCGAGCAGAGGACGTCCACCTCGCCGAGGGCCTCGACCTTGGCGGCGTACTCCTCCGGGTCCACCTCGTAGGGGGTGCGCATCGGGGAGGGCAGTCCGCCGCCGACGAAGCCGAAGACGCGGCCGCCGATCTCCACGCGCTGGCCGTCGAGCACGGTGAGGCCGTGCCGGTCGGCGTACTCGGGCCACAGGCCCGGGACGTCGACGTTTCCGTAGGTGGCGTACGTGGGGGTGGGGAAGGCGGCGAACATCTGTGCGTACTGGCGGCGTACGGCGCCCTCGATGAGCGTGTCGCGGTCCAGGCCGGCCCAGAGCTGCCGCCCGAAGGCGTGGGCCTCCTCGAAGCGGCGCGCGGTGCGCAGCTCGACGATCCGGTCGGCGTTCTCGACGCCGAACAGGTCGGGGAAGATCCCGCGCGAGTGGTCGGCGTAGTCGAGGAAGAGCACGAGGTCACCGAGGCAGATGAGGGCGTCTGCGCCCTCGCCCGCACGGGCGAGGGCCTCGGTGTTGCCGTGCACGTCGCTCACGACGTGGACCCGGGTGCGCCCCGCCCCACGGCCTGATCCACGGCCTGATCCACGGCCTGATCCGCTCGTACCGAACTGCTGTCCCCGCATGCTGCCAGCCATGCGGCCAACCCTAGAGCTGCCTGGTGGCGGCGGGTAGAGGGGGTGAGAGAGGCGGCCGGACCTGCGGTTACTTCCGAGTCCTGGGTGGGGTCGACTACTGTCGGCACGTGAGCGGCGGGGCAGGGTAAGTGCAGAATGTGACGCACGGAACATCTGGCCGGTTCCCCCTATCGGGAACCCACTACCGGTGGGTAACGTCCGGTCGGTCCACATGGTGGCGATGGCGCCCAGAGGAGCAGCAGTCTTGCGCGAGTTCAGCCTTCCGGCCCTGTACGAGGTCCCGTCGGACGGGAACCTGACGGATCTCATCCGCCGCAACGCCGCTCAGCATCCAGACACCGCCGTCATGAGCCGCAAGGTCGACGGCCGGTGGCAGGACGTGACCGCGACCGAGTTCCTCGCCGAGGTCCGGGCCGCGGCCAAGGGCCTCATCGCGACCGGCATCCGGCCCGGCGACCGGGTCGCCCTCATTTCCCGCACCCGCTACGAGTGGGTGCTGTTCGACTTCGCGATCTGGAGCGCGGGCGGCGTCACCGTCCCCGTGTACGAGACCAGCTCTCCCGAGCAGGTCCAGTGGATCCTCGGTGACTCCGGCGCCGTCGCGGTCATCACGGAGAGCCCGGCGCACAGCGCGGCCGTGGCCTCGCTGCGCGACCGGCTGCCGGAGCTGCGCGAGGTCTGGGAGATCGAGCAGGGCGCGCTGGAGGCGCTGAAGACCGCCGGCGCGGAGATCTCCGACGCCGAGGTCGAGGAGCGCAGCAGCCTCGCCAACGCCGACGACGCGGCCACGATCGTCTACACCTCGGGTACCACCGGCCGCCCCAAGGGCTGTGTGCTGACCCACCGCAACTTCTTCGCCGAGTGCGGCAACGTGGTGGAGCGCCTCAGCCCGCTCTTCCGCACCGGCGACTGCTCGGTCCTGCTCTTCCTCCCGGCCGCGCACGTCTTCGGGCGCCTGGTGGAGGTGGCGGCCGTGCTGGCGCCGATCCGCCTGGGCTGCGTACCGGACATCAAGAACCTGACGGACGAGCTCCAGTCCTTCCGGCCCACGCTGATCCTCGGTGTCCCGCGCGTCTTCGAGAAGGTCTACAACTCGGCCCGCGCCAAGGCCCAGGCCGACGGCAAGGGCAAGATCTTCGACGCCGCGGCGGACACGGCGATCGCCTACAGCCGCGCGCTGGACCTTCCGGGCGGCCCGTCCTTCGGGCTGCGCCTGAAGCACAAGCTGTTCTCCAAGCTGGTCTACAGCAAGCTGCACACGGTCCTCGGCGGGCGCGGCGAGTACGCGATCTCCGGCGGTGCCCCGCTGGGCGAGCGGCTCGGCCACTTCTTCCGCGGCATCGGCTTCACGGTGCTGGAGGGCTACGGCCTCACCGAGTCCTGTGCGGCCACGGCCTTCAACCCGTGGGACAAGACGAAGATCGGTACGGTCGGCCAGCCGCTGCCCGGTTCCGTGGTGCGCATCGCGGACGACGGCGAGGTGCTGCTGCACGGCGAGCACATCTTCAAGGAGTACTGGAAGAACGAGACGGCGACCGCCGAGGCGCTGACCGACGGCTGGTTCCACACCGGCGACGTCGGCACCCTCGACGAGGACGGCTACCTCGCGATCACCGGCCGCAAGAAGGAACTCATCGTCACGGCGGGCGGCAAGAACGTCGCGCCGGCCGTCATCGAGGACCGGATCCGTGCGCACGCGCTGGTCGCGGAGTGCATGGTGGTGGGCGACGCGCGGCCCTTCGTGGCGGCGCTGGTCACCATCGACGAGGAGTTCCTCGTCCGGTGGGCCGCGGAGAACGGCAAGCCGGCCGGTGTGACGGCGGCGGAGCTGCGCGAGGACGCGGAGCTGATCGCCGCCGTCCAGAAGGCCGTGGATGACGGCAACGCGGCGGTTTCCAAGGCGGAATCGGTGCGGAAATTCCGCATTCTTCCCTCCCAGTTCACGGAGGAGTCGGGTCACATCACGCCGTCGCTGAAGCTGAAGCGCAATGTGGTGGCCAAGGACTTCGCGGACGAGATCGAGGCGCTCTACCGCGGCTAGTCCGCCGCTCTAGCGGGGCCCGCGGCCGGAGGCCGCTGTTAGCGGGGGTCGGCGAGGATCCGGGCCATGTTCCGTTCCGCGAGGGCGGTGATGGTCACGAACGGGTTCACGCCGAGCGATCCGGGGATCAGGGAGCTGTCGACCACGTACAGCCCCTGGTAGCCCTTGGCCCGCCCGTACACGTCGGTCGCGTCCCCGAGGACGCAGCCGCCGAGCGGGTGGTAGGTGAAGTTGTCGGCGAAGGCCCTGTTGTCGCCGAAGAGGTCGTACCGGTACATCGTGAAGTTCCGCCAGTTGATGCGGTCGAAGAGGTTCTTCGCCGCGTTGACCGAGGGCGTGTTCTGGTCCCGCCGCCAGTTGAGCCGGGCCGAGTCGGTGGCGGCGTCGTAGGTGAAGTGCCCGCGCTCCCGGTTCTTGGTGATGGCCAGGTACATCGAGATCCAGTGCTCGATGCCCATGGGGAGCGGGGCGATCTCGGCGAAGACCGGGTTCGAGGCGTTGTCCCAGTCGTCGATGCCCATCGCGGGCATGGTGGCCTGGTTGCAGCCGACCGTGTCCCACAGGTGGTTGGCGCGGGCGGTCATGACGTTGCCGTTGGGGCCCCAGCCGAGTCCGACCTTGTCGCTGAGCGCGGGCAGCGTCCCGGTCTCGCGGGCCCGCAGCAGGATCTCGGTGGTCCCCAGGCTCCCGGCGCCGAGGAAGAGCTGTTTGCAGCCGAGTTCGCGGACCTGGGTGACCCGTCCGGTGACGTCGCTGGTCCGTACGGTCAGGACGTATCCCCCGGCCGGGTCGGGCCGTACGCCGACCACGCGCTGCATGGTCTCGATGGTGACGTTGCCGGTGCCGATGGCGGCGGCGAGGTAGGTCTTGTCGACGCTCTTCTTGCCGTGGTTGTTGCCGTAGATGACCTCGCCGGCCAGGGCCGAGCGGGGGGCGGTGCCGGCGGCCTCGCGCTTCATGTACGCGAAGTCGTAGACGTTGGGGACGAAGACGGTCTTCAGGCCGGTGTTCTGGGCGTGCTTGCGGGAGATCCGGGCGAAGCGGTACCACTCAGTGGATTCAAACCAGGCCGGGTCGATGTCGTTCACCCCGAGCATGGCGCGGGCGCGGGCGTAGTAGGTGCCGTACATCTCGTCGGCGTCGACCTGGGGCAGCACCTCGGAGAAGTACGAGCGCCGGGGTGTCGGGGCCATGCCGCCGTTGACGAGCGATCCGCCGCCGACCCCGCGGCCGACGTACACGGACATGTCGCCGTAGTTCACGCGGTCGAGAACGCCAGGGTAGGGGCTGATGTCGCGGTTGACCACGTCGAGCCAGAGGAACTGGGCGAGCGGGGCCTCGGTGCGGTTGCGGAACCACATGGAGCGCTGGTCGGGCGCGGAGGTGGAGGGGAAGACCTTGCCGTCGGCCCCGGGGGTGTCCCAGAGCCGACCCATCTCCAGCACGACGGTACGCACGCCCGCCTGGCCGAGCCGCAGGGCGGCGACGGCGGATCCGTAGCCGGAGCCGACGACGATGGCGGGGGCGTACCGGGCGGCGGCGGGCTCCACGGCCGCGGCGGAGGCCGCCCCGATCCGGGTGAAGCCGAGCGCGGCGGCGGTCGAGAGGGCGCCGAGTCCCAGTAGTTGACGGCGCGTCAGGTTGGATGTCATGGCCGCATCATGGGCGGAATCCGGCCGTCCGCCCAGACGCGGTATTGACAGACATCTGAGGAACAGTCAGATGTGGCTGGGCAGTCCGTCGCCGGCGGCTCCGCTGTCGGGACTCCGCCCCGGCAGCGGTGGCGCGGCCGCAGAGCTACAGCAGCTCGCGCAGGCGTTCCGCCAGGAGGTCCCAGCGCCAGCGGTCCTCGACCCACGCTCGGCCGGCGGCGCCCATCCGCACCCGCAGTTCCGGATCCTTCAGCAGGGTGACGATCCGGTCCGCCGCCTCCTCCGGGGATCCGCCCCGCACGACCCAGCCCGTCTCACCGTCCAGCACCGCGTCCGGCGCCCCGCCCGAGTCGCCCGCGATCACCGGCAGGCCCGTGGCCGAGGCCTCCAGGTAGACGATGCCGAGCCCCTCCACGTCCAGCCCGCCCCGGCGGGTCCGGCACGGCATGGCGAAGACGTCACCCGCGCCGTAGTGGGCCGCGAGCTCCGACCACGGGACGGCTCCGGTGAAGACGACGGAGTCCGAGACCCCGGTGGAGACGGCCAGCTCCCGCAGGTCCGCCTCGTAGGGCCCCCCGCCCACGATCAGCAGTACCGCGTCCGGGACCACCGCCAGGATCCGCGGCATCGCCTCGATCAGCGTGTCCTGCCCCTTGCGCGGCACCAGCCGCGAGACGCAGACGACCACCGGCCGGTCCGTCAGCCCGAGCCGGGCCCGGACCTCCGCCCCGCCCGAGCCCGGGTGGAAGGTCTTCTCGTCCACCCCCGGCGGGAGCTGCACCATCCGGGCCGCCGCCCGGTCCGTCACCGCCGAGGCGATCCGCGAGCGCGTGTACTCCCCCAGGTAGGTCAGCGTGTCGGTGCCCTCGCCGATCCGGCGCAGCAACTGCCGCGCCGCCGGCAGCTGGGCCCAGCCCGCCTCGTGCCCGTGGGTGGTCGCCACGATCCGCCGCGCCCCCGCCCGCCGCAGCGCGGGGCCCATCAGCCCGAGCGGGGCCGCCGCCCCGAACCACACGGACTCGCAGCCGTGTTCGCGCAGCAGGCCCACCGCCCGCCGCGTCACGCGCGGGGTCGGCAGCAGCATCGTCGTACGGTCGCGGACGACCTGGAACGGCTGCTCCGCGTCGAAGGCCTCGGTGGCCTCGCGGCCCTCCGCGCTGTGCTTCCAGGTGGAGGCGTAGACGACGATCCGGTCGGGATCCAGCCGTAGTGCCATGTTGTGCAGGAAGGCCTGGATGCCGCCCGGTCGCGGCGGGAAGTCGTTGGTCACGATCAGCGTCTTGTGCATCGCTGCCAACGTACCGGACGCCCTCAGCGGAACTCCGCCCGCAGGGCCTCCTGCCAGTCCTTCGTCAATGCGTCAGGGTCCACTCCGAGGGCCTCGCGCACCGCCACCGGCCACGGCCCGCGCCCCGCCCTCCCGTACAGGTCCACGAGCGCCGCCTCGCCCCATCTCCCCGCGATCAGCCGGCAGGCCAGCCAGGCGCCCTCGTACGCCCGGGCCAGTGCCTCCGGGTCGCCGCCGAAGGCGAAGTCCTCCGACCGGGGCAGCCCGCCCGGCACCTCGCCCCGCCGTACGGCCCTGGCCAGCGCCGGGGCGGCCTGCGCCGGGGTGGCCGGGGTGCCGCGGTAGGCGGCCCAGTCCGCGAAGCCCTCGGAGAGCCACAGCGGTGTGGTGGCGGTGGTCGCCGCCCGGGTGGCCACATGGGTGACCTCGTGGGTCAGGATGACCCCGCGGCCCGCCGGGCTGAGCTCCGCCCACCCCTGCGGGTTCACGACGACCCGGTCGCCGGGGGCGGGGGCCGCGCCCACCCGGCCCGTCGTGACGGCCCCCATGCCCCGGTACTCGGCGGCCGGGCGGCCCAGCAGCTCCGCCATCCGCTCCAGGGATCCGGGAACCAGCACCACGGCCCGGCCCGCCCAGGGGCCCGGCCAGGCGGCGCTCGCCGCGGGCACCGCCCGGTCGGCCTCCGCCGCGATCGCGGACAGCGTCCCGGCGTCCTGTCCGACGCCCAGCACCAGCGCGTGCGCCCCGCGGACCACCGCCACCGGGCCCTGGTCCCACAGCTGCGGCAGCGCACCCGGCGCGGCCCGGTCCCCGGTGACGTGCCACCGCCCGCCGTCCCGGGTCAGGCGCACCTCGCGCGCAGACCCGGCCGCGGCCGCGTCGTAGCCGCTCAGCCGGTAGCGCAGCTCCGCCCGGGCGGTGGCCCCGGCGCCCTCCCGCCGGACCGCGGAGACCTCGTACGCCCATCCCTCCAGCGGGATCCCGGCGAGCTGCGCGGGCGGCGTCCGCGACCAGTCGGCGACGGCCTCCCGGATGTCCCGCTCGGCGCCGTCCCGCGGGGCCGGCGCGCCGCACCCGGCGAGCAGCGCGCTCAGCAGGAGCGGCAGCACGCGTACGAGGGACCGGCGGACGGGGGACATCCGACGATCGTACGCACGGGTGCGGTCAGGGGCGGGTCACCGAGGAGACGGGCATCATCCCGACGGGGTCGTAGCGGACCCGGGCCCCGGGGTACGGGGCGTGCACCACCTGGCCGTTGCCGACGTACATGCCGACGTGGCTGGCGTCCGAGCGGTACGTCACCAGGTCGCCGGGGCGGGCCTGCGAGAGCGGCACCTGCCGGCCGGCGTGCCGCTGGGCCTGGGAGGTGCGCGGCAGCGAGACCCCGGCCTGCCGGTACGACCAGACCATCAGCCCGGAGCAGTCGAAGCCGGAGGGGCCGGTGGAGCCCCACACGTACGGCCGGCCGACCGCTGCCCGGGCCGCCATCACGGCGGTCGCGGCGCGTCCGGAGGAGGGGCCGAGGGAGGACAGCTCGGGCAGTCCCTCGGGGCGGCCTCCGGAGCGCGATGCGCGTTCGTAGTCGGCCCGCTCCCCGGAGGGCATGGCGTTGAGCAGGCGCCGGGCGGCCGCGAGCTTCGCGGTGACGGAGCGCTTGTGCCGGGCCACGTCGGAGCGCAGGGCGTCGAGTTCGGCGAGTTTGCGGGAGGCCTCCTGGCGCTCCTGGCCGAGTTCGCGCTGCTCCTCGCGGAGTTCGTCGAGCTGCCGGGCCTGGCGGCCGGCCAGCCGGTCGAGCGCGGCGGCCCGCTCCAGGTAGGCGTCGGGGTTCTCCGCCAGCATCAGCCCGACGGCGGGGGCGATGCCGCCGCCGCGGTACTGGGCCCCGGCGAAGGTGCCGAGGACGCCCCGCATGGTGTTGATGCGCTCCTGGCCGCGGGCCACCGCGTCCTGGGCCCGGTTGACCTCGATGCGGAGCCGGTCGGCCTTCTCGCCGGCCTCGTTGAAGCGCTCGGTGGCCTGCTCGGCCTCTTCGAAGAGGCGGTCGACCTGGGCGCTGATGCCGGTTCTCGCCCCGCCGCCGGGTTCGTACGGGAGGCCGGGGGCCGCGTTCGCGGGTACGCCCGTCATGGCGACCGCGGCGGTGGCCGCGGCGGCGGTGAGGACGGTGACCGTCGTGTTCCGGTCGAGGCTGCCGAGCCCGGCCCGGCGATGGGACGCCACGTGAAACCGCTCCCTTCCGCTGTGCGGGGCCCGGGTCCGCCCCCCGTGGACGGCCGTGTGCCGGGTTCCGCGCTGGCAGACAGTAGCGGCGCGGCCACGCACCGGCCAACGGCCGTCGGCGGGCGCACATGCCGACGCCCCGCAGGAGACGCAGGTCACCGGCGGGGCGTGAGGTCAGAGGGAAGCCCTCGAATTCGCCCGGATGGGCGGTGTACGGCGCGCCCCGGACCGCGGGGCGGAGCGGATCAGCCGACCCGGACGCCGAACTGGAACGGCATGTTGTCCATGGACTCGTACTTGATGCCGCTGCGCGGGTTCGAGGCGTGCAGCGTCATGTTGTTGCCGGCGTAGAGGCCGACGTGGTGCAGGTCGTCGTAGAAGAAGACCAGGTCACCGGGCTGGAGCTGGCTGCGGCTGATGCGGGTGCCGTCGTTCACCTGGGTGAAGGTGGTGCGGCTGATGGTGACGCCGGCCTGCTTGTAGGCCCACTGCGTCAGCCCGGAGCAGTCGTAGACCGTGGGACCGGTGCCGCCGGACTGGTAGGTGAAGCCCAGCTTCGTCTTGGCGGCTTCGAGGGCGGCTCCGGCGCGGCCGGAGGCCTTGACGTTGCCGAGGTCGACGCGCTGGCTGTCGGCGCGGCTGGCGCGCGTGTCCTCGTCCTTGATCGCCGCGCGCTCCTGCGCGGTCAGGGTGTTGAGGAGGGCCTGGGCCGCGGCGAGCTTCTCGGTGGAGACCTTCTTCTTCTCGCCGAGCTCCTTGCGGGTGGCGTCGAGGTCGGCGAGCTTGCCGGCGGCCTCCTGGCGTTGCTGCGCGAGGGTGCGCTGCTTGTCCTGGATCCGCTGGACTCCCTCGACCTGCTTGGCGCTCAGGTGCTCCAGGGAGGAGGCCTTGTCGAGGTAGCTGTCGGGGTCCTCGGAGAGGAGGAGCGCGAGGGACGGGTCGATGCCGCCGCTGCGGTACTGGGCGCTGGCCATCGAACCGAGCGTGCTGCGAAGGTCGTTGAGCTCGCCCTGGCCGCGCGCGACCTGGTCCTGCAGCTGGCCTATCTCCTTCTCCAGCTTGTCCTGGCGCTCCTTGGCCCCGTTGAACTTCTCGGTGGCCTGCTCCGCCTCTTCGTAGAGCGCGTCGACCTGGCTCTTGACCTCGTCCTTGCTCGGCTTCGCCGGCGCGGCGGAGGCGCTCTGCGCGGTGAGGGCGACGGCTGCGGCCGCGACCGAGGTGAGCACGGTCACACGAGCGCGGTTCGGCTGCTTGGGTCGACGGTGGGACGCCACGAAGGCGAGCTCCTTCTTCCTGGGAGCCACCGAAGAACGCAACTCGGCAGCACCTTCGCCGCCACCCCGAATGAGTGATCTACCGCACGAAGGTTTGAGCAGACCCTAGTGACCCATCTGTGATCAGTTCAAATCCTGCCGGGAAAAAACTCGCCCTCCGACCACGTTCTTTACCTACAGTGCACGCTCTGTGCAAGTCACTTGACGGTGCGTCCCCCGCGAGTCCCACCAATTCGGGCATTGCGGCAAGGAGTTATGAAACGCGCGAAAGCCGCTTCAGAAGCAAAGCGGACGTCACGGGCCGGGCACCCGCCTTGGCCACCCCATCGGCGACCTCCCGGTCCGTGGAGACCACGACCACCGGCCGGCCGGGCGGTTCCGCACGCACCAACTGGCGGATCAGCTCGTCCGCCGTCACTCCGGCCTTGGAGAACAGCACCCGCACCCCGCGCGGCGGCGCGAGCAGCACCGGGGCCGCCAGTTCCGCCCCGTCGAAGACACAGGTCATCTCCGCGCCCGTCTGCGCGGCCAGCATCGACAGCCCGCCCAGCAGCCGCAGCCGCTGCTTCTCCAGCGGCATCGTCGGATAGCCCGTCTTGGTCACGTTGTACCCGTCGACCACCAGATGGGCCTGAGGCAGTGCCAACAACTGGTCCAGCAACGCCGGATCGGTCTCCGAGAGGGCCCGGGCCGCGATGTCCTTCGGCGTCATCCGGCCCGGCTCCACCGCGTCCACGGTGTCGGCCGGACGCGTCGAGACGGGCGGCAGGGCCAGCTCCCGGCGGAGCCCCTGGGCCGCGTCCAGCACGGTGTCCAGCAGCAGCCGCAGCCGCATGTCCTCGATGCTGCGCCCCTCGCGGGTGGCGCGGCGCGAGGTCTCCAGCGCCGTCTCCACCTCCGCGAGACGGGCCTTGAGCCGCCGGGTCTCGCTCTCGGCGGCGGCCACCCGGGCGGCCGCGTCACCGCGGATCCCGTCGATCTCCGCATTCACCTTGCGCAGGGCCGCGTCACCCCGCTTGACGTCGCTGAGGGCGCTGCGCAGCTTGCGCTGAAGCGATTCCGCTTCCTTGCGGGCCGCGTCCAGTTCGACCCGGACCTGCTCCCCGCCCGCGCGCTGCAGCTCCCGTGCGTGGGCCAGCTCCTCGCGCAGCCGCTCCAGCTCGCGCCGGGTCTCCTCGCCGACCCGCTCGGCATCGGCGCGCTGCGCCTCCTCGCCCGCGGCGGCCACCAGCTTGACCCAGCCGGCCGGCCGCAGGATGAAGGCGGCGGCCGCCACGTCCAGCGGATCCGCGGCGGCCGGGGGCGCGCCGGCCTCCAGCGCGGCGGCCAGGTCGGCCTGCGCCTCACGCAGCTTCTCGGCGACCCGGCTCCGGAACACGGCGTCGGTCTCGACCGCCGCGGCCATGGCGTTGCCGGCGAACTTGGCGCGCCGGGTCGGGGTGAACCGGGCGTACTGGCGCAGCTGCGCCGGGAGGTCCGCGACCGTCAGTCCGCCGAAGGCGTCCGAGACGAGCGCGACGACCCGGCGCCGCACGCCTTCCGGCAGCGGGTGGTCGAGCGCCTCGGCGGCGTCGCCGGCCGCATCGGCCGGCTCAGCGCCGCTTGCTGGCTCCACAATCCGTCACCCCTACCGTGATCTTCCTGTGGGTGCGCCTCCGTCAGGAGTCCGCGCCCGGCCTGTCCACGAGCTCGATCTGGTCCACCGCGTTGCACCAGCGGCAGCGGACCGACTCGATAGTCTCATTGACCACCTCGCGCTCCTCGACCTTGGGCTCCCCGGCGAGGTCCAGGTGGACGTACTCCACGACCTTCGACGAACGCGTCACGTCGAAGCGCGTGAGATTGCCGCACAGGGTGCAGCGCCACCGGGTGGTGTCGGTCGGCAGGGGAACCGTCATCAGGCCGCTCTCTCCTTCGTAGCTGATTCAATTAAAGCCGTCCGCGCCGCCGTATGCGTCGTCCTGCGGACCGCAGCTCGTAACCCTACGGCCTGCCACCGCTTCAGGTGGGTCCCCTTGCGTCATGCTCTGTCACATGATCGTAAGGTGGCGGACCGTTCGCGAGGCCGCCCGGGGACCGGTGGTCACCCATGCGCTGATCGCGGGCTGCGCCGTGGTGTTCGTACTCGGCCCGGCCTCGGGACTCAACCCGGCCTACGGGACGGGGGAAGAGCTGCTGTCCGCCGGGACGGCCTACTTCCGGCGCTGGGGCGTGGTCCCCGACGAGCTCTTCACGGGCAGCCCCCGCGCCTGGCTGACCCCGCTGACCGCGCTGTTCGTCCACGGCAGCTGGCTGCATCTGCTCGGGAACATGCTCTTTCTGTACGTTTTCGGCGCAATGGCGGAGGAACGGATGGGCCGTCCGGCGTTCCTCGTCTTCTACCTCTGTACGGGGTACCTGGCGATGGCGGCGTACGCGGCGGCCAACGCGGGCTCCCCGCAGACACTGATCGGGGCCTCCGGAGCCATCTCGGCCGTGCTGGGCGCCTTCCTCTTCCTGCTCCCGCGCGCGAGGGTGACGAGCCTGTTCCCGTTCCTCTTCTTCCTGCCGCTGCGGTTCCCCGCGTGGATGGTGCTGCTGTTCTGGTTCGCCCTCCAGTGGGTGGCGGCGCAGCGGGCCGGCAGCGGGCCGGGGGTCGCCTATCTGGCCCATCTGGTGGGCTTCTCGCTCGGGTTCCTCTACGCGTGGGCCCGCTATCGGGGTACGACTAGAGTGAGGCGACCAGCGACGGCCACCGAGGGAGACAGCCAGCCGTGATCACCGCGATCGTGCTCATCAAGACCAGCGTGGACCGGATCCCCGAGATCGCCGAGTCCATCGCCGCCCTCGAAAACGTCAGCGAGGTCTACTCCGTCACGGGGACGTACGACCTGATCGCGCTGGTCCGCGTGGCCCGTCACGAGAACCTGGCCGACATCATCCCCGGCCGCATCAGCAAGATCCCGGGCGTCGAGGCGACGGACACCCACGTGGCCTTCCGCACGTACTCGCAGCACGACCTGGAAGCGGCGTTCGCGATCGGTCTCGACGCGTAACGCCTCCGGCGCGGTCTGCGGTACGGCCCGGGCTCTGCCCGTCGCCCTGCGGGCGGCTCGGCGGTGTGCGGCTCGGCCGCGCCGTATCCCGGGCGCTGCCCGGACCCGCGCCGTTGCCCTGCGGGCGGCTTGGCGGTGTGCGGCTCGGCCGGATCCACGCCGGGCTCTGCCCGGACCCGCGCCTCAAACGCCGGCGGGGCTGAAGATGCGGGCCCGCGCCTCGGTGGTGGCGGGGCTGGAAGTGGCGGGCCTGTCGGCAAGGGGGCGGGGCGGGGTGCCGGGGCGGGGTGTCTCCTCGGCTCGGCGCGTGCGGGCATGTCTCGGCTGTACCCGGTGGTCGCGCGCTCGTCCTGCGGGGACACCCCACCCCGCCCCCCACCCCTCAGGCTGTCGAAGCCCACGGGGGATGGGAGCCGGTCTGTCGAAGCCCTGCCGTGGGGCGGGGACACGCAGGAGGGTCCCCGCAGGACGAGCGCGCAACCCAGGCCGTCTGGCAGAACCACGGCCGCCTGGCGCGAGCCGAGGAGACCCTCGTGCGGGGCACCGACCCACACCACCAAGCCCCGCCGGCGATTGAGGCGACCCGCCTCGGCAGGGAAGCCACACCACCAAGCCCCGCCGGCGATTGAGGCGCGGGTCCGGGCAGCGCCCGGCGTGGATCCGGACCCGCCGTACACCCCCGAGCCGCCCGCAGGGCAACCCGCAGGGCAACCCGCAGGGGCACCGGCCCCGCCGGCGATTGAGGCGGCCCGCCTCGGCAGGAGGAATCCACACCGCCGAGCCGGCTGCCAAGCCCCGCGCGCCGATTACCGCCGAGCACCCTGCAAGGACACGGCCGACACGCAGCGGCCCTCCTCCGTGCGGTACTGCCACTTCGCGCCGTCCGCGACGAGTTCCCGCACCGCGCGGACGAACCGCTCCACGTGCTCGTCCGGGGTGCCCGCGCCGAAGCTGACGCGGATCGCGTTCAGCGAGCGCTCCCCCGGCGCCGCCTCGGGGGCTCCGCATTCGCCCTGGGCCTGCGGCTCGCTGCCCAGCAGGGTGCGGACCAGCGGGTGGGCGCAGAACAGGCCGTCGCGGACGCCGATCCCGTACTCGGCGGACAGCGCGGCGGCGAAGTGGGAGCTGTTCCAGCCGTCCACCACGAAGGAGATGACGCCGACCCGCGGGGCGTCGTCCCCGAAGAGGGAGAGGATCCGGACCGCCGGGACCTCCGCCAGGCCGCTCCGGACCTTCGCGATGAGGTGCTGCTCGCGGGCGACGAGGTTCTCGAAGCCGGCCTCGGTCAGGGCCTTGCAGGCCGAGGCGATGGAGTAGACGCCGATGACGTTCGGGGAGCCGGCCTCGTGGCGGGCCGCGGTGGTGTGCCACTCGACGTCCACGCCGCCGTCCTCGCGCCGGGCCACCTTGCGGGAGGCCCCGCCGCCGGCCAGGTACGGCTGCGCTTCCTGCAGCCAGTCCGCGCGTCCGGCGAGCACGCCCGAGCCGAAGGGCGCGTACAGCTTGTGCCCGGAGAAGGCGACCCAGTCGACGTCCAGCTCCTGCACGGAGACGCGGTGGTGCGGGGCGAGTTGGGCGGCGTCCAGCACGATGCGCGCGCCGTGGGCGTGCGCGGCGGCGGCGAGTTCCTTGACCGGCCACAGCTCGCCGGTGACGTTGGAGGCGCCGGTGACGCAGACCAGGGCGGGACCGTACGGGTCGCGGTCGGCGAGCGCCCGCTCCAGGGTGGCGACGGCCTCGGCGGGGGTGCGCGGCGCGTTGAGGTAGGTGACCTGTGCGTCGACCCACGGCAGCAGGGAGGCGTGGTGCTCGGTCTCGAAGACGAACACCTGGCAGCCGGCGGGGAGTACGGCGGCGAGCAGGTTCAGCGAGTCGGTGGTGGACCGGGTGAAGACGACCTGGTCGGCGGGGCGGCAGTCGAGGAACTCGGCGACGGTGACCCGGCTCTGCTCGAAGAGGTCGGTGGAGAGCTGCGAGAGGTACCCGGCGCCGCGGTGCACGCTGCCGTAGTACGGGGCGTACGCGGCCACGTCGTCCCAGACCCGCTGCAGGGCGGGGGCGCTGGCCGCGTAGTCGAGGGCCGCGTAGGTGACCTCGCCCCCGGTGACGAGCGGGACCGTGACGTCGCGGCCGAGGACCGCGAGCGGCTCGGCACAGGCGGGGTCGACGGTGGCTGCGGCGGCGGTGGCGACGGCGGCGTTCAGGGTTGCGGACATGGCGGTATCTCCCGGCAGGCAGGGCTGAATGGCTTCGGTGTGCCCGTACGCGGGTACGGCGCTGCGGCCGTCCGGGGTACGGGAGAGTCCTCGGACCGCGGTGGGCGGGGGTACACGGAAGTGACCCTGATCCGAGGGTTGAAGTAGGGGCGGAGTCGCCCTATCGCATTCGCTTGCTCACGGAAAAAGCTCCTCGAGAAGACCAGGACCCCTGGTGTCGAGGGATCCGCGCTTGCCGTAGGCCTTGCTGCCTACGACCTGGTCATCACCCGGGGCACCCCGCCACGGAAGGAGGGTTGCCGGACAGCAAGCCGGGGCCTAAACGCTGTCACTCGTGACCTGTCCAGCATCCTGCCACAAGATCGACCGAACGCAAGACCCCGGTCCGAATGGCGGACCGGGGTCGTCGCTTTCACGCCGTTCTCACACCGCTACGCGTTGCTGGCCGTCACCCAGCGCTCCAGGGCGGCCCGCGCCGCACCCGAGTCGATGGACTCCGCCGCACGGGCGATACCGGCCGTGATCTGCTCCTCCAGGCTGCCCGGGCCCGGGTCGAGGGCCACCAGGGCCGCCGCCGAGTTCAGCAGCACGGCGTCGCGGACCGGTCCGGTCTCGCCGGCCAGCAGGCGGCGGGCCACGTCCGCGTTGTACGAGGGGTCCCCGCCAGCCAGGGCGGAGACGTCGACCAGGGAGATGCCCACGTCACGGGGGTCGAAGGCCCGCTCGGAGACCTTGCCGTCGCCGACCCACCAGATGCGCGAGGTCGACGTCGTGGTCAGTTCGTCCAGGCCGTCGTCACCGCGGAAGACCAGCGCGGAGGAGCCCCGCTCGGCGAGCACGCCCGCGATGATCGGGGCCATCCGGGGATCGGCCACGCCGGTCGCCTGGGCGCGCACCCGGGCCGGGTTGGTCAGCGGGCCCAGCGCGTTGAAGAAGGTCCGGATGCCCAGTTCCTTGCGGGCCGCGGCCACATGGCGCAGAGCCGGGTGGAACTTCACGGCGAAGCAGAAGGTGATGCCCGCCTCCTCGGCGACCTCCACGACCCGCTCCCGGCTCAGGTGGAGGTTCACCCCGAGCTTCTCCAGGACGTCCGAGGAGCCGCTCGCGGAGGACGCGGCCCGGTTGCCGTGCTTGACGACCTTGGCGCCGGTACCGGCCACCACGACCGCCGACATCGTGGAGATGTTCACCGTTTTGGCCCCGTCGCCGCCGGTGCCGACGATGTCCACCGTCCGGCCGGGCACCTCGATCAGGTTGGCGTGCGCGTACATCGCCCGTACGAGGCCGTTGATCTCCTCGACCGTCTCCCCCTTGGCCCGCAGCGCGACCGTGAAGCCGGCGATCTGGGCGTCGGTGGCCTCCCCCCGCATGATCCGGTCCATGGCCCAGGCGGTGTCCTCCGCGCGCAGGTCCTGGCCGGTCAGCAGAGCGTCGAGAAGGCCCGGCCAGCCACGGGCCGCCACGCTGTCGCCGCCTGCCGGGGTCGCAACGTTCATGGTCCGCTCCTGCTGTCGGTGGGCCGTCCCCATTCTCTGGCGCCCACGTCTGATCGGTCAGGGTTCAGCCTATCCAGCCCCGGTTACGGCAAAGAGCCCCGTCCAGACACTGGACGGGGCTCTCGCCGTGGCGACACCAGGACTGACCGAAATCAGTCCCTCATGCGTTCATACGGAGATCAGTGGTGGCCGTGGCCGGCCTGGATCTCCTTGTACTCCTCCGCCGTGGGCTTCGGAATCTGGTTGTTCTCGCCGTAGAAGCCCTTGCTGAGCTTCGCGCGCAGCTTCTCGGTGGCCTTCACCTTGCGCTCGACACCGTTCTCGTCGACCGTCGGGCCGATCTCGATCGGCTTGTACTGCTCGTGCGCGGTGAGCTTGTGCAGCTGGCCCGCCGGGAGCGGCTCGTGGACCTCGACGAACTCACCGTGCGGCAGGCGCTTGATGATGCCGGTCTCGCGACCGTGCAGCACCTTGTCGTGGTCCCGGCGCTGGAGGCCGAGGCAGATCCGCTTGGTGACGATGAAGGCGAGGACCGGGACGACGAAGAAGCCGATCCGGACGAACCAGGTGATCGAGTTGATCGACAGGTGGAAGTACTGGGCGAACATGTCGTTGCCACCGCCGATGAGGAGCACGATGTACTCCGCGATCCAGGCGACACCGAAGGCCGTGCGGGTCGGGACGTTGCGCGGGCGGTCCAGGATGTGGTGCTCGCGCTTGTCCCCGGTGACCCAGGACTCGATGAACGGCCAGACGGCGATCGCACCGAGCACCAGCGGGAAGAGCAGCAGCGGGATGAACACGCCCAGGACGAGCGTGTGGCCCCACATGTTGATCTCCCAGCCGGGCATGGCTCGGATCAGGCCTTCCGGCATACCCATGTACCAGTCGGGCTGCGCACCGGTGGACACGTGGTCCGGGCGGTACGGGCCGAGCGCCCAGATCGGGTTGATCGTGGCGATGGCCGCGACGGCCGAGATGACACCGAAGACCAGGAAGAAGAAGCCTCCGGCCTTGGCCATGTAGACCGGCAGCAGCGGCATGCCGACGACGTTGTTGTTCGTCTTGCCGGGACCCGCGAACTGGGTGTGCTTGTGGTAGAAGACCAGGATCAGGTGGGCCACGAGCAGGCCCATCATGATGCCGGGCAGCAGCAGGATGTGCACCGAGTAGAACCGCGCGACGAAGTCGCCGCCCGGGAACTCCCCGCCGAACAGGAACATCGACAGGTACGTGCCGACGACCGGGACGGACAGGATGGCGCCCTGCATGAAGCGGACACCGGTACCCGAGAGCAGGTCGTCCGGCAGCGAGTAACCGGTGAAGCCGGTGAACATGCCGAGGACCAGCAGCAGGAAGCCGAAGATCCAGTTGACCTCACGGGGCTTGCGGAACGCGCCGGTGAAGAAGACGCGCATCATGTGCACGATCATCGCCGCGACGAAGATCAGTGCCGCCCAGTGGTGGATCTGACGGATCAGCAGGCCACCGCGGACGTCGAAGCTGATGTCCAGCGTCGAGGCGAAGGCCTCGGACATCATGACGCCCTGCATCGGCACGTACGAGCCGTGGTACACGACCTCGTTCATGCTCGGGTGGAAGAACAGCGTCAGGTACACACCCGTGAGGATGATGATGATGAAGCTGTAGAGGCAGATCTCACCCAGCATGAAGGACCAGTGGTCCGGGAAGATCTTGCGCATGTTGGCCTTGGCCAGGCCGTAGATGCCCAGGCGGCCGTCCGCCCAGTCCGCTACGCGCTCGCCGGCCGGCGCTTTGCGCTCGTTGTTGTCGCTGGTGCTCATCCGCGCTCCCAGAATGCAGGACCGACGGGCACTTCGAAGTCGCCAAGCGCTTCGAGGAAGCCTTCGTCATTCACGCCGATCCGCAGCTGCGGAAGCGCGTGACCGGCCGGGCCGAAGATGACACGGGCGCCGTCGGAGAGGTCGAAGGTGGACTGGTGGCACGGGCAGAGCACGTGGTGCGTCTGCTGCTCGTACAGGCTGATCGGGCAGCCGACGTGGGTGCAGATCTTGGAGTAGGCCACGATCCCGTCGTGGGACCACTCCAGTTCCTTCTTGTCCTTGATGTCGTCCGGCTGGATACGGACGATCATCAGGGCGGCCTTGGCGATCTGGACCTGGAAGTCGTGCTGCTCCTCCTCCAGGCCTTCCGGCCTGGCGAAGGTCAGCGACCCGACGAGCACGTCCTCGGGACGCAGCGGCTCGTTGGTGTTGTCGTTGATGAGCAGCTTGCCCTTGGCCCACAGGGTCTTGCGGAGCTTCTCCTCCGGCAGCGGGCCCAGGTCGCGCAGCAGCATGACGCCGGCGAGCGGCACCATGGCCATCGCGCCGAGCAGCGTGTTGCGGATCAGCGGACGCCGGCCGATGCCGGACTCGTTCGCACCGTCGGCGAAGTCCTGCAGGACCTGCGCCTTGACCTCCGGCGGAGCGGCAATCTCGTGGCGCTCGGCGGCGACCTCCACGTCGGACATCAGGGTGCGGGCCCAGTGGACCGCGCCCGCGCCGATGCAGAAGAGGGCCACGCCCAGGGTCATGCCCAGGGAGAAGTTGAGCGCGCTGACCTTCCCGATGGGGAAGATGTAGACGATCTTGTCGACCGGGAAGATCACGTAGGACGCGATGAAGCCGATCGTCGCCAGCATCGACAGGATGAAGAGCATCGCGACGGTGCGCTCGGAGCGCTTCGCCGCCCGCTCGTCGATGTCCTGGATGCGGGGCTTGTGGACCGGCAGGCCCGGGTCGGCGAACGGGTCGTCCGCGACCGCTACGCCACCGTGGTGGGTGTCGCCCTGCTCGCTCGGCAGGTGCTTCTCTTCGGGAATCTCTTGGCTACTCATGACTTCTTGGCCTTAGCGGTGTGGGCCGCGACCCAGACGGCGACAGCGATCAGCGCACCCAGGGCGAAGATCCAGCCGAACAGACCCTCGGAGACGGGGCCGAGGCCACCGAGCTTCAGGCCGCCGGGGCTGGTCGACTTCTCGCCGTTGACGTTTTCCAGGTACGCGATGATGTCCTTCTTCTGCTTCTCCGGCATGGTGCTGTCGGGGAAGGAGGGCATGTTCTGCGGGCCGGTCTGCATGGCCTCGTAGATGTGCTTCGGCGAGACGCCCTCAAGGTTGGGGGCGTACTTGCCGTTCGTCAGCGCGCCGCCTTCGCCGGTGAAGTTGTGGCACTGCGCGCAGTTGTTGCGGAAGAGCTCACCACCGTTGGCGATGTCGGCGCCCGCCGGGTCGTACTGCTTCGCGGTCGGCGTGATCGGACCGGCGCCGAGGGACGCGATGTACGCGGCCAGCTGGTCGATCTGCGCCTGTTCGTAAATGACGGGCTTCTTCGGCACCTGGGCGCCGGGCTGCTGGGCGGGCATGCGGCCCGTGCTCACCTGGAAGTCGACGGCCGCGGAGCCGACGCCGACCAGGCTCGGGCCGTCAGAGGAACCCTGACCGCCGGTTCCGTGGCAGCTTGCGCAACCCACGGCGTAGAGCTTCTTGCCCTCCTCGATGGCGAGGGACTGGGCGGTTTCATCGGCCTGCGCCTTGCCCGCGGGGGCGAAGGCGGCGTACAGCCCCCCAGTGGCCGCCAGCGCGAGGAGTAGAACGACGACCGCCGCCAGCGGATGGCGTCGTCGTGCGGAGAGCTTTTTCACGGATTACCCCGGTGTCAGGATCTTCTGCGTCGGTGTGTCTGGATGGAGTGCCGGGTCTTGCCCGGTGACGTGTTCGCTACTTGATCAGGTAGATCGTCGCGAAGAGGCCGATCCAGACGACGTCGACGAAGTGCCAGTAGTAGGACACGACGATGGCCGACGTGGCCTGTTCGTGGGTGAACCTCTTGGCCGCGTACGTCCGGCCGAGGACCAGCAGGAAGGCGATGAGACCGCCCGTCACGTGCAGACCGTGGAAGCCGGTGGTCAGGTAGAACACCGAGCCGTAGGGGTCCGACGAGAGGGACAGGCCCTCATGCTTGACCAGCTCGGTGTACTCGAACACCTGGCCGCCAATGAAGATCGCACCCATGACGAACGTGATGATGAACCACGTCCGGAGCTTCTTCACGTCACCGCGCTCGGCGGCGAATACGCCGAGCTGGCAGGTGAGCGAGGAAAGCACCAGGATCGTCGTGTTCGTCGCCGAGAAGGGAAGATTCAGGGCCTCGGCCTGTTTCGTCCAGAACTCGGGACCCATCACGGATCGCAGGGTGAAGTACATCGCGAAGAGGGCCGCGAAGAACATCAGCTCGGAACTCAACCAGATGATGGTTCCGACGCTGACGAGGTTCGGCCGGTTGACCGTCGGGTGCGCGTGCCCGGTATCTACTGTCGTTGCTGTCGCCACGACCGACATTATGTCGGTCGCTTATCCCGCCCTCACCCCGGGGGGTGCCGTTCGGAGTGTCAGGGGCGTGTGCAAGGCCCGAACGGCCCATCAGACGAGCCCTGCACGCCGCCACCTGCGACATGTTCGAACCGATGTTGACGGCGCACCGGGAGGAGTAGCATCCCGCGCAACATCAACGTGATTCACGGCCACGTGGAGGAACGAAATGCGGGCGACTGCGCGGGTTCTGGTCTACAGCGACGACGCGGGCACCCGGGAGCAGGTGCGGCTGGCGGCAGGACGCAGGCCCGCCGCGGACCTGCCGCCGGTGGAGTTCCTGGAGTGCGCGACGCTGCCGGCGGTCCTGACGGAGCTGGACGCGGGCGGAATCGACGTGTGCGTGCTGGACGGCGAGGCCGTTCCGGCCGGAGGCATGGGTGTGTGCCGGCAGATCAAGGACGAGATCTTCCGGTGTCCGCCGGTGCTGCTGCTGATGGGGCGCCCGCAGGACGCCTGGCTGGCCACGTGGAGCCGCGCGGACGCCGCCGTGACCCTTCCGGTGGACCCGGTGCAGTTCGCGGACACCCTGGCGGGCCTCCTGAGGACCCGTCTGTCCCTGGACGCCTGATCCGTCCTACGGGCCCCGCGTGTGCCCGTGTGCGCCCCGCAGGGGCCCGTACGGGTGAATGAGCCGGGATTCTCCCCCCGGACGGCGTCCGGGGGGAGGGGGCGGCCCGGGGCCACCTAGACGGTGGGGCGCAGGCGGGCCTGGTCGACCGGGCTGCGGCCTTCCTGGGTGCCCTTGAGCAGGGCGCTGCCCTGGCGCCAGTCCTTCCAGTCCATGTTCCAGTCGCCGAAGCCGTTGCCGAAGACGTCCATGTCGTCGCCGATGCTGTTGATCACCTTGACGACGTCGCCCTCGGTGATGTTCTCGTAGAACCAGGCGGCGTTGCCGGTGCTCATGCCGGTGCAGCCGTGGCTGACGTTCTCGTAGCCCTGGGAGCCGACGGACCACGGCGCGGCGTGGACGTATTCACCACTCCAGGTGACGCGGGTGGCGTAGTAGACGGGCAGGTTGTAGTACTCGCTGCCGCCGATGCCGACGGTGTCCCCGCGCATCTGTACGTAGTACTGCTTGCCCAGCACCACCTTGATGCCGTTGCGGGTGGAGAAGCCGGGCTTTCCGGTGGTCACCGGAATGGTGTTGATCACTTCTCCGTTGCGCCGGAACGTGAGGTAGTGCGAGGAGGCGTCGGTGGTGACCTCGACCCGGTCCCCGATCTCCAGCTTCAGCGGCTTGGCGACGGCCCCGTGGAGCTCGTCGGTGATCCTGACGCCTTCCAGGTTGCTCCGCACGGAGACGGCGGAGTTGGCGGGCCAGTAGTCCTTGGGCCGGTAGTGGAGGTTCTTGTCGTCCACCCAGTGCCAGGCGCCCTCGACGCCGGGCGGCGTGTCGACGACGAGGCCCCGTTCCACGATGGCGCGGGCGGCCTTGTCCTTGACGGGCTCGCTGAGTTCGGCGGTGACGGGCTGCCCGACGCCGTACTTGCCCTCGTCCGGGCCGAACTCGACCTTCAGGATCCCCTTGGAGGGGGTGGTGTCGAAGGTGAGCGTGCGCTGCCCGGGGGCGCCCCGCTCGTCCTCGGTGCTCACGGTGACCGTGTAGCGGACGCCTGAGGCCATCGGGGTGGTGCTGTGCCAGCGGTCCCCCTTGGCGCTCAGTTCGCCCGCCAGGCGGCGGCCGTGGGTGTCCACGGCCAGCACATCGGTGATCCGGCCGCCGCCGCTCTTGGCGGTGATTTCGAGGGGCCGGTCGGGGTTCACGGGGCGGTTGCCGGCGCTCTGGTTGAAGGCGACCTGATCGCCCGCGTCGTACGGGCGGGCTGACAGCGGGTTCTTGTCGCCGGACCCGCATGCGGTGGCGCCGGCCCCGAGGGACGCGACCAGCAGGGAGCAGCTGAGTACCGTCCAAAGACGCGGTGAGTGCTTCATGGAGCCAACGCTATGAAAGTATGACAAATCCGGCGCGCGGGGTGACTGCAAACGAGGGGCCCGGGCTCCTCCCGAAGGAGGTGCCCGGGCCCCAAGTGCTGCGCGGCGCGGCCGCGAAGGTGCTGCTACTGGTTCTGGTTCTCACCGCGGTAGTACTCGTACACCCAGCCCCACAGGCCGATCACGATGATCGGGGCCGAGAAGTACATGAGCCACCAGCCGAAGATGACGCCCATGAACGCGAGCGCACCGCCGATGCCCAGCGAGAGCGGCTGCCAGCTGTGCGGGGAGAAGAACCCCAGCTCGCCCGCCTCGTCGGCGACGTCGGCCTCCAGGTTGTCCTGGGCCATCTCGTCGACACGCTTGGCCGTGAAGGCCAGGTAGTAGCCGATCATGACGCTCAGGCCGAAGGCCAGGAAGAGCGCGGTGGTACCGACGGGCTCCTTCGACCACACGCCGTACACGACGGCCATGATCAGGATGAAGAAGGAGAGCCAGAGGAACATCTTGCCCTGGATCTTCACTTGTCGGCCTCCTTGCCACCGGTGACGGCCTTGGCGGCGACGCTGTGGTCCTCGAGGTGGTCGAGGGCCGCGATCTCAGGGTGGTGCAGGTCGAACGCCGGGGATTCGGAACGGATCCGCGGCAGGGTGAGGAAGTTGTGCCGCGGCGGCGGGCAGGACGTCGCCCACTCGAGCGAACGGCCGTAACCCCACGGGTCGTCGACCTCGATCTTCTCGCCGTACTTGGCCGTCTTCCAGACGTTGTACATGAACGGCAGCATCGACAGGCCGAGCACGAACGAGCTGATCGTCGAGATCGTGTTCAGCGCGGTGAAACCGTCGGCGGCGAGGTAGTCCGCGTAACGACGCGGCATGCCCTCGGCACCCAGCCAGTGCTGCACCAGGAAGGTGCCGTGGAAGCCGATGAACAGCGTCCAGAACGTCATCTTGCCCAGGCGCTCGTCCAGCATCTTGCCCGTGAACTTCGGCCACCAGAAGTGGAAGCCGGCGAACATCGCGAACACCACGGTGCCGAAGACGACGTAGTGGAAGTGCGCGACGACGAAGTACGAGTCGGAGACGTGGAAGTCCATCGGGGGCGAGGCCAGGATGACGCCGGTCAGACCACCGAAGGTGAAGGTGACCAGGAAGCCGATCGTCCAGAGCATCGGGGTCTCGAAGGACAGCGAGCCCTTCCACATGGTGCCGATCCAGTTGAAGAACTTCACACCGGTCGGTACCGCGATCAGGAAGGTCATGAAGGAGAAGAACGGCAGCAGCACACCACCGGTGACGTACATGTGATGGGCCCACACGGTCACGGAGAGGCCCGCGATCGCGATCGTCGCGGCGATCAGGCCGATGTAGCCGAACATCGGCTTACGGCTGAAGACCGGGATGATCTCGGAGACGATTCCGAAGAACGGCAGCGCGATGATGTACACCTCTGGATGCCCGAAGAACCAGAAGAGGTGCTGCCAGAGCAATGCGCCGCCGTTCGCGGCATCGAACACATGCGCACCGAACTTGCGGTCGGCCTCCAGCGCGAAGAGTGCGGCGGCCAGCACCGGGAAGGCGAGCAGGACCAGGACACCGGTCAGCAGCACGTTCCAGGTGAAGATCGGCATGCGGAACATCGTCATGCCGGGTGCGCGCATGCAGATGATCGTGGTGATGAAGTTGACCGAGCCGAGGATGGTTCCGAAGCCGGAGAAGGCCAGACCCATGATCCACATGTCGGCGCCGATGCCCGGCGACCGGACCGCGTCCGACAGCGGGGAGTAGGCGAACCAGCCGAAGTCCGCGGCGCCGTTCGGCGTCACGAAGCCGGCCACCGCGATGGTCGAGCCGAAGAGGTACAGCCAGTACGCGAACATGTTCAGCCGCGGGAACGCCACGTCGGGCGCGCCGATCTGCAGCGGCATGATCCAGTTGGCGAAGCCCGCGAAGAGCGGGGTGGCGAACATCAGCAGCATGATCGTGCCATGCATGGTGAACGCCTGGTTGAACTGCTCGTTCGACATGATCTGCGTGCCCGGACGGGCCAGCTCGGCGCGCATGAAGAGCGCCAGCACGCCGCCGATGATGAAGAACACGAACGACGTGACCAGGTACATCGTGCCGATGGTCTTGTGGTCGGTCGTGGTCAGCCACTTCACGACCACATTGCCCGGCTGCTTGCGCCGTACCGGCAGCTCGTTCTCATACGAGTCGGCGGCGGCACCCTGGGATTCGTTGAGGATGCTCACAGTTTGTTCACTTCCGCATTCCGGGCCGGGTCGGTCTGCTGGATGCCGGCCGGGAGGTAGCCGGTCTGACCCTTCTCCGCCAGATCCTTCAGGTACGCCCGGTACTCCTCGGGGGAGACCACCTTGACGTTGAAGAGCATCCGGGAGTGGTCAACGCCGCAGAGCTCGGCGCACTTGCCCATGAAGGTGCCGTATTCGGACGGGGTGACCTCGAAGACGTTGGTGTGGCCCGGAATGACGTCCTGCTTGAACAGGAACGGGACCACCCAGAAGGAGTGGATCACGTCGTTCGACGACAGGATGAAACGGACCTTCTCGCCCTTGGGGAGGACCAGGGTCGGACCCGGGTTGCCCGTCTGGGGGTTCTTGTCCCCCGGGACACCCTTCTGGTAGACGCCCTCGGCGCCCGCCGGGAAGTCCTTGGTGAAGCGGTCCGGGATGGAGGCCAGCTCCTTGGGGACCGCGCCCGCCTTCGGGGTCGCCGCGTCGCCGTCGACGTTCTCGACGTAGTTGAAGCCCCAGCTCCACTGGAAGCCGATCACGTTGATCGTGTGCGGCGGCTTCGGGGTGAGGGCCAGGAGCTTCGACTCGTCACGAGCGGTGAAGTAGAAGAGCACCGAGACGATGATGAGCGGGACCACGGTGTACAGCGCCTCGATGGGCATGTTGTACCGGGTCTGCGCGGGGACCTCGATCTTCGTCCGGCTGCGCCGGTGGAAGATGACGCTCCAGATGATCAGGCCCCACACGAGGATGCCCGTGACCAGCGCGGCCGCCCAGGATCCCTGCCACAGGGAGAGGATGCGCGGCGCCTCCTCGGTTACCGGAGTCGGCATTCCGAGGCGGGGGAAGTCTTTCCATGTATACGAGCAACCAGTGGCGGTCGCCAGGACCACGCCCGCAGTCAGCGCCTGCAGCAGCTTCCGCCGCATCGGGCGCCGCGGCGAGCGGTCGGAGCCGTAGGGACTCACGTAGCGCCTTCCCGAGAGTCTCGGCCCGCGCGGCCGGCCGCGGCCGTGTTCGGGTCGGTCGCCGGCCCTGACGCAGGCAGGGGTTTGGATGTTTATGCGGACCAAACCCTACTGGACGCTATTTGGGGTCGCGCGGGGAGGGTGCCCAACGCGCCGCTACTGCCCCCGAAGGGATGGATCCGCCGTCCGGGGGACGGCACGAATGACCCTGAATGGCGGGCTCCGGAGCACATCTGACGCCCCCTGACCTCGAACGCTCCGGGCCCCGCCCACCCGTCATCCGACCACCGCCCCCCACCGGCGTGCTCCGCACGACCCCTGCCCACCCGTCGCCCGACCACCACCCCTCAACGGCGTGCTCCGCACGGCCCCTGCCTTACGGTGACCGGATGCCGTACTTCGACAGCGCGTCCGCCGCTCCCCTGCACCCCGTGGCCCGCCAGGCGTTGCAGGCCGCCCTGGACGAGGGCTGGGCCGATCCGGCCCGGCTCTACCGGGAGGGCAGGCGCGCCCGGCTGCTGCTGGACGCGGCGCGGGAGGCCGCCGCGGAGGCCGTGGGATGCCGGGCCGACGAGCTCGTGTTCACTCCTTCGGGGACGCACGCGGTTCACACGGGGGTGGCGGGGGTCCTCGCGGGGCGCCGGCGCGTCGGAAGTCATCTGGTCGTATCGGCGGTCGAACACAGTTCTGTATTGCACGCGGCCGAGATGCACGAGGCGCACGGCGGGACGGTGACCGAGGTCCCGGTGGACCGGTGGGGCGCGGTGACGCCCGCCGCGTACGCGGACGCGCTCGCCCCGGAGAGTGCCCTCGCCTGCCTCCAGTCGGCCAACCACGAGGTGGGCACCATCCAGCCCGTGGCGGAGGTGGCCGAGGTCTGCGGGGCCGCCGGAGTGCCGCTGCTGGTGGACGCGGCCCAGTCGCTGGGCTGGGGTCCGGTGGAGGGCGCCTGGTCCGTACTGGCCGCGAGTGCGCACAAGTGGGGCGGCCCGCCCGGGGTCGGCCTGCTGGCGGTCCGCAAGGGGGTGCGCTTCTCCCCCCAAGGCCCCGCGGACGAGAGGGAGTCGGGACGCTCCCCCGGTTTCACGAACCTGCCCGCGATCGTGGCCGCGGCGGCTTCCCTGCGGGCCGTACGGGCCGAGGCGGACGCGGAGGCGGCCCGGCTGCGGGTCCTGGTGGACCGCATCCGGCGGCGGGTGGTGCGGCTGGTCCCGGACGTGGAGGTGGTGGGCGATCCGGAACGGCGGCTGCCGCACCTGGTCACCTTCTCCTGCCTGTACGTCGACGGGGAGACGCTGCTGCACGAGCTGGACCGGGCCGGCTTCTCGGTCTCCTCCGGCTCCTCGTGCACGAGCTCCACGCTGACCCCCAGTCACGTGCTGCGGGCGATGGGCGTGCTGTCGGAGGGGAACGTACGGGTGTCCCTGCCGCCGGGGACCCCGGCGGAGGACGTCAACGCGTTCCTGGAGGTGCTGCCGCGCGCGGTGGCGGACGTACGGGAACGGCTCGGCGTGTCGGAGCCCCCGGCGGTGGCTCCGGTGGCGGACTCCCTGGAGCTCGACGCGCTCGGGCTGCGGTGCCCCCAGCCGGTGATCGAACTGGCCCGGGCCATCGTGACGGTCCCGGTGGGCGGGACCGTCACGGTCGTCTCCGACGACGAGGTGGCCCGGCTGGACATCCCGGCGTGGTGCGCGATGCGGGGCCACACGTATGTGGGCGAGACCCCCCGCGAGGTCGGCTCCGCCTACACGGTCCGCCGAGCGGCCTGACCCGGCCCGGCCCGGCCGGGTCGGCCCCGCCGGGTCGGCCCCGCCCCACCCGCACCGATCCAGCTGCGCCGGGCTGAATGGGGCCGGGCCCAAACGCCGGCGAGGCGGAAACCGGCGCGGGCTCACACGCCGGCGAGGCTGAATGGGGCCGGGCTGAGACGGCGGCGGGGGCGGTGGGGTCAGGAGAGGCGGGCGCGGACTTCTGCCGCGGCTTCGTCGCCGTAGGCCTTGGTGAAGCGCTCCATGAAGTGGGCACGGGCCAGCGTGTACTCCTGGGTGCCCAGGGTCTCGATGACCAGCGTCGCGAGCATGCAGCCCAGCTGCGCCGCACGCTCCAGGCCGACGCCCCAGCCCAGACCGGTCAGGAACCCGGCGCGGAACGCGTCGCCGACACCCGTCGGGTCGACCTTCGCGTTCTCCTCCGGGCAGCCGACCACGATCGGGGCCTCGCCGACGCGCTCGATCCTGACGCCGTTGGAGCCCAGCGTGGTCACGCGCGTGCCGACCTTCGACAGGATCTCCTCGTCGGTCCAGCCGGACTTCGACTCGATGAGGCCCTTCTCGTACTCGTTCGAGAAGAGGAAGGTCGCACCCTCCATCAGGGTGCGGATGTTGTCGCCGTCCATCCGGGCGATCTGCTGCGAGAAGTCGGCGGCGAAGGGGATCCCGCGCGTGCGGCACTCCTCCGTGTGGCGCAGCATCGCCTCGGGGTCGTCCGCGCCGATGAGGACCAGGTCGAGCCCGCCCACCCGGTCGGCCACGGACTTGAGCTCGATCAGCCGGGCCTCGCTCATCGCGCCCGTGTAGAAGGAGCCGATCTGGTTGTGGTCGGAGTCCGTGGTGCACACGAAGCGCGCGGTGTGCAGCACCTCGGAGATCCGGACGGACTCGGTGTCGACGCCGTGCCGGTCGAGCCAGGCGCGGTACTCGTCGAAGTCGGAGCCGGCGGCTCCGACGAGGATCGGGCGGCTGCCGAGCTGCCCCATACCGAAGCAGATGTTCGGGCCGACCCCGCCCCGCCGGACGTCGAGGTTGTCGACGAGGAAGGAGAGGGAGACCGTGTGCAGCTGGTCCGCGACCAGCTGGTCGGCGAAACGGCCGGGGAAGGTCATGAGGTGGTCGGTGGCGATGGAGCCGGTGACTGCGATGCGCACGGCGAGGACGCTCCTGCTGAGGACGGCGAGGGACAGTCAAAACTACCCGGTAAGCGGCCCCAGGCTGTACCCCGGAAACTACCCCTTAGTAGGTCTTTCTTCGCATGAGCTTCGATGCCTACGGTGCCTGCATGACCTATACCGACGGTTTCGGCTACTCCGAGTACACCGCCGACAAGCGCGGCGCGGAAGCCCCACGACAGCCCGGTTTCGCCCGTCTGCTGGGTGACTGCGCGCGGATGGCCCCGCACTGGGCGGTCCCGGCGGGCCCCCGGCCGGTCCGCGTGGCCCCTTCGCAGATCCACGGGATCAGCGTCCCGCCGGCCTCGGCGCGGCTGATCGCCTCCACGTCCGTGTACGGGGACCAGTAGGAGGGAACCGGTTTCGCTCCCGCTCCGTCACACCCGCATCAGGTACGACGGGACCGGTGAAGGAGCGATGCGGTGACCAGCGAAGAACCCGACGACACATCACGCGGCACTCGGCGGCGGCCCGCCTGGGCCGTCGGCTCGATCGCGGCCGCCGTCCTGCTCGCGGGCGGCGGTGGCGCGTACTGGGCGTCGACCGCCTACGGCGACGGTGGGTCGGGCCACCGTACGGGTGACAGCGCGGCCTCCGCGCCCCGCGACGCGGGGGACCCCTCGGGGCCGGGCATCGCGCCCGGGGAGCCCGACCCGTCCGGCGGCGGGGTGGTCTACCGGGCCGACGTGAAGCTTCCGGAGGCTCCGGCCGACGCGCCTACCTACGCGCTGTCCGGCGAGGTCACCGCGGCGGAGGTGGCCCGCCTCGCGGCGGCTCTGGGTCTGCCCGGCGAGCCGCGACTGAGCGGGGACGTCTGGCTGGCCGGGGAGGCCGCAGACGGCTCCGGGCCCCGGCTCACGGTGGTCCGTACGGCGCCGGGGACGTGGAACTTCGCCCGCTTCCAGGCGCTGGGCAACGGCAACGGCGCCGGGGACGACTGTGTGCGCGGCAAGGACACCTGTGGTCCGGCCACCCTCCCGCGGGACGCGGGGGCGAGTGCGGGCGGCGGGGCCGAGACGGGCAAGCCGGTGTCGGAGGAGGCCGCCAAGGCCGCCGCGGCCCCGGTACTGACCGCCGCGGGGGTGGAGGGGGCCACGCCGGACGCCCGGTTCAACCAGGGTTCGGTACGGGTGGTGGCCGCCGACCCGGTGGTCGGCGGGCTGCCCACGCACGGCTGGGCCACGAAGGTCAGCGTGGGCTCCGACGGCTCGGTGGTGGGGGGCAACGGGGAGCTGAAGGCCCCCGTACGGGCGGCCTCGCAGCAGGTGGTCGGGGCCGTGGAGGCGCTGGCCCGGCTGAATGCGAAGTCGGGCGGCGGGGAGGGCAACCCCGAGCCCAGCGGATGCGCGAGCGCGGTCCCGCTGACGGCGGACACCCCGGTGTCGGCCACGGACACGGTGCCGTGCAACCCGGAGCCGCGGCCTATGAAGCCCCCGCGGACGGAGGCGGTGAAGGGCGCCGTGCTCGGGCTGGTCCCCGGCACGGTGAACGGGGCGCAGGGTCTGGTTCCGGCCTGGCTCTTCGAGGTGGCGGGCCAAGGCGGCGCGCCCGGTCACACGGTGGCCCAGCCGGCGGCGGCCGCCCAGGAGGGCACTCCCGGCCCGAAGGACATTCGTACGGTGACCGGCTTCTCGTACGCGGAGGCCGACCGGAAGCTGACCGTGAACTTCTGGGGCAGCGTGTGCAGCACCTATGCCGTGGAGGCGCGGGAGCAGGCGGAATCGGTCCTGGTGAAGATCACGGACACCCCGAACAAGCCGGGCCAGGCCTGCATCATGCTGGCGCAGGAGATGTCCTTGACGGTGACGCTGCAGCAGCCGCTGGGCGACCGGAAGGTGCTCGACGCGGCCACGGGCAAGCCGCTCCCCCGGCAGTAGCCGGGGTCCCGGGCAGGACCCGGGGTCCCGGGCAGGACCCGGGGCCGGATATGACACGAGGGCCCGCCCCCGGTCGGATTCGACCGGGGGCGGGCCCTCGTGGGCGTCCGGCTTAGCTGAACGAGTCGCCGCAGGCGCAGGAGCCCGTGGCGTTGGGGTTGTCGATCGTGAAGCCCTGCTTCTCGATGGTGTCGACGAAGTCGATGGAGGCACCGTGGAGGTACGGGGAGCTCATCCGGTCCGTGACGACCTTCACACCGTCGAAGTCCTTCACGACGTCGCCGTCGAGGGAGCGCTCGTCGAAGAAGAGCTGGTAGCGCAGGCCGGAGCAGCCACCGGGCTGGACGGCGACGCGGAGCGCCAGGTCATCGCGGCCTTCCTGCTCCAGCAGGGTCCTGACCTTCTCGGCGGCGGCGTCGGACAGGAGGATGCCGTCGCTCACAGTGGTCTTGTCGTCCTGTACGGACATCTGCATTCACTCCCGAAGTGGGCGGCTCCCCGCCGGAAGGCGGGGAAACGTCGGACTCTTGCCGTCGGTGGCAACGAGCGGGACCGCGGATTCATTCCGGGACCCGACGCTTGTTTCAGATATTCCATGCTCGCACACCGCGCGCGGGGGTGGATCCGGCGAATCGTGGGCTGATGCGTCACATTGACACTATCGGCATCGTCAAAGTGACGTGAAGCGGTTATGATAGATAGCGTCAAATAGACGAGAAGTCGAAGTGATGATCCAGAAGTCCCTTGTCGCAGAACAGAAAGGGTGCGTGTCGTGACCACCGCCCAGCCTTTGGACGTCCAGCCGACGCCCCTTGCCCTGCTGCTGCTCGGCCGTGAGGCCGACCCCAAGAGCGAGCGCGGGGTGGAGTGCCCCGGCGACCTGCCCTCGCCGTCGGACCCGAACCTCGTGGAGCGCGCCCGCGCGGCCAAGGAGAAGCTCGGGGACAAGGTCTTCATCCTGGGCCACCACTACCAGCGTGACGAGGTCATCGAGTTCGCGGACGTCACCGGCGACTCCTTCAAGCTGGCCAAGGACGCGGCCGCCAAGCCGGAGGCCGAGTACATCGTCTTCTGCGGCGTGCACTTCATGGCCGAGTCCGCGGACATTCTGACCTCGGACGACCAGAAGGTGGTCCTGCCGGACCTGGCCGCCGGCTGCTCGATGGCCGACATGGCCACCGCCGAGCAGGTCGCGGAGTGCTGGGACGTACTGACCGAGGCCGGCATCGCCGACACCACGGTGCCCGTCTCGTACATGAACTCCTCCGCCGACATCAAGGCCTTCACCGGCAAGCACGGCGGCACGATCTGCACCTCGTCCAACGCGAAGAAGGCCCTGGAGTGGGCGTTCGAGCAGGGCGAGAAGATCCTCTTCCTCCCGGACCAGCACCTGGGCCGCAACACCGCCGTCCGCGACATGGGCATGTCCCTGGACGACTGCGTGCTCTACAACCCGCACAAGCCGAACGGCGGCCTGACGGCCGAGCAGCTGCGCAACGCCAAGATGATCCTGTGGCGCGGGCACTGCTCGGTGCACGGCCGGTTCTCGGTCGACTCGGTCAACGACGTCCGCGCCCGGATCCCCGGCGTGAACGTCCTGGTCCACCCCGAGTGCAAGCACGAGGTCGTGGCGGCCGCGGACTACGTCGGCTCGACGGAGTACATCATCAAGGCGCTGGAGGCGGCCCCGGCCGGTTCCAAGTGGGCCATCGGCACGGAGCTGAACCTGGTCCGCCGTCTGGCGAACCGATTCGCCGCCGAGGACAAGGAAGTCGTCTTCCTCGACAAGACGGTCTGTTTCTGCTCGACGATGAACCGCATCGACCTCCCGCACCTGGTGTGGACCCTGGAGTCCCTGGCCGAGGGCAACCTCGTCAACCAGATCCAGGTCGACAAGGAGACGGAGAGCTTCGCGAAGCTCGCACTGGAGCGGATGCTGGCGCTCCCGTAGCCGCCGCCTCCCCCGCACACGCCCGAAGGGCCGCCCCTCGAGGAGCGGCCCTTCGGCCGTTGTGCGAGCGGTGTCAGGCCTTGGCCGGGACCTCTTCCTCCGTGGCGGAGGGGGCCGGGACCACCGTCAGGCGGGCCTCGCGCTTCGCCGCGCGCTTGGCGCGGCGGCGCTCCTTGCGGAGCTCGACCATCGTGTAGAGGGTCGGCACCAGGAGCAGCGTCAGCAGGGTGGAGCTGACCAGGCCGCCGATCACCACGACCGCGAGCGGCTGCGAGATGAAGCCGCCCTCGCCGGTGACGCCCAGCGCCATCGGGAGCAGCGCGAAGATCGTCGCCAGGGCCGTCATCAGGATCGGGCGCAGCCGGTGGCGGCCGCCCTCGACGACCGCTTCCACGACGCCCAGGCCCTGGGCGCGGTACTGGTTGACCAGGTCGATCAGCACGATCGCGTTGGTCACCACGATGCCGATGAGCATCAGCATGCCGATCATCGCCGGGACGCCCATCGGGGTGCCGGTGGCGATGAGCAGGCCGAGTGCGCCGGTCGCCGCGAACGGGATGGAGACCAGCAGGATCAGCGGCTGGATCAGCGACCGGAAGGTCGCGACCAGCAGCATGAACACGATCGCGATGGCCGCGAGCATGGCCAGGCCCAGCGAGCCGAAGGCCTCGTCCTGGTCCTCGGAGACGCCGCCGATGGATGCGGTGGCGCCCTCCGGCAGGTCCAGGGCCTTGAGCTTGGTCTGCAGCTCGGCGCTGACCGCGCCGGTGTTGTCGCCGAGCGGCCGGGCGGTGACGGTGGCGGCGCGGGCGCCGTCGATCCGGGTCATCGCGACCGGGCCGGGGACCTCCTTGACCTCGGCGATGTCGCCGAGCTTGACCGGGCCGACCGGGAGCGCCTGCAGTTCGGCCAGGGTGGTGGCCGGCTGCGCGGACCGGATGACGATGTCCCGCTCGGTGTCGTCGAGTACGGCCTTGCCCGCCGGGTTGCCCCGGACGGCCTGCGCGACGATCGCGCCGAGCGCGGTCTGGTTCAGGCCGGCCTCGGCCGCCTTGGGGGTGGCGGTCACGGAGATGCGGGGCACGGACTGGGAGAGGTCGCTCTGCACGTCGGCGACGTTCTTGAGCTTCGCGACCTCGACGCGGACCTGCTCGGCGGCCTCGGCGAGGACCTTGCCGTCACCGGCCTTGACGACCACGCTGAGGTTCTGGCTGCCGAAGCCGTCGCCCGCCACGATGCGGGTCTCGCCGATGCCGTCGAGGGCGGCCAGCTTGCCCTCGATGCCCTTCTTGACGGCGTCCGCCTTGCCGGAGTCCTTCAGGCTGACCTGGTACGAGGCCTGGTTGGAGCCCGTACCGCCGCCGAAGGCCGCGAGGAAGCCGGAGGAGCCGACGGTGACCTGGTAGCTCTTGACTCCCTCGACCGAGGCCAGCACCTGCTCGATCTTGCGGCTCGCCTCGTCGGAGGCGGCCAGCGAGGTGCCGGGGGCGAGCTCCTGCTTGACCGTCAGGACCTCCTGCTCGCCCTGGTCGAAGAAGTTGGTCTTCAGCATCGGGGTCATCCCGAAGGTGCCGAGGAGGACGACCACGGCGATGGCCACACTGGTCAGGCGGCGCCGGGTGGCGAAGCCCAGGACGCGGACGTAGAAGAGCTGGAGGCGGCTGCGCGCCTCCTTCTCCTCGGCCTCGCGGCGGGCCTTGGCCGCGCTCTCGGCGTTCCCGGGCTCGACGCCATTGGGCGCGCTCAGGAACCAGTACGAGAGCACCGGTACGACCGTCAGCGAGACGAGCAGCGAGGCCAGCAGGGCCGCGGTGACGGTGAGCGAGAAGGAGCCGAAGAGCTCGCCGATCATGCCGCCGGTGAGGCCGATCGGCAGGAAGACGGCGACGGTGGTGAGGGTGGAGGAGGTGACCGCGCCGGCGACCTCCTTGACCGCGGTGATGATCGCGGCCTCGCGCTCCTCGCCGTAGCCGAGGTGGCGCTTGATGTTCTCCAGGACCACGATCGAGTCGTCGACGACACGGCCGATGGCGATGGTGAGGGCGCCCAGGGTCAGCATGTTGAGCGACAGGTCGCGGGTCCACAGCACGATGAGCGCGAGGACGACGGACAGCGGGATGGAGACCGCCGTGACCAGCGTCGAGCGCAGCGAGGCGAGGAAGACCAGGATCACGATCACCGCGAAGAGCAGGCCGAGCATGCCTTCGGTGGTGAGGCTGGAGATGGACTTGGCGACGGCCGGGCCCTGGTCGCTGACGACGGTCAGGTCGGCGCCGGCGCCGAGCGTGGTGCGCAGCTCGGGCAGCTTGTCCTTGACCGCGTCGGAGATGGCGACGGCGCTGCCGTCCTTGTCCATGGTGAGGACGAGGGCGAGGCTGGGCTTGCCGTTGGTGCGGGTGATGGAGACGGCCTTGGCCGGCTCCTGCTTGACGGAGGCGACGTCGCCGAGGCGGACGGCCGGCTTGCCCGGGCCGGGGGTCAGGCGCAGCTCCTCCAGCTGGGCGAGGGAGGTGTAGCCGCCGCCGACGCGCACGGTGCGGTTCTTGCCCGCCTCGTCGAAGGAGCCGGCGGGGACGGCCGCGCCGCCCGCCTGGAGGCCCTCGGCGAGCTTGGCGCCGTCGAGGCCGGCGGCCGCGAGCTTGGCGTTGTCGGGGGTGACGGTGACCTGGAGGTCCTGGACGCCGTCGACGGTGACCTGGCCGACGCCCTCGATGTCCGACAGGACGGGGACGACGGAACGTTCCAGCTGGTCGGCGAGCGCCTGCTGGTCCTTGTCGGCGGTGACGGCCAGGATGACGGTCGGGATGTCGTCCGTGGAGCCGGCCACGACCTGCGGGTCCACCTCGGCGGGCAGCCGGACGCGGGCCCGGTTCACGGCCTGCTGGACGTCGGCGACGAGCTGCTTGGTGCCGCTGTCGCCGTAGTCGAAGGTGGCCATGATGAGGGCGTTGCCCTCGCTGGCGGTGGAGGTGATGCCGGTGATGCCGTCGACGCCCTTGAGCATGGACTCGATCGGTTCGACGACCTGCTTCTCGACCACGTCGGGTGAGGCGCCCTGGTACGGCGCGAGCACGGACACCATCGGCAATTCGATGGAGGGCAGCAGCTGCTGCTTGAGCTGCGGGATGGCTATGGCGCCGAAGAGGAGCGCGACGATCGACACGAGGCCGACCAAGGCCCTTTGGGCCAGGCTGAAGCGGGACAGCCACGACATGGTGATGAGATCTCTCTGCAGTGACGAACGCGAGGGCACTCCTACCCTGTCCCACCGTGGTAGCGCGTTTCGTCGCTCGCAGGTGCCGTCCTTATGTGCGGCATACCGCGTCTGGAGTACGCCGTGCGGGGCGGTGCTACTCCGCGCGTGGGCGTACCAGTCCTGATTCGTAGGCAATAACCACCAATTGGGCGCGGTCGCGGGCGCCGAGCTTGGCCATGGCCCGGTTCACGTGGGTCTTGACGGTCAGCGGGCTGACCTCCAGCCGCCCGGCGATCCCGTCGTTCGACAGCCCGGCCGCGACGTGTACGAGGACCTCGCGCTCCCGGACGGTCAGCGCGGCGAGCCGCTCCGCGTGCGCCCCGGCCGAGGCTCCGGCGGTGGCCGGGTCGGCGCCGCCGCCCTGGGCGAGGAAGGTGGCGATGAGCCCTTTGGTGGCGGCCGGGGAGAGCAGTGCCTCGCCGGCCGCGGCAACGCGGATGGCGTTGAGCAGCTCGTCGGGCTCGGCGCCCTTGCCGAGGAAGCCGGAGGCGCCGGCCCGCAGGGCCGAGACCACGTACTCGTCGACCTCGAAGGTCGTCAGCATCACCACGCGCACGCCGGCGAGTTCCGGGTCCGCGCTGATCATGCGGGTGGCGGCGAGCCCGTCGGTGCCGGGCATCCGGATGTCCATGAGGACGACGTCGGGGCGCAGCCGGCGGGCGAGTTCGAAGGCCTGCGCCCCGTCGGAGGCCTCCCCGACGACCTCCATGTCGGCCTCGGAGTCGACGAGCACCTTGAAGGCGCTGCGCAGCAGCGCCTGGTCGTCGGCGAGCAGCACCCTGAGGGGCGCGGCGGAGGGCAGGTCCGTCGCAAGTTGGTCCACGGGCTGAGGGTACGCGGGCCCGCCGTCCGCGCTCAGCCCAGGGCGAGGACGATCAGGGCGGTGGTCGCCGCGACCTCGGCCAGGGCGCCGAAGACGTCGCCGGTGACCCCGTCGAAGCGGCGTACGCAGCGGCGGAGCAGCAGTTCCGCGGCGAGCAGGGCGGCCAGGACCGCCGCCGCGCTCCGGCCGGCGGCGGGGAGGCCCAGCGGGAGTGCGGCGGCCGCGGCCAGGGCGACGACGAGCACGGCGATCAGGACGGCGGCGCGGCGCGGGACCACCCCGGCGACGGCGGCGCCGAGTCCCCCGGGGCGGGCCGCCGGGACGCCTTCCCGGCAGGCCAGGGTCATGGCGAGGCGGGCCGCCACGGCGGCGACCACGGCGGCGAGGGCGCCGCGGATCCAGCTGTCGGCGTAGATGTCGGACAGGGCGGCCGCCTGCAGGAGCAGCACGATCACCAGGGCCACGACACCGAAGGGGCCGATGTCGGACTGCTTCATGATCCGCAGGGCCTCGTCGGCGGGTTTGGCGCTGCCGAGGCCGTCGGCCGTGTCGGCGAGGCCGTCGAGGTGCAGTCCCCGGGTCAGCGCGGCCGGTACGGCGACGGTGACGGCCGCGGCGAGCAGCGGGCCCCCGCCGAGCAGCAGCAGGAGCGCTCCGGGCAGGGCCGCGAGCACGCCTACGACCAGCCCGGCGAGCGGGGCGCAGGCCATTCCGGTGCGGGCGGCGGGGCGGTCCCAGCGGGTGATGCGGGCGGGCAGCACGGTGAGGGTGCCGAACGCGAAACGGACGCCGTCGAGGAACGAGGCGCGTTCCGGGGGCGGCATCAGGGGCGGGCCGTCGTACGAATCTGTCATCGGCGGGAACGGTACCCGCTCGGCGCGGGCGGTAAATTACCCATTACATGCCAAATAGGGAGTCAGTGGGATGGGTCACTGGTGGTATCGGAACATCGTCGAACCGGGGAAGCTGCCGCTCCTGCTCGCCCTGCTCTCCTTCGTAATGTCGTTCCTGGTCACCCGTGTGATCACCCGGACGATCCGGGCCGGCCGGGGCCCCTTCAAGAACGTCACCCCGGGCGGTCTGCACATCCATCACGTGGTGCCGGGCGTGATCCTCGTGATCATCGGCGGCTTCGGCGCGGTCGGCAGCGGCCGGTACGGCTTCGGCGCGTGGGCCTCCGCCGTGATCTTCGGCCTGGGAGCGGGCCTGGTCCTGGACGAGTTCGCGCTCATCCTGCACCTCGACGACGTCTACTGGAGCGAGCAGGGCCGCAAGAGCGTGGAGCTCGTGGTCGTCACGGCCGCCATCGTGGCCCTGGTCATCGGCGGTTTCGTGCCCTTCGGAGTGAACGACCTGTCGAGCGAGGAGCGCCAGAGCCGCGGTCTGGTCGTCATGAACGGAGCCACCAACTTCTTCCTCGCCCTGCTCGCCCTGTGGAAGGGCAAGGCGCGCACCGCGCTCTTCGGCCTGGTCGTGCCCTTCGTGGCGCTGGTCGGCGCGATCCGGCTGGCCCGGCCCGGATCCCCGTACGCGAAGCGGTTCTACGCGAACCGGCCGCGCGCCCGGGCCAGGGCCGGGCTGCGCGCCTTCCACCACGACCGGCGCTGGGCGCGGCCGCGCCGCAGGTTCGAGAACTTCATCGGCGGGACCCCGGACCCGGATCACCCCGTCTCCCTGCAGAAGCCACCCCCGCACTGACGACGGCGGCGGGCCCTCCCCGTCGAAGGGGGAGGGCCCGCCGCCGTGCCGTCGGTGCACCCGGCCCGGGCTCAGCCCGGGATCAGGCCGTCGTCGCTGAGCATCTCCCTGACCTCGTCCAGAGCGGCGCCATCACCGGGGAGGATCAGCTCGGACGGCTCCAGCGCGTCGTCCGGGAGCGGCGTGCCGAGCCGCCTGACGGCGTCGAGCAGTGCGCCCAGCGTCCGCCGGAAGCCCTCCTCGTCACCGCTCTCCAGCTCCACGAGCAGTTCGTCGTCCAGCTTGTTGAGCTCGGGGAAGTGGCTGTCGGCCACTTCCACCTGGCCTTCCCCCATGATGCGGACAATCATGACGGGCCCCGTCCTACTGCTTGTCGAACCGGTGCGGGGTCTGCGGCTGCTGGCCGTTGCCCTGCGCACCGCCCTCGATGGCCTGCTGCTGGGCGGACGGGCCGCCCGCCAGCTCGGCCTTCATGCGCTGGAGCTCCAGCTCCACGTCCGTACCGCCCGAGAGGCGGTCCAGCTCGGCCTGGATGTCGTCCTTGGAGCCGAGGCCGCTCTTGTCGTCGAGCGCGCCGGAGGCCAGCAGCTCGTCGATCGCACCGGCGCGGGCCTGCAGCTGGGCGGTCTTGTCCTCGGCCCGCTGGATGGCCAGGCCGACGTCGCTCATCTCCTCGGAGATGCCGGAGAAGGACTCCGCGATCCGGGTCTGCGCCTGGGCCGCCGTGTAGGTGGCCTTGATGGTCTCCTTCTTCGTACGGAAGGCGTCCACCTTGGCCTGGAGCCGCTGGGCGGCGAGGGTCAGCTTCTCCTCCTCGCCCTGCAGGGTCTGGTGCTGCACCTCCAGGTCGCTGACCTGCTGCTGGAGCGAGGCGCGCCGGGACAGGGCCTCACGGGCCAGGTCCTCGCGGCCCAGGGCGAGGGCCTTGCGGCCCTGGTCCTCCAGCTTGGCGGACTGCCCCTGGAGCTGGTTCAGCTGCAGCTCCAGGCGCTTTCGGGAGGTCGCCACGTCGGCGACTCCGCGGCGCACCTTCTGCAGCAGCTCCAGCTGCTTCTGGTACGAGTAGTCGAGGGTTTCGCGCGGGTCCTCGGCCCGGTCAAGGGCCTTGTTCGCCTTCGCGCGGAAGATCATCCCCATACGCTTCATGACACCGCTCATGGGCTTCGCGCGCCCCCTTCTAGACGGACTGTGCTCCAGGTCACCGACAGAACCCACAGTACGGGCCCTGTCTCCATTACCGCACTGTTCGAGTACGGATGCGCTCCTCCTCCAGGACGACTACGCCCGCGCCCCATCAGGCGGAAGGAGTAGGTGATCCCAGGAGAACGGGCCCACCGCACGTACCGTGCAAGGGGAAGGACGCCCGCCGTTGCCGGATCGTTCCCCAGCGGGGTGGGGCCCATGCCCGCAACCACGTAGGCTTGGGTTTTGTGTTTGGTAGCCGCTCCTCCAAGGAAGAGAAGGCCGCCGCCACCGACAAGGTGAGCGCCGACCTCTCGCAGCCCCGTGACCCGCAGGCCCCGAAGGGCCGCCCTACGCCGAAGCGTGCTGTGGCCCAGTCGCAGCGCAAGGCCGTGGTGGCCTCGACCGGCAACCGCAAGGAGGATGCCAAGCGAGCCCGTGAGCGTCGCCGTACCGAGATGGCCAAGCAGCGCGAAGCGCTGGCCAATGGCGACGAGCGTTATCTGCCCACCCGTGACAAGGGCCCCGTCCGCCGGTTCGTCCGCGACTACGTGGACTCCCGTTACTCGGTCGCCGAGATGTTCCTGCCCCTGGCGGTGGTCATCCTGGTGCTGAGCATGGTGCGCCAGCCCTCGATCCAGACCATCGCGCTGACGCTGTGGCTCGTCGTGATCGTCCTGATCCTGCTCGACTCCATCGGCCTCGTCTTCCGTCTGCGCAAGGCCCTGGTCACGCGCTTCCCGGACGAGCCCCGCCGCGGCGCCATCGCCTACGGCCTCATGCGCACCCTCCAGATGCGCCGGCTCCGTCTCCCGAAGCCGCAGGTCAAGCGAGGGGAACGGCCCTGAGCCGAGCGACGCCCGGCATGTCGGGGGAAGGCTTCGCGGAAGGCGCCCGGCTCTGGCTCGAAGGCCTGGGCGGGCTGCGCAATGCCGTCCGGCAGGAGCTCGTGGGCCGGCAGGTCGACGAGCAGATCGCGCAGCGCTTCCCGGTCGGGCAGCGGCTGCGCGTGCTCGACGTCGGCATGGGCCAGGGCACGCAGGCACTGCGGCTGGCCCGCGCCGGGCACAAGGTGACGGGCCTGGAGCAGGACCCCGGCATGCTCGCCGTCGCCCGTGAGGCACTGGCCGCGGAGCCCGCCGGGATCCGCGACCGCGTCAGCCTCCTGGAGGGCGACGGCCGCGAGACCGGGGCCCACTTCCTGCCGGGCAGCTTCGACGTGGTGCTGTGCCACGGGGTGCTGATGTACGTGCCCGAACCGGACGCCATGCTGGCGGGACTGGCCCGGATGCTGGCCCCGGGCGGACTGCTGTCCCTGCTGGTGCGCAACGGCGACGCGCTCGCCATGCGGCCGGGCCTGGACGGCGACTGGAAGGGCGCGCTGGCCGCGTTCGACTCCACCGACTACACGAACCGGCTGGGCCTGGACGTCCGCGCGGACCGGCTGGCCGGCCTGACGGCGACCCTGTCGGGGATCGGTGCGCCGCTGCAGTCCTGGTACGGCGTCCGCGTCTTCACCGACGGCACCGAGGCGGGCGAGATCCTGCCGCCCGACGAGGAGCTGGAGCGGCTGCTGGCCGCCGAGGACCGCGCCGGGCGGACCGACCCCTACCGGGGTGTGGCCGCACTGCTGCACCTGTGCGGGGTGCGGGGCTAAGGGCTTGCAGAGAATTAACCTGGGTGTTTCAGCTCTTGACAGACCAGGTCATGCAGGGTGTTCGATCACAGGTTGATTCTCTGCAAGCCCTAAGGGCTGTCCCGCAGGCCGTTTTCTGGATCTTGCCGGGCCGTCAAGATCCGAAAGGACGGCCTGGGTGTGTTGTCGTCCTGGGACGTCGGCGACTGCCGAACACCCGCCGGCCGCGTCACCCACCTGTCCGGACAGGTGGGGGTGAGGTGTTCCGGTCCGGACGGACTCAGCTCGGGCGGCGGCTCAGCCGGCCCGGCCACCAGGCCGCGGGGCCGATGTCCAGGACCAGGGCGGGGACCAGGAGCGAGCGCACGACCAGGGTGTCCATGAGGACGCCGAAGGCCACGATGAAGGCGATCTGCACGAGGAACGCCAGCGGGATGACACCCAGCGCGGCGAACGTGGCGGCGAGGACCACCCCCGCAGAGGTGATCACCCCGCCGGTGGCCGTCAGGCCCCGGATCACACCCTCGTGGACGCCGTGGCGCAGCGACTCCTCGCGCACCCGCGACATGAGGAAGATGTTGTAGTCCACGCCCAGGGCGACGAGGAAGACGAAGCCGTAGAGGGGGACGGACGAGTCGGTGCCGCTGAACCCGAACACGTGGCGGAACACGAGGGCGGAAACGCCCAGGGTGGCGAAGAAGTTGAGGGCCACCGTCACCACCAGCAGAAGCGGCATCACCAGCGAGCGCAGCAGGACCACCAGAATGACGAGGATGATGGCCAGCACCACCGGGACGATGACCTCGCGGTCCCGTTCGGCCGTCTTCTGCGTGTCGTAGGCCTGTGCGGTGTACCCGCCGACGAGGGCGTCCGCGCCCGGCACCGGATGGACCGCCTCGCGGAGCCTGACCACCGTCTCCTTCGCCGCCGCGCTGTCCGCCGGGTCCTTCAGGACGACGTCGATCCGTACGAGGCCGTCCTTCTCGCCCCGCACGGCGGCCGAGTCAACGCCCTGCGTGCCTTCGGCGCGCTCGCGTACCTCCGTCTGCCGGTCGGCGGCGGCGATCACGACGGCCGGGTTCCCCGCCCCGCCCGGGAAGTGCCGGCCCAGTTCCTTCTGCCCCGTCACCGAAGCGGCCTCGTTCACGAAGATCTCGTCCAGCGGAACGCCGCCCGAGTGCAGCGTGGGCGCGAAGGCGGCGCACGCGAGCAGGCCCGCCAGGGCCACGGCCCACACCCGCCGGGGTGCTCCGCCGACCAGGGCGGCGATCCGGCTCCAGACCCCTGCCGCGACGCCGGCGCTGCCGGCGGTCACGTGCGCCGGCCAGTAGGCCCTGCGTCCCAGCAGCACCAGCGCCGCCGGCAGGAAGGTGAGGGCGCTCGCCACCGCGCAGACGATCCCGATCGCCCCGACGGGCCCCAGCGCCCGGTTGTTGGTCAGGTCGCTGAGGAACAGGGCGAGCAGGCCCAGGGCCACGGTGCCGGCGCTGGCCACGACCGGGCCCCAGGACTGGCGCAGAGCCGCGCGCATCGCCGCGTACCGGTCCTCGGTGTGCCCCAGTTCCTCGCGGAAGCGGGCGGTCAGCAGCAGGGCGTAGTCGGTGGCAGCGCCGATGACGAGGATCGAGAGGATCCCCTGGACCTGCCCGTCGACGCGGACGAGCCCCGCGCTCGCAAGGGCGTAGACGATCGCGCAGGCCAGGGAGAGGGCGAACACGGCCCCGATGATGATCAGCAGTGGCAGGAGGACGCTGCGGTAGACGAGCAGCAGGATCACGAGGACGGCCGCCAGTGCCACGCCCAGCAGCAGGCCGTCGATTCCGGCGAAGGCCTCCGACAGGTCGGCCCGGGTGGCCGCCGGTCCCGTCACGTGGAAGGTGGTGGCCGCGACCCGGGAGCCGGCCGCCCGGATCTCGGCGACCGCCGCGGGCAGTTCGTCACCCAGTGCGGGGGCCAGTGGTACCACCGCCTGCAGCGCCCTGCCGTCGCGCGACGCGACGACCGGGGAGGGCGGGCCCGCAATCCAGGGACGGTCCTTGAGTGCGGCCAGTGCGGCCTGCGCGGAGCCGGTGGTGGCCGCGGTCACTCCTCCGGCGCCGTCCGCCGTCCAGAGCACCACGGCCGGCAGGGACCCCTCCTGCCGGAAGGCGCTCTGGGCCTGAGCCACCCGGGTGGATTCGGCGCTGCGGGGGAGGAAGGCCGCCTGGTCGTTGGTGGAGACCTCGCCGAGTTTCCCCGCGTAGGAGCCGAGGGTCCCTCCGACACCCAGCCAGACCACGAGGAGGAGGACGGGCAGCAGCCACCGGGCCGGGCGGGGCGAGGTGCGCATGATGCTCCTGGAACGGGTGCGGGTGGATCGTGCGGCGCCCACCCTCCGGGGGCGGGCGTCCCACGGGCAACATGCAGCGTTTCTGCATCACTTCCCGGCCTGACACGCCCCGGTACGCCCGAAATCCGCTCGAAGCCCGAGGGACGGCGCCGCGGCGCTCGGTGCACGTCGTGCGCAGGTGCGGGCGCGGCACGTGGCTGAGCTGCCGGCCGAGCGGCGGGAGCCGCCCGCCCGGCGGGTGCCCGGCCGCATCCGGCCCGTCCTGCGCCCTGCACCGCGCCTGCGCCGGCCGGCTGCGGAGCCACGGCCCCGGTCCGCGTGTTCACCCGGTGGGAGGCCATCACCCCCGGCGCGTGCCGGGCCCGGGGAGCGGGCTCCGCATGAACACGGTCACGGTCACGCCCGACCCGTCCCGGAGGTGCAGGAAGGGCACAACCCGCGGTAGGTGACCTCGACCGCGGAGACGGCGAAGCCGAACCGCTCCTCCGGCGGCAGATCGGCCGGCGTGCCGGCCGCGTGCACGTCGCGGATGGTGCCGCAGCCCGTGCACACCAAGTGCTGGTGCGGGTGGTGCGCGTTGGGGTCGAAGCGCCTGACCCGGCCCTGTACGGAGACCTCCACCACCTCCCCGATCGCGACCAGCTCGCCCAGGGTGTTGTAGACGGTCGCCCGGGCGATCTCGGGCAGCCGCTGCGCCGCGCGGGCGTGCACCTCGTCCGCCGTGAGGTGCACGTGATCGCCGTCGAGGACCTCCACGACGACACGCCGCTGGGACGTCATCCGCCAGCCGCGCCCCCGAAGTCGCTCCAGGAGGTCACTCATATCGGCTCACCTTTTCGGCTCGGCAGGACAACAGAACGTTACCGATACCGATACCGGCCCGGCGGGAAGCGGAACCGTCGAGCCGGGACACCGATCCGAATTCCGAGTGTTTTCTACGCGCCCATGCCCTGCGTGTTCTCGCAGCGGCGGGCCCTTCGGTGCGCGACCATACGGACGCGCCGACGCAAGCAGCCAGCAGATGGAAACATCGACACAGGAAGAAGGACGGACGTGTCCGGCAGCGACAGCGAGAACCCGGTAATCCCTGCCCCGACCCCCGCGCCGACTCGCCCCAGGTCGAATCGGGACTGGTGGCCGAACCAGCTGGACCTTCAGGTTCTGCATCAGTATTCACCCCTGGCCGATCCGATGGGCGACGATTTCGACTACGCGGAAGAGTTCGCGACCCTGGACCCCGACGCCCTGAAGCGGGACGTCTTCGAGGTGATGACGGCGTCGCAGGACTGGTGGCCCGCGGACTACGGCCACTACGGCCCGCTCTTCATCCGGATGAGCTGGCATGCCGCGGGAACGTACCGCATCGCCGACGGCCGGGGTGGCGGCGGAGCCGGCGCCCAGCGGTTCGCCCCTCTCAACAGCTGGCCCGACAATGCGAGCCTCGACAAGGCGCGCCGCCTGCTCTGGCCGGTCAAGCAGAAATACGGTCGGAAAATCTCATGGGCCGACCTTTTGGTGTTCGCCGGCAACTGCGCCATGGAATCGATGGGTTTCAAGACGTTCGGCTTCGCCTTCGGGCGGGAGGACATCTGGGAACCCGAGGAGATTTTCTGGGGACCCGAGGACACCTGGCTCGGAGATGAGCGCTACAGCGGCGACAGGGAACTCTCCGGCCCCTTCGGCGCCGTGCAGATGGGACTGATCTACGTCAATCCGGAAGGGCCCAACGGCGACCCGAACCCGGTCGCCACCGCCCGGGACATTCGCGAGACGTTCGCGCGCATGGCCATGAACGACGAGGAGACGGTCGCCCTCATCGTCGGCGGCCACACGTTCGGCAAGTGCCACGGTGCGGTGGGCGCCGACTACATCGGGCCCGAGCCCGAGGCCTGCCCGATCGAGCAGCAGGGGATCGGCTGGAAGAACACCTACGGCACCGGCAGCGGCGCCGACGCGCTCACCAGCGGGCTGGAGGGCGCATGGACCACCGAGCCGACGAAGTGGGACAACGGCTACCTGGACAACTTGTTCCGGTACGAGTGGGAACTGACCACGAGCCCGGCCGGTGCGCAGCAGTGGACCCCCAAGGACCCCTCGGCCCAGGGCACCGTGCCGGACGCCCATGATCCTTCGAAGCGGCACGCGCCGATGATGCTGACGACGGACCTCGCGCTGCGGATGGATCCGGTCTACGCGCCGATCGCGAAGCGCTTCCACGAGAACCCGGACCAGCTCGCCGACGCGTTCGCCAAGGCCTGGTACAAGCTGCTGCACCGCGACATGGGCCCGGTCTCGCGCTACCTCGGCCCGTGGGTCCCCGAACCGCAGCTGTGGCAGGACCCCGTCCCCGCGGTCGATCACGAGCTGGTCGCGGCCGAGGACGTCGCCGCCCTCAAGCGCACCGTCCTCGCCTCGGGGCTGTCCCTCCCCCAGCTGGTCGTCACCGCCTGGGCGGCGGCGTCGAGCTTCCGCGGCACCGACATGCGGGGCGGGGCCAACGGGGCCCGGATCCGGCTCGCGCCGCAGAAGGACTGGGAGGCCAACGCCCAGCCCGAGGTCGCCGAGGCGGTGCGGAAGCTGGAGGGGATCCAGCAGGACTTCAACCGGGCGCAGGCCGGCGGGAAGAGGGTTTCGCTCGCCGACCTGATCGTGCTGGGCGGCTGCGCGGCCGTCGAACAGGGCGCGAAGAACGCCGGGTACGACATCGAGGTGCCGTTCACACCGGGGCGCACGGATGCCTCGCAGGAGCAGACCGATGTCGAGTCCTTCGCCGTCCTCGAACCGAAGGCGGACGGGTTCCGGAACTACCTGCAGGCGGGCGAGAAGCTGTCGCCGGAGGCGCTTCTGCTGGAACGTGCCTGCCTGCTGAACCTGACCGCCCCCGAGATGACGGTGCTCGTCGGCGGCATGCGGGCCATGAACACCGGCTTCCGGCAGGCCCGGCACGGCGTGCTCACGGACCGCCCGGAGGCGCTGACCAACGACTTCTTCGTCAACCTGCTCGACATGGGTACGCGGTGGAAGGCGTCGGAGTCCGCGGAGAACGTGTTCGAGGGGCGGGACCACGCCACGGGCAAGGTCAGGTGGACGGCGACCGCGGTGGACCTCGTCTTCGGTTCGCACGCCCAGCTGCGAGCCCTCTCGGAGGTCTACGCGTCGAAGGACGCGGGAGAGAAGTTCGTCCGTGACTTCGTCTCCGCCTGGGACAAGGTGATGAACCTCGACCGGTTCGACCTCGCCTAGACCGCCACCGTCCGTCTGCCTCCCGCCCAGCCCCGAGCACCGGCAGAACGACGGAGCCGCCGGGTCACAGACCCGGCGGCTCCGTCGTTCTCGTGCCTACGGAACGGCTACGCCTCCAGGGCGGCGCGCAGGCTCATCGTGTAGAGCTCGGTCCCGCCGTCGTCGGACAGCTTCACCTGCTCGACGCCGCCTTCGAGCAGGTCCTTCCAGTACTCGCCGATCCAGGACTCCGCGTCCCCCTGCGTGGTGAACTCCTCGGGTACCACCGACGGGCTCGTCTCGGTGCCGTCGGCCGTCTCGAACCGCCACGTCCACGCCATGTCCGCCTCCGTTGCTCGCACGCTTCCTGTCCTGAGTGTGCCCGCAGAGTAACCGGGCGCGCAGCAGTCTCGGCGACGCGGGAGGATCATCCTGTGGAACTCACTCTGCTCGGCACCGGAACACCCGAGGGCCTGCCCCGCCCCGGCTGCCCCTGTGCGGCCTGCGCCGTCTCCGTCGGCTCGCGCTCCCGCGCCGCCACGGCCGTCCTCGTCGACGGGGCGCTGCTGCTGGACCTGACCCCCGGGGCGGTGCTGGCGGGCGCCCGGGCCGGGCATTCGCTGGCCGGTGTGCGGCAGGTGCTGCTGACCCACCCGCACGACGGGCCCGCGGTCGAGCTGCCGCCCGGGCTGCCGGCCGCCGGGCGGGTGCCGGACGGGCGGGAGCTCGCGGTGATCTCCGGGCACCGGGTGCGGGCGGTGCCGATGGACGCGCCGGGCACCGGGTACGAGGTGACCGGCCCGGACGGCGCCCGGCTGCTGTACCTGCCGCCGGGCGGGGCCCCGGCCGGGGTCGCCGGCCAGGCCGGGCGGCGCCCGTACGACATGGTCCTCATGGACGTGCTGGGCCGGCCCGAGGCGCTGGCGCGGCTGCGGGCGAGCGGCGCCGTCGGCCCGGCGACGGACGTGATCGCCGTCCACCTGGACCACGGCATCGCGCCGGGCCGGGAGGTGGAGCGGCGGTGCGCGGCGTCCGGGGCCCGGGCGGTGCCGGACGGGACGACCGTGATCGTCGGGGAGTACCACGCGGTGCCGGACCTGCCGCGCCGGACCCTGGTGCTGGGCGGGGCCCGCTCCGGCAAGTCCGTGGAGGCGGAGCGGCGGCTGGAGTCCTTCCCGGAGGTGGTCTACGTGGCCACCGGCGGCACCCGGGACGGCGACGCGGAATGGGCCCAGCGGGTCGGCCTGCACCGGGAGCGCCGGCCGGGGAGCTGGCGGACGGTGGAGACGTGCGAGCTGGTCCCGCTGCTGGCCGCCGACGGGCCGACGCTGCTGATCGACTGCCTGGCGATGTGGCTGACGGACGCGATGGACCGGGCCGGGGCGTGGGACGACGCGGTGTGGCTCAACGGCGGGCAGCAGCAGCTCGCCGGGCGGACCGCCGAGCTGGTGGCGGCCGTACGCGCGACCCGCCGTCCGGTGGTGCTGGTCAGCAACGAGGTCGGCTCGGGCGTCGTCCCGGCGACCGCCTCGGGCCGCCGCTTCCGCGACGAGCTGGGCCGGCTGAACGCGGCCGTCGCGGGCGAGTGCGAGCACGTACTTCTCGTCGTCGCGGGCCTGGTGACCGTACTCAAGGAATAGCGCGGGAAAGCGTCGGAGGGCCCCGGCGACGAGGAGTCCGACGGCCCGCCGCCGAAGGCCTGAGGGAGGGCCTTACCGGCTGTACTCTCTGGCAGATGAGCACGCTGAATCTCGACGACTTCTCCGATCTGATCGAGCGCCCCGACGGGGGCGTCCGGCGTGACGCCGAGGAACGCCGTGAGCGCCTCGCCGTCCCGCCCGGCGCGCTGGGCCGGCTGGACGAACTCGCCGAGTGGCTCGCCGCCGCGCAGGGTCGGGTTCCGGTCAAACCGATCGAGCGCCCGCGCGTGGTGCTGTTCGCCGCCGACCACGGGATCGCCGCCGAGGGCGTCTCCGCCCGGGCCGCGTCCACCGGCCACGAACTGGTGCGGGCCGTCCTCGAAGGGGCCAGCCCCGTGGCCGTCCTGGCCGGCCGGTTCGGCGCCACCATACGGATCGTCGACGCCGGGCTCGACTGCGATCCCGAGCTGCTCCCCGCGGACGTGGTCGGGCACCGGGTCCGGCGTGGCAGCGGCCGGATCGACGTGGAGGACGCGCTGACGGCCGAGGAGGCCGAGGCCGCGGTGCGGCTCGGGATGCGGATCGCCGACGAGGAGGCCGACTCCGGAACGGATCTGGTCGTCCTCGGTGACCTGAGCGTGGGCGGGACCACCGTCGCCGCGACCCTCGTCGCCGCCCTGTGCGGAACCGACGCCTCGGTGGTCACCGGACGCGGCGGCCTGCCCATCGACGACCTGGCCTGGATGCGCAAGTGCGCGGCGATCCGCGACGCGCTGCGCCGGGCCCGCCCGGTCCTGGGCGACCAGGTGGCGCTGCTGGCCGCGGTCGGCGGCGCGGACGTGGCCGCCATCACCGGATTCCTCCTCCAGTGCGCGGTGCGCCGTACTCCCGTCATCCTTGACGGTGTCGTTTCGGCCGCGTGCGGACTGGTGGCCCAGCGGGCCGCGTTCCGGGCTCCGGACTGGTGGCTGGCCGGACAGGCCAGCGGCGAGCCGGGCCAGGCGAAGGCACTTGACCGAATGGCGCTCAACCCCGTGCTCGATCACGGCGTCACAGTAGGTGAAGGTACCGGGGCACTGCTGGCTCTCCCCCTCGTCCAGGCGGCCGCCGCACTCGCGGCGGAACTCCCGGAGCGGGCGGTGGAGGAGCCGACGGAATGAGCCGCCGGGGCCCACGGTCCTGACCAGGCCGTGGCCCCCGACCGCACAATCACGGACAGCTGCGCCCCATATGATCGCTTTTTATGGGAGAGGTCCGTTTGACCAGCGCAGAGACCGACCGCACCGGCGTACCGGCGACCGGTCCGTCAGCCGGCAGGAAAGAGGCCGGCGGCGACCCCGCCGGCAGGGCGGCGGGTGGCGGCCGGGAGACCGGCCGGGGGAGCGCCCGTTCACGGCACGGCGCCGCGTTCGCGGTGTGGTACCTGCGCGCCGTCACCTTCATCAACTTCCTCAGCGCGGTGTGGGTTTCGCTCGGGCAGGACCTCAGGCGCCACAACATCGAGGACTTCTACACCCCGTACATGCTCACCGCGGGGTTCGCCTCCGGGCTGTTCACGCTGCTGCTCGCCGTCACCCTCGGCCGCCGCAAGCGGGCCTCCTGGATCCTCAACCTCGTCCTCAGCGGCCTCCTGGCCCTGCTGCTCGCCTACGCGCTCTCCACGCACGAGGAGATCCGCGAGCACCCGCAGAACTGGGTCTCCCTGGTCCTGACCGCCGCCTTCACGGGGGCCCTGCTGCTGGGCCGCCACGAGTTCTACGCCAAGGGCGACCGCTCCAACCCGACGCTCGCCAGCGCCGTCGCCGCCGTCGGCCTGCTGCTCACCTCGCTGGTCGCGGCCCTGCTCGTCGGCGCCACCAACGTCTCCCCGCTGAGCGCCGAGGCCTCCTTCCCGGAGCGCTGGTGGTACGGCGTGATGCGGCTGATCACCCTGACGCCCGGTGAGCGGGCCTCCGAGGCGATCATCACGCCCGGCTGGGTGGACGTGTTCATCAACGTCATGTCGATGCTGCTGCTGCTCGCCGTGCTGTTCGCCGCCTTCCGCTCGCGCCGCGCCGTCGACCCGATCAGCGAGGAGGACGAGGAGCGGCTGCGGGCGCTGCTGGCCCGCCAGGGCGACCGCGACTCGCTCGGCTACTTCGCGCTGCGCCGCGAGAAGTCCGTCATCTGGTCCCCCACCGGCAAGGCCGCCGTCACCTACCGCGTCGTCGGCGGGGTCTCCCTGGCCTCCGGCGACCCGATCGGCGACCCCGAGGCCTGGCCCGGCGCCATCGATCCGTGGCTGGCCGAGGCCCGCGAGCACGGCTGGGTGCCGGCCGTGATGGGGGCGAGCGAGGAGGCCGGGCAGATCTACGCGCGGCACGGCCTGGACGCCCTCGAACTCGGTGACGAGGCGATCGTCGAGACCGCCGATTTCACCCTGGAGGGCCGCGCCATGCGGACCGTCCGGCAGGCCTTCAACCGCGTCAAGCGGGCCGGGTACACCGTCCGCATCCGCCGCCACGACGACATCCCGGCCGAGGAGATGGCCGAGCTGGTGCGCCGCGCCGACGACTGGCGCGACGGCGCCACCGAGCGCGGCTTCTCCATGGCGCTGGGCCGGCTGGGTGATCCCGGCGACGGCCAGTGCGTGATGCTGGAGTGCACGGACGGCAACGGCGAACTGCGGGCCGTGCTGTCCTTCGTACCGTGGGGACCCAAGGGTCTGTCGCTGGACCTGATGCGCCGCGACCGGGACTCCGAGAACGGCCTGATGGAGTTCATGGTCATCGAACTCCTCGAACGCTCCAAGGAGATCGGGGTCACCCAGGTCTCCCTCAACTTCGCGATGTTCCGGTCCGTCTTCGAGCGCGGGTCCCGGCTCGGCGCCGGTCCGGTGCTGCGGATGTGGCGCTCGCTGCTCAGCTTCTTCTCCCGCTGGTGGCAGATCGAGTCCCTCTACCGGGCCAACGCCAAATACCGGCCGATCTGGGAACCGCGGTTCATGCTCTTCGAGAAGAGTTCGGACCTGCTGCGGATCGGTGTCGCGGCCGGCCGGGCCGAGGGCTTCCTGGAGGCCCCCGGCCTTCCGAAGTGGCTGCACCGCAGACACCTGGAGACGCGCCGTTGACAGCGTGGAACACCTCCTCACTCCGGCGGTTCGCCCGCCGTGAGTGGGGACCCATGTTCTGGACCGTCCGGGACGCGCTCGTCCGCGACACGTGGCGGGCGATCCCGATGACCCTCGGCGCGGTCTGTCTGACCTCGGTCTTCCAGATCGTGCAGAACACCTCCTGGGGGTTCCAGCCGGTCCAGGACCTCGGATCGGTCAAAGCCGCCGACCCGCTCGGGACGGCCCTCATGCGCACCCCGCTGTCCCTGTTCGTCCCCGCCCTGGACCTGCCGGTGTGGGGGGCGCTCGCGCAGATCCTGCTCGTCTTCGGCATCGCCGAGATCTGCATCGGCTGGTGGCGCACCCTGCTGATCGGCTACGTCGCCACGCTCGCCGGGACCACGTACGCGCGGATCGGGCTCGCGCTCGGGCCGGACCATCCCCTCGGTCTGCCGGTGTCCGACCGGATCGTCAACGACACCGGGCCCTCGGCGGCGGTGGTGGGGCTGGCCATCTACGTCTGCTGGCGCTACCGGGCGTACCTGACCGGCGCCCTGGTGATCCTGGCGATGATCGGCGAGGTGCTGGTCAAGGACAACCTGGCGGGCAAGGAGCACCTGGCGGCCATCACCGCCGTCATGGCGGTGTGCGTGCTGCGGGCGCGCTGGGGTCCGGTGCGTTCCCGCGTCATGCTGGGGCCGCACCCTCCGCCGTAGGGGGCACCGGCGGATGAGGCCGTACCGTATCCGGGTGACGACAGACCTCGCGCGGTTCGCCCCCACCCGGCAGTGGATGCGGGCCCATCCGCTCGCCACCGATGCCGTGCTGGCGTTCGGGGCGTTCGTCGCCATGGTCGTCGGCTCCTTCGCCGATCCGCACGGGCCGCACGGACCCACCTTCGGGACGCGCACCCCGGAGCCGTTCTCGCTGCTGCTGATGCTGCTCGGCGCGGCCGCCCTGGTGTTCCGGCGCCGGCAGCCGCGCGCCGTGCTCGCCGTGACCTGCGGGCTGTCCCTGCTGGAGCTGACCACCGGGGAGCCGCGGGCGCCCGTCGCCATGTGCACGGTGATCGCCCTGTACACGGTGGCCGCCCACACCGACCGGCCGACGACCTGGCGGATCGGGCTGCTCACCATGGCGGGGCTGACCGGCGTGGCCATGCTCGCCGGGCCGCTGCCCTGGTACGCCCAGGAGAACATCGGGATCTTCGCCTGGACCGGGATGGCCGCCGCCGCCGGGGACGCGGTACGCAGCCGGCGGGCCTTCGTCGACGCCATCCGGGAACGGGCCGAGCGCGCCGAGCGGACCCGGGACGAGGAGGCCAGGCGGCGGGTCGCCGAGGAGCGGCTGCGGATCGCCCGGGACCTGCACGACGTGGTGGCCCATCACATCGCCCTGGTCAACGTGCAGGCGGGAGTGGCCGCGCACGTCATGGACAAGCGCCCGGACCAGGCCAAGGAGGCACTGGCGCACGTACGGGACGCCAGCCGGTCGGCGTTGAACGAACTGCGGGCCACGGTCGGGCTGCTGCGGCAGTCCGGCGACCCGGAGGCACCTACGGAGCCCGCGCCGGGGCTCGGCGTCCTGGACGAGCTGGTGGACACCTTCCGGCACGCCGGACTGCCGGTGGAGGTCATCGTCCAGCTGGACGGGACGGCGGGGCCGCTGCCGGCGGCCGTGGACCTGGCGGCGTACCGGGTGATCCAGGAGGCGCTGACGAACGTCCGCAAGCACGCGGGCCCGGGGGCGAAGGCCGAGGTCAGCGTGGTCGGGGTCGGGCTGTCGGTGGAGGTGACCGTCCTCGACGACGGCGGTGAGGCGGCCGACGCGGCCCCGGAACCGGCCGACCCGGGCGGCGGCCACGGCCTCCTCGGCATGCGCGAGCGCACCGGCGCCCTGGGCGGCTCCTGCTTCGCGGGCCCCCGCTTCGGCGGCGGCTACCGCGTCCACGCCATCCTCCCCCTGGGGTAGCCGTTTCCGCCTCGGCTTGACCGCACCATTGGCTTCGCCGACGGCACCATCCCGCCTCGCCGCACCGTTCGGCCTCGGCCGAGCCACTTTCAGCCTCGCCGGCGTTTGAGGCGCGGGGTCTGGGGCGGAGCCCCGGGGAACCATGCTCCCAGCGGGTGGGTAGAACGCAGGGGTGACGTGGCGCAGGCCCCGAGTGGGCGGGGCGGAATGTCAGGTGTTGAGCAGGCGCAGCGCCGCCGGGGCGTAGCGCTCCCCGGCGACCGCGGTCGCCGGGACGGCCTGCTCCAGCTCGTCCAGCTGTGCGGCGGTGAGCGTCAGGCCGGCCGCTCCGGCGTTCTCCTCCAGGCGGGTGATGCGCCGGGTGCCGGGAATCGGGGCGACCTCCGGGCCACGGGTCAGCAGCCAGGCCAGGGCGAGCTGCACCGGGGTGCAGCCGATCCGGTCGGCCAGGGCCCGGACCCGTTCGACCAGGGCGAGGTTGCGCGTGAGGTTCTCGCCCTGGAAGCGCGGGTCGGTGCGGCGGTAGTCGTCCGCGTCCAGCTGGTCGAGTGAAGTGAGGGCTCCGGTGAGCAGACCCCGGCCGACCGGCGAGTAGGGCACGAGTCCGATGCCCAACTCCCGTGCTGTGGGTGCGATGTGGGTCTCCACATCACGCTCCCACAGCGAGTACTCGCTCTGCAGGGCGGTGATGGGGTGGACGGCGTGGGCACGGCGCAGGGTGTCCGCGTTGACCTCCGACAGCCCCAGATGCCGGACCTTTCCGGCCGTGACGAGTTCGGCCATGGCCCCGACGGTCTCCTCGATCGGTGTGTCGGGGTTGCGGCGGTGCAGGTAGTAGAGGTCGATGGTGTCCACGCCCAGCCGGGCCAGCGACGCGTCGCAGGCCTGCCGGGCGTAGGCGGGACTGGAGTCGATGACGGCGCCGCCGGCCGTGCCACCGGGCCCGATGCCTCGGATGCCGAACTTGGTCGCCACCACCGCCTCGTCGCGGCGGCCCTTGAGGGCCCGGCCGAGCAGTTCCTCGTTCCGGCCGGCCGCGTAGGCGTCGGCGGTGTCGAAGAACGTCACCCCTATGTCGAGGGCGCGCCGGATCGTGGCGACCGACTCGGTGTCGTCGCTCGTACCGTAGAAGGCCGACATGCCCATGCAGCCGAGGCCGATCGCCGAGACCTGGAGTCCTGAGGTGCCGAGGGTGCGCTGGTGCATGAGGTGCCACTCCTTCGTTCCGGCCGCGCGTTCCGGCCGGGTCGTGGGTCGGGTGTTCGTGAACCGGTCAGAGGTCGTGAGCCGGCCGGCGTGAGTCGCGGTGGTCGCGATGGTGCGGTCAGGCGTTCGTCAGGGTTCCGGCGGGTGCGGGGTTGTGGGTGCGCGCGCTGCGGGCGGAGAGCAGCAGGGTGAGCAGGGCGCAGGCGGTCAGCACGGCGGCGACGGCGGTCACGGCGCGCGGTCCGGCGGCGGAGTCCACAAGGAGGCCGCCGACCAGGGACCCCACGGCAATGGCGCCGTTGAAGGCGGCCACGTACAGCGACGAGGCGGCGTCGGACTCCTCCTTGGCGAGCTGCAGCACCCAGGTCTGCAGGCCCACGGGCAGGGCCGCGAAGGCCAGGCCCCACAGGACGAGCAGAGTGATCGCCGCGGGCCGCGAGTCACCGAAGGCCCACAGCAGGGCGAGCGAGCCGGCCATCAGGACGAGCGCGCCCACCAGGGTGCCGTGCACCGAGCGGCCGACGACGGCGCCCGCGACGAAGTTGCCGGCGAATCCGGCGGCCCCGAAGACCAGCAGCAGCACACCGACCATGCCTTCGCTGATGCCGGTGACCTGCTCCAGGTACGGGGCGATGTAGGTGAAGGCGAGGAAATGGCCGATCATCACCAGCGCGGTGACCCCGACGGCGGCGCGCAGCCGGCTGTTGCGCAGGACGCGCGGCAGGGCGGCCAGGCTCCCCGTGCCCTGGGCGGGCAGGCTGGGCAGCAGGAAGAGCACGGCGACCAGTACGACGAAGCCGATCGCGGCGACGGCGGCGAACGCGGTGTGCCAGCCGGACCGCTGGCCGATCATGGTGCCCAGCGGGACGCCGAGCACTGAGGCCAGCGAGATCCCGCCGAGGACGAGGGCGGTGGCCCGCACGGCGTGCCGCTCGGGGACCAGACGGACCGCGATGGCCGCGGCGATCGACCAGAAGACGCCATGGGCGAGCGCCACCAGCACCCGGGCGCCCAGGAGCATGCCGTAGGAGGTGGCGATCACGGCCAGCAGGTTGCCCGCGACGTACAGCACCAGGAGTCCGGCAAGCAGCCATTTGCGGTCGATGCGCCCGCACAGGGTGGTCAGCGGCGCCGCGGTGATCGCGGCGACGGCGGCGAAGCCGGTGACGAGGAAGCCGGCGGTGCCCACGGAGACGTCCACGCCCGCGCCGATGGACGGCAGCAGCCCGATGGGAAGTGTCTCGGTGGTGACGAAGGAGAACGTGCCCAGCCCGAGGGCGATCACGGCCAGCCAGGCGCGCAGCGGTGAGGCGCCGGGATCGGGTGCGACGGTGCGCTGTCCGTCCTGGGCGGGAGTGGTTGAGGTCTGTGTCATGGCTGTCGGTCTCCCTGGGGTGAAACATCGGTGGGGCCGTCGGGGCCGGTTCGGGTGAGGACAAGGGCGGAGGTGTCGCTGTCGGACCGGGCGCGGGGACTCCAGCCGTGCGGGCACGGGCCGGCGTCCAGGACGTCGGGTCCCATCGACCAGTGGGCGATCGCGCATCCGGGCACGACGCACAGCGCGTCGGACACGGGGGCGGAGCGGAAGGCGTGGGCGGGGCCGAGGGGGAATCCGTTCACCGGGCGACGCTCCCGACGAGCTGCGCCGCTCGCTCGCGTGGCAGGTGCTTGGGGGACTCGGCGTCCCAGCGGATCAGGGCCGTGCCGACCCCCATGCCACCGCCGAAGCCGGCCAGCAGCACCAGATCGCCGTCCAGCAACGCGCCGGACCGGTTGGCCTGGTCGAGCGCGAGCGGTATCGAGGCGGCGCCGGTGTTGCCGTGCAGGTCGACCGGCAGGTGGGCCTGGGCGTTGGGCAGCCCGAGGCTGGGGATGACCTCGCCGACCATCACACCGTTGGCCTGGTGCGGAACGAAGTGCCTGACCGCGGCCGGATCCACGTCGTGCGCGGCCAGCACCCCTTGGACGGCCGAAGGCAGGCGCTCGTTGACGAAGTCGCGGACCTCGCGCCCCTGCATCTTGAAGAAGTGCTGGCCGTTGGCGAGGGTGCCGGCCGAGGCGGGGTGGCGGCTGCCGCCCGCCTGGACCCCGATCAGCGCGTGGAGGCTGCCGTCGGTGCTGGTACCGGTACCGACGATGCCGAATCCGGGCCGGGCCGGGCCGAGTACGACGGCTCCCGCACCGTCCCCGAACAACACCGCGGTCTTGCGGTCACTGTGGTCCAGGATCCGCGAGTAGACGTCCGCGCCCACGACCAGTGCGTACTTGGCCTCGCTGTGCTCGCTGATCCCGGCCAGCAGCTGCGCACCGGTCTGCAGGGCGAAGACGAAGCCGGCGCAGACGGCGTTGATGTCGAAGGCGGCGGCCTGCGTCGCGCCGATCCGGTCCTGCACCAGACAGGCGGTGGCCGGCTGCGGGTGGTCGGGGGTGGAGGTCGCCACGATCACCCAGGCGATGTCGCGTTCGCAGATCCCGGCGTCGTCCATCGCGGACCGCGCGGCGGCGGTGGCCAGGTCGGAGGTCGCTTCGTGCGGCGCGGCGCGGCGGCGCTCGCGGATGCCGGTCTTGCGGACGATCCACTCGGAGGTGACCCCGGCCCGTTCGGCGACCTCGGAGTTGGGCACGATGTCGCTCGGGAGGTACGAGCCGGATCCGACGATGCCGATGGCTGACGTTGCTGGTGAGTACACGGTCATGGCTGGTGCTCCAAAGGAGTGGAGGAGGGCCGGGCGTCGAGCAGGGCTCGCAGCGCGGGGTCGTCGCCGACCGCGACCGCGTGGCCGACGCATTCGAGCATCGGCAGGTCGGATGGGTGATCGCCGTACGCGTAGCAATCCCGCGGGTCGATCTCCGGCCGGGCGGCGAGGAACCGACGGACCGCGACCGCCTTCTGCGCACCGATCATCGGGGTCTCGATCAGCCCCGTGTAGGTACCGCCACCTCCCGGGCCGGCCGGGCCGTCCGCCTCGACGAGAGGGCGGCTGCACAGCAGGTGCCCGGCGCCGACGGCCCTTGCGATGGGGTCCAGGCAGGCGGGGAACGAACCCGAGACCAGGACGATTTCGGCACCGGCCTCGCGGTGGGCGCGCAGCGCGACCCGGGTCGTGTCGATGAACAGACCGTCCGCGGCGCGGTCCGCGAACCAGCGCTCGCCCCAGGCGGCGATGGTGGCAACGGATTCACCCGCGTAGGCGGCGTAGTAGGCGCGGTTGATCTGCTCGCGCGGCGTGCCGGCGTCGGCGGCCCGCCGGAAGCCGGTGAGGAGCCGGTCGTGCTCGGCCGTCCCCGCGGCACCGTGCCGGCCGGTCAGGTGGTACCGCAGGAAGTCGAACATGCTCTTGCAGTGGATCAGGGTCTCGTCCACGTCGGCGAAGACAAGGTAGGAACGAGAGGTCATGACGGGTCCCTCCTTCTGATGCGGGATCGGGCTCCGGGGCCGCCGCGCGACGGTGGCGGGCGCGGTGGCGGCGCCGGTCATCGCGTGCGGAAGACGTCGCGCGCCGCGTTGAGGCCGTTCACGGCCGCCGGGACACCGGCGTACACGGCCATCTGCAGGATCGTCTCGACGGCGTCCTGCGGTGTGCCGCCGGCGTCGAGGGTCGCGTGCACCTGTGCCGTGAGCTGCGGCCGGAGCGTGCCCAGGGCAGTGCAGGCGGCCACGGAGACGATGGCGCGGGTGAGCGGGTCGAGACCGCCGCGCGACGTGACGGGGTCGAGGTGGCCGAAGGCACTCTCGACGACATCGTCCGCGAGGTCCGGGTCGAGGGCGCGCACGGAGGCCAGCACCTGCTCGCAGACACCGCCGTCGTCGTCGAGGGCCCGCAGCGTTCGCAGCCCGCGCTCGGACCGTTCGGCGGACGGCACGCCCGCGCCCGTGGCCTCGGCCTCGGCGGCGAAGACGGACCGGACGACGCCCAGCGCCTTCAGCGTCGCGGGGAGACCGGCGTAGCCGCTCAGCCACAGGACCGTTTCGACGATCTCGCGGCGGTCGCACCCGACGTTGCGTGCGCCCCGTACGTGGAACTCCAGCTGCGGGGCGGCGTTGCCCAGCGCGGTGAGTGCCGCGACGGTGACGAGCTGGCGGGTAGGCAGCTCCAGGCCCGGGCGGGAGCAGATGTCGCCGAAGGCGAAGCCGACGACCAGCTCACCGAAGCCGGGGGCAACGTCCTGGAAACCGTCGAGGATGCCGGGCCGCTCGGTGGCCTCGATCCGGCGCAGCGTCCGCAGCCCGCGCTCCATGCGGTCGTTGTCGTGCTCGGTGCCGGGGCAGGGGGTGCTCATGCCGGGGTTCCTTCCTGGTGCGGTGCGGTGCGGTGCGATGTGGTGCCGGGCGCCGTGCCCGGCACCGGTGCCGGTACCGGCACGGGCACCGGTGGTGCCAGGGGCGGGCGGTGTCAGACGCCGCCGGCTCGGCTGAGCCGCGCGAAATCCGGGTCGGACCCCATCGCGCCGCCTTCGGACCAGCGGTTTCGCGGCACCTCCTGGACGTAGACGGTGATCCGGTCGCGCGGCGCTCCGGTGACCCGGTGTACGGTCTCCGTCAGCTCTTCCACGAGCTCGCGGCACTTGTCGTCGTCCTCGCTGGGCCAGGTCGTCACGGAAATGATCGGCATGGTGGTGGTTCCTCTCGTCAGCCGTTGGTGATGAATTCGCCGAAGCTCGGTCCCTGCAGCTTCAGTTGCGCGTGGATGTCCCCGCCCAGGCCGAACCGGCCGATCGCCCCGCCGTAGTTCTGCTGGTAGCTCATCCACAGCACGACGACGTTCACGATGCGATTGCCGCCGGTGCCGGGCGCCGGGAAGGGGTCGGGCAGCACCGCCCGATAGCGGCCCCTGCCGTCCTGGTCGGTGACGAAGGCGTTGGGCACCCCGAGCGGTCCGGGCCGGGTCGGCCCGGCCGGGTCCAGGTCGTGCTCGCGCAGCGACATCACCGTGTACAGGCTGTTCGGCAGCATCCCGGAGAACTCGAAGCCGAACTCCCCGGATTTCCTGTCGTCGCTCAGCCGTACCTCAAGCTCGCCGCGCGCCCGGCCCCAGGTGCCGAGCGTCACCGGTTCGGTCACCTTCGGCCCGTCCTGCGCCCGCAGGTCCGGCACGGCGACCTGGTGGAACGGATAGCTGGGGCGGACGACCTCGGACGCGTTCGGGAACTGTTCGGGGGCGAACACCATCGGGTAGTTGCTGCACGGCAGCGGGAGCGGCAGCGTGTGGAGCACGATCTCGTTGTCAGCAGGGCTGAACTGGCTCGGATGGTCCGGCAGTTCACGGATAATGCGGTACGGCTCGTTCCCGCCGAACTCCGGCAGCGGACTGTCGGCGGCGACGATCGCGCAACCCCAGCCGTTCGAGACGCCGCCCGCCCCGTCGTCACGGTTGATGCGACCGATCACGACGAAGTCGCCGTTTGCATCCATCACTTCGCTGGGCGGGTAGGCCGGTCCCTGGGTGGTGAGACTCAGTTGGTAGGTGCGCGACGGTCCCATCCGCTTCTCCTCATCTGGATCCTCGTTCTGCGACCGGTGTCGGTTCCTCGTTCTGCGACCGGTCGGGTTTCCGGTTCTGCAACAGGTCAGCGTGCGGCGCCTACGCCACGCGGGCGTAGATCGTCGTGTAGAGACCGCGCTCGCCGCCCGCGATGAAGCGGTCACCGGCCTGGCGAACGATCTCCTGGTAACGCGGGGAGGTGAACACCGCGTTGTACTCGGCCGGGTCGCAGTTGAACCCGGAGACGAACATGACACCGGGTTCGGTGCTGAGCACCGAGTGGTACGCCTCGAAGGCCTCGACCTCGTCGGCGCCGCGCACCACGTCGTAGATGGTCTCCTCACGCCAGGCGCGGTACGCGCTGTACACCCGCGGCGGCACCTCGATGTGGCGCATCTGCACGTAGGCCGTCTGCGGCAGCGGGGTGTCAACCGGCTTGGGCGCGTCGACGAAGCCCAGCACCTGACGGCGGAAGTCGCCCTCGGCCGCCGGGGCCAGCGTCTCCCACAGCTGGTCCCAGTCGGCGCGCAGAGCGCCGAGCTGCTCCCAGCCGGCGACCGGGGCCAGCTCCAGGAGGGTGGAACCCTCCAGGCTGCGGAACAGCGCACGGCCTTCGAACGCCGACGCGGCGTGGTGCGCCTTCCATGCGGTGGCGGCGGCATCGACCTGGTCGGGCTTGACCGACAGTTCCACGGCGGTGATGAGTGATGCGGACATGACTGTGCTCCTCGGGGGATCTGTGAAAGGGAGAACCGGGCGACGCCGGGGGTGCGGCGGCGGCCGGGGGAACGGCCGGGGCCGGGGTCTGTCAGACGCCGGAGAGGGCGTCGGCCGGGGCCCGGAGCGTGTGCTCGACGGCCCGGCGGGCGCGCTGGTCCTCCTTGGCCTCGATCACGTCGGTGTCGAAGGCGGTGAAGGCCAGCTGGGTGAAGGCGGCGCGGCGGCCGGCCTGGTGGATGCCGACCTCGGCGCTGAAGGAGAGCCTGGACGGGTCCTGCGTGCGGGACTCGGTGATCCGGTACTCGATGGTCGAACACAGCGGGAACAGGAAGTTCTCGAAGGCGGTGTTCATGTGCTCGATGACGAAGTAGTACTTGCGCTGCGGCCACTGGGCGGCGAAGAACCGCTCGGTCACGGCGAGGAACATCTGCCGGGACGCCTCGATGGCGACCATGCCCTGCACATGCTGGCCGGTCTGGTGGTCGAGCAGGAGCTCGTTGTCGTTGTGCAGCCGCAGTCCGGCGCCGAAGAGCGAGTCGTCCACCTGGTGCAGATCCGCGATCAGGGCGTTGGCGACCTGGTGTTTGTGGACCTCGCCGGCTCCGCTGAGGGTGGAAGGCTGGAGCCGGATGTGTATGCGGTCCAGGCCGCGATGACGCAGTTCCTCGACGATGAGGAACACATCGGCCTCGGACACGCCCTGGGCGCTTTCGATGAGGACCGGGTCGCCCTCCTTGGCGTAGACGCCGCGCCGGATGTCGTCGACTAACTGCGAGACGGTGAAGACGTTCTCCTGGACGGAGAACCCGCTGAACCGGTCCCCGACCAGGACGATGCTCTGGATCGAGTGATTGATGGGAACTCCTCGGTAGTGGAGCCGTGCGGCATGGAAGTGCCACGACGGGTGACCAGAGTGATGAGTGTGCGAAGCGCGGAGACCGTCGCGGCTCCGAGCGCCGTGCGGTCCCCGGCCCGGGCTGTGTGCCGGGCTGTACCGGGCCCCGGGGCTCTGTCGGAGGTGCCTGCCGGGCTGACGTCACCGACACTAAGCGATCATGAGAGAGGGTGCAACCAACTAGATGGTTTTTCTGAACTATCCAGTTGGTTGGCTATGTTCTAAGCTGAGTCCATGACCAAGGACGCAACCCGCGACACGCCGACCCGTCTCCTGGACGCGGCCCGTGCGGAGTTCGCCAAGTTCGGCATCGCAGGCGCCAGGGTGGACCGCATCGCTGAGCGGGCTGCGGCGAACAAGCAGCGCCTGTACTCCTACTTCGGCAGCAAGGAACAGCTGTTCTCCACCGTCCTGGCGCGCGCCTACCGGGAACTGGGCGAGCAGGTTCCGGTGCCGACGACGCGGGAGGACCTCGAGCACTACGTCGGCCGGATCTTCGACTACCACCGCCGTGACACCAGTCTCGTGCGGCTCCTGGCCTGGGAGGGCCTGCACTACGGAGACGCCGAGATTCCCGGCGAGGAGGAGCGCCAGGCGTACTACCTGAGCAAGAACGAGACCCTCGGCAAGGCACTGTCCCTCACCTCGCCGCAAGAGGTCGGTCATCTGCTGATGACCCTGATCGGGATCGCCTCCTGGCCCTTCGTGGTGGAGCAGCAGCGCCGGCTGATGGCAGGCCTCGCGCCCGCCTCCGAAGAAGGCTGGGACCAATTGCGCGCCAGCCTTACGTCGTACGCCTGCGCGGTCATCAACAGCCTCGCGCCGGCACCGGGCCCCGGTGCTTCACCGTGACGTCCAAGGGCCCGGCGGGGCTGAGGTGGCCCGGCTGAGGCCGGGGGTTTCCCTCATGAAGGGTGCAGAAACCGGCGGCGAGGCTAACGGCAGGTGCGCCGCCAAGCGTCCAGTTCGTACTTCTTCTCCAGGGAGCTCAGTTTCAGTTCCCGCGAGCGTGCGCAGAAGCGGCCCGTCGGCAGTTCGTACTCCGCGTGGAAGACGGCCTTCCCCGCCTCGATGAAGGGCGTCAGCCGCTCGCACTCCTCGTACTCCACGCACTGCTCGTTGACCGCGAAATCGAAGTCGGCCAGCAGCTCCGGGATCTGGTCCAGGTCGTTCTTCAGTCCCACCGACATGCCCCGGTCGTGCGCCAGCCGGGCGATCAGGCGGTTGTACTTCAGCTGGTCGTCCGCGGTCAGCGGGAAGCCGGACCGGTTGGCGTAGCCGTCCATGTTGTCGGGCTCCACCGCGTCGAAGCCCTTCACCTTGCACATGTCGAACCGCTTGCCCATCAGCGGTTCCAGTTCCGCCAGGCGCCGGATGTCCAGCCAGCGTTCGCCCTCCCAGCCGTTGCCCTCGCCCAGCAGCGCCTCAGGGAAGGCGTCGGCGTCCGGCCGGAAGTCCTCCCAGGCGCCGGTGGAGATGTAGCAGATGGTCTTGCGGCCGTCCTTCTTCAGGGTGGCCAGCTGCTCCTTGGTGGTGTTGAACCCGTCGACGTCGTACACGGCCGCCTTCACCGAGGTGTCGAGCTTCCCGGTGAGCTGCCACTGCCAGCCGACCCCCGGCTTCGGCTGCCACCGCTCCCCCGGCGGCGGGTCGGGCGACAGCTCGTCACGTTCCGGTTCCGGCTGGGCCGTGCACGCCGCGAGCAGCAGCAGGGGCACGGCCAGCAGGAGTGCGAGCTTCCTCATCCCGCCGCCTCCAGTGCGTACGGCAGGGTCCCCCAGGGGTGCGCGCCGCTGCCCGGGACGGCGCAGTGCACCCCGGCCCCGCGTTCGGCGGCGAGTTCCTCGGCGAGCCGGGCGGCGAGCGCGCCCGGCGGGACGGCGTACACGAGGTGGCAGAACCGCTGGGCCGGATGGTCGGCGGTCCAGGTCGGTACGGCGGCCGCGTCCCGGTAGGCGTCCCAGGGGCCCTCGAAGGTGACGAGCAGGTCGGCGAGTTCGGCGTAGCCGGGGTGCGGGTGGACCCCGTGGTTGAGGACGAGGGTACGGGCGCCCGCGGCCCGGGCGGCGACCGCGAGCCGCCCGTAGTGCGGGAGCAGTTCCGGGTCGGCGGAGGCCTGGTCGAGGAAGGCCCCGTCGGTGGCGTACCAGTCGCGGTGGCGCAGCAGGTCCTGCACCACCTCGGCGTGCGGGCGCCGCCCGTAGTCGGTGTCGGCGTACCCGAGGACGGGTACCCCGGCCTCGCGCAGCCGTTCGGCGACGACGGCGAACCGTTCGTCACGGGCGGCGCCCGGTCCGCTGTCGGGGTTGAGGACCACCGAGTGCAGCCGGCCGGCGGAGCGGATGAGCCGCTCCCAGGCTTCCGGCCGGTCGGCGGGATGCTCGTAGAGGGGCACCAGCAGCATGGGGTCCTTCTTCTCGGACGGATGGTGCGTCATCGGTGGGCGGTCGCGCGGCCGAGGAGCAGGCAGACCAGGGTGGCCAGTACGGCGGCGGCGGCGCCCGCCACCACGAGCTGGACCGCCCGGGGCTGGCCGAGCCCGGTCAGCAGGGCCAGGCTCTGGGCGACGGCGGCCGAGGAGCAGACCACGGCCGCGGGCCGGACCGCCCCGAAGGACTGCAGGAGCAGTCCGGTCCACATGACGGCCCCGAGCAGCAGCAGGGTCGCGATCCGGACCTCGGTGAGCATGGGGGCGCCGGGCCAGAGCAGGGTGCCGGCCAGCCCCAGGGCCAGCAGGACGGTCAGGTAGACGGCGAGGCACCGGGTCAGGGTGGCGAGCATCCGCCGGCGGAAGGCCCCGGGCGAGCGGGCCCCCTGGAGTCCGGAGAGGCTCCCGCTGCGGAACCGGTGGAGCAGCCATTCGGCCGGGCCCATGCTGAGGGTGAGTGCCACCGCCGAGGGGGCGGCGACCGCCTCGGCGGGGCCTCCGGCGAGGACCTCCCCGAGGGCGGCGTACAGCACGAGCAGGCCGGTGCCGAGGCCGAAGACCCCGTAGGGGACCGAGTCCCCGATCCGGGGTCCGCGGGGTGCGAAGTCCTCCTCGGCGCCGCGCAGCATCTGCCAGCGCACGGGGCCCTGGCCGGGGCGGCGGGCCGCCGAGGCGCGGATCCGGTGCACGGCGCTCCGGAGCCCGTCGGCCAGCGGGAGTTCCCGCAGGGCCAGGGTGCAGGCGGCCAGCAGGGAGACGACGAGCAGGGCCACCCGGACCGGCACGGGCAGGTCGACGAAGAGCGCGAGCAGGGCTCCGCCGGCCATCGGGGCGAGTGCGGCGAGCAGGACCCGTTCCCGGCCGAGGACCAGCAGGACGGTGGCGGCCCCGACGTAGAAGGCCTGTCCGGCGGCGAAGGCGTAGGAGAACGGGGGCCCGCCGGGCACCGCCAGTGCGGCGGCGGTGCCCAGCAGGGCGCCGACGGGGGCTCCGACGAGCAGGGTCCGCCCGGCGGCGCGCCGGTCGCCGAGGCCGAGCCAGGAGTAGGCCCGGTGGGACAGGGTCTGGTCCCAGACCCAGCCGATGAGCGCGCCGGCGAGCAGGGTCAGGGTCCCGGCGGGCAGGCCGAGGCGGTCCTGGGGGCCTTCGAGCAGGGGCGCGCCGAGCAGGTAGGCCAGGCCGGGCAGGGCGAAGATCAGCCCGCGCAGCAGGCAGGCGGTGAGGGAGACCTTCCAGGGGTCGGGGGCGGCGCCCGGCTCCGGGAAGGAGCGGGGCACCCGGGCGTAGAGCTCCTCGGCCAGTCCGAAGGAGTCGTGCCGGCCGTAGGTGAGCCGGATGTACTCGTCCGTCATGCCGTCGGATTCGAGGATGGCGGCGATCTCGTCGGGGTGGACGGCGGAGGCGATGAACACGTCGAGGCGCTCGGCGAGTTCGTTCATCGGGTCGGTGGCGGCGTCGGCGGCGGTGACGTCGGCGCCGTCGCGGCGCGGCCGGGGGATGGCCGGAAGGGTGTCGGAACCGGAGCCGGGGCCGGGGCCGGAACCGGGGCCGGGGCCGGAACCGGGGCCGGGCGGCTTGAGCCAGAGGGATCCGCTCACCACAGGCTCCCGTCGGCAGCGAGTTCGCGGTACCAGGGATCGGCGAGCCGCTGGGTCCATTCGTCGCCCGCGTGGACGGGCAGGACGGGCTGGCCGGCGAGTTCGCGGTAGATGTGCCGGAAGCCGTCCACGGACTGGTGGAGGGTGAACTTCTCCACGACCCGCTTGCGGGACATCCGGCCGAGCTCGGCCCGGCGTTCGTCGTCGCGGAGCAGGGCGAGGGTGGCGCGGGCCATGGTCTCGGGCTCGCGCGGCGGTACGACGAGGCCGGTGTCGCCGACGGCCTCGCGGACTCCGCCGACGTCGGTGGAGACGGTGGTGCGGCCGCAGGACATGGCCTCGATGATGCTGAAGGGGAAGCCCTCGCTGATGGAGGAGAGCATGACGACGCTGCCGGCCGCGTAGGCCTGGGCCACCTGCTCGATGCGGCCTTCGTAGGTGATCCCGTCGGTCACGCCGAGTTCGGCGGCGAGCTTCTCCAGGCGGAGCTTGTACTCCTCGCAGCCGGCCGGGACGGGGCCGAAGAGCCGCAGCCGCAGGGCGGGCAGTTCCTCGCGCATGAAGGCGTAGGCCCGGATGAGGGTTTCGAGGTCCTTGATCGGGTCGATGCGGCCGCACCAGCTGAGGGTGGGCACGTCGGGTTCGGGGCCGGCCTCGGGGAAGGCGTGCGGGTCGACGCCGTTGTAGACGGTGCGGATGCGGTCGGACTCGGCGCCTCCGCGCTCCTCCCAGCGGCGGTTGTACTGGTTGCACGGGGTGATCAGGTCGGCCTGCCGGTAGCCCTCGGTGTTGAGCTCGCGGTAGAAGCCGAGCATGAGGGCCTTGACGGGCCAGCGCTGGGCGGCGCTGCGGTAGCCGAGGTAGCGCTCGCGCAGGTAGATGCCGTGCTCCGTGAGCAGGAAGGGGACCCCGTCGAGGTATTTCGCGGCGAGGGCCGGGAGGGTGGCGAGGCCGCTGCTGACGGCGTGCGCGACGCTGTCGGGCGGGATCCGGACACCGAGCGGGCGCAGTGCGTGTTCCAGCAGGTCGGTGGCGGTGAGCGCGTCGTGGATGGTGGGCCCCGCCTCGGCGGTGACGAGCCCGGGCCGGGTCCATACGGTCATCAGCAGCCGCAGGACCGATTCGGAGCGCAGGGCCGGGGCGAGCTTTCCGGCCCGGGCCAGGACGGCCAGTTCGCGCAGGGCCTCGGAGAAGCTGTGCCGGGCGGGATCGGGCTCGGGGTCGAGCAGGGAGAGCAGGAAGCTCTCGTAGACCTCGGTGAAGCGGCGGTGGGCCTTGCCGCGCAGGGCCGGCCGGCGGATGCGGGACGGGAGCGGCCCCCAGAGCGGGAAGGCGGTGTGCCGGTAGACGTTGCGGGGCAGTTCCCAGGTGACCGGCTCTCGTCCGGAGCCGGTCAGGGCTATGACGTTGAAGTCGACCTCCGGCATACCTCGTACCAGTTGGTCGCACCAGGTGCTGACGCCCCCGTGGACGTGCGGATAGGTGCCTTCGGTGAGCATGGTGACGTGACGCCCATGACTCATGCGGTGTGTCCCCCCAGGACGGAAAAGGGGCCGGCGCCCGAGGGTTCGCGGAGCGCCGGCGCTAGGTGTTACTCGTGGTGGCTTGCGGGACGGTCAGCTGGGCAGCTTGAGCGTGACGGCGCTCTGGAGCAGCTCCGGACCGGCCCAGGCGGAACGGGTACCGGCGTACGCGGTGCCGAAGTCGGCGGTGCCGAGCAGCAGCTGCTTCTTGGTGCCGGTGGGGGCGGTCACCGGGGCGACGATCCCGGAGGGCGCCTTGACGGTGACGTCCTTGCCGATGCGGTAGGCGGTGACCTTGCCGTCCGCGAGGGCCTTGTCCCAGGCGGCGCGGCGCTGGAACTCGACGCCGGTGTCCTTCATGCTCTGGTTGACGATCGGCGCGCTGGGGGCGTAGAGGGCGCGGTAGGTGTCGAGGACCTGGTTGAGCACCGGGTAGAGGGTCCGGTCCTCGGCGAGGTTGGACTGGTGGACGTAGTGCGGGCGCGGGTCGTTGGCCAGGACGTGGCGCAGGGCGGTGCGGGCCTCGGCCGGGACGATGGTGTCGAGGTAGCCGGTGTTGACGTTCAGCGGGGCCGGCAGGCAGGTGGAGGTCGCCGGGTTGTCCTCGCAGACGCCGCTTCCGCCGTGGGCGCGGCTGGTGTAGATCCAGTTGTACTCGTCGGCCATCTCGGCGTTGGTGCCCGTGTTGTAGTACACGTTCATCGGGTGCCGGGGGACCGTGAGGGCGGCGCCGACCGCGCGCTGCGCGGGTTCGCGGGAGTTGTCGCTGCCCGCCCACTTGACCCCGTTGTCGGCGAGGGCGCCGGCCAGGTTGGGGTTGTCCACGGGCTGCTGCGGTGCGGTCTTGAGGCCGGAGTGCTCACCGGTGACCAGTTCGGTCTTGTCCGTGGTGATGCCCTTGGCGGCGGCCCAGTTGTTGTTGTCGCGGATCTGGGCGGAGATCTCGGCGCGGCTCATGTACTGGATCGCGCCGGCGGAGTTCTTCGTACAGGTCCACGGGGTGACAGTGGTGTTCTGGACGCAGCCGAGGAAGGGGTGGGTGTAGGTGTGGTTCATCCAGCGGTACTTGGCGCGGTCGGCCACGAGCTGGGCGGTCAGCGCGTCGACGCCGCCGTTCTCGGCCTTCCACTCCTCCCCGGCGCCGCCGTTGAAGAGCATGTCGAGCTTGAAGTTCTTCGACGTCTGCCACTGCGCCGCGTACACGGCGTCGGCGGCGCTCATCCGGATGGTGCTCTCCTTGCCCTCGCCGCCCGCGCAGGCGTAGTCGCCCGGCGTACAGTTCAGGTCTTTGTTCCAGCGGGCGTCGGGGGCGAAGACGTCGTCGACGTGGACCGCGAAGTAGTTGCGGCTCTGGCCGAGGTGCACCCCCTGGGTCAGCCAGTCGACGATGCCGCGGGCAAGCAGCCGGAACTGCTGCTGGTACTGGTTGTAGCCGAAGGTGACGACCAGTTCGCTGCGGCCGTCGTGCGTGTACTCGCCGACGAGCGAGGCCCGGCCGGAGCCGACGGGCGCGTCGACGTAGCTGGTGTAGCCGGGGCGCGGCTTGCCCATGAAGCCGAAGCTCTCGGGGACCAGGGCCGAGTTGTCCTCGAAGGTGACCTGGCCGCCGAGGTAGGCGAAGGGGCCCGACTTGCCGGCGGTGGTGACGGCGGCCTGGGTGCCGTCGAGCTGTCCGCTGTAGCCGCCGTTGTCGGTGTATTCCAGCCCGACGCCCGGGTGGGCCCAGGTGTAGGCGTCGACCTGGCGGATGCCGTACGTCGTCTCGTAGGCGGTGAGGGCGGCCATCTCGGCCGAGCCCTCGCCGAACGGGTTCTCGTTCGGCAGGACGACACCCTGGTACTTGGCGCGCGGACGGCCGTCCACGGTGTCGCTGAGGAAGCCCGCGTTGATGACCGGGCGGCCGCTGCTGCCCAGCTGGACGCGGGTGTAGGGCACCCCCGTGTCGCGGAGTTCCGCGGTGATCGCCTCGACCGAGCTGCCGCCGTCGTCGACGACCAGCACCTTCAGGTCGATGCGCGGTGTCACGGCCGCCTGGGCGGTCGCGGCGGGTACTGCCACGGATACCAGGGCGGCTGCCGCCATCATCGCGGCGACCCTGTTCATCCGGTTCTTGTTGACCATTTCGGCCTTTCCCCCCGCAGGCGTCCCTCGACTCGGCCCTTGGCGGACAGCCGGGCCTGGGAGGCTCTGTGGAAATCATGCAAAGGAACCCCGCGTCCCCTTGCGAGAGTGGACCGAGTCTTTCGGACCTCGTCAGGTCTACGGGGCAAACCTGGAGCAGAGTCCACAGATGGGTGAACCCGATGGCCTCTTGATCGAACAACTTGCCAAACCTTCGAGTGACGTACGGACGAGCGCGTACGCGTAGGCTCATTTCTGGCGGCTGTCGGGCCCGAATACGATCGCTACGGATGGCCGTCCACCCACTCGGCCCACACACACAAACGGAAGCGAGACTTCACCACCGTGACTGCTCTGACTCTCAGCACTGCCGGCGCGGCGACGCTCCGCGCCGACGCCCTCGTGGTCGGCGTGGCGAAGGGCCCCAAGGGACCGATCGTCGCCGCGGGCGCCGAGGCCGTGGACAAGGCGTACGACGGTAAGCTCGCCGGCGTCCTCGACGCGCTGGGCGCCTCGGGCGCCGAAGGCGAGATCACCAAGCTGCCGGCCCCGGCGGGCCTCAAGGTCCCGGTCGTGCTGGCGGTGGGGCTCGGCTCCGTCCCCGAGAAGGACGAGTCGTTCGACGAGGAGGTGCTGCGCCGCGCCGCCGGCGCCGCCGCCCGCGCGCTGCACGGCAGCAAGAAGGCCGCCTTCGCCCTCCCGCTGGAGGACGCCTCGGCCGTCACCGCCGTCGCCGAGGGCGCCCTGCTGGGCGCGTACGCCTTCACCGCCTACCAGGGCGGCGAGAACAAGGCCCGCAAGGAGGCCAAGGGCGCGGCCCCGAAGGCCCCGCTGGCCGAGGTGGCCCTGCTGGGCGCCAAGCCCCGCGACAAGGAGCACAAGGCCGCCGCCGAGCGCGCCGCGGTCGTGGCGGCCGAGGTCAACGTCGCCCGTGACCTGGTGAACACCCCGCCGAACGACCTGACCCCCGAGGCCTTCGCCGCGATCGCCTCCGCGGCCGCGAAGGAGAACGGCATCAAGGTCCAGGTCCTGGACGAGAAGGCCCTGATCAAGGGCGGCTACGGCGGCATCATGGGCGTCGGCAAGGGTTCCGAGAACCTGCCGCGCCTGGTGAAGCTCACCTACACGCACCCCAAGGCGGAGAAGACCCTGGCCTTCGTCGGCAAGGGCATCACCTACGACTCGGGCGGCATCTCCCTGAAGCCGGCCGGCCACAACGAGACGATGAAGTGCGACATGGCCGGCGCCGCCGCCGTCTTCGCCTCCGTCGTCGCGGCCGCGAAGCTCGGCCTGCGGGTCAACGTCACCGGCTGGCTCGCGCTCGCCGAGAACATGCCGTCCGGCTCCGCCACCAAGCCCGGTGACGTGCTGCGCATGTACAGCGGCAAGACCGTCGAGGTCCTCAACACGGACGCCGAGGGCCGTCTGGTCCTCGGTGACGCGCTGACCAAGGCCTCCGAGGACAACCCGGACGCGATCGTCGACGTCGCCACCCTGACCGGCGCCATGGTGCTCGCCCTCGGCGACCGCACCTTCGGGATCATGGCCAACGACGACGCCTTCCGCACGTCGATCCACGAGATCGCCGAGGAGGTCGGCGAGTCCTCCTGGCCGATGCCGCTCCCCGCGGAGCTGCGCAAGACCATGGACTCCCCCACCGCCGACATCGCCAACATGGGTGTCCGCATGGGCGGCGGCCTGGTGGCCGGCCTCTTCCTGCAGGAGTTCGTCGGCGAGGGCATCACCTGGGCCCACCTCGACATCGCCGGCCCGGCCTTCCACGAGGGCGCGCCGCACGGCTACACCCCCAAGGGCGGCACCGGCTCCGCCGTCCGCACCCTGGTGCGTCTCGCCGAGCGCACGGCCACGGGCGACCTCGGCTGACCACGCCGTTCGATGTGACGTGACGCACCCCGGGCCGGGTCAGGGCCCGGGGTGCGTCCGTCTCACGACGAAACCTGAAGGAATCGGTAGGTATCTCGGTAGGTACCTACGCAGTGGTAACCCCCGGTCCGGGAGGATCGCCCGATCACATCGTGGGCCCGGCGTCCCGCGTTCCCCCGACAAATGCGAAGATGGGTTCTCGGCAGGACAGGGCCCCCACCACAGGGCCGAAGAAACAAGCGGCCGTATACCAGCCGCCGCCCGGTCACAGAGGACCGGTGCCCGGCGCACATGCATGGAGGACGTGACGTGGCGAACGACGCCAGCACCGTTTTCGACCTAGTGATCCTCGGCGGTGGCAGTGGCGGTTACGCCGCGGCGCTGCGCGCATCCCAGCTGGGTCTGGACGTTGCCCTGATCGAGAAGAACAAGCTCGGCGGCACCTGCCTGCACAACGGCTGCATCCCCACGAAGGCTCTGCTGCACGCGGGCGAGATCGCGGACCAGGCTCGTGAAGCCGCCCAGTTCGGTGTCAAGACCTCCTTCGAGGGAATCGACATCGCGGGTGTCCACAAGTACAAGGACGAGGTCATCTCGGGCCTGTACAAGGGTCTGCAGGGCCTGGTCGCCTCCCGCAAGGTGACCTACATCGAGGGAGAGGGCCGCCTCTCCTCCCCGACTTCCGTCGACGTGAACGGCCGGCGCATCCAGGGCCGCCACATCCTGCTGGCGACCGGCTCCGTGCCGAAGTCGCTGCCGGGCCTGAACATCGACGGCAACCGCATCATCTCCTCGGACCACGCGCTGGTCCTGGACCGCGTCCCCGAGTCGGCGATCGTCCTGGGCGGCGGCGTCATCGGCGTCGAGTTCGCCTCGGCGTGGAAGTCCTTCGGTTCCGACATCACCGTCATCGAGGGCCTCAAGCACCTCGTGCCGGTCGAGGACGAGAACAGCTCGAAGCTGCTGGAGCGCGCGTTCCGCAAGCGCGGCATCAAGTTCAACCTGGGCACCTTCTTCGACAAGGCCGAGTACACGGAGAACGGCGTCCGCGTGACGCTGGTCGACGGCAAGACCTTCGAGGCCGAGGTGCTGCTGGTCGCCGTGGGCCGTGGCCCCGTCTCGCAGGGCCTGGGCTACGAGGAGCAGGGCGTCGCGATGGACCGCGGCTACGTCCTGGTCGACGAGTACATGCAGACCAACGTGCCGACCATCTCGGCCGTCGGTGACCTCGTCCCCACCCTCCAGCTCGCGCACGTCGGCTTCGCCGAGGGCATCCTGGTCGCGGAGCGTCTGGCCGGCCTCAAGGCCGTCCCGATCGACTACGACGGTGTCCCGCGCGTCACCTACTGCCACCCCGAGGTCGCTTCCGTCGGCATCACCGAGGCCAAGGCCAAGGAGATCTACGGCGCGGACAAGGTCGTGGCCCTGAAGTACAACCTGGCGGGCAACGGCAAGAGCAAGATCCTCAAGACCGCGGGCGAGATCAAGCTCGTCCAGGTCAAGGACGGTGCCGTGGTCGGCGTCCACATGGTCGGTGACCGGATGGGCGAGCAGGTCGGCGAGGCCCAGCTGATCTACAACTGGGAAGCTCTGCCGGCCGAGGTCGCGCAGCTCATCCACGCGCACCCGACCCAGAACGAAGCGATGGGCGAGGCCCACCTGGCCCTCGCCGGCAAGCCGCTTCACTCCCACGACTAATTCGTCACGGGCGCGACGACCACTTCCGCACATTCGTTAGGAGCAACTGAAACCATGTCGGTTTCCGTAACCCTTCCGGCGCTCGGTGAGAGCGTCACCGAGGGCACTGTCACCCGCTGGCTGAAGGCCGAGGGCGAGCGCGTCGAGGCCGACGAGCCGCTGCTCGAGGTCTCGACCGACAAGGTCGACACCGAGATCCCCTCCCCCGTGTCGGGCATCCTGGCCTCCATCAAGGTCGCCGAGGACGAGACCGTCGAGGTCGGCGCCGAGCTGGCCGTCATCGACGACGGCTCCGGCGCGCCTGCTGCGGCTCCGGCCGCCGAGCCGGCCGCCGCTGCCGAGGCCCCCGCGGCCGCCCCGGCCCCGGTCGCCGAGGCCCCCGCGGCCCCGGCTCCCGTCGCCGAGGCCCCCGCCGCCGAGGCCGCCCCGGCCGCCGCCGGCACCGATGTCGTGCTCCCCGCCCTGGGCGAGTCCGTCACCGAGGGCACCGTCACCCGCTGGCTGAAGCAGGTCGGCGAGTCCGTCGAGGCCGACGAGCCGCTGCTCGAGGTCTCCACGGACAAGGTCGACACCGAGATCCCCGCGCCGGTCTCCGGCACGCTGCTGGAGATCGTGGTCGGCGAGGACGAGACCGCCGAGGTCGGCGCCCGCCTGGCCGTCATCGGCGTCGCCGGTGCCGCTCCGGCCGCCCCGGCTCCGGCTGCCGCCCCGGCCCCCGTGGCCGCTCCGGCTCCGGTCGCCCCGGCCGCTCCGGCCGCCGCCCCGGCTCCGGTCCAGGCCGCCGCCCCGGTGGCCGCTCCGGCCCCGGTCGCTCCGGCCGCCCCGGCTCCGGTCGCCCCGGCTCCGGTCGCCCCGGCCGCCGCTCCGGCGTCCGCCGGTGACGAGGCCGCGTACGTGACCCCGCTGGTGCGCAAGCTCGCCTCGGAGTCCGGCGTCAACCTGTCCACGGTCTCGGGCACCGGTGTCGGTGGCCGTATCCGCAAGCAGGACGTCCTGGCCGCCGCCGAGGCCGCCAAGGCCGCTGCCGCCGCGCCGGCTCCGGCCGCCGCCGCTCCCGCCGCGAAGGCCCCCGTGGCCGCCGTCTCGGAGCTGCGCGGTCAGACCGTCAAGATGACCCGCATGCGCAAGGTCATCGGCGACAACATGATGAAGGCCCTGCACTCGCAGGCTCAGCTCAGCTCCGTGGTCGAGGTGGACATCACCAAGATCATGAAGCTGCGCGAGAAGGCCAAGGGCGCGTTCCTGGCCCGCGAGGGCGTCAAGCTCTCGCCGATGCCGTTCTTCGTCAAGGCCGCTGCCCAGGCGCTGAAGGCCCACGCGGTCGTCAACGCCCGGATCAACGAGGACGAGGGCACCATCACCTACTTCGACTCGGAGAACATCGGCATCGCCGTGGACTCCGAGAAGGGCCTGATGACCCCGGTCATCAAGGGTGCCGGTGACCTCAACCTGGCGGGCATCTCCAAGGCGACCGCCGACCTGGCCGCCAAGGTCCGCGGCAACAAGATCACGCCGGACGAGCTGTCGGGCGCGACCTTCACCATCAGCAACACCGGCTCGCGCGGTGCGCTGTTCGACACGGTCATCGTGCCCCCGAACCAGGTCGCCATCCTGGGCATCGGTGCCACGGTGAAGCGCCCGGTGGTCATCGAGACCGCCGAGGGCACCAACATCGGCATCCGCGACATGACGTACCTGACCCTGTCCTACGACCACCGTCTGGTGGACGGCGCGGACGCGGCCCGGTACCTCTCGGCCGTCAAGGCGATCCTTGAGGCCGGCGAGTTCGAGGTCGAGCTCGGCCTGTAAGGGGCACCGCACGGCCCCGGCCGTCGCACACGGCGCCCTCGCCCGGAACACCTCCGGGCGGGGGCGCCGTCGTCGTACCCCTCTGGGAGCCCTGGTCCGGAGCCTGTTGTAACCAGCCTCACCCAGCGTCCGCGACCGGGAACGCATCCGGTGGGGGCTACTCGGCCGTATTGTCTACGCATCGAAGCGATGCATGCCCCTACAGGAGATGAAGCCCCGATGATCACCCCACCCGTCGTGCACTCGCTGCGCGAGCAGATCCGCGAGCACATCGTGGAGGGGATCGTCAGCGGGCGCTGGAAGCCCGGCGAGCGGATCGTCGAGCGCCGGATCGCCGTGGAGCTGGAGGTCAGCCAGACGCCCGTACGGGAGGCCCTGCGCGAGCTGGAGACGCTGCGGCTGATCGAGTCGGCGCCGAACAAGGGCGTGCGTGTGCGGAACCTCTCCGCGGCCGACCTGGAGGAGATCTACCCGGTCCGGGCCGGTCTGGAGCAGATCGCGGCCGAGCTGGCCGCGCCGCGGCTGGCGAGCGACTGCTCGGCGCTGGAGCCGCACGTGGCGGCGCTGTGGGAGGCCGACCGGACCGAGGACGGGACCGCGCAGGTGCGGCACACCGTCGGATTCCACCGGGAGATGGTGCGGGCGGCCGGGAACAGCGTGCTGCTGCACACCTGGGAGAGCCTGGGCATCGAGGTCTTCACGGCGCTGTCCATCCGCTGGCTGGGGACCGTCCAGAAGTCGTACGCCGAGGAGCACGAGGCCCTCGTCGAGGCGTTCCGCAGTCAGGATCCGGACATCGGGCTGCTCGTGAAGCGGCATGTCCTGGGGTGCGCCCCGCGCGCTTGATCGACTGCGGGCGCACCTGTTTGTCCGCGTTTGACCGGCACCGCGTGCCTTTTTCCCTGGCACGCGGTGCCGACTTTCGCCGGATGGACGTTTCTTTGTCACTTTCATTTGATCGATCATCGATCAGCGATTTACAGTCGTCGCGGACCTCAACCAGGTCCACCGACCCTGTCCTGCCCGTCAGGGATTTTTTCACCACCTCTCCTTTGTCCGGAAGGCGGCGCACAGCAATGTCCGACCCCGTAGGAAAGCTTCCGAGCGAGCTCGACCAGCTCCCGGATCGCGACACCGAGGAGACCGCCGAATGGGCGGCCTCCCTCGACGCCGTCGCACAGGCCGCCGGTACGCGCCGCGCCGAATACCTGCTCCGCCGCACGCTCCAGCACGCCGAGGCCGCCGGCCTCGCCCTGCCCAAGCTGCTGGAGACGGACTACGTCAACACCATCCCGACCGCCGCGGAGCCCGAGTTCCCCGGTGACGAGGAGATGGAAGCCAAGATCACCGCGTGGAACCGCTGGAACGCGGCCGCCATGGTGACCCGCGGCTCCAAGTACGGCGTCGGCGGCCACATCGCCACCTTCGCCTCCGCCGCGTGGCTCTACGAGACCGGCTTCCAGCACTTCTTCCGCGGGAAGGAGGCCGACGGATCGGGTGACCAGCTCTACATCCAGGGCCACGCCTCCCCCGGCATCTACGCCCGCGCGTTCCTCGACGGGCGCATCTCCGAGCAGCAGCTCGACAACTTCCGCCAGGAGTCCGGCGGCAACGGCCTGCCGTCCTACCCGCACCCGCGGCGCCTGCCGTGGCTGTGGGAGTTCCCGACGGTGTCCATGGGCCTCGGCCCCCTCTCCGCGATCTACCAGGCGCGTTTCAACCGCTACCTGCAGAACCGGAGCATCAAGGACACCGCGAACTCGCACGTCTGGGCCTTCCTGGGCGACGGCGAGATGGACGAGCCCGAGTCGACCGCCGCCCTGGCCCTCGCCTCCCGCGAGCAGCTCGACAACCTGACCTTCGTCATCAACTGCAACCTGCAGCGCCTCGACGGTCCGGTCCGCGCCAACTTCCGCGTGGTCCAGGAGCTGGAGGCCCAGTTCCGCGGCGCCGGCTGGAACGTCATCAAGTCCCTGTGGGGCTCCGCCTGGGACGAGCTGTTCCAGCTCGACACCACGGGCGCCCTCGTACGCCGCCTGCGCGAGGTACCGGACGCGCAGTTCCAGACGTACGCGACCCGCGACGTGGCCTACATCCGCCAGCACTTCTTCGGCGCCAACGCCGACCTCGTGCAGCTGGCCGGGGTGCTCTCCGACGCGAAGATCGCCGAGTGCTTCCACTCCTCGCGCGGCGGCCACGAGCCCCGCAAGGTCTACGCCGCGTACAAGGCCGCCCTGGAGCACAAGGGTGCGCCGACGGTCATCCTCGCGCAGACCGTCAAGGGCTACACGCTGGGCGCCGGGTTCGAGTCGAAGAACGCGAACCACCAGATGAAGAAGCTGACGATCGACGAGTTCAAGGACATGCGTGACCTCCTTGGCCTCCCGATCCCGGACAGCGCCTTCGCCGACGGCGTCGTCCCGTACGGCCACCCGGGCGCGAACAGCCCCGAGGTCCGGTACCTGAACGAGCGCCGCGCGGCGCTCGGCGGTCCGGCCCCGGCCCGCAAGGTCAAGCACGTGGCCCTGCCCGCCCCCGCGGACCGTTCCTTCGCCCCGCTGCTCAAGGGCTCCGGCAAGCAGGAGATGGCCACCACCATGGCCTTCGTCCGGCTCGTCAAGGACCTGATGCGGGACAAGGAGACCGGCAAGCGCTGGGTGCCGATCGTCCCCGACGAGGCCCGTACCTTCGGTATGGAGTCCCTCTTCCCGTCGGCCGGCATCTACTCGCCGCTGGGCCAGACGTACGAGCCGGTCGACCGCGACCAGCTCATGTACTACAAGGAAGCCAAGGACGGCCAGATCCTCAACGAGGGGATCACCGAGGCCGGCGCCATGGCCGACTTCATCGCCGCCTGCACGTCGTACGCGACGCACGGCGAGCCGATGATCCCGTTCTACATCTTCTACTCGATGTTCGGCTGGCAGCGCACCGCCGACCAGATGTGGCAGCTCGCCGACCAGCTCGGCAAGGGCTTCATCGTCGGCGCCACCGCGGGCCGCACCACGCTGACCGGCGAGGGCCTGCAGCACGCGGACGGCCACTCGCACCTGATCGCGTCCACGAACCCGGCGTCGCTCAACTACGACCCGGCCTTCGCGTTCGAGATCGCGGTGATCGTCAAGGACGGTCTGCGCCGGATGTACGGCGAGACGCCGGAAGACGTCTTCTACTACCTGACGGTCTACAACGAGCCGAAGGTGCAGCCCGCCATGCCGGAGGGCGTGGAGGAGGGCATCCTCAAGGGCCTCTACCGCTTCAACACGGCGGCGGACCTGGCGGAGGCGGCCCCGGCCGCCGACGCCCCCAAGGTCCAGCTGATGGCCTCGGGTACGGCGATCCACTGGATCCTGGAGGCGCAGAAGCTGCTGGCCGCCGAGTGGAACGTGGCCGCCGACGTCTGGTCCGCCACCTCCTGGGGCGAGCTGCGGCGCGAGGCGCTGGAGTGCGACGAGGCGCTGCTGCGCGGCGAGGTCCGCACCCCGTACGTCACCCGCGCGCTGGAGGGCGTCACCAGCCCGGTGCTCGCCGTCTCCGACTGGATGCGTCAGGTCCCGGACCAGATCAGCCAGTGGGTGGAGCAGGACTACACCTCGCTCGGTACGGACGGCTTCGGCCTGTCCGACACCCGCGAGGGCGCCCGCCGCCACTTCGGCGTCGACGCCCAGTCGATCGTGGTGGCCGCGCTGGCCCAGCTCGCCCGCCGCGGCGAGGTGCCGGCGTCCGCCGTCAAGGAGGCCCGGGAGCGCTACGGCCTGTAAGGTCCCGCGCCCGCGCACGGCACACCGAAGGCCGGTGTCCGGCCCCGCCAAGGGGGTCGGACACCGGCCTTTGGCCGTATGAGCGGTGGCGGCCGGGGGGTGAACCCGTGATGCTGGAGCGGTGATGGACGAGACGGAGTTCTGGGAGATCGTCGACCGTACCCGCGAGGCCGCCGACGGCGACCCCGAGGAACACGCCGAGCTGCTCGTGGAGCGGCTCGCACTGCTCGACCCGGACTCCGTCCTGGACTTCGCCCGCCACTTCGAGTCCCGGTACAACCGGGCGTACACCTGGGACCTGTGGGGCGCGGCCTGGGTGCTGCTCGACGGGGCGAGCGACGACGCGTTCGACTACTTCCGCTGCTGGCTGATCGGCCAGGGCCGGGAGGTGTTCGAGGGCGGGGTGCACGATCCCGACCAGCTGGCGGAGCTCCTGGGCGACTTCGACGAGGAGATCGACGGGGACGGCGAGGAGCTGGGGTACGCGGCCGACGAGGCGTACGAGCAGCTGACCGGGGCGGTGGCGCCGGATCTGGGCATCCCGCTGCAGGCAGCCGAGCCGGAGGGCGCCCCGCTGGACTTCGAGAACGAAGCCGTGCTCGCGGAGCGCTTCCCCCGGCTGTGGGACCGGTTCCGCGCCTGATCAGTAGTGCGTGCCGCCGTCGATGCGGATCTCCGTACCGGTGATGAACGCACCGTCCTCGGAGCCCAGCATGGCGACGACGCCGGCGACGGTCTGCGGGCCGGCGAAGCCCTGGCCGAGGGCCGGGGCCAGCTTGGCGAAGAGGGACCAGTCGGTGTCCTCCGGCAGGCCGGGGCCGTCGCCGGTGGTCATGCCGCTCTCGATGGAGCCGGGTGCGACGCTGACGAAGCGCAGGCCCTGCTTGCTGTACTCGGCGGCCAGCGCGTGGGTCATGGACTGGATGCCGCCCTTGCTGGCCGCGTAGGCGGACATGTAGGGGTGGGCGAAGGACGCCGAGGTGGAGCTGAAGTTCACGACGACCGGCCGGTCGGCCGCGAGCAGCGCCGGGAGGGACTCGCGGATCATCAGGAAGGTGCCGGTCAGGTTGACCCCGATGACCTGGTTCCAGAGGTCGAGGGTGGTCCGGTGGGTGTGCCCGGAGCGCAGGATGCCGGCGGCGTTGACGAGTACGTCGATCCCGCCGAGGACGCCGGCCGCGGCGGCCACGCCCTCCTTGACGGCGCTCTCGTCGGATACGTCGAGGAGCGCGGTCGTGAGGCGGGCCGCGTGGCCGTCGGCGGCGGCCTGGTCGGCGGTGGCCTTCAGGCCGGCCTCGTTGACGTCCACGGTGTGGACCCGGCCGCCCTCGGCGAGGATGCGGTGGACGGTGGCCCGGCCGATGCCGGAGCCACCGCCGGTGATGAGGACGCGACGTCCTTCGTAACGGTTCATGGCGCGAGCGTACCGAAGCGATGGCACGTTTTGCCACGACGACAAAGAATGTAATCACCGAGGTTGGCGAGGGGTACGCTTCACCCGTGAGATCCCCTCGTCCGTACTCTCCCCAGGCCGGCCCCGGAGCCCAGTCGCTGACCGAGCGCCGCAAGGCCGCCACCCAGCTCGACATCGCCCGCGCGGCCTGCGAACTGTTCGCCGAACACGGCCCCGACGGCACCACCGCCGAGGACATCGCCCACCGGGCGGGGGTGGCGCTGCGCACCTTCTACCGCTACTTCCGCAACAAGCAGGAGGCGGTGGCCCCGCTGCTGACGGGCGGCGGTGACGCCTGGCGCGCCCTGCTCGCCGAGGAGGACCCCGGCACGCCGCTGGGCGAGGCGCTGGAACGCGCGGTCACCCGGTCCCTGAGCGGACGGCAGGCGGTCGAGGAGGGCCTGGAGGTGACCCGCGGCCTGCTGCGCGCGGCGGCGGACGACCAGGCCCTGCGCGCGGTCTGGTACCGCGTGAACCAGGACTCCGAGGAGCACCTGGTCCCGGTGATCTCCCGGCTCGTGGGCCCCGGGGCCGACCCGCTGGAGGTACGTCTGCTCGCGGCGGCGGCCACGGACGCGATCCGCGTCTCGCTGGAGCTGTGGTCGACGACGCAGGCCCCGGTCTCGGGCCCCGGATCCCCGGCGGAGCTCGCGGTCCGCTGCCTGCGCGACCTCACAGGGGCGATGCCCCTGCTCCTCCGCCAGGGGTAGGAACAGGGGCATCGCATCGGGTCGGGCCGGGCCGGGCCCGCGGCTCTACGCTTCGAGGTGGGGTTCAGCCACCCCAGCCGCCGCCACCGCCACCGCCGCCCCCTCCGCCGCCACCCCAGTTGCCTCCGCCGCCGTCGCCTCCGCGACCGCCGTCACCGCCCCCGCCGCCGCCCCAGTTGCCGCCGCCGTCGCCACCGCGACCGCCGCCGTCACCCCAGTTGCCGCCGCCGTCGCCACCGCGTCCACCGTCGCCACCACGGCCGTTGCCCCAGTCACCGTTGCCGCCGCGACCGTTGCCCCAGTCGTCGTGGTGGCCCCAGTCACCGTTGCCACCGCGGCCGGAGTCGTTCCAGTTCGACCAGTTCGAGTCGCGCCAGTTGTGGTTGTCGCGCCAGTTGTCGTTGTATCCGCCGACGCCGCCCTGGTCCCAGCACCAGCTGGGACGGTTGCGCCAGTCGTGGTTGCAGCAGGCGTCCCACCGGGCGTCGGAGCGGTTCGAGGGGTACCGGTAGCAGTCGTAGCCGCCGTTCCCACCGCCGCCACCGCTACCGGTGACGACCGAAGCCGAGGCGCTGGCGACGGGCAGCAGACCTATCGCGATTCCCGCGGCGCCCGCCATGGCTGCCGCAACGATCTTACGGCGCATTATCATGCACCTCCGCACATCTTTCGCTTATGAGGCTTTTAGGTCATTTCCACCCTCACTCGCCCATGCGGCCCTGTCAAAGCGGAAAGGCCCCCCGCCGCACTCCGTGGAGCGTGGCGGGGGGCCTCCCATCAGGTGTTTTTAGATGTCGAAGTAGAGCTCGAACTCGTGCGGGTGCGGACGCAGCGCGATCGGGGCGATCTCGTGCGTGCGCTTGTAGTCGATCCAGGTCTCGATCAGGTCGGGGGTGAAGACACCGCCGGCCAGGAGGTACTCGTGGTCCTCCTCCAGGGCCTTGAGGACGTCCTCAAGGCTGGTCGGGACCTGCGGGACGCTCGCGTGCTCGTCGGGCGAGAGCTCGTAGAGGTCCTTGTCGATCGGCTCCATCGGCTCGATCTTGTTCTTGACACCGTCGAGGCCCGCGAGCAGCAGCGCCGCGAAGGCGAGGTACGGGTTGGACGACGGGTCCGGGGCGCGGAACTCGACGCGCTTGGCCTTCGGGTTCGAGCCCGTGATCGGGATGCGCATGGCGGCGGAGCGGTTGCGCTGCGAGTACACCATGTTGACCGGCGCCTCGAAGCCCGGCACCAGGCGGTGGTAGGAGTTCACCGTCGGGTTGGTGAACGCCAGCAGCGACGGGGCGTGCTTGAGGATGCCGCCGATGTAGTAGCGCGCGGTGTCCGACAGGCCCGCGTAGCCGGCCTCGTCGTAGAACAGCGGGTCGCCGTTCGCCCACAGCGACTGGTGCACGTGCATGCCCGAGCCGTTGTCACCGAAGATCGGCTTCGGCATGAAGGTCGCGGTCTTGCCGTTACGCCAGGCGACGTTCTTCACGATGTACTTGAAGAGCATCAGGTCGTCGGCCGCGGCGAGCAGCGTGTTGAACTTGTAGTTGATCTCGGCCTGGCCACCGGTGCCGACCTCGTGGTGCTGGCGCTCGACCTGGAGGCCCTGGGCGTCCAGCTCGAGGGAGATCTCGGCGCGCAGGTCGGCGAAGTGGTCGACCGGGGCTACGGGGAAGTAACCACCCTTGTAGCGGACCTTGTAGCCACGGTTGTTCTCCTCGGAACCGGTGTTCCAGGCGCCGGCCTCGGAGTCGATGTGGTAGAAGCCCTCGTTCGCGGAGGTCGCGAAGCGCACGCTGTCGAACACGTAGAACTCGGCCTCGGGGCCGAAGTACGCGGTGTCGGCGATGCCGGTGGAGGCGAGGTACGCCTCGGCCTTCTTCGCGATGTTGCGCGGGTCGCGGCTGTAGGCCTCACCCGTGATCGGGTCGTGGATGAAGAAGTTGATGTTGAGCGTCTTGTCCTTGCGGAACGGGTCCAGACGCGCGGTGGTGATGTCGGCACGCAGCGCCATGTCGGACTCGTGGATCGCCTGGAAGCCGCGGATCGAGGATCCGTCGAAGGCGAGCTCCTCCGCCGGGTCGAACGCTCGCGCCGGGATGGTGAAGTGCTGCATCACACCAGGCAGGTCACAGAAGCGGACGTCGACGAACTTGACGTCGTTCTCCTCGATGTACTGCTTCACTTCGTCGGCGTTCTTGAACATCCAACTCCTCCTACTCCCGGCCCCGGGGCAGGGACGGGCTTTATAGCTCGTGGTGCGTCAGTGCGGTGCCGCACGCTGACCCGACCATAAGCAGACGGGATTTCCCAAGCATGACCCATTTGTTTCGCACAAGTTAACCAGGGTCCGGCCGGAGGGCCGTGCGGCGCCACGGGTACCGTGTTCGGGTGGACAACAGACAGGCAATCGGATCCTGGCTCTCCGGCCCCCGCGCGGCCGCCGAGGAGATGGGCGTCGACTTCGGCTATCCGGGTCAGCGGCTCGGCCTCCCCCAGCAGGGGCCCGGCTCGGTGGCCCGCTTCGGGCGCCGGCTCGGCGCCGTCGCGATCGACTGGATCGGCTGCCAGCTGATTGCCTACGGGCTGATCACCGGCGGCAACCTGGACGCGGCGGGCAACTGGACCCTCGCCCTCTTCGTGGCCCTCACCATCCTGACGGTCGGCACCGTGGGCTTCACCCCCGGCAAGCGGATCCTGGGCCTCCGGGTGATTTCGGAGTCCGGCGGCCGCCTCGGCATCGTCCGGGTGGTCCTGCGCACGCTGCTGCTGGCCCTGGTCGTCCCGGCGCTGATCTGGGACCGCGACGGCCGCGGCCTCCACGACCGGCTGGCCCGCGCCGTCCAGGTCCGCATCTAGGGCGACCGCCCCGCACTGCGGGGAACGCGTACGACGACACAGGGGTGCCCCCCGAGCCCGCGGGCTCGGGGGGCACCCCTGTGTCGTATACGAAAATCAGGTGACCCGGTCAGCGCATCTTTCCGCCGCGCGGCATCTTCATGCCCTTCGGCATGGGGCCCTTCGGCAGCGGCATGTTGCTCATGAGATCACCCATGGCGCGCAGCTTGTCGTTGACCTCGGTGATCTGCGGGCCGGCCAGCACGCGCGGCAGCTTGAGCAGGGTGGTGCGCACCTTCTTGAGCGGCACCTCGCCCTCGCCCGTACCCACGATGAAGTCGTGCACCGGCACGTCCGGCATGATCCGGGCCAGCTTCTTCTTCTCGTTCGCGAGCAGCGGCTTCACCCGGTTCGGGTTGCCCTCGGCGATCAGCACGACGCCGGCCTTGCCGACGGCACGGTGGACGATGTCCTGCTGCCGGGTCATCGCGACGGCGGGGGTGGTCGTCCAGCCCCGTCCCACGTTGTCCAGCACGGCCGCGGCCGCTCCCGGCTGCCCTTCCATCTGCCCGAAGGCAGCCCGCTCGGCCCGCCGTCCGAAGACGATCGCCATCGCGAGGAACGCCACCAGGAATCCCAGGATGCCCAGGTAGAGCTCATGCCCGACCAGGAAGCCGATCGCGAGAAAGACACCGAAGGTGACGATGCCCACGCCTGCGACGATCAGACCGACCTTCGGGTCCGCCTTGCGCGTCATCTTGTACGTCAGGGCGATCTGCTTCAGTCGCCCGGGGTTCGCAGCAGTCTCTGCGTTTGACTTCCTCGCCATAAAGCGAAGTTTACGTGGCCTGCGGGGTTCGGGTAGCCGCGACCTCAAGTACATGTTCGGTTTCGACCCGGTCCTTGGCCCTCTTGCGGTCCTCCAGGACCGCCGTCCAGGCGTTGCGACGGGCCCCGCTCATCAGCAGGGACTCAATACCCCGGAAGGCGTCGGAGAGGGTCGGGATGGCAATGGCGCGTACGGGCGCGGCCTGCATGATGTCGATCCCTTTCACGATGCTCGCCTCTGCGTGATGCGAGCGGTGTGTGCGGTGCGTGGACCAAGCGTCACTGACTGGTGTTACCAGGGCGTGACCGGTCGGTCAAATGTGATGGACACGTTGCAAACACTGACGCGACCCGCCGGACTCTTCCTCAGGAAAGAGCCTAGGGGCCGCGTCGATGCGGTGTTACCCACTAGTAACGCTTTGTGCGCGACTTCACACGCTCGGCGCGCGGACGGTCGCGCGGCCGGTCAGACCGACGCGCGCTTCTCGGTACCTGCGGTCGAGCTCCGCCTCGTCACCGCTCCGGCCGAGTGCCCGCCCTCGTACCTCGGGCGGACCCTCAACCTGCGCTCAGACTCGGCTGCGCTTCTCCATCGCCTGCTGGTAGAGGCGACCCGCACGGTAGGACGAGCGGACCAGCGGGCCGGACATGACGCCGGAGTAGCCGATCTCCTCGGCCTCCTTCGCCAGCTCCACGAACTCGGCCGGCTTCACCCAGCGCTCGACGGGGTGGTGCCGCGGCGAGGGCCGCAGGTACTGGGTGATGGTGATGAGCTCGCAGCCGGCCTCGTGCAGGTCCTTCAGGGCCTGCGAGACCTCCTCGCGCTCCTCGCCCATGCCGAGGATCAGGTTCGACTTGGTCACCAGGCCGTAGGCACGGGCCTTGGTGATCACGTCGAGCGAGCGCTCGTAGCGGAAGCCGGGGCGGATCCGCTTGAAGATCCGCGGCACCGTCTCGACGTTGTGCGCGAAGACCTCGGGGCGGGAGGCGAAGACCTCCTCCAGCAGCTCCGGGACCGCGTTGAAGTCGGGGGCCAGCAGCTCGACCTTGGTGTGGCCGGACTCGCGGCCCGCCGTCTGCTGGTGGATCTGGCGCACGGTCTCCGCGTACAGCCAGGCGCCGCCGTCGGCCAGGTCGTCGCGCGCGACGCCGGTGATGGTGGCGTAGTTCAGGTCCATCGTGACCACGGACTCGCCGACGCGGCGCGGCTCGTCACGGTCCAGCGCCTCGGGCTTGCCCGTGTCGATCTGGCAGAAGTCACAGCGCCGGGTGCACTGGTCACCACCGATGAGGAAGGTGGCCTCGCGGTCCTCCCAGCATTCGTAAATGTTCGGACAACCGGCTTCCTGGCACACCGTGTGCAGTCCTTCGCCCTTCACCAGGGCCTGCATCTTGGTGTACTCGGGACCCATCTTCGCCCGGGTCTTGATCCACTCGGGCTTGCGCTCGATGGGGGTCTGGGCATTCCGGACCTCGAGGCGCAGCATCTTGCGTCCGTCGGGTGCGACTGCGGACACGACCGGCTCCCTGTGACTTCGATTGTTCGGGCGCCCACCAGGGTACGCCCGTAATTTCGTACGCTCTTACGTCGGCCAACCTGCGAGCGGCCGGACTCATTCCCGTGGGCTAGGAGCCCACGGCCGGCTCTGTCTCGCGGGGCCTCAGCTCCGCGTGCTCCAGTACGTCCTTCAGGTGCCGTTCGGCCACCGGAAGCACCTCGGCGATGGTGATCTCCCGGCCCAGTTCGTACGAGAGCGAGGTCACACCGGCGTCCCGGATCCCGCAGGGGATGATCCGGTCGAACCAGGTGCTGTCCGGGTTCACGTTGATCGCGAAGCCGTGCATCGTGACGCCCTTGGCGACCCGGATGCCGATGGCGGCGAGCTTGCGGTCCTCGCGGCGCTGGCCGGCGTTGGACGGGGCGTACTCGGGGCCGTTCAGCCGCGCGTCGAACTCCTCGTCGTGCAGCCGGGGGTCGAGCTCCAGCGAGAGGCCGCCGATCATGGGGCGCTCCTCGACGGGGTCGCCCAGGACCCAGACACCGGAGCGTCCTTCGACCCGGGTGGTCTCCAGGCCGAACTCGGCGGCGGTGCGGATCAGGGCCTCTTCGAGCCGGCGGACGTGGGCGACGACGTCCACGGGGCGGGGCAGCTTCATGATCGGGTAGCCGACCAGCTGGCCGGGGCCGTGCCAGGTGATCTTGCCGCCGCGGTCCACGTCGACGACGGGGGTGCCGTCGAGGGGGCGCTCACTGGGGTCGGTACGCCGGCCCGCCGTGTAGACCGGCAGGTGCTCCAGCAGCAGGCAGGTGTCCTCGATCTCGTCCGCGAAGCGGGCTGCGTGCACCCTGCGCTGTTCTTCCCAGGCCTGGGTGTACTCGACGGATTCCGGTCCGAAGCCCAGATGGACAAACCCAAGCTCAGCCACCGCAGCGCCTCCTCATTGAACCTGCTGTGTGCACGTACCTCACTGAGCAAGGGTACGGCGACCCGTGCGGGCCCCTTCAGGGCCCCTTCAGGGCCCCGGCACGGGCTCCGGCGGGGGCCCCGGCAGCTGCTTCGGCCGGCGCCGTCCCTTGAGCGGCCGGTCCGGGTCCTCGTCCGCGCGCGGCAGCCGCCGGTGGCCCTCCGAATGGTCGTTGACCCAGCCGCACACCCCGCACGCGTACCGGCCGTCGAGCCCCGCGATGTAGGTGCCGCAGCGCCGGCACTCCGCCTCCGTCAGTTCGGGCGGCGGCAGCGGAGCGGTGGATTCGGTTCGCTCCTCGGGGAGGTGCGCCCTGTGGGGCCGAGGGGTCATGGGCCGCAGCGTACGCGGGCGGAGGGGGCCGGTCCGTAAAGGGCCCTACGCATTCTGCACACGATCGGATGAATGTGGGGTAGAGAGGGCGGCATCGGCGAAGTTCGCCGCTACATTCACGCCGTTCACAGGGCCGGGACTCCGGTCCGTCACGTCAGGAAACCGTGGAGCCGATGACGGAACGACCTGCCCAGCGCGTCCCCAACCGGCAGCTCGCGGCGCTGATCGCGGAAGCCGGGTTCTCCAACGCCGGTCTCGCACGCCGCGTCGACCAGCTCGGCCTGGAGCACGGTCTCGACCTGCGGTACGACAAGACCTCCGTGACCCGATGGCTGCGCGGGCAGCAGCCCCGCGGGACCACCCCGGCGCTGATCGCCGAGGTCTTCACCCGCCGCCTCGGACGCCGGCTCTCCGCACAGGACCTGGGTCTGGACGCCTGCGCGCCCGTGTACGCGGGGCTGGAGTTCGCGGCCACCCCGGAGGAGGCCGTGGACATCGCGAGCGGGCTGTGGCGCAAGGACTCCGGTTCGCACGCCGAGCTCCGGAAGATCGCCTTCACCCCGGCCGGGCTGGTCGTGCCCAGCCGGGACTGGCTGATCGGGCGGGCCGACGAGCGGGTCGGCCGGGGCGCGGAACCCTCCGCGGCCCGCGTCCCGCTGCAGGGGCGGGGCTCGGTCCCCCGGCAGCGGCAGATCGACCGCGGCCCCGGGCAGCGCGTGACGAGCGGGGACATCGCGGCGCTGAGATCGGTGAGCGAGCTGTTCCGGACCCTGGACCAGGCCTACGGCGGCGGGCACGCCCGCCAGGCCCTGGTGCGCTACCTGGAGCACGAGGCCGAACCGATGCTCCGCGGGACCTACGGGGAGACCACCGGGAGGCGGCTGTTCGCGGCCGCCGCCGATCTGACCCGGCTCGCGGGCTGGACCTCGTACGACATCGCCGCGCACGGGCTCGCCCAGCGGTACTTCGTGCAGGCGCTACGGCTCGCGCAGGCTGCCGGGGACCGCCCCTACGGCTCGTACGTACTGGTCACCATGAGCCGGCAGGCGGTCTACCTCGGCCACGGCCGCGAGGCCGTGCAGCTCGCCCGGGTGGCCCAGCAGGGCGTCGGCTCCGGGCCGCCGCCCGTGGTGCAGGCGCTGCTCCACTCGGCGGAGGCACGCGGACACGCGGTGCTCGGCGAGGTCCGGGCGTCGACCGCCTCCCTGGTGCGGGCCGAGCGCGCGCTGGGCGCGGCCCGGCCGGGGGACGACGTTCCGCACTGGGCCCGGTTCTACGACGAGGCGCAGCTGGCGGACGAGTTCGGGCACTGCCACCGGGACCTCCAGCAGTACCGGGCCTCGGCGCAGCACGCGGAACGGTCCCTGCAGCTGCGGGGACCGGCGTACGCGCGCTCCCGGCTGTTCTGCCGGGTGGTGCTGGCCACGGCCCGGCTGGGGCTGGGCGAGCTGGACCAGGCGTGCGCACTGGGCGCGGAGGCGGCGCAGCAGGCGATGGAGATGCGGTCGGTGCGGGCGGTGGAGTACGTACGGGACTTCGAGCGGCGGCTGGAGCCGTACCGGGACGCCTCGGCCGTGCGGACCTACCGGGACCGGGTGGCCGCCCTGTCCTGAAGCGCCCGAGCCGTCCTGATGCGTCCTAATGCGTCCTGAGCCGTCCTGAAGCGCCCCGGGACATGCGGCAGGGGCCCGGTCCTGTGACGGGACCGGGCCCCTGTGTCGGACGTGGTTCTCAGGCTGCCACCGGAAGCGCGGGCTCCGGGGCGACCGGGAGCGGGATTCCGAAGTCGCGCAGGACGGCGCCGGCGGCACGCCGGGCCGAGTGCAGGGCCCCCTGGACGGTGTTGGTGTCGCGGTGGTCGCCGCACACGTACAGCCCGGCCAGTACCCGTACGGGACGCCCTGTGTCGTGCGGCGGGGGCATCGCGGGGACCGCCTCCGGGGTGTGGTGGACGGCCAGCAGGTCCCACTCGCGGGTGGGGGTGTCGTAGAGCCGGGCCAGCCGCGAGGCGACCGTGCGCGCGGGCGGCGGCGGACCGAGCACGGTGGTGGTGACCAGGCTCCGGCCGGCCGGTGCCCGGGTCGGGTCGACCGCGCTCATCACGGCCGTGTGGGAGACGGGCCACCTGGGGTCCCCGTCCAGGAGCAGCGAGCCGTCCCGGGTCAGGGGTGCGGTGGTGGCGTGGTGCAGGACGGCGACCTCGTGGAAGGCGGGCACGCGCAGGCCGGGCAGGAGCTCGGCGGCGGCGCGGGCCCCGGTGGCCAGGAGGACGGAACGGCAGCGGAAGTCGCCGTGCTCCTCGGTGGTGACCAGGTTGGTCGCCACCGACCGGACCCGGACCCCGGTCCGTACGGTGCCGGGGGGCAGGGCGGCGGCGAGCAGGCCGGGCAGGGCCGCCGCGCCGCCCTCGGGCACGGCGAGGCGGCCGCGGGCGAAGGTGCGCAGGGCGAGGTCGGCGACCCGGCTGGAGGTGGTGAGCTCCGGGTCGCGCAGCAGGGTGGCGAGCAGGGGGCGGAGCGCTCCGTTCAGGGTGCGTGCCGGCAGCCCGCGGGAACGCAGGGCGGCGTGCGCGGTGCGTTCGGGACGGGCGAGCAGCTTCTCCTCGGGCAGGGTGGCGAGCCGGCCGAGGGCGGCGCTGATCCGGGCCTGGTCGAGGGAGCCGCTGGCCAGGGCCCGGGCCGGGGTGAGGACCCCGACCCGCAGCTGTTTCCCGTCGGTGTGGACGAGGACGCCCGGTGTGAAGGGGCGCAGGGTCAGGGCCCGCAGGCCGGGGGTGCGTTCGAGCTCCGTGTACGAGGTGTTGAGCAGCTGGCCGATCCGGTCCAGCCGGAACCCGTCGGCGGACTCGGTGGCCATCCGCCCACCGGGGTCGTCCGCGGCTTCCAGGACGGTGACCGTGACTCCGGCTGCGATCAGGTGCTGCGCTGCCGCGAGTCCTGAGACTCCGGCTCCTACGATGACGACGTCCGCATGGTGTGCGGCATGGTGTGCGCTGCTGAGCACGTGCCCCTCCCCGAGGTCGGCGCGGCTGTGTGGGGATCCTCCTTCCCCCAACCGGTTAAAGGGGAACCCGAGTTCGGCGGGGTATTACGGTCAACTCCGGTCGCACAGCGGTCGCATGTGGGTCACGAACGGTCGCACGGTGGTCGCACGCGGATCTCAGAGCGCGGCGCGGATCGCCTGCTCGATGCCGGGGTCGCGGAAGACGAAGCCGGACTCCAGCAGCCGCGCGGGCCGGGCCCGCTGACTGCCCAGCACGTCCTCGGAGAACTCCCCCAGCACGACGCGCAGCGCCACGGCCGGTACGGGCAGCAGCGCGGGCCGGCGCAGCACCCGGGCCATGGCCTCGGTGACCTGGCGGTTGGTCAGCGGCTCCGGGGCGGTCAGGTTGACCGGGCCGGACAGGCCCGGGGTGTCGATGATGTGCCGCAGGGCCGCGATCTCGTCCCGGAGGGAGATGTACGACCAGTACTGGCGGCCGTTGCCGAGCCGGCCGCCGATGCCGGCACGGAAGATCGGGAACATCCGCCCCCAGGCCCCGCCCTCGCGGGCGACGACCAGTCCGGTACGGGCGAACGCGGTCCGGATCCCGGCCTCCTGGGCGGGGGCGGCGGCCGCCTCCCACTCCACGCAGACCGAGGGCAGGAACCCCCGCCCGGCCGGGGCGGTCTCGTCGACGGCCCGGTCACCGGTGTCCCCGTAGTAGCCGACGGCCGAACCGCTGACCAGGACGGCGGGCGGCTCGTCGAGGTCGGCGAGGGCCTGCGCGAGCGCGGCGGTGCCGAGCACCCGGCTGTCGCGGATCTCCCTCTTGTACGCGGCCGTCCACCGGTGGTCCCCGACCCCGGCCCCGGCCAGGTGCACGACGGCCCCGCAGCCGGCCAGCCCGGCAGGGTCCACGTACCCGCGCGCCGGATCCCATCGCGCCTCGTCCGCGCCGACGGGCTCCCGCCGCACGAACCGCACCACCTCGTGCCCGTCCGCCCGCAGGGACCGCACGAGTGCACTTCCGATGAGCCCGGTCGCCCCGGTGACAGCAATCCGCATGCCCCCATCCTGCCGGGTCGCTGCGCTTGCTCGGCCGGGTTTGGGGGTGCGCCGTCCGCGGACGTCACCACACGGCGCTCCGCGCCCGCGCCTCGATCGCCGACCCGGGCTGGGATCTTCAGCCCCGCCGGCGATTGAGGCGCGGGGTCCGGGGCGGAGCCCCGGGGCCGGGCGGAGCCCGGTTCAGGCGGTCGCGGTGCCGAGCCAGGTGCCGACCGCGTAGGTCACGGCCATGGCCAGGGCGCCGCCGGCCACATTGCGGGCGACCGCCCTCGGCAGCGGCGCCCCGCCCAGCCGCGCACTGATCACCCCGCACAGCGTCAGCGCCGCCAGCACCGCCACCACCGTCACCGGCACCCGCTGCGACGGCCCCGGCAGGATGATCGCCAGCAGCGGCAGCAGCGCCCCCACCGTGAAGGCGACGAGGCTGGCGAAGGCTGCGTGCCACGGGTTGGCGAGCTCGTCGGGGTTGATCCCGAGCTCCACCCGGGCATGGGCCCGCAACGCGTCCCGCTCCGTCAGCTGCTCGGCGGCCTCCCGCGCCACGTCCCGGCTGAGCCCCCGCCCGGCGAGCAGGTCGGTGAGTTCGTCGAGCTCCGCCTCCGGCTCCTCGGCCAGTTCCCGGCGTTCCAGGTCGAGCGCCGCCCGTTCGGAGTCCCGCTGGGAGCTGACGGAGACGTACTCCCCCGCCGCCATCGACAGCGAGCCCGCCAGCAGCCCGGCGACGCCCGCCGCCAGGATCGCCGAGCGCGAGGTGGTGGCCCCCGCCATACCGACCACCAGGCCCGCGGTGGAGATGATCCCGTCGTTGGCACCGAGCACACCCGCGCGCAGCCAGTTGAGCCGCGTGCTGATCTCCGCGCTCTGCGAGCCGTCGCCCTCGCCGTGTGCCTCGATGTGCGCCTTGCCGGGCCGTTTCCCCGCGCCTTCGCTTGCCGTCACGCCCCCCACTGTCGCGGCCCGGGGCGTACGAGGCCACCCGGCGGGCCGGTCCGGGGTGCGCGGGCCCGGCGCCCGTACCAGGGTGGAGGGGTGAGACGGCGACGTCAGGAGGCGGGCTGGCTGCGCGGCGAGCCACCGCCGCGCTGGGCCCGGATCGCGCCCGCGGCGGCCCTGGTCGTGCTGGTCCTGGCCCAGGCGGTCACCCCCGGCGCGGAGCTCGGGTTCTTCCTGGCCGGTCTGCCCCCGGTGGCCGCCTTCGCGTACGGGGCGGCCGGGACCGCGGCCTTCGCCGGCATCGTCCTCCTGCTGCTGGGGGTCCACTCGCTCGGTGTCGCCAACGCCCGGGGCACGGACCTGGCCACGGTGGCCGCCGTCGGCGTGCTCAGCGTGGTGATCGCCTGGGTCCGCCAGCGCCGGGACGCGCAGCTGGTCAGCGTCCGGACGGTGGCGGAGGCGGCCCAGCTCGCGGTCCTCCCACCGGTGCCGGAACGGGTGGGTCCGGTGCGCTGCTCGGGCCTCTACCGGGCGGCGCAGCACGGCACGCTGGTCGGCGGCGACCTGTACGACGTACGGGCCGGGCCGTACGGGGTGCGGGCGCTGGTCGGGGACGTGCAGGGGCATGGGCTGGCGGCGGTCGGCACGGTGGCGGCGCTGCTCGGGGCCTTCCGCGAGGCCGTGATCGACGACGCCGGACTCGGTGCGGTCGCGGCTCGGCTGGACCGGCGGCTGGTGGCGGACGCGGCGGCCGCGTCGGTCGAGCATCCGGAGCTGTTCGCCACGGCCGTGCTGCTGGAATTCCCTCCCGGGCTGGATGTCGTACGGATCGTGTCGTGCGGGCATCCGTCGGCCCTGCGGGTCCGCGGATCGGTGGTGGAGGAGGTGCTCGTCGAGCCGGGGCCGCCCCTGGGCCTGGGGCTCGCCGGTCCGACCCCGCCGGTGGCGACGGAGCTGGCGGTGCGCCCCGGGGACCAGCTGCTGCTGCACACCGACGGCGTGACGGAGGCCCGCGACGCGACGGGGCACTTCTACCCGCTGGCCGCCCGGGTCCCCGTACTGGCGCGGGACCCGGCGGGCCTGGTCGGGGCGGTGTGGCGGGACCTCGCGGACTTCACGAAAGGCGGCCCGAACGACGACGTGGCCCTGCTGCTGCTCTCCCTGGACGGACGGGAACCGGCGGCGTAGGCCGTGCCGGGCGGTTCCGGCCGGCCGGCCGCGCCCGGCCGGCCGGAACCCCCTGTCATGCGGTGAGTGACCGCCGCACCGGTCACGACCGGCGCCTACGACTCCATGATGAACGCGCGCACCATCTTGCAGGTGACATTCGACGGCCGGTGGATCCCCGTCCGGACGGCCATCGTCCGGATCTTCCGGTTGGTGGCACGGCGGGCGTCGTACGTCCCCGAGTCGAGCAGGGATATCGCCAGCCGCATCGCCTTCAGACGGCGGTTGTGGCTCTCGTACCACTCGCGGGGCAGCCCCGCCGGCAGCGGCTTCTTCTTGACGTGCTGGACGGTGGTGGCAGTGGCCATCTACAGCCTCCCAAACGGTAGTTGGCGTCCTGTCGTTCTTCCTCGATTTTACCGGGGACCACTGACAAAAGCCCCTGGCCAGACCGACCCTGGGTAGGGTTGCCGCCATGGAGATCTGGATCAATCCCGCCTGTTCCAAGTGCCGCAGCGCCCTGACCCTGCTGGACGCGGAGGGCGCCGATTACACGGTGCGCCGCTACCTGGAGGACGTGCCCTCCGAGGACGAGATCCGCGAGGTGCTGGGCCGTCTCGGGCTGGAGCCGTGGGACATCACGCGCACCTCGGACCCGCTGGCCAAGGAGACCGGCGTACGGGACCTGCCGCGTGAGGAGACCGACGCGGCGCGCGGGCTCTGGATCGCCCACCTGGCCGCTCACCCGAAGCTCATCCAGCGCCCGATCATCACCGCCGAGGACGGCACGGCCGTGGTCGGCCGCTCCGAGGAGGCCGTCCGCGAGGCCCTGTCCCGCAAGGGCTAGAACACGCGCCGGGCGATCTCCGCGGCGGCCGTCAGCGGCAGCGCGTGGTGCGGGACCCCGGGCAGTACGCCGACACGCGCGCCCGGCAGCGCCCCGCGCGCTGCCCGGGCCGCACGGCCGGAGTCGTGGCAGCGGGCGAGCCCGGCGAAGAGGACGTCGACCTGCGGGCCCGCGCCCGTGAGCTGCGCGAGTCCGGCCAGGTCCGGGCGCGGCCCGGTGACCGGCCGGACGGCGGGGAAGCCGGCGCTCTCCTCCTGCAGCCGCAGCCAGGCCGGATCGAGCGCGGCCCCTCGGGTCTCCCAGGCGAGGAAGGAGCGGATCCGCTCCGGGGTGGGCCGCACCAGCATGGGCAGCGCGCGCAGGACGTAGCCCGGGCGCAGTCCCGCGAAGACCTGAGTCGGGTCAAGCAGCACCAGGCGGCCGAGCCGGGCCGGGCGCCGGGCGGCGTAGTGGGCGGCGATCCAGGCCCCGTACGAGTGCCCGGCGAGGGTCACCGGCCCGTGCGAACCCAGCCCGTCGAGGACCGCATCGAGGACCGCATCGAGCCAGCCGACCAGGTCTCCGGCGGTCCGGATCGCCCGGTCGGGCGCCGGAACGCTGAGCCCCGGGTCCCCCACCAGGTCCACGGCGTGCACCCGGTGGGCGCGGGCCGCCCCGGCGGCCACGCAGGCGCCCCATACGGTGGAAGTGGACCCGCCACCGGGCAGCAGCACCAGCGGCGGCGCGTCGGCCGGGCCGCAGCGGTTGACGCGGGTGACCCCGTACGGGGTGGTCAGGTCGACGGCCTCGACGGGTCCGGGCCACCGGCCGAGCACCGCGTCGTAGGCGGCGCGGAAGGAAGACGTCCGGGACATGTGCCGCTCCGATCCCTCGTCCAATGCCTCAGCCGGTTCCTCATGCATGCCTCATCGAATATCTCGCCAGACGATAATCTCGCCCAGCGAGAGATTCCGCCAGGGGGCGATATGAACGGCGACAGAAACCCGGACCACCGGGAACCCGAGAACGAGCAACCCGAGAACGAGGAGCCCCAGAACGAGGAGCCCGACAACCTCCGACTGGTGCACCTGCTCCGCGCGGTGACCGTCGAGTTCGGCCTGCGCCAGGCCGAGTTCGCCGCCCGCAACGGCATGCACCCCACCGACGTACGCGCCCTGATCTGCCTGCTCGACGCGGCCCGCGCGGGCGAACCGGCCACCGCGGGCCTGCTCGGCGCCCGGCTCGGCCTCAACTCCGCCGGCACCACCGCCGTGATCGACCGGCTCGAACGGCTCGGCCACGTGGCACGGATCCGCGACGACCACGACCGGCGCCGGATCCTGCTGCGCGTGGAGCCGGCGGCGATCCGTCTGGGCAAGGAGTTCTTCGGGCCGCTGATCGACGGGGTGCTCCAGGTGCTCGACTCCTTCGACCCCGCCGAACGGGAGACCGTGCGCCGCTTCCTGACGGCCACCCACGCCGTCTTCGCATCGGAGCCGCGCCCATGACCACCCCCGACCAGGGGCCCGGCGGCGGTGCCGGCCTGCACCTGGAACTCCCCGCCGAGGGCGCCCGGCGGACCGCCCTCGCCCAGGCCCTGCGCAGCGCCGTGCGCAGCGGCCGGCTGGCCGGCGGGACCCGGCTGCCGCCGTACCGGACGCTGGCCGCCGACCTCGGGCTGGCCCGCAACGCCGTCGCCGACGCGTACGCCGAGCTGGTCGCCGAGGGCTGGTTCACGGCCCGGCAGGGCTCCGGCACCCGGGTCGCCGAGGGGGTCGCAACCGCCGGCGCACCGGCCGCCCCGGCCGGGCCCGCGCCCGACCGGCCCCGCCACGACCTGCTCCAGGGCAAGCCCGACCCCGCCTCCTTCCCGCGCGCCGCCTGGGCCGCCAGCGCCCGCCGGGCTCTGGCCGAGGCACCCACCGAGGCCTTCGGGCCCGGCGATCCGCAGGGCCGCCCCGAACTGCGGCGGGCCCTGGCCGACTACCTCTCCCGCGCGCGGGGCGTGCGCTGCGGCCCCGAGAACATCGTGATCTGCTCCGGCTTCGCCAACGGACTGCGGCTCCTGTCGTCCGTCCGGCCCCGGGACTGGGCCGTCGAGGCGTACGGGCTGCCCTTCCACCACGGCATCCTCCAAGCCGCCGGGGTCCGCCCGCACCCCGTCCCGGTCGACGAGGACGGCGCCCTGCTGGGGGTAGCTCCCGGCCGGAGGCTGGGGGAGGAACTCCCCTCCCGGGCCAGTACGTTGCTGCTCACACCGGCGCACCAGTTCCCGACGGGCGGCCGCCTGCTGCCCGCACGGCGGGCCGCCGCCGTGGAATGGGCCCGCGGCACCGGTGGCGTGATCGTGGAGGACGACTACGACGGGGAGTTCCGCTACGACCGCAAACCGGTCGGCGCGCTGCAGGGGCTGGCCCCCGAACACGTGGTGTACGCGGGCTCGCTGAGCAAGAGCCTCTCCCCCGCGCTGCGCCTGGGCTGGCTGGTCCTCCCCGACCAGCTGCGCGATCAGGTGCTGGCCGCGAAGGGGCTGCGGGAGTCCTGGGCGAGCACGCTGGACCAGCTGGCGCTGGCCGACTTCATCGAGTGCGGGGCGTACGACCGCCACGTGCGCCGGATGCGCCTGCGCTACCGGGACCGCCGCGACCAGCTGGTCGCCGTAATGGCGGCACGCGCCCCGGAGGTCCGGGTGACGGGCATCTCGGCCGGCCTGCACGCCGTACTGGAACTCCCCCCGGGCCGGGAATCCCCCGCGCTCGCGGCGGCCCACGCCGCGGGCCTGGCCCTGGACGGCCTGTCGTCCTACCAGCACCCGGCCGACCCGGCCCCACCCCGCGAGGGCCTGGTGGTCGGCTACGCGGCACCCCCGGACTCGGCGTTCACCCGGGCACTCGCAACCTTGGCGGGGGTGGTGAGCGGGTCGAGGTGAGGGGATGCGGTGCCGGGCGGGTGGGGTCGGGGGGCGGGAGCCGGGCGGGGTCGGGGAGGCGGGGCGGGGGCTTCGGGCGGCGGGAGCCGGTTGGGCGGCATCAGACGAAGTGCGGCGGTGGCTCCGGAAGGCGGGATCTGCCCGACCGGCTCCCCCTCTTCATCCCGCCCCCACCCCCCACCCCCTAGGGTGACCAGGGTGACAAAGAGGATGTATCGGACAGAAGACCCAAGGACCCGAGGACCCGAGGATCCGTTGTGAACGAGGATGTCAACGAGGAGCAGCAGCCACACGGCCAGGCGGCCCGGTCGGCCCTCCCCGCCGGGGCGGGCTCACGACCCGGGCGGCGGGGGGCCGACTGGATGTTCGGCGGGGTGTACGGGACCGTTCTGGCCAGTGCGCTGTTGGCCGCGCTGCACCAGAAGGGGGAGGAGTTCACCCCGTACTACGACGCCAGCTGGGTGCTCGTGACGGCCGCGACCGCCGGGCTCGCGCACGGGTACTCGCACCACATGGCCTCCGACCGCCAGGACTCCGCCGGGCACCGGTGGCGGATGCTGGGCCTGGCGCTGTGGAACGAGTGGCCGCTGATCGTGGCCGCCCTGCCCACCGTCCTGCTGCTGGTCGCCGCCGGTGTCTTCGACTGGGACGCCTACGCGGTGACCGCCGTCGGGCTGGGGGTGAACACCGCCCTGCTGTTCGCCTGGGGTGCGCTCGTCGCGCTCCGCGTGGGCTACCGGCTCGGCTCCGCCCTGGCGATCGGCATGGCGGACGCCACCATCGGCCTGGCCATCATCGTGGCGAACGCGGTGATCAAGTAGGGAGCTGTGCCTCCGCCTCGGCCAGGATCTCCGTCAGCCGGGCCCCGAACTCCGCCCCGCGCGGGTCCGGCACCCCCGTCCGGGCCGCGGTGAGCAGCGCGTCCAGGGCACGTCCGTAGGCGCCCGGTACGTCGCTCCAGCCGGGCAGTTCGTGCACGCCCTCGGTGCCGCGCAGTTCGAGGCCCACTCCGGCGGCCGCGCGCGGCGCGCCCAGGCTGAGCACGGCGGTGCTGGCCGCGCCGGAGGTGTGCCGGAGTGCCAGTTGGACCACGTCGGAGGGGCCCCGGGTGGCGCTGATCGCGGTGACCTCGCCGAGCACCGGGATCAGGACGGACAGGGCGTGCGGGCCGACGTCCCACAGTCCGCCCTTGGCCTTGCGCCAGGGCGAGTCGGCGTAGGCGCTGGGCGTTCCGTCGGGCGGGAAGACGGCGCCGAGCCAGTGGGCCGCTGCCGTGAACCAGCCGGAGCGTGCGGCCTGTTCCTCGACCCAGCCCGCGGTGGGCTCGGCGAAGCGCAGGGTGAGGAAGACCACGGAGGCGACCTGGTGGCGCGTGACCGCTTCGGCGACGGCGCGGGCGTCCTCCACGGTGGTGGCGACGGGCTTGTCGAGGAGCAGGTGGCATCCGGCGGCGGCGGCGCGGACGGCCATGGCGGCCTGTACGTCGGGCGGCAGGGCGAAGGCGACGGCGTCACACTCGGCGAACAGCTCGTCGGGGTCTTCGTACACCTTCACGCCGTACTCGTGCGCCAGCTCGGCCGCGGCCTCGGGCCGGCGGCCCCACACGCCGGCGAAGTCGGAGCCGGCGTGCGCGGCGAGGGCGGGGGCGTGGGTGCGGTGGGCCCAGGGGCCGGTGCCCAGCAGCCCGACCCGGGGGCGGCGGCCTGCGGGGGCCTGATCGGCGGCACCTTCGGCGACACGTTCGGCGACACGTCCGGCGGCGCTCTCGACGGGGCCCTCGGCGGAGTTCAAATCAGACGAAATGCTCACGTGGTCAGTCTGCCCCACCCGGACGGGCGCGCCACCACCAACCCGCACAACCCACCCGACCTGCGGTGCAAACCTCGGTAACACGGGGTTCACACACGGGCAACGGAAGAGAAATCGCGGGCGGGCACGCTGCGGTCATCACCGCAGCGATGAAACAGCGACCAGCAGCACCCGCAGAGTCTGAGGATGGGGCCCGTGAGCTACAAGGCTGAGTACATCTGGATCGACGGCACCGAGCCGACGGCGAAGCTTCGCTCCAAGACGAAGATCATCGGGGACGGCGACGCGCTGCCGATCTGGGGCTTCGACGGATCGAGCACGAACCAGGCCGAGGGCCACGCGTCCGACCGCGTGCTCAACCCGGTCTTCTCCTGCCCGGACCCGATCCGCGGCGGCGACAACGTCCTCGTCCTGTGCGAGGTCCTGAACATCGACATGACCCCGCACGAGTCGAACACCCGCGCGCTGCTGCGTCCGGTCGCCGAGAAGTTCGCCGCGCAGGAGCCGATCTTCGGCATCGAGCAGGAGTACACCTTCTTCGACGGCACCCGTCCGCTCGGCTTCCCCGTGAACGGCTTCCCGGCCGCGCAGGGCGGCTACTACTGCGGTGTCGGCTCCGACGAGATCTTCGGCCGCGAGATCGTCGAGAAGCACCTGGACCACTGCCTCGCGGCGGGCCTGAGCATCTCCGGCATCAACGCCGAGGTCATGCCCGGCCAGTGGGAGTTCCAGGTCGGCCCCGTCGGTCCGCTGGAGGTCTCGGACCAGCTGTGGATCGCGCGCTGGCTGCTCTACCGCACCGCCGAGGACTTCAACGTCTCCGCGACGCTGAACCCGAAGCCGGTCAAGGGCGACTGGAACGGCGCGGGCGCGCACACCAACTTCTCCACGAAGGCGATGCGCGAGGACTACCGCGCGATCATCTCCGCGTGCGACGCGCTGGGCGAGGGCAGCAAGCCGCTCGACCACGTGAAGAACTACGGCGCCGGCATCGACGAGCGCCTGACGGGTCTGCACGAGACCGCCCCGTGGAACGAGTTCAGCTACGGCGTCTCGGACCGCGGCGCCTCGGTCCGTATCCCGTGGCAGGTGGAGAAGGACGGCAAGGGCTACATCGAGGACCGCCGTCCGAACGCGAACGTGGACCCGTACGTGGTGACCCGTCTCATCACGGACACCTGCTGCGCCGGCCTGGAGAAGGACGGCCTGGTCTGACGACCGGGTTCAGGACCGGCACCGGGTCCCGCACCCGGTCCGGCACCGCCGGGACCGCACCCGGCCGATGACCACTGACAGCGCCCGCCGCGCCCCCATGGGGCCGGCGGGCGTTGTCAGTGGCGTGTGGCACGGTGTGGCCATGTTGGCGATCAAGATCCAGACGGAGCGCGGCGAGTCCTACGAACGCCCCGCGCTCGGCGTGCTGTCCGAACTCGTGGAGCGCATCGGCGCGGACGGGGACCGCTTCGTCATCGTCGAGCGGCTCGTCGAGGAGCCGGACGTCTACATCCAGGTCTGGCACGACGAGGGCGACGACTACCAGTTGGAGCACCGTGACGGGTCCGCGGAGCGGCACTTCCAGGTGCATCTGCCCGCGGCGGCCGAGGTGGTGGAGGTCATGGCGCGCTGGGCCCGCCAGGAGAAGGGCTGGGACGTCGGTCCGAGTTGGCAGCGGCTGCGTCTCCCCTGAGGCCCGCAGGAGTTGGCTTTTGTCCCGGATTGACAGGGGGGGTGGGCTCGATATATGAGATTTCCATCCACGGGGTGAGACGGGACCTGCCCCGGAGACATGACTTCTGCTTGAATGGGGCCATGGCCAGCCATTCGCACACCTCGTCAGGTCGCAGCGACCTCGAGCCTTTCTGGCCGTCCCGTCAGGATCACGATTACGACCGGGAGTGTTGCCGCGCGAAGAACGCGCCGGCCCTCTAAAGCCTCCGGGATCACCCACCTGACCTTCCCCGAGGCCTTCGGTCTGCGCGGTATCGACATCGACGACGTACGCACGTCTCCTGCCGACCACTCCGCGTGAAAGAGCTGACCACTCATGGCGAACACCCGCTCACTTTCTTCCGCCGCCACCGCTGCGACCTCTCCCCTGACGTATCCGCCCAGTCCGCGCCACCGGCTCCGTTCCGTTGACCGAGACGAAGTGGCCCGAGTCGTGGACCTCCTGCCGCCGGGGGCCACCTGGCTGCCCGCGCCCCAGCACACCCTGCCGGCGCTGCCGGGTCAGCCGCCGATGATCGGCTACCTGGTGCTCGTACCGGCCGACCAGCAGCCTCCGATCGCCTTCGCCCCGCAGGCGGTGGCCGCCGCCGTGCAGCCGGCTCCCGCCGCCGCTCCGGCCGGACCGGGGGACGGCCTGGTGCGGATCGACTCGGCGCAGCGCACCGCCGAGGTCGACGGCCAGGTGCTCGACCTGACGTACCTGGAGTTCGAGCTGCTGGCCCACCTGGTGCAGCACCCGCACCGGGTGCACAGCCGGGACCAGCTGGTCACCACGGTCTGGGGCTACGGGCACGTCGGCGACGGCCGGACCGTGGACGTCCACATCGCCCGTCTGCGCCGCAAGCTGGGCGCCTCCCACCGCGCCGCGATCCAGACGGTGCGCCGGGTCGGTTACAAGTACGCGCCTTGAGTCGGCGGTTGACCTGACGGCGGTGGGCCCGTACTCCCCTGGGGAGTACGGGCCCACCTCGTTCGTGACGGCCGTGCGGCCCTGCGGCGATGCGGCTACGCGGCCTTGGCCCGGCGGCCGGCGACGAAGCCCAGCAGGACGTCGACCGCGAGGAAGACGACCAGGCTGATCCCGAGCAGCGGGACGAACCAGCCGATCACGGCGGTCACCGCGGCCAGCGGCAGCACCGCGGTCACCGGGAGCTTGCGCCAGGCGCCGCGCGGCTGTGCACGGCCGACGGACAGCTTGCGGTCCTTCGTCGGCCGCCGCAGCCACCACATGCGGTAGCCCCAGAAGACGAGGAACATCACGGCGACGGCGAGCGCGGCCAGCGCGATCTGGTTGGCGAGCCCGAAGGTCGTACCCATGTGCAGGTCGATGCCGAAGCGGGTCATCTGGGCGAGGACCGGGTAGTCGGCGAAGCGCAGTTCGTCCATGACGCGGGCGTCCGCGGGGTCGACGGCGACCGAGTCCAGGTGCACCGGCACCAGCTTGTCCTGCTCCTTGATGACGTACCCCTTGCCCTTGGCGGGCAGGGTCACGCGGAGCGCCTCGGTGACGCCTGCGGCCCGGGCGGCGTCCACGGCCTTGTCGATGCCGACGTCGGTGGTGGGTGCGGGCGGCGGGGCCATCTGCGTGCCGTCGGGCATGGTGTGCCCGGCGTGCTCGTCGGAGCCGGCGTCCGCCCCGGCGCTGAGCTGCGCGGAGACGGCGGGGGTGGCCCCGCCGAGGCTGTCCTGGAGCTGCCCGATGTTCTCGCCGGCGTACTTCGACCAGGTCAGGCCGGTGGCGGAGAGTACGACGAGTCCGGCGACGGCCCACAGGCCGACGGCTCCGTGCCAGGACAGGGTGCGGCGGCGGCCGGTGGCCTTGCGGTCCGGGAGGACCAGCTGTGACCTGCGCTTGCGGCGGCGGCCGAGCCACAGGGCGAGTCCGCCGAGCGCGACCACCCACATCCAGCTCGCGGCGAGCTCGCTGTAGTTCCGGCCGAACTCGCCGAGCTGGAGGCTGGAGTGGAACTCGCTCAGCCAGGCCCGCAGCGGCAGCGCGTCGCCGGCGGTGGCGAGCTGCCCGCGCACCTCGGCCGTATACGGGTCGACGAAGACGGTGAGGGTCTCGCCCTCGGGGAGGCCCGGGCTCTCCATGATCACCCGGGTGGTGGCCTCGGTGTCGGGGGCGGGCCACACGGACACGACCTCGCCCTCGGGGGCGGCCCCCTTGGCCGCGTCGATCTGGGCGCTGAGCGGCAGGGCGCTCTCGCCGACGCGGGCGACGGTCAGCTCGTCGGAGTAGATGATCTTCTCGGCCTGCCAGGAGGCGGCGTAGAGCAGCCCGGTGGCGGCGGCGAGGAAGATCAGCGGGGCGACGAGCAGCCCCGCGTAGAAGTGCATGCGCAGGAGGAGCGGCCGTACGGCCGCCCAGCTGCCGCCGCGGTTCCTGGCCGTGCCGGCCGGTTCGGCGTCCGGGGTGCGGACGTCTTGAACCTCGTCAAGAGACATGGGGATCCTAGGTGTTGGCGAAGACATGGGGAGCAGACCCCAGGTCTCGCCGCTTCGCCGGATCAGGCGTGGGCAGGCCGGCCGGGGGCCGTGGAACGCGGGAGCGGAGTGCGTCCTGGCGGCCCGCGGCGCACCACGGCGTGGGCGTGGACGGCTCCGCGCAGGCGGCGCGGCCGTTCGTACGGGGCGGGGAAGACGGGCGGGGCCGGTACGGCGGCCGCCCGTGCCCGGACCAGGGCGAGCGCGCGGGCGAGCGGCCGGGCCGCGTGCAGCGGCGCGGTGGCCAGGACGCGGGCCAGCCGGAAGACGGCGGCCTCGCCGCGCGCGAGCCAGGCGGCGCAGAGCAGCCCGGCGAGCACGTGGGCGGCGATCATCGCGGCGCCGCCGTGACCGGCCAGGCCGGCCATGTCGGCCATGTCGGCCAGGCCCGTGGTGCCTGCCATCCCTGCGGTGCCCGCCATGTGAGCCATGTCGGCCACGTCGGCCGTGCCGGGGGCTTCGGCGGCCATCGTGCCCGCGTCCGCGGCCGACAGGGGGTGGTGGCCGTGCAGCGGGGCGGGAGCGGCGAACGGCTTGGCGCCCGTACTCCCCGAGAAGACGAGGTGGAGCACGCCCTGTACGGAGAGCACCGCGGCGGTGATGCCCACGGGGCCCCGCCGCCGCCCGGCGGCGAGCCATCCGAACCCGCAGGTCACCCCGAAAGCACCCAGAAGGCCGAAGAAGGGGATATCCGTTCCGGACATGGACGAATGCCCTGTCGCGCCCAGGGCGACACACATCGCCGCGAATATTGCGGCTCGCGTGGCGCGCATCGGCGCGAATGATTCGAACATGGCCGGGACATGTTCGCACGGGGTGCCTTGGTTCCCGCCAGAGGCTTATCCGATCATGAGCAGATGAATCCAATTCCGTGGGGAGCGGTGTACGCCGGCGGGGTGCAGTTCGGGGCCTACGCCCTGGAGCGCACCGGGGCGGCCGAGCGGGAGCGGCTGCTCCGGGACTGCTCGACGAATGTCGACAATCTCGCCGCCGGGCGCTGGGAGACGCTGCTGAGCAGTGCCCTCGTCGTCGAGGAGCCCATGCCCCTGCCGTACGCGCTCCTGCTGGTCGCGGTCCTCGGATACGCCGAGTACGCGTACGGCGCCTGGTGGACGGCCGCGGTGTTCCTGTTCGGGCACGCCGCGGCGACCCTCCTCGTCTACGGCGCCCTGCGCGGGAGGGCCGATCCGCGGACGCGGCGCGCGGTGGACGTGGGGACGAGCTACGGGTTCAACGCCGTGCTCGGCTCGCTGACCTCGGCCCTGCCGCGCGGGGCGGTCCGTGCGGCCGCGCGGGTGGGGCTGCTGGCGCTCGCGGCGGCGCCGGTGGTCCGGCGCGGGCGGACCTTCACGGACGCCGGGCACCTGGCCGCGCTCGGGGTGGGCATAGGGGTCTCGCTGGCCCTCGATTGCCTTTCCGGGGCGAAACATCAGAAAATTACATGAACCACACCCAGCAGGAGCTGCCACGATGACCGCCACCCCGTCCACCACCGTCGCCAACCTCCGCGACCTCGGCGGCACCCCGCTCCCCGGCGGCCGCACCGTCCGCCCCGGCCTGGTCCTGCGCTCCGGCCAGCTCGACCGGCTCGACCTCGACGCCGACCCGGTGGTGGCCGGGCTGGGCCTGCGCACCGTCATCGACTTCCGCGCCGCCGCCGAGCGCGCCGACCACCCCGACCGGATACCCGCCGGGGCCCGGGTCCTGGTCGGCGACGTCCTCGCCGACAAGCTGAACTCCGCCCAGGTGCCCGCCGCGCAGCTGAAGGACCTGCTGTCCGACCCGGCCGTGGCCGAGAAGCACCTGGGCGGCGGGCGGGCGCAGGCGCTGTTCGCCGACACCTACCGGTCCTTCGTGAACTCCGGCTCCGCGCAGGCCGCGTACCGGATGCTGCTCACCGAGGCCGCCGACGCCGGCTCGGGCCCGCTGCTGTTCCACTGCACGGCCGGCAAGGACCGGACCGGCTGGGGCGCGACGGTCATCCTGGCGCTGCTGGGTGCGGACGACGAGACGCTGATGGCCGAATACCTGTCCGTCAATCCGGCGGTCAAGCACGCCTTCGCCCCGATGATCGAGGGCTTCACGGCGGCCGGCGGCAACCCGGACATCGCGCTCGCGCTGATCGGCGTCTTCCCCTCCTACCTGCGGGCGGCGCTGGACGAGGTCGAGACGCGGTACGGCTCCATGGAGAAGTACGTGAGTGAGGGGCTCGGTGTCGCCGACGAGACGGTCGAGGCGCTGCGCGCCCGTCTGGTGGTCTGACCCAGCGCCCCGCCCCCCGCCCCCCTGCCCCCGCACCCCGGGACCGCGCCCCACACCCCGGGCCGGGGGCCGGGACCGGTGACCATCCGACGATTCGCTCGTTCTGCTGAACGTGACTGCGCCGGATACCGCCACCCGCCCCATGCCTCCCGTGCCGCCGGACGTCGAGCAGGCCGAGGCCGCCATCGTCGAGCACTACCCCCGGCTGGTGCGGCTCGCCTATCTGGCGCTGCCGCCCGCCCTCGGCCGCAACCGGCGGGTGCTCACCGCCCACTCGCTGGTCCAGCGGGCGCTGCCGCGCGGGCGCCGGGACTCGGCGGCGGCCGCGGCCGCCGTGCGGGGCGGGGTTCCGGGCCAGCGGGACGGGGCGGAGGACTCCGGGTACGCGTACGTCCGGCTGCGCGTGCTGCGCGCCGCGCTGGAGGCGGGGATCCCGCTGACCTTCCGGGCGCTGCCGCGGCGCGCGCAGCTCCCGCCGGTGCTCCCCCAGGTGTGGGGGCTGCGGCTGTTCCCCCGCTCGGGCGGGGCCGAGGAGCTCGCCCTCGACCAGTGGCTGGCCACCCTCGACGGGGCGGGCCGGGCCGCCTGCGTGCTGCGGGCCCTGGAACGGCTGTCCGAGCCGGAGGTGCTCCGGGTGCTCGACGAGGCCGGGGTCCCGGATCCGGCCGCCGCGGTCGCGGAGTCCGGGGATCCGGCGAACGACGCCCTGTTCGCCTCCCCCGAGTTCGACCCGTGCGTGCTGCAGGCCCGGCCCACCGACCTGCTGCGGCGGCGCCGTCTCGGGCGGGCCGCGCTGGCCGCCGGGGCCGCCCTCGCCGTGTGCGGGGCGCTGCTCGCGCTGCCCGGCGGGGGCTGGGGCTCGGACGGGGCCGCCGCCCCGCTGTACGCGCGCAACGCCGCGGCCGAGCAGGCCCTGGATCCCGCGAAGCTGGTCCGGGCCTCGCCCGCCCTCTGGCCTACGTCGTCGCGTACGGACTTCTCCACCTGGCCCGCCCGCGGCGACCGGGCCGGCGACACGGAGCTGCTGCGCCGGGCGCTGGCCGTGTGGGCCCGGCCCGGCCCCTCGGTGGTCACCTCGGCCACCCCGGGCACGCCCGCCGGGCCGCCGATGGGGCCGGCGCAGCTGCTGTTCGCGGGCGCCGTGGACCAGGCCGTCGTGGTCCTGATGTACGACGGCCTGCGCGTGGTCCGCTACGCCGAACCGCGGACCGGGACGGCGGGCGCCGCCCTCGACTTCGCCCGGACCGACGGCGCCTCGGCGGAGACCGCCACCGCGCTGGTGCTCAGCCGGGTCGACGGCAACGTCCGCTATCTCACGGCGCCCTGGGTCACCGGCACGGCCCTGCGGGACCTGCTCAAGCCCGCCGCGCCCGTGGTGGCGCTGAAGCCGTCCCCGGACGGGGTGACCCCGCCGGTGGCGGGCCCGGCGGGCAGCTGTACGAGCTGGAACGCGCTGGCTCTGACGGGCGACGGCGCCACCCGGCTGATCACCGACCTCGGTGAACTGACGCCGGCCCGGCTGACGTCGGGTGCGCCGGGTGCCGAGCGCGATGTGACGGAGGCCGCGGAGCTCGGGGACTGGTCGAGGATCGTCTGTCTGCTGCCGGCGGTCCGCTCGCACGGGGTCCGTACGGTCAACGCGTGGACGTACGCGAAGCAGCCGCTGCCGGAGGGCGGCGGGACGGCGGCCTGGCTCTGCACCCGTGCCGAGACCTGGCAGGGGGCGGCCGACCGGGTGCAGGCGCAGTTCCTGGCCCCGGGTGCCCCGATGGCGGCGCAGGCGGCCCGCTCGGAGGGGTCGGCGGCCTGCGGGCCGCGGGAGCCGCGGGTGCTGGCGGGCGTGCTGTGGAAGTCGCGGGCCGGCCAGTGGTACGTGCTGGCGGCGGGCAGTGCGCAGTTCGCCTCGCTGTCGGTGTCGGGCGGCGGGGTGAGCGGGTCGGCGAACGGCAACCGGCTGGCGGTGAAGGCGCCGGCGGGTGCGCAGGTGGATCTGTCGGGCAAGTTGACGGACGGGACGAAGGCGGGCGTGCTGCGGTAGGACCTTGCGGGTGGACCTTGCGGGTGGGTGAAGCTTCAACCGTCAGAAACCGTCGGGCAGTTGGCGGGATCCGGACATGACGGTCGCCATGGGCACATGGCATGATCGGATTCCGGTTACCAAGCGGTAACCCTCAACACCCCTCCCCCACCTGAAGGTCACCCCACGTGCGCACGCTCACCCGACGCCTCCTCATACCCGGCCTGACCGCCCTCGCCCTCACCGCCACCGGCTGCGGCTCGACCCCTCACACCAGCGACGCCGGACCGGCCGCCCCCGCCTCCGTCACCCCCTCGTCCGACGGCACGTCGCAGCAGCTCGACGTGGCCGCGGCCCCGCAGGGGACGCCCACGCCGGCGGCCGTGGCCCGGGCCGACGGGAAGGGAAAGACCGAGAAGTCCACGCTGAAGGTCGCTTCCTACGACCAGGCCAGCGGCCGGGCCGTCATCGCCAAGTCCGCACCGGAAGCCGGGCGTTCGCCCTCACCCGGCAAGTCGACCGGCACGGGCAAGGCCCCCGAGAGCGGCAAGTCCCCCGAGGCCGGCAAGTCCCCCGAGGCCGACAAGCCGGTGGCGGTGGGCGATGTCATCGCCAGCGCACCGGCCCCCGGCGCCCCCGCGGGCCTGCTCGCCAAGGTCACCGAGGTCGTCGGCAAGACCGACAAGGGCACCGAGGTCAAGACCGCCTCCACCACGCTGGCCGCCGTCCTGGGTGACGACAAGGCCGACGGCAAGGTCCCCGTCGACCCGACGGCGGTCACCGTCGAGCCCCTGATGAAGGGCGTCACCTTCTCCTGGGCCAAGGGCCCGGGCCTGACCTTCGGCCCCGAGGGCGCGAAGCTGCCGCTCGGCAACCTGCGGCTCGACGTCAACGCCTCCGTCGACACCGCCCCGGACGCCCCCGCCTCGGCCGGTGCCTCGGTGTCCGGGTTCGTCCAGCTCGCCCCGCAGATCGAGTTCGCGTACGACGGCAGCACCGGCGGTACGCCCGGTCCGCGCGGCGCCTTCCTCGGCATGAGCGGCGACTGGTCCTCGCAGTGGAAGCTCCAGGGCCGCGCCGCCGCGAGCACCGGGGCGCCCAAGCGGATCCCGTTCGCCAAGCTGCACAGCTCGCCCGTCATCCAGGTCGGCCCGGTGCCGGTCGTCGTCAACCTCGACCTGACCTGCTACATCCAGGTGGAGGCCGACGGCCGCGTGACCCTCGACGTCCAGCAGGACGTCAAGGGCGACTTCAAGGTCGGCGGCAGCTACGCCGCGGGCAAGGGCTGGACCCCGGTGAGCGCCTCGAACGTGAAGAGCACGCCGGTCCGGGCGAGCGTCACCGCCGCCGGGCGGGTCAAGGGCGCGCTCGGCGCCGAGGCCTCCGTCGGTCTCTACGGTGCCGTCGGCGTCACCGCGGACTTCGCCCCGTACCTGCGTGGTGAGGGAGACATCAAGGCGGCCGCGTCCAGCGACGGCAAGACCTCCCTCGACGGCGCCTGGGCACTGTACGGCGGCTTCGACCTGAGCGGAAACCTCCAGCTCCAGCTGTCGCTGTTCGGCACGCCCGTCTTCGAGCGCCGTATCCCGCTGGGCACCCTGAACCGCGAGTGGGCGCTCTCGACCGGCCACGTCGGGCGATAGCCGGCTCGATCCCCACGCACACCGACACACACTGCCCGGGCGTGGACGCGCCCGGGCAGTGGCATGCCGGAGAAGTCCGCGCAGGGGGCTTCTCCTTGCACCTACCCATCAGTACATTGACGCCATGTCTAATACGCCGCTCGCGCCCGCCCCCGTGGCGTCGGAACACGTGGACCTGAGGCCCCGGAACGTGTCCTTCGGCTGGGAGGACACCCCGCTCCACTGGCTGCCCGGCGACCCCTTCGCCGGGCACATGATCAATGTGCTGCACCTGCTGCTCCCCGCCGGGGAGCGCTGGTTCGTACACGTCTACAAGCAGGTGCTCCCGTACATCGAGGACGGGCAGCTGCGGGCGGACGTCGTCGGCTTCATCGGCCAGGAGGCCATGCACGCCACCGCGCACGACGACGTGCTCCCCCACCTGAAGCGGCTCGGGCTGGACCCGACCCCCTACACCGCGCAGGTGGACTGGCTGTTCGAGAAGCTCCTCGGCGACCGGACCCTGCCGCCGGGCCGGGCCCGCCACTGGTGGCTGATGGAACGGGTCGCGATGATCGCGGCGATCGAGCACTACACGGCGTTCCTGGGCGACTGGGTGCTGAACGCCGACGGGCTGGACCGGCGGGGCGCCGACCCCACCATGCTGGACCTGCTGCGCTGGCACGGGGCGGAGGAGGTCGAGCACCGCTCGGTGGCCTTCGACCTCTTCATGCACGTCGACGGCAACTACCGCCGCCGGGCGCGGACCTGGGCGACCGCCTTCTCGGCCCTGGTGTTCCTGTGGCAGCGCGGGGTGCGCTTCTTCATGGAGAACGACCCGCACCTGGTGGACGGCAAGGCCTCCTTCGGGAAGTTCTTCGTGGCCGGGCAGCAGGGGGTGCTCCCGTCGACCGGGGCGATGCTGAAGTCCATCCCGAAGTACCTCTCCCGCACCTACCACCCCTCGCAGGAGGGCTCGACGGCCCAGGCGGTGGCCTATCTCGCCGCCTCCCCCGGTGCGAACGGCGGGGTGCGGGCATGAGGCGCGCCCTCACGGTCGCGGCCGCCCTGGGCGCGGCCTGGGTGACCAGGCGCGCCCTGAAGCGCCGCATCGGCGGCTCCCCGCTCTGGCCGCTGCCGGCCCTGGAGACCCCGGTCTCGGGCCACTCCCCGCGCCGCGCGCTGCGGGCGCTGATCGTCTCCCGTACGGAGCCCGCGCAGGGCGTGCTCCGGCTGACCGTGGAGTCACCGGACCTGCCGGCGTGGACCCCGGGCGCGCACGTGGACGTCACCCTGCCCTCGGGCCTGGTCCGCCAGTACTCGCTGTGCGGCGACCCGGCGGACGCCGGCCGGTACACGATCGCGATCCGGCTGATCGAGGACGGCCGGGGCGGCTCCCGCGAGGCGCACGCGCAGCTGGTCGAGGGCGCCGAGCTGGAACTGCGCCCGCCGCGCAACCGCTTCGAGCTGGTCCCGGCGGCCTCGTACGTCTTCGTCGCGGGCGGCATCGGCATCACGCCGATCCTGCCGATGCTGCGGGCCGCCACGGCGGCGGGCGCCGACTGGACCCTCCTCTACGGGGGCCGCACCCTCGACTCGATGCCCTTCCTGGACGACCTCGCGCCCTACGGCGACCGGGTGTCGGTCCTCCCCGAGGACGAGACGGGCCTGCCCGACCTGGCCCCGGTGTCCGCGGCGGGGCCGGGCACCCTGGTCTACTGCTGCGGTCCGGAGCCGCTCATGCGGGCCGTCACGGCGGCGGCCGCGGATCCGGCGGCGGTGCGCCTGGAGCGGTTCGCCCCGGCGGACGGCCCCGGTCCGGGGCGGGCCTTCACGGTCGAACTGCGCCGCTCGGGGCGGGTCGTGGAGGTGGCGGCGGACGAGAGCACGCTGGCCGCGGTGCGCCGGGAGCTGCCGGACACCCCGTACTCCTGCGAGCAGGGTTTCTGCGGGACCTGCCAACACCGGGTCCTGGCGGGCGGGGTGGACCACCGCGACGAGCTCCTCACGGACCGGGAGCGCGAGGACTCGATGCTGCTGTGCGTCTCCCGCGCGAAGGGGGACCGGCTGGTCCTGGACCTCTGAACGCTCCCCAGTAGGGTGTCCGCATGACAACCGGAGTGCGACGCAGGATGGGTGTCGAGGAGCGGCGGCAGCAGCTGATCGGGGTTGCCCTGGAGCTGTTCAGCCACCGCTCGCCCGACGATGTGTCGATCGACGAGATCGCGGCGGCCGCGGGGATATCCCGGCCGCTCGTCTACCACTACTTTCCGGGCAAGCTGAGCCTGTACGAGGCCGCGCTGCGGCGGGCGGCCGACGAGCTGGCGCTGCGGTTCGTGGAGCCCCGGGAGGGTCCGCTCGGGGCGCGCCTGCTGCGGGTGATGGGGCGGTTCTTCGATTTCGTCGACGACCACGGGCCGGGTTTCTCGGCGCTGATGCGCGGCGGTCCGGCCGTCGGCAGCAGCCGGACGAACGCGATGATCGACGAGGTCCGGCAGGCGGCGTACGAGCAGATCCTCACGCACCTGGGCATCGGGCTGGAGCGCACGCCCGCGCGCCTGGAGCTCGTGGTGCGGTCCTGGGTGTCGCTCGCCGAGTCCACCGCGCTGATCTGGCTGGACGGGCGCCGGATCCCGCGGGGCGAACTGGAGCTGCAGCTGGTGCACGACTTCGCCGCGCTGGCCGCCGTGAGCGCCGCGTACGACGCGGAGATGGCGGGGATCCTCGTGGGGATCCTGGCCGGCGAGCCTGCCGACGGGCCCTTCGGGGAGCTGGTCGGGCGGCTCGGTGCGCTGGTGCCGGGCGGGGCGTCGGAGACCGTCCCGGGCTGAGGGCCGGGCCAGTCGCCGGGCCGGGTGCCGGGCCAGATGCGGAAGGCGGGCTGAATCCGCGCCGGATCCGGGGTGTGACGGCCGCCCATGATCATCGATAATGCCCGCGTGATCATTGACGACGAGATCCTGTTCCGGCCTGCCGAGGAGAAGGACGCCGGCACGCTGGTGCAGCTGTACGACCAGGCTGCCCGGTGGATGCGCAAGCACGGGATCGATCAGTGGAAGCCCGGCGACAAGGACGCCGCGCACTTCCGGTCGAAGATGCGCGAGGGCGAGGTCTGGCTCGCCGCCGATGCCGACGGGCGCGTGTGCGGGGCCTACGAGCTGTGGTGGTCCGACGAGGAAGCCTGGGGCGTCCAGCCGCCCGTGGCCGGCTACGTGCACCGGCTGATGGTGGCGCGCGAGGTGGCCCCCGCGGGGGCCGGGCGGCGGCTGCTCGAACACGCCGAGCGCCGGACCGCCCGGACCGGTCGGGAACGGGCGCGGCTGGACTGCGTCTCCACCAACCCCCGGCTGCTCGCGTACTACCGGGGTGCGGGCTACCGGGTGGTCGGGGAGCTCCCCAACAAGGAGGGGAAGGACGGCAGGACCTACGGGGTGATCCTGCTGGAGAAGCGGCTGGACCGGCTCAGCGTCGTGTGAAGACCGAGACGGTGCGGGCGGGGACGGTGAACTCTCCTGTCTTCGCGTCGTACGCGGACTGCTTGACGGTGGCGTCGGCGCCCGCGGCCTGGACCGGGTGCAGCCGGTAGGCGGTGCCGGCGAGGGCGGGGACGCGCTGGGCCCGGGCGGTGGGGGCCGCGTTGAAGACGACCACCAGGTCGCCCAGGGTCATGGTGATCACGCCCGGGGTCTCGTCCTTGCCCGAGAGGGGGAAGGCCAGCCGGGACTGGACCGCCTCGGTCGTGGTGAGGGCGAAGTCCGGCTCGGTGGTGCGGATCCTCAGCAGGTCGCGATAGGCCGCCGAGGTGGCGTTGATGTCGGTGCAGGTGGGCGCCGGTCCCGTGAGGAGCGGCTTCGCGTGGAGCCACTTCGAGGCGTTGTCGGCGGCCGGGGGCAGACCACGGCCGAAGCCGTTGCCGCCCCGGCAGTCCCAGTGGATGGCGTTGAACCAGTCGCCGCTGTCGTAGGAGTTGCGGTCCAGGGACTTGGAGCGGAGCAGGTCGGTGCCCGCCTGGGAGAGGGCCGGGCCCTGCGAGAGGGTGGCCGTGGCCATGGCCAGTACCTGCATGCGGGCCTTGTCCGCGTTGCTCGTGGCCGGCGGGAGTTTGTAGGTCAGGGCGTCGGCGAGGGATTCGTTGTCGTGGGCGTCGGCGTAGGCGAGGGCGTCGCCGGGGGCGGCCGCGTAGCCGGCCGGGGCGCCGTTGTAGTCCAGCTCGGAGCCCTTGATGCGGCGGCCGGTGGTGTCGGTGAAGGCGTACGAGGCGAGGTTGCCGGAGAGCCCGACCTTGATCAGGTCCTGGGCGTGCAGGAGGCGGGCCTTCTGCTGCTCGGCGGTGCCGTTCGCGGGCGAGGCGTTCGGGGCGGTGAACAGACCGGACGCGAAGCCCTGGACGCGCGGGTCCTCGTCGAAGGGGCCGCCGCCGCGCACGGCGTCACGGGCCCGGTCGGAGAAGGTGGCGATGCCGGTTCCGGCCATGTTCTTCTGCGTGGCCTGCACGAAGCGGGCGTCGTCGGCGATCTCGCCGAAGTTCCAGCCTTCCCCGTAGAGGACGATCTTCTTGCCGTCGACCCCGTCCTTGGCGACCGTCAGGGAGTCGAGGGCCGAGCGGACGGCCAGGATGTTGGCCTTCGGGTGGTGGCCCATCAGGTCGAAGCGGAACCCGTCGACCTTGTACTCCTTCGCCCAGGTGACGATCGAGTCGACGACCAGGCGCCCCATCATGGCGTTCTCGGGGGCGGTGTTGGCGCAGCAGGTGGAGGTGGCGACGGAGCCGTCCGCCAGCAGGCGCTGGTAGTAGCCGGGGACGATGCGGTCCAGGACGGACTTGTCCGACTGGCCCGCGGCGACGGTGTGGTTGTAGACGACGTCCATCACCGTGCGCAGCCCTGACCCGTTGAGGGACTGGACCATCCTGCGGAACTCGACGGTGCGGGCCGTGCCGTTCGGGTCGCTCGCGTAGCCGCCCTCGGGGACGGTGTAGTGGAGCGGGTCGTAGCCCCAGTTGTACGCGTCCTTCGCGGCCGCGGCGGCCACGCAGGCCTGCTGCTCCTGCGAGTCGGGGGCGTACACCTTGAGGTCGCAGGCGGGCTCGGTGCGGTCGGCGGCCTTCTCCGGGATGGTGCCGATGTCGAAGGCCGGCAGGAGGTGGACGTACGAGGTCCCGGCGGCGGCCAGGTCGCGCAGGTGCCGCATGCCCGCCGAGGTGGTGTCGGTGAAGGCCAGGTACTGGCCGGGGTGGGTGGTGGTGCGGTCCGCGACGGAGAAGTCGCGGATGTGCAGCTCCTGGATCTGCGCGGAGGTGAAGGGGACGGGCGCGGGCTTGCGCAGGGTCTTCCAGCCGGGCGGGGCGAGCTTCGGGTCGGCCAGGTCCACGACCAGGCTGTGGACGGAGTCCGCGGTCAGCGCGGTGGAGTAGGGGTCGGTGACGAGGTTGTGGACCACCTGGCGGGTGCTCGGGGCCCAGACGGTCACGTCGTAGCGGTAGGGCTTGCCGGTCCAGGAGCGTTCGCCGCGCACCGACCAGACGCCGGTGGCGTCGTCGCGGCGCATGGCGACCGTGCGGCCGTCGAGTTCGAGGGAGACCTGCTGGGCGGTGGGGGCCCAGACGGAGAGGGTGGGGCGGCCGTCCTTGAAGGCGGGGCCGAGAGAGGCGGTGGTCGCGTACAGGTCGTCGAGGACGCCGGCGAGCTGTACGCCGGTGGCGGCGAGGACCGCGCCGTTCGCGGCGCGGGCGCTCGCGACGAGCTGGCCGCGCAGGGCCTCGCGGACCCGGTCGCGGTCGCGCGGGTCGACGGTGTAGGCGCCGTACGAGGCGAGGTGCGGGAACTTCTGCTTCTGGGCGGCGGTGAGCTCGGCCTTGCCCAGCCGCAGCCACTGGGCCCGGCCGGTCAGGGTGCCGTTCTCGGCCTTGACGGCGCCTTCGCGCGAGGCGAGGAGCTGCACGGAGGCGGCTGCGGCGGGGGCGTTCCAGGTGAGGGTGTCGCGGTCGATCCAGACGGCCTGGGACTTGGTGAGGTCCAGGGCGGCGGCGGAGCCGGCGGGCTGCGGGAGGAGGTACTGCTCCCGGCCGCCCAGCATCCACACCTCGTGGCCGGTGGCCTTCAGGTCCAGGGACCGGTCGGTGGGCAGGTCCTTCTCGTCGCCCTTGTGGAGGATGTAGCTGAGGCTGGTGGCGCCGGGCGCGAGCGGGACCTCGTAGACCGCGCCGTAGGAGTCGGTGCGGGTGGGGAGGAGCGGCTTGGACCAGTCGGTGGGGTTCGCGGCTCCGGTCCAGACGTGCAGACCCCAGCCGTCGTAGGCGCCGTCGGGGCGCTGGTAGTGCAGGACGGCCTTGGACTGGTCCTGCGGCGGGTAGGCGGGGCGGTCGGTGCGGGCGGGCTCCTTGCCCTGCTCCAGCCAGATCTCGCCGGTCTTCGTCACGTCGATGGTGCGGTCGGCGGCGACGTCCTTGTTGCCGTCCTTGTCGATGACGAGATAGCCGACGGAGGAGGCGCCGGGCTTGAGCTTGACGTACGCGAAGGCGCCGTAGGCGTCGCGGCCGGTGAAGTCGTGGCCGGCCGGCTGTGCCTTTGACGGAGTGGCCTCGCCCTCGGCGAGGTCGCCCCATGCGTACAGGCGCCAGTCGGTGTAGTCGCCGTCGGGGCGGTTGTAGTGGACGACCGCGTAGTCCCGCTGGGTGGCGGTGGGGATCTCGGTGGGTGGGGCCTGGCCGGCGGCGGAGGAGGCGAGGGCGCTCGCGGTGCGGCCGGCGGAGTCGACGGCGACGGCCTTGTAGCGCAGGGCGGTGCCGGCCGGGGTCTTGGCGTCGAGGTGCTGGGTGACCTTGTAGGGGGCGTGGTCGGCGGTGCCGAGGACCTGCCACTTCCCGTTGCCGGTCTGGGCGGCGAAGACGACGCGGTTCAGGCCGCCGCCGCTGATGTCGGCGGAGAGCTCGACGGTGCCGGTGGCGCCGGGGGCCGGGGCCTTCAGGGTCAGGGTGGGCTTGGCGGCCGGCTTGGCGGCGGGCGTCACGGCCTGGAGGACGACGGAGGCGAGGGCGGGGACGGGGACGGGGAGCTTGCCGGCCGCCGAGGCGCGGATCAGCGCGGTGCCGCCGTACAGGGTGCGGTACTGGGCGCCGGCCGGGGCGTCGATCTCGACGGTGCGGGATGCGGCGCCGTTGTTGGCGGCGACCAGGTACTCGGTGCGGGTCTTGGTGTCGGTGCGGGCGAAGGCGTAGACGGAGCCGTCGGCGAAACGTTCACTCTGGACGCCGTCGCGGAGGGCCGGGTGCGCCTTCGTCAGCTTGGAGAGAGCACTGATCTGCTGGTAGAGCGGGTGTCCCGGATCGTAAGCGTCGCTCGCGTGTGTGCGCACCGTTCCGAGCTGGTCGTCGTCCAGGTAGTCGGCGACCTGCGTGGCGAAGAGCGGCTGCCGGGCGTCCTTGTCGCCGCCCGCGCCCGTGAAGCCCTGCTCGTCACCGGAGTAGATCACCGGGTTGCCCCGGGAGAAGAACATCAGCTCGTTGGCCAGCCGGTAGCGCTCCAGCAGCTCCTGCTCCCCGGCCCCCGGCCGGTCCTGCTTCAGGAAGGTGGCGAAGCGGCCCATGTCGTGGTTGCCGAGGAAGGTCACCTGCTCGTAGGCGTTGGCCTTGCCGGAGGTGTAGCGGTAGTCGTCGCCGAGGACGGCGGCCAGCCGGCCGGCCGCCGCGCCCTGGGAGGCGTACGCGCGGATCGCGTCCTGGAGCGGGAAGTCGAGGGTGGCGTCGAGCTTCCCGCGGGTCACGTACGGGGAGGTGACGGCGGTGTCGGCGGAGTAGACCTCGCCGAACATGAAGAAGTCGTCACGGCCGCGCTTCGCGGCGTAGGTGTCGAGGGCGGTCGCCCACTGCGTCCAGAACTCGGTGTTGACGTGCTTGACCGTGTCGATCCGGAAGCCGTCGATGCCGAAGTCCCGCACCCACTTCTCGTAGATCTTCTCCATCCCGCTGACGACCTCGGGACGCTCGGTCCACAGGTCGTCGAGGCCGAAGAAGTCGCCCTGGTCGGAGGACTCGCCCGCGAAGGTGGAGTCCCCTCGGTTGTGGTACATCGTCGGGTCGTTCAGCCAGCCCGGCACTTTGAGGTTCTTCTTCGCGTCGGGCACGAAGGGAGTCCTCGGGAAGGACGTGCCGTCCACCTTCGGGAACTTCGCCTTCCCGTCCGCATAGTCCTTGTCCTCGAACGGCACCCCGTCCTTCGTCAGATAGGGGAACGCCCCCTTCGACAGGTACGAGTACGACGCCTCCCGGTAGTCCACGACATCGGCGGTGTGGTTGGTGATGACGTCGAAGAAGACCTTCATCCCCTTCCCGTGCGCCTTGTCGATCAGCCGCTCCAGGTCGGCGTTCGTCCCGAAGTGCGGGTCGACCTGAGTGAAGTCGGTGATCCAGTAGCCGTGGTAGCCGGCGGAGACATCGGCCCCCTTGCCCTGCACCGGCTGGTTCTTGAAGATCGGCGCCAGCCAGATGGCCGTGGTGCCGAGCCCCTTGATGTAGTCGAGCCGGTCGGTGAGCCCCTTGAGGTCACCGCCCTGGTAGAAGCCCTTGTCGGTGGGGTCCAGGCCGGTCTCCAGGCGCGAGCCGGTCAGGCCGCCCCGGTCGTTGCCCGGGTCGCCGTTCGCGAACCGGTCCGGGAGCACGAAGTAGAACTGCTCCCGGGTCAGGTCGTGGCGGGCCGGTTCGGCGGCCAGTTTCGCGTCCGAGGGCGGGGCGGGCGGCGGCCCGCTCGTCGCGGCCGCGGCGGGGAGGGCGGGCAGGAGCGTCACGGCCAGGGCGGCGGCGAGCACTCCTGCGGCAGGGCGTATCAAGGCAGGTCTCCTTGTGTACGTGTCGCATGGATGAGGACCGCCCGGCCTGGCAGGGAGGATGGTGCCGGGCGGCCCCCTGGTCTGTGGAGCGGCGGCTCAGGTGCGCCAGGTGTCGGTCAGCGTGACCTTGCCGCTCGCGGGGACGGTGGCGGTGCGGTTGGCTCCGCTCTCCCAGGTGACGTTCCCGGCGGCGTCCTTGCGGAGGTACTTGTACGAGAACGCGGTCCCGGCCGGGAGCGTCACGTCGAGCTTCCAGACCGGGTACGCGGCCGGGTCGAGCTTCAGCGCGCCGCCGGTGTTCCAGTTGCCGAGCTCGGCGCGGTCACCGGTGACGTAGATGTTCTGCCCGGGAACGGTGGTGGCGTTGACGCCGAAGGAGGCCCCGGCCGGGCCCGCCGGGGTGCCGGAGCAGGTACGGGCCCCGGTGTGCAGGGCGAGAGCCGTCCCGGCGGCGACCGTGGTGGTGAACTGCCCGCCCGAGCCGACGGTGACCGTCCGCCCGCTCTGCACGTCGCAGTAGTCGCCGCCCGGCAGCGAGGTCTGGAAGGTCCGGGTCAGGGCGGAACCCTCGTGGTTGATCACCACGTACGCCTTGGTGCCGCGCCCGAAGGCGATCTGGTCACCGCCGTTGTCCCACCAGTTGCCGACGGACTGGCCGCGGGCGGCGTTGCGGAAGCCGACCATGGAGGAGATCTCCCGCCAGGCGTGCTGGCACTTCCAGCCGTCGGCGTAACAGGCGCTCACGGCACCTCCGTTGGGCGGACCGGCGTCCTTGTCGGTCCATTCGTAGCCGGAGTGCACGTCGGGTGAGCCGTACGGCCAGGCCAGCGCGAAGACGCCGGCCAGCGTGTACGCGGACCCGTCCTTGTAGCTGAGGGTGTCGCCGCCCCGCTCGGTGTCGTGGTTGTCGACGAAGACGCCTGCCTGGCCGCCGGGCATGTACCCCCAGGCCTCGCCGAAGTTCTTCAGGTAGGCGAGGTTCTCGTTCTGGAAGACCCGCTTGAGGTCCCGGGCGTACCGGAACTCCTGCACGTCCCCGTTCCCCAGGTACTCGCCCGGCGAGACGGCCTCCCCGGCCCCGTATATCGCCTCCTGCTTCCAGTACACGTTGGGGTTGGTGAGCCGGGACTTGATGTCGGCGAGGTCGGCGGCGGGCATGTGCTTGGCGGCGTCGATCCGGAGGCCGTCGACGCCCAGCGACAGCAGGTCGTTCAGGTACCCGGCGATGCGCCCGCGCACGTGGTCCTCACCGGTGTCCAGGTCGGCGAGCTGCACGAGCTCGCAGTTCTGGACGTTGCCCCGGTCCTGGTAGTTCGAGATCGAGGACCGGCAGTCGTCCATGTCGGCACCCGAATAGAGCCCCGGATAGCCGTACTTCGTGTACGAAGATCCCCCGGTCCCGGTGAAGGTGGCGCCGGCGTCCGCCGGTCCGGCCATGTGGTTGATGACGGAGTCGACGACGACCTTCACCCCGGCGGCGTGACAGGTGTCGACCATGGCCTTGAAGCCGGCCCGGTCCCCGAGCCGCCCGGCGATCTTGTAGCTGACGGGCTGGTACGAGGTCCACCACTGCCCGCCCTGCACGTGCTCCTGCGGCGGCGACACCTGCACGTACCCGTACCCGGCGGGCCCGAGGGAATCGGTGCAGGCCTTGGCGACGGAGTCGAAGCGCCACTCGAACAGGACGGCGGTGACGTCCTTCTCGCCGGGGGGCGCGGCGGCGGCCTGCGGCCCGAGGCCCGTGAGGGTGGCGGCGGCAAGTGCGGTGGTGGCGCAAAAGGTTGCAGCTCTGACGGCTCTGGCAGGCATGCGGGGGGCCTCCTGGCGGAAGACGTGGGGATTGGAGCGACCGTAGGGGCCAGGTAGGAGCCCTGCAAGACCTTGCGCAAGAGATTGCAGAATTGTTTCCGAGGTGTGTCCTCCTGAGCGGGGCCCCTGGACTCCGGCCCCGGCAGAGCCAGTTCACCCCCCGGGACGCGGCCGCGACACACCCGCCCCTCGCCGGGTGCCGGCGCCCGCCCTGCGCCCGCGCCCCCCACGGCCGACCTCACGCGCGGCCCGCAATCGCGCCCGGGGCGGAGTGCGTACGGGATGAAGGCATTCGGTCGCACCGGGCGAGATATTTTTGGACCGGCGACAATAACTCGATCTCAATTCCTGCCCAATTACTGCCGAATGGGCGCATCTCCATCCGGACCGGCGCGCGGCGACAACGCCCTCCGAACCAGCGCGATATGCCTTCCAGGACACACGGCGCCGGCGGAAGGCTGAAGACGATGGTTGGGCGAAGGAATTTCCTCATGGCCGGCGCCGTCGGGGGTGCGGCCATGCTCTCGGGGAGCGGTCAGGGGGCACAGGCGCACGCGGATCCCGGTCCCGGCCATCATCACGGTCACGAACCGGCGCCTTCGGACGCCCCGATTCCGAAGACCCCTCCGCTGGAGAAGTACGTCGACCCGCTGCCCACGCCGGAAACCGCCGTCCCGGACACCTCCGCCTATCCGGGCGCCGACTACTACGACATCACGATGCGGCCGGGCACCTGGCAATTCCACCGGGACCTCGGGCCGGCCGACGTGTGGGGCTACTGGGCCAAGAACCCTCACGATCGCCACCAGCCGATCGGCATGGGCTATCTCGGGCCGACCATCAGCGTGATCAAGGACCAGCCGACGGTCGTCAAATACCGGAACAAGCTGCCGACCACGCACCTCTTCCAGTTCGTGATCGACGCGATCCGCAGCGGGGACCCCCAGCTCGCCCCGATCGCCCCGCCTCCCTACACGAGCGAACCGCCCTTTCCCGAGAACGTCAACGTGTGGAACGTCGTGCACCAGCACGGCGGTTTCACACCACCGCAGTCCGACGGAATGCCTCTGCATTCGTTCAGCCCGGACGGCATCCATGCCGAGTCCTACACCACGCTGGAACCGGACCGCGTCAAACGCAACGAAGCGATCTGCGCGTACACCAACCACGAGCGCTCGTCCATGCTCTGGTACCACGATCACGGCATGGGGATGACCAGCGTCAACGTCTACGCGGGCCTCGCCGGCCTGTACCTCATCCGCGACCCCGCCGACGAGCGGCTCGGGCTGCCGCAGGGCGAGTTCGAGGTCCCCCTCATCCTGCAGGACCGGACCTTCCACCCGGACGGCAGACTCGCCTACACCATGACCCAGCAGGAGGGCGAGGACACCCCGGTCGTCAACGGCAAGGCGTACCCCTTCCTGGCCGTCGAGCCGCGGCGCTACCGGCTGCGGATCCTCAACGCGTCGAACGAGCGTTTCTGGCGGCTGAGGTTCGACCCTCCCAGGGACGTGGTGCTGCAGCCCAATCTTCCGTTCTGGCTGATCGGCACCGACGGCGGATTCCGCGCCCCGCTGCACATGCTGAATTTCCTGATCGGGCCGGCCGAGCGGTACGACCTGATCGTCGACTTCAGCGGGATGCCCACGGGCTCGAAGATCACACTGACGAACTACCACGCACCGGTGCACTACCCGGGCGTGCCCGGCCAGGGACCGGAGATCTCGGAAGTCATGCAGTTCCAGGTCACCAAGCCGCTGTCCGGTGCGGACAGGACGACGCCGCCCAAGCATCTCAAGCTGCCGGAGGTCGTGCCCATCGAGCCGGAACCGGAGATCCACCGGCGGGAATGGGTCGTGTACCAGCACAAGCTCTTCAGCACCATGACGTTCAACGCGGTGCCCTTCATGGAGCCGTCCGAGGACTTCATCAAGGCGGGCGCGAGGGAAATCTGGGAGTACGTGAATCCCAACCACGACGCGCACCCGATGCACGTCCACCTCGTCAACTTCCAGGTTCTGAACAGGCAGCCCATCGACGCGGCCGCCTACCAGGCGGATTACGAGAAGTGGATCGACGGCGGCCGGAAAGCGGCGGACAAGCCGGTACTGGCGAACTACTTCACCGGCCCGCCGATCCCGCCGGACCCGGACGAAGCACTCTCCTACAAGGACACCTTCAAGTCCTATCCGGAGACGGTGACCAGAATCGTCACTGACCCATGGAGCCCGCCGATGGAAGAGATCGCCGGGATCCCGAACAGCGGAACCGAGCTCCCGGCGACGTACGTCCACCACTGCCACCTCCTCGAACACGAGGACGACGACCTGATGCGCCCGTTCACGATCGTCGACCCCGACGCCCCCCTCCCTGTCGACCAGGACGGCGGCCACGGGGGTGGCGGGCACGGGGGCGGCCACGGGGGCCACGGCCACTGACGGCAGGGGTAGCGGGAGGGCGGTGGCTTCCGCCCTCCGAAGCCCCCGCCCCCCCGGAGGCCTACGGCACCTCGGCCGTCGAGCCGCGCACCACCAGTTCCGGCTGGAAGACGTACTCCGTGCGCTGGACCGGGGTGCCCGACACCGCCTCCAGGAGGGCACCCACCGCCGCCGTCGCCATCGCGCGTACCGGCTGGCGGACCGTCGTCAGCGGCGGGTCCGTGAACGCGATCAGCGGTGAGTCGTCGAAGCCGACCACCGACACGTCCTGCGGCACCCGCAGCCCACGCTCGCGCGCCGCCCGGATGACGCCGAGCGCCATCGGGTCGCTGCCGCACACGATGCCCGTGCAGCCGCGGTCCAGCAGGGCCATGCCCGCCGCGTGTCCGCCCTCCACCGTGAAGAGCGTGCGCTGGATCAGCCCGTCCGCCTCCGCAGTCGGCAGCGCCGCGAGGAATCCCTGCTCCTTGCGGGCCGACGGCACATAGCGCGTCGGTCCGATCGCGAGCCCGATCCTGCGGTGCCCCAGGTCCTGCAGGTGCCGTACGGCCATGTCGGCCGCCGCCCGGTCGTCCGGGGAGATGAACGGGGCGTTCACCTGCTCGTTGAAGCCGTTGATCAGGACGAACGGCACCCCGCGCGCCGCCAGTCTCTGGTAGCGCGCGGGGTCGGCGTGGGCGTCGGCGTGCAGGCCGGACAGGAAGACGATCCCGGTGACCCCGCGCTGCTCCAGCTGTTCCACCAGTTCGTCCTCGGTGGCCCCGCCGGGGGTCTGCGTGCACAGCACCGGCGTGTACCCGTGCCCGGCCAGCGCCTGCTCTATGACCTGCGCGAACGCCGGGAAGATCGGGTTGGTGAGCTCCGGGATGAGCAGCCCGACCAGCCCGTTGCTGCGCCGTTTGAGCCGTACGGGCCGCTCGTAGCCCAGCAGGTCGAGCGCGGCCAGCACCTTGTGCCGGGTGCCGGCCGCCACGCCCGGTTTGCCGTTGAGCACGCGGCTGACGGTCGCCTCGCTGACCGCGGCCTGCGCGGCGATGTCCGTCAGCCTCAGCGGGGAAGTCACCCCTGCCACCACACCGTGCAGTCCGCCGGGAGGACGTCGGGGTCGGCGAGGTCGCCGCTCGCCAGCAGCACGGTGCCCGGCGCGGGCAGCCGTACCGGCTCGTCCGTGGTGTTCACGGTGCAGACGAAGTCTCCGCGCCGGAAGGCCAGTACGCCGGCCGGTGCGGGCAGCCACTCGACGCCGTCGCCGGCGCCCAGTGCCGGGTGCGCGCGCCGTACCCGCAGCGCGGAGCGGTAGAGCTCCAGCGTGGAGTCGGGGTCGCCGGTCTGCGCCTCCACGCTGAGCCCGGCCCATTCGGCGGGCTGCGGGAGCCAGCTGCCGCCGGTCCCGAAGCCGTACGGGGCCTGGTCGCCGCTCCACGGGATCGGTACGCGGCAGCCGTCGCGGAGCCCGTCCTGGCCGTTCGCCTTGAAGAAGGAGGGGTCCTGGCGCACCTCGTCCGGGAGGTCCACCACCTCCGGGAGGCCGAGCTCCTCGCCCTGGTAGACGTACGCCGACCCGGGCAGGGCCAGCATCAGCAGGGCGGCGGCGCGCGCCTTCCCCAGGGTGCCGAAGCGGGTGCGGTGGCGGACCACGTCGTGGTTGGACAGCACCCAGGTGGTGGGGGCGCCGACGGGCCGCATCGAGTCGAGGGACTCGTCGATGGTGGCGCGCAGGGCCTCGGCGTCCCAGCCGGTGTTCAGGTAGTGGAAGTTGAAGGCCTGGTGCAGTTCGTCGGGGCGCAGGTACATGGCGGTGCGGTCGGCGCTGGGGGTCCAGGCCTCGGCGACGCCGATGCGGTCGCCCGCGTACTCGTCGAGGACCAGGCGCCAGGAGCGGTAGATCTCGTGGACGCCGTCCTGGTCGAAGAAGGGCAGGACCTGGTTGCCGAGCAGCTTGAGCTGTTCGTCGCGGCCGAGGTCGGGCAGGCCGGGGGCCTTGACCAGGCCGTGCGCGACGTCGATGCGGAAGCCGTCGGCGCCGAGGTCGAGCCAGAAGCGCAGGATGGAGCGGAACTCGTCCTGTACTGCGGGGTGTTCCCAGTTGAAGTCGGGCTGCTCGGGGGCGAAGAGGTGCAGGTACCACTCGCCGTCCGCGACCCGGGTCCAGGCCGGGCCGCCGAAGATCGACTCCCAGTCGTTCGGGGGCTCCGAGCCGTCCGCGCCCTGTCCGGGGCGGAAGTGGAAGCGCTCGCGCAGCGGGCTGCCGGGGCCTTCCCGGAGCGCCTGCTTGAACCATTCGTGCTGGTCGGAGCAGTGGTTCGGGACGAGGTCCACAATGATGCGCAGGCCCAGTTCGTGGGCTTCGCGGATCACGGCGTCGGCGTCGTGCAGGGTGCCGAACATCGGGTCGATGGCCCGGTAGTCGGCGACGTCGTAGCCGGCGTCGGCCTGCGGGGAGGCGTAGAAGGGGCTGAGCCAGACGGCGTCGACGCCCAGCTCCTTCAGGTAGGGCAGGCGGCTGCGGATGCCTTCGAGGTCCCCCATGCCGTCCCCGTTGGAGTCGGCGAAGCTGCGCGGATAGACCTGGTAGATCACCGCTTCTCTCCACCAGCCGGGCTGCGTGCCGGTGGAGGTGGGGAGCGCGTCGGCGAGGTGCTGGGTCATGGTGTCCTTGGAGAGATCGGGCCGGGGGTGAGAGGGGGCAGGCTCGGGTGGTCAGCCCTTGGTTGCGCCTGCCGTCATCCCGGCGACGAGGTGACGCTGGGCGAAGACGAAGAAGATCGCCGCGGGGATGGCGATGAGGACCGAGGCGGCACTCATGGCTCCCCAGTTGGAGGTGTACTGCGTGACGAAGGTCTGCAGTCCGCCGGCCAGGGTGAGGTTCTCCTCCCCGACCATGAAGGCGGAGGCGTACGCGACCTCGCCCCAGGCGGTGATGAAGGCGTAGAAACCGGTGACGGCGAGGCCGGGCTTGGCGAGCGGCAGGATGAGGCGCCAGAAGGTGCCGAAGGGGTTGAGCCCGTCGACGCGGCCCGATTCGTCGATCTCCACCGGGATGGTGTCGAAGAAGCCCTTCATCATCCAGGCGCAGAACGGCACGGCGATGGTGAGGTAGGTGATGATCAGGCCGAGCGGCTGGTTGAGCAGGCCGAGGTCGCCCATGAGGTTGTAGAGCGGGACGATGAGGATCGCCATCGGGAACATCTGCGTGATGAGCAGGGTCCACATGAGCGGCTTCATGCCGGGGAACTTGAAGCGGCTGACCGCGTATCCGGTGGTGGCGGCGATGAAGACACCGAGGACGGTGGTGATGCCGGCGACCAGGACGGAGTTCGCGAACCAGCTGAGGAAGTGGCTCTGCTCCAGCAGGTACGTGTAGTTGCTGAGGGTCGGTTCCTTGACGAAGTCGGTGGTGACCGCGTGCTTGGCCGGCTTGAGCGAGGTCAGCAGGATCCACAACACCGGGAAGACGGCGATCACGGACGCCACGACGAGGGTGCCGTGCAGGCCGACGGAGGCGAGTGGGGAACGGCTGCCCCGGGCACGGACGGTCGCCTTGCCTGCAGTCGCCTTGCCCGTGGTCGCCTTGCCGGCGGTGGCTTCGCCGGCGGTGGCCGTACGATCGGTGTTCGCAGTGGACATGGTCACCACACCTCTCCCTGCTTGCGCAGCGAGCGCCGGTAGACCAGCGCGAAGATCATGAGCAGGGCGAGGATCAGGACGCCCCACGTGGCCGAGCCGGCGAAGTCGCGCGGGCTCGACACGAACGCCTCGCGGAAGGCCTGGGTCACCAGGATCTCGGTGGAGTCGCCGGGTCCGCCCCGGGTGAGCAGGAAGATCACCGGGAACATGTTGAAGGTCCAGATGGTGGAGAGCAGGATCACCGTCATGCTCACCGCGCGCAGCCCGGGCAGGGTGATGTGCCGGAAGCGCTGCCAGGCACTGGCGCCGTCCATCTCGGCGGCCTCGTAGAGCTCGCCGGGGATCGACTGCAGGCCGCCGAGCAGGGCGACCATCATGAAGGGGACGCCGAGCCAGACGTTGACGGCGATGACCGAGAACTTGGCCCAGGTCGGGTCGTCGAGCCACGGGATCGCGGCGATGCCGCCACCGTCGAGGATCTTGTTGAGGATGCCGTTGTCGCGGTTGAAGAGGAACCGCCAGGCGAAGACGGAGACGAAGCCGGGGACGGCCCAGGGGAGGATGAGCGCCATCCGGTAGGCGGCGCGGCCCTTGAAGTCCCGGTTGAGCATGTTGGCCAGGATCAGACCGAGCGTGAAGGTGACGGACACGCACGCGACGGTCCACATCACCGTCCACACCAGCCGCTGCAGGAACACCGGGTCGCTGAGCACGGCCACGTAGTTGTCGAGTCCGACGAACTCGTACGTGGCCTCGATGTGCCGGGCGCCGATGGTGCGCGAGACGTTGCGCTCGGTGGCGTCGGTCAGTGACAGGTAGACGCCCCGGACCAGCGGCCAGCCGATGATCACGCCGAGGACGAGCACCACCGGGGCGACCATGGCCCAGGCGTACCAGTGTGTGCCGACGGCGCGCCGGAGGCCGGACGCGCCCTTTCCACCGCGGTTACCGTCACGGTTACCGCTGTCGCTGTCAGTCCTGCGGCTCCGGCCGCGGGCGGCGGCGTCGTTCTCGACGTCGTCGCCCGCGGCCTTCGCCACCGACTGGCTGGTGTGAGCAGCCATGGTTTCGTTACTTCCAGCCCTTGAGGATCTTGCGGAACTCGACGCCGGCCGACTTGGCCGCGTCCTCCGGGCTCGACGCCCCGGTGATCGCCTTGGTGTATTCGACCTTCAGCGGCTCGAAGAGGGAGCCGTTCTCCGGGATCCAGGCGCGCTCGACGGCCTTGTCCACGGCCGGCTTGAAGAACTGGACCATCTCGTTGCTCTTGACGTCCGGCTGCTCGTAGGCGGCGGTCCGGGTCGGGAGCAGGCTGAGCTCCTTGGTCGACTGCACCTGGACCTCCTGCGAGGTCATGTACTCGACGAAGGCGTGCGCGGCCGCGGTGTTCTTGGAGCCGGCGTAGACGGCGAGGTCGTGGCCGCCCTGCGGGGCACCGGCCTTGACGGAGCCGGCCGGGACCGCGGCGATGCCGAGGTTGGCCTTGTCCTTGAACTGGTCGCCGGCGAAGCTGTCGGCCACCGCCCACGGACCGTTGATCATCATGGCCGCCTGGCCGGTCTTGAAGGCGGTCTGCATGTTGTTCCAGCCGTCGGTGGCGTTGGTGATCGCCGCGCCGGAGGTGACGAGGTCACGAGCGGTCTTGAAGGCCTTGACGCCCGCCTCGTTGTCGACCGTGACCGTCTTGTTCTTGGCGTCGACCAGGTCGCCGCCCTCACCGTAGATGAGGGGGAGGAACCAGTAGGAGTCGTCGCCGCGGAGGTAGAGGCCGGCCTTGCCGGTCTTTTCCTTGATCGCGGCTGCGGCGGTCTTCACCTCTTCCAGCGTCTTGGGGGGCTGGACGCCGGCGTCGGCGAGCATCTTCTTGTTGTAGAAGAGGCCGAGGCTGTCGATGACCTGCGGGACGGCGTAGGTCTTGCCCTCGAACTTGCCGCTGGCCGCGGCCTGCGGGAGGAACTCGGCGTCGATCTTCTTCGCCGTGTCGGCCGGGACCTCGTCGAGGTAGCCCAGGGAGGCGAAGTCCGCGACCCAGCCGACGTCGGCACGGATGACGTCAGGCGCGTCGGAGCCGCTGCTGAAGGCGTTCTTGACCTTGTTCTGCGCGTCGCCGTACGGGACGTTGACGTACTTGACGGTCACCTTCGGGTGCTTGGCGGTGAACGCCTCGGCGAGCTTCTGGAAGCTGGCCTTCTCGGCGTCGTTCGAGGTGTCCCACCACGTGACCGTGCCGGAAAGCTCGCCGCCTGCCTTGGTCCCGCCGGCCGCGTCCTTGTCGTCCCCACCGCAAGCCGTCGCCGCGAGCGCCAGGGTCGCGACCAGCGCGGTGGCCGCTATGCCACGCCGCATATGAACTCCTTCGATGATCCCGGCCGCGCCCTCGCGGTCCCGAGTTGCCAGGAACGTAACAAGACTGAAAGAGGACCGAAAGACCTTGCGCAAACTTTCTGCAAGCGGAGGCGATCGTTACATCCGTGTGTCCGTACGGTTGCCGCAGCTTGCTGTTAGTTCGGGTCACCTTCGACTGTCCGGGCCCGCAACCAGGGGGCATGTACCCGCGTTGACCCCGATATGACCCACGACTCGACGGCCGTCCAGCTTGCAAGCTCTTCCAGCAACGCGACCGCGAGCGGTGACTGGTGGCGCGATGCCGTCATCTATCAGGTGTACGTACGCTCCTTCGCCGACAGCGACGGGGACGGAATCGGCGACCTCCGCGGGGTCCGCTCCCGCCTCCCCCACCTCGCCCGCCTCGGGGTCGACGCCGTGTGGCTCACCCCCTTCTACGTCTCCCCACAGGCAGACGGCGGCTACGACGTCGCCGACTACCGGGCCGTCGACCCCCTCTTCGGGGACCTCTCCGACGCCGACGAGCTGGTCCGGGCCGCGCACGCGCTGGGGCTGCGGGTCATCGTGGACGTGGTGCCGAACCACACCTCCGAGCAGCACCCGTGGTTCCGCGCCGCCCTCGCCGGGGATCCGGGGGCCCGCGAGCGCTACCACTTCCGGCCCGGGCGGGGGCCGGACGGCGCCGAGCCCCCGAACGACTGGGAGTCGATCTTCGGCGGCCCCGCCTGGACCCGGGTCCCGGACGGCGGCTGGTACCTGCACCTCTTCGCCCCCGAGCAGCCCGACCTCGACTGGGACCACCCCGAGGTCGCCGCCGAATTCGCCTCCGTCCTGCGCTTCTGGCTCGACCTCGGCATCGACGGCTTCCGCATCGACGTCGCCCACGGCATGGTCAAGGCCCCGGGCCTGCCGGACATCGGCCGCGGCGCCCAGGCCACCCTGATCGGCACCGAGCCGCTCCCCTTCTTCGACCAGGACGGGGTCCACGAGATCCACCGCTCCTGGCGCCGCCTCCTCGACTCCTACGCGGGCGGGCGCATCGGGGTCGCCGAGGCCTGGGCGCCCACCTCGGAGCGGCTCGCCCTGTACGTCCGCCCCGACGAACTGCACCAGGCGTTCAACTTCCGCTTCCTGAACTGCCCGTGGGACCCCGCCGCGATGCGCACCGTCATCGACGAGTCCCTGGCCGCCACCACCGCCGTCGGCGCCCCGACCACCTGGGTGCTGTCCAACCACGACGTCGTACGCCATGTGACCCGCTACGGCGGCGGGGCCCGCGGCCTGGCCCGGGCCCGGGCCGCCGCCCTGCTGATGCTGGCCCTGCCCGGGTCGGCGTACCTCTACCAGGGCGAGGAGCTCGGCCTCCCGGAGGTGGCGGACCTCCCGGACCAGGTCCGCCAGGACCCTGCCTTCCGCCGCGGGCGCCGGCAGCCGTGGGACACGGACGGCCCGGCGGGGTGGGAGGGGGAGGCCGGCGGGACCGGGTCCCCTGCCCCCGCCGCCTGCGGACCACAGGTCGGCGCGCCCTCCGGGCCGGGGCCCCGGCCGGAGGGCGCGGCGGAGCCGGAGGGACAGGACGGGCTGCGCGACGGGTGCCGGGTGCCGCTCCCCTGGTCCGGCGCGGAGCCCCCGTACGGCTTCGGGCCGGCCGGCAGCTGGCTCCCGCAGCCCGCCGGCTGGGGCGGCCTCAGCGTCGCCGCGCAGACCGGCGACCCGCACTCGACGCTGGAGCTCTACCGCGCCGCGCTGGAACTGCGCCGGGCGATGCCGGGGCTGGGCGCGCCGGAGGCGGGGGCGGGCGCGGAGGCGGGGGCCGGGACGGAGGCGGGGGCCGGGGCCGATGCCTCGGCCGAAGCCCCGTACGGGCCGTACGACCCGTACGGCCCGTACGCATGCGGAATGCGCTGGCAGTCCGCCCCCGAGGGCGTGCTCCTCTTCACCCGCCCCGGTTTCGCCTGCACGCTCAACAGCCGCTCCGGCCCGGTCGAACTTCCCGCGCCCGGGCGTCCCGTACTCTCCAGCGCCCCGGTGGAAACGGACGGCCGCACCGTCCGGCTTCCCCCGGATTCGTGCACGTGGTGGTCATTGTGAACGTCCGACCGGTACAGTCCAATCCCGTGACCGCACGGCTAGCCGACATCGCAGCCCAGGCGGGGGTCAGCGAAGCCACAGTCAGCCGCGTACTCAACGGCAAGCCCGGTGTGGCCGCAGGCACCCGCGAATCCGTGCTGGCCGCCCTCGACGTACTCGGCTACGAGCGGCCCGTGAAACTGCGCCAGCGCAGTGCGGGGCTCGTCGGTCTGATAACTCCTGAACTGGACAACCCGATCTTCCCGGCGCTCGCCCAGGTCATCGGCCAGGCCCTGACCCGGCAGGGGTACACGCCGGTGCTGGCCACGCAGACGCCCGGCGGGTCCACCGAGGACGAGCTGACCGAGATGCTGGTCGACCGCGGGGTCTCCGGGATCATCTTCGTCTCCGGCCTGCACGCCGACACCACGGCCGACATGGGCCGCTACGACCAACTCCGCGGGCAGGGCGTCCCGTACGTCCTGATCAACGGGTTCTCCGAGAAGGTGCAGGCCCCCTTCGTCTCCCCCGACGACCGGGCCGCGATGCAGCTCGCCGTCACCCACCTCGCCGCGCTCGGGCACACCCGCATCGGGCTCGCGGTGGGACCGAAGCGCTTCGTGCCGGTCCTCCGCAAGATCGAGGGCTTCCGGCTCGGGATGAAGGAGCGGCTCGGACTGGGCGAGGCCGAGATCGAGGAGCTGATCCAGCACTCCCTCTACTCGCTGGAGGGCGGCCAGGCCGCCGCGGCCGCGCTGATCTCGCGCGGCTGCACGGCGGTGGTGTGCGCGAGCGACATGATGGCGCTCGGCGCGATCCGGGCGGCCCGGCAGCAGGGGCTGAAGGTGCCGCAGGACGTGTCGGTGGTCGGCTTCGACGATTCCCCGCTCATAGCGTTCACCGACCCGCCGCTGACGACCATCCGCCAGCCCGTGCAGGCGATGGGGCAGGCGGCGGTCCGGACCCTGCTGGAGGAGATCGGCGGCACGCCCGCCCCCCACAGCGAGTTCGTCTTCCTCCCCGAACTGGTGGTGCGCGGCTCCACGGCCTCGGGCCCGGGCCAACGCCGCCGGGACTAGTACGGCCGGTACGGCGGCCTCCGGAGGACGTGTCCCTGCCGGGGTGATGCGGGTCCGGTCCGCCACCGCCCTCGCCTTCGTGGCGCTCGGCGGCCTGCTGGTGCTCGTGATCGGCTCGGTGGCCTCCCTGGTGGTGCCCCCATCGTCGTCGACTCCACCCGCGGGCAGCAGATCGTCGCCGGGAAGGCGGGAGAGGTGGGAGACTGACGCGGCCATGTCGTCCCCAGGTCTGAGCGGCTGCGCCGAAGACCGTCCCGAGGGATGATCGGAGGCGGGAAGGCATCTGGCAGACTCTGCCCATGGGTGAATCGAGCGTGAAGACACTGGAAACCCGGACGGACGTCTCATCACCCACCGTGGTTGAGACCGAGACCCGCCCGGGGTCCGAGCGCACCCTGCTCTCCCGGTTGCGTGCCCCGCGCCGGCCTCGGATCTGGTTCGAGGTCCTGCTCATCGCGATCAGCTACTGGACGTACTCGCTGATCCGCAACGCGGTGCCCGAGCAGAAGGCGGCGGCCCTCGCCAACGCCGACTGGATCTGGAGCGCCGAGCGGACCCTCGGTATCGCCGTCGAGCAGTCGGTCAACCACGCGGTCAACTCCGTGACGTGGCTGATCGTGGGCATGAACTACTACTACGCCACGCTCCACTTCGTCGTGACGATCGGCGTGCTGGTCTGGATCTACCGTTTTCATCCGGGGCGGTACGCCGCCACGCGTCTGGTCCTCTTCGCCACCACGGGTGTCGCCCTGGTCGGCTACTACTGCTACCCGCTCGCGCCGCCCCGGCTGATGAACGGGCAGAACTTCATCGACACCGTGCTGGTCCACCACACCTGGGGCTCCATGGCCTCCGGCAACCTCAAGCAGATGTCGAACCAGTACGCCGCGATGCCGTCCATGCACATAGGGTGGTCGCTCTGGTGCGGCCTGACGATCTTCGCGGTCGCCTCGGCCCCCTGGGCCCGGATCCTGGGCCTGCTCTACCCGACGGCGACCCTCGTCGTCATCGTGGCCACCGCCAACCACTTCTGGCTCGACGCCGTGGGCGGCATGCTCTGCCTGACCTTCGGCTACACGGTCTCGCGGTCCTGGTACGGCTCCTTCGCCCACCGCCTGCCCCGCCACCCTGAGCACACGGGCCCGCACCCCGCGTCGGACCTGCTGAACCGCGTCCTCACCCGCCGCTAGTGCTGTGACCGGGAAGGTGCGCCGGGCCGGCTACTGCTGCCCGAGGGCCATCCACTTCCCGGGCGTGGTGAGGGGCTCGAAGCCGGCCCGGGCGTAGACGGCGTGCGCATCGGCGGTGGCGAGCAGGACCCGGCGCAGCCCGTACGGCTCCAGGTGCGCGCACACCGCGTCGACGAGGGCCCCGCCGAGCCCCTTGCCGCGGGCGCCCGGATCGACGTAGACGTCGCAGAGCCAGGCGAAGGTGGCCCGGTCGGTGACGAGGCGGGCGTACGCGAGCTGGGCCCCGGAGGCCTGGTCGTAGAGGCCGAAGTTCAGGGAGCCCGCGATGGCGTCCTCCTGCTTCTGCCGACTGCGCCCGAGCGCCCAGTACGCGTCTTCGGACAGCCACCGGTGGACGAGCCCGACGTCCAGTCGGGCGGCGTCGGTGGAGATCTCGTATCCGTCGGGAAGGTCATCGCTCATCCCGGCATCCAACCAGCGACCGCTCGTTCCGTGCCAGCGCATATCCCCGCGGGCGGGCCTCGGGGTCAGGACGACTGGTTCGTCAGGATCGCCGGGTCCGACAGGCCGGCCGCGCCGGTCTCGACCTTGCCGGCGAAGCGGCGGCCGAAGTCCGCGAACTCCGACGCGGTGACCGTCACGTCGTACCAGCGTCGGGTGTTCTTCAGGGAGACGCTGTACGTGACGGTGGCGCCCTTGGCGACCGTGAGGCGCTTGGGGCCGCCGCCGTAGGCGTTGGTGACGGTGAGCGTCACGGTCGACGCCCCGGCGTTGGTGAGGGTGAGGTCCAGGTTGCCCGTGGTGGCGTTGTGGCGGGCGGTGACCTCGGGGCCGGGGGTGGTGCCCGGGTTGCGGAAGCCGCGCAGGAAGCCGTTCGGACCGTGGACGGTCAGGTCGGTGACTCCGGCGGAGTAGCGGGTGTTCCACGTGTCCGAGATCGACTTGCCGGCCTCGGTGGTGTACGTCCAGGGGGCGTCGGTCCGGTTGTCCGCGGTGACGTGGAACTGGGCGCCCAGGTCCGGGCCGCCGCTGAAGGTCAGCCTGAACTTGCCCTCGCCGGTGAGCGCGGCGCCGTCCACGTACGGGGCGTACCTCAGCGGACGGGTGCGGCACAGGCCCTTCTCCTGGCGCGGCATGCTCCCCACGGCGGGCGGGGTGGCCCGGAAGTCGGGGTGGCGCTCGCGGTCCTGCGGCTCCCACGAACCGGTGTCGGGCAGCGACACCGTGGCCGTGTCCTGGCGGGCGAAGTCGAAGGCCGAGGTCAGGTCACCGCAGACGGCGCGGCGCCAGGGCGAGATGTTCGGCTCGTGCACACCGAAGCGCTTCTCCATGAAGCGGATCACGGAGGTGTGGTCGAAGGTCTCGGAGCAGGAGTAGCCGCCGGTGCTCCACGGCGAGACGACGAGCATCGGGACGCGCGGTCCCAGCCCGTACGGTCCGGCGACGTAGCCGGTCTTGCCGGGGAAGACGTCGAGGGCGGTCGGCGTGGTCGACAGTCCCTGGTTCGCGTCGGCCGGGGCGTACGGCGGGACGACGTGGTCGAAGAAGCCGTCGTTCTCGTCGTAGGTGATGAACAGCGCGGTACGGGCCCACACGTCGGGGTTGGAGGTCAGCGCGTCCAGCACCTGCGCGATGTACCACGCGCCGTAGTTGGAGGGCCAGTTGGAGTGCTCGCTGAACGCCTCGGGGGCGGCGATCCAGGAGACCTGGGGCAGGGTGCCGGCGGCGACGTCGGCGCGCAGCCGGTCGAAGTAGCCCTCGCCGGTCCGGGCGTCGGTGCCGGTGCGGGCCTTGTCGTAGAGCGGGTTGCCGGGCTGGGCGCCCCGGTAGTTGTCGAAGTAGAGGAGCGAGTTGTCGCCGTAGTTGCCGCGGTAGGCGTCATCGATCCAGCCCCACGATCCGGCGGCGTCGAGACCGTTGCCGATGTCCTGGTAGACCTTCCAGGAGATGCCGGCCTGCTCCAGGCGCTCGGGGTAGGTGGTCCAGCCGTAGCCGGCCTCGGCGTTGTTGAGGACCGGGCCGCCGCCCGTGCCGTCGTTGCCGGTGTGGCCCGACCAGAGGTAGTAGCGGTTGGGGTCGGTCGAGCCGATGAAGGAGCAGTGGTAGGCGTCGCAGACGGTGAACGTGTCGGCGAGCGCGTAGTGGAACGGGATGTCGTCGCGCGTCAGGTACGCCATGGTGGCCGGTGTCTTGGCGGGCACCCAGTTGTCGTACTTGCCCTTGTTGAAGGCGCTCTGGCCACCCGCCCAGTCGTGGTTGAGGCCCTGGAGGAACTCCATGCCGAGGTCGTCGGACGGCGGGCGGAAGGGCAGCGTCTCCTTGCCCGCGTTGTCGGCCTGGTGCCAGACGGACTTGCCGCTGGGCAGGGTCACCGGGCGCGGGTCGCCGAAGCCCCGGACACCGCGCAGCGCGCCGTAGTAGTGGTCGAAGGAACGGTTCTCCTGCATCAGGACCACGATGTGCTCGACATCGGCGATGGTTCCGGTCGTCCCCTGCGCGGGGATGGCGGCGGCGCGCGCGATGCTCTCGTTGAGCAGGCTCAGGGCGGCGGCGCCGCCGGTGAGCTGCAGGAAACGGCGGCGGTTGAGTTCTGCCATGGCGAGACCTCTGCTTTGTCGAGGGTGGTTGAGCGCTCCCAAGAACAGCGCGCCTGGCGTACCGGAGAGGGAGCCCGGTGTGACGGCAGCGGGTACGTCAGGCGAACGGCAGTCGGATTCTGCCGGAGTCCGGCGGAATTCGGCAGAGTGTCAGCACGCGCGCTCGTACTCGACCTGGGTGAGGGGCTTCCCGTCGCCGAAGTCGAAGGGACGGACGGCGCCGCTCTCGGTGAAGCCGCACTTGGTGTAGAAGCGGCGGGACTGCGGGGTGTCGCGCAGGGTCCACAGGTGTGTCCGGGCGAACCCGTCGTTGCGCAGGTGGTCCAGCGTCCCGGTCATCAGCGCGGCCGCGATGCCGCTGCCCCAGCCGTCGGGGTGGCTGTAGAAGGAGAGGATCTCGGAAAGACCCGGCCGGGTCGAAGAGGCCCTGAAGGCGGTCAGCGCCAGCGCACGGCCGTCGTGTTCGGCGAGCAGGATCGTGGTGTCCGGCTGTCCGACCCTTTCGTGCCACCGCGTTCGCCTGCTCCGGACACCGCGTGCGGCGAACTCCGGATCGAAGAGGGGGGCGTAGGCCGCCTCCCAGGCCGCGGCGTGGATCTCACCGAGGACGCCCCCGTCGTACGGGGCGGCGCGACGAACTGTGAACATGACCTCACCGTAACCCCGCCGCGTTCCCGGGCACTTCGGAAGCTCAGACCGGGCGCCCGGACCGGAGGAACCGCCTTTGCGCGGGAGCCGGTACGGGTACGAGCTCCTTCGAGGGCGCCGGTACGGAGCCGGGCCGGAGGCTCATGTCTCCCCCAGTGCCTTCTCGATGAAGGTCAGCGATTCACGCGGCGTCAGAGCTTGTGCCCGGATCATGCCACAGCGCATGTCCGGGATCCGGACCTCTTCGGGCTCGGTGTTCAAGCGGGTCAGACGGGACTCGTCGTCCGGATCCCGGAGGCGGAGCCGGCCGTCCGCGGGTGGCGTGAACGGCTCGACCCCTCAGCCCAGGCCGGGGTCCCAGCGCACGTCACCGTGCTCTTGTGGCGGCGGTGCGGGCTACGCGGGGAGGTAGTCCGTCGTGATGCAGCCCTCGACCTTGCCTTCCTTCTTGGTGTAGCCACTCGGGATCTTGCTGTTGAACTTTGCATTGCACGACGCGACGAGCAGTCCCGAGGGCTTCAGCGCGCGCGCTGTGTCGCTGTCAGTGGGAACGACGGCGAAGTCCACCCCGACCAGCGCGACCGCATCGCTTTCCTTCCCGGCTGCGTCGTTGGCCTTGAGCGCCTGCTGGAACTTCTTCATGTCGGAGATGGCCACCAGAGCGATGTGCCCGCTGTCGGCGTCGCAGTACACCTGCTCCTTCACGCCCGCTCCGGCGCCCTTGGGGAGGTCCTCGAACTCCGAGCCCCCGTGCCGGGCGTCCGGCGGGTTCACCTCCAGGTCCGTGCAGGGCGTGTACTGGTTGACGAACCGCTCCATCGCGGCGACGTCCTTCGCCTTCGGCAGGCTTTTGCCGCCGCCTCCGGCGACGGCCTCCCCTTCCCCGCCGCAGCCCGTCAGGGACGCAAGCGCTATGAGAGCGGCTCCGGCGGTAACAGTTCTGGACAAGCGCATGGTGTCTCCTCGGGTTTGGCCCTCAACAGGGCTCGCTACGACTGCGAGTGGGCGTCGCGTTGCAGCCGCGACGTACTCCGCCCTCATTCTCGACGACCGGTCCCGGCCCCTGGGCGGCGGGTCGATGTGCGAGGTCAGAACGCCTGGGGTCCGCAAGTGGCCTGGGGTACAAGGCCGCTGAGGGGCAGCTGGGTCAGGGCGCCCGTTCTTGATGGCGAAGTCGGCGGTGCCCTGCGTGTCCCGGGCCCTCACCACCGGCCAAGCCATCGGCCAAGCCATCGGCCGGCCACTCACCGGCCACTGCGACTGGGTGGATGCCGTGGCATGCACGGAACTCGACGGCCACCCCGCTGCCATCACCGGCGACCTCGTCATCGGCTTCCACAACGACCTCGCGCCCTTCCGCCGCAAGCACCACTCCGCAGGACCGGCCTCCCCCGGTCGTGGGGAGGTGCCACCGGTCGTACGGTGGAAGGAGGCGCGCGCCCCCGCAGCAGCCTGCGGCGGTGCACCTGCCCGCACAGGCCGCGCAGCACCCCGACCCCGAGAGGCGGGTGCCATGGGCGGCTCCCCACGACCCCCGACGAGGGGAAAACTCTGATGCGTACCAAGAACAGCCGGATCCGTCGCGTGTGCGCCGCCGCCTGTACCGTCCCGCTGCTCGTACTCGGCGGCGCGGCCACCGCGGTCGCCGTCCCGGCGGCAGCCACGGCGGCGTCGGCCTCCGTCACCCGCAGCGTGCAGCAGTCCTCGCCGGACGAGATCCTCGTACTGGTCAACGAGGAGCGCAAAAATGCCGGTTGCGAGCCCCTGACGGTGGACCCGCGGCTCGCGGCGGCCGCCCAGGCCCACGCTGACGACATGGCGGCGAACGGGCTGACCGCGCACGACGGCTCGGACGGGTCCACCGCCCTGTCCCGCATGGAGAAGGCCGGCTACTCGCCCGCAGGCCCGTCCGCGGAGAACGTCTCCGGACCCGGCTTCGACTCCTCCAAGGCCCACGTGGACGGCTGGATGGCCAGCACCAAGGGCCACCGGACCACCATTCTGAACTGCACGTACAAGCAGACCGGGATCGGCACGAACGGCCAGTACGCCGTCGAGCTCTTCGCCGTCCAGTCGAGGTAGCCACACGGCTGATCCAGCACCCAAGACGAGGGGGAAGTCCTGCCGAGCCGTCCGGTACGGGGGAGGACCGGACCCGGCTGCGGCGAATTCGGAGAGCAGGTACGTCCTCATGCGCATGTCGACCCGTATCGCCGGTGTCCTCACCGGCCTGGCCCTCGCCCTCGGCGGCGCCGCCCTGTCGGCCCCCGCCGCCCACGCGGATGTCACGGCCTGCGTCAACCAGGTCGAGCGCGAGCTGCAGGGCGGCGAGGCCCCGGACTCCGTCCGCATGGCCTGCTACGTCGGCCTGACCGGCGACAACGAGCAGTGCGTGTCCGGCCTGACCGGGGCCGGTGTCACCAACGGGACTGCGGTGAGCGCCTGCCGGGTGGCCCCCGAATAGGAACTCCGCCGCCGCCCGTGCCCCCCTTCCGAGAGCAGGTGTGTGCCCCATGCGCCCGTCGACCCGTATCGCCGGTGTCCTCGCCGGTCTGCTCCTCTCCCTCACCGGCGCAGCCCTCGTCGCCCCCGCCGCCCACGCGGACATCCCCGCCTGCACGAACATGGCCGCGCAGACGGGTGTCGAGGTCACCGACGCCGTCACGGCGTCCTGCCGGCAGGGCGTGAGCGGCGACCTGCAGGGCTGCGTGAGCGGCCTGACCGCGGCAGGAGTGCCGGGTGGCGCCGCAAACGGCGCCTGCCGGGCGGCGGCCCTGGAACCGCGGTAGGGCCTGCGAGACAGCGCGAAGCGCCCGTTTTCCCGCCGTACGTCGGGGAACGGGCGCTTCGCGCTGTCTCGGCCTCGCCGGGCCGCCCGGCCGGGAAACAGTGATATGCGTCACGGCGTGCACGTCGGTGGTGGGCTTTCTTGACGGAGCGTTAACCCGCCGACATTTCGATATTTGTCCCTTTTGGAATTGACATTCCCCTCTCCGCCGCAAACGGAATGCGTGGTACCGGTAGACCCGCCGCCGACCGGCCAGGTCACAGCCGTTTCTGAGCACTCATCAGACGGTTGCGGGAGTGACCAAATCGTGATGATGCACGATCACGGTCCCGTTTCAAGCCACGTGCCGACCGCCCCAGGCTCGTGATCAGCGGAAACTTGCCAGGCCATTCAGAGGCTTTTAAGAATGGCGGCCTCTTCGGCGCCCTGCGCTTCCGGCGCCGGAAGCTTCGCGATCACTGAATGAGGTCAGGCATGCAGAAGCATCGGAAGAAGTCGTCCTACAAGAAAATAGCCATCGGCGTCGGCGCGCTCGCCCTCGTGGGTGTTCCCACCGCCGCCATGGCCTGCTTCGACGGCCAGGACGACGGCAACGGCCGGACCCGGACCGCGAGCCACCAGCAGCAGCGCCCGTGGCAGTGGCAGTCCACGCCCTCGGCCACTCCGAGCACCCTGGCGCCCGTGGACGCCCCGCTCCCGGCCACGTCGCCGAGCAGCAGCCCCGCCGAGGCCTCCCCGAGCAGCCCCGCCGAGACCGCCGCACCGCCCGTCGTGGAGACCACGCCGCCCGCGCAGCCCAAGCCTGCGAAGCCGCCGGTCGCCACCAAGAAGCCGCAGGCGCCCGCGCCGTCGAAGCCGGCCGCCCCGCCGGCCTCCGGCGAGATCGCCCAGGTCCTCGCGCTCGTGAACCAGGAGCGCGCCTCGGCCGGATGCCAGGCCGTCTCCCTCAACGCGAAGCTCACGAAGGCCGCGCAGGACCACAGCGCCGACATGGCCTCCCACAGCAACATGTCCCACACCGGCTCCGACGGCTCGGACCCGGGCGCACGCATCACCCGCGCCGGGTACACCTGGAGCACGTACGGCGAGAACGTCGCCTACGGCTACAGCACGCCCGAGAAGGTCATGGAGGGCTGGATGAACAGCCAGGGCCACCGGGAGAACATCCTGAACTGCTCCTTCAAGGAGATCGGTATCGGCCTGGCGCAGCCCGGCTCCTACTGGACGCAGGACTTCGGCACGGCGCGCTGACCCCGCGCCCGCCCGGTGGAGCGGACCGCGGACCCACGAAGGGTCCGCGGTCCGCTGCGCCCGTTCCGGTCACAGCCTGAACAGCACTCCGCGCCAGGTCCAGCCCGCCCTGAGGACCGTGTTCTGCAGGGGGTTCTTCATCAGCCCCGTGTCGAAGCGGAACGTCTCCACCTTGCGGCGGCGGCCGTCAGCGCCCCGCTGGAACTCCCACTGTCGGTAGACCGCCTTCCCCGGCCCCCGGCCGTACTGCTCGCCGGAGTGCTCCAGCGAGGGCTCCCACCGCTCTTCGAGTACGCGCACCTCGTGCTTCGCGGGGACCAGGCGCATGCTGGTCTTGAGGGTCAGGCGCATCTCGCTGACCCGGCACTCCACCACCAGGTCGGCTCGTTCTCGCGGGGTGCCCTCACGGACGGCGAACAGCCCGTCCGGGCCTCCCAGCGCGAGCAGCGCGTCCCGGAGCTCCTCGGCGGCCCCCGGAGTGACGCTACGGGCCGGGTACCTGGTGCCCGTGCGCTTGTCCCAGAAACGCCCCATCGTCAGCTCCTCGCCCCGTTGTCCGGGCGCACACCGTGCGTCGGCCCGCCCGGCGGTCCGCTCGTCAAAACCTGTACACCACCCCGCGCCAGGTCCAGCCCGCCTCGAGAACCAGGTTCCGCAGTGGGTCCTTCATGTCCCGCGAGTCGAAGCTGAACGTCTCGACCTTGCGCCGCCGGCCGTCGAGCCCCTTCTCATACGTCCACTCCCGGGAAACCGTGGGCGCCGGCCCGCTTCCGGACTCACGCGACACGGCCAACTTGGGCGGATCCCCGACCCACGTCACCTGCACCTGCTCGTCGAGGGTGCGCACCTCGCGCTGCAGGGGGATGAAGCGCATCCGGATCTTGAGTCTCAGCTCCACTTGCCTACGGGAGAAGCCGGAGCCCGAGGCTGGCTTCAGCACCCGCCACTCCGCCACCAGGTCGGCCTTCTCCTTCGGGAAGGCATAACGGATACGGAATGGCACGTCCTGGCCATTGACCGCAAGCAGCGCTTCCCGGAGCTCCATCGTCGGCAGCGGGGCGATCCCGCTGTCGGGGTACCTGGTGCCGGTGTACTTGTCCCAGAGACGGCCCATCGTCAGCTCACCGCCCCATTGTCCGGGCGCACCGTGCGTACGAAGTCCTGGAATTTGTGCAGGACTTCGTCGTGCCGGGCCCTGGTGGCGGTCAGGGCCAGGCGGATCATCGCCCGCTTGTGCGGGTCCTCGGTGTCCACGAGGCACAGGTACACCTGGGACTGGACGAGCTCGTGGCGGGCACCGTCGGCCACGGCCGAGAAGTTCAGCCGCTGGGTCAGGGCGGGCGCCTCCTCGGAACCGACCTCGCGGCGGTGGACCAGCTCCACCGACTCGGCGAACTCGCGCAGGCGCTCTACCGACGCATCAGCGATCTCGGCCAGGGTCACCCCGTCTTTCGGGAACCCGCCGTCGATGGTGATGTTGGCGGTGAACCCGGCGTCCGACTCCGGACACACCGCGGCGAAAGCCACCTCTGGTGCCCCGAACCCCTCCGGACGGGCCGGGAGCCAGCCCTCCGGCAGCCGGAATTCGATCGGCACCGGCAGTGTTGTGGGCATCTCCAGCCCTCCCTTCACTGAGACATACGTAGGTCGATCAACCAGTCTTTGAAGTCGCCGACCGCGTCACCGACCGAGTCAGCCGCGGCGCCGGCGGCCTCCGTAACCTTGTCAGGGTCGAAGGTGATCTCGAACCCCAGTGCACCGCCCTTGGGGAGGGAAGCACCCGCCTCGCCGCCGAGCGACCACACGCCCGTCGCCTCGTTGTGCTTCAGACCCCACCACGCCTTGGCACCGGGCCCGTTCCACGCCTCGGCAGTTCCGCCGATGCCGATCCCCGCATACTCCAGGCCCCCGGCGACACCGACCTTCGTCCCGGCGAACGCCTTCGCCCCCAGCGTGACCTCTTCCTTGGTCGCCTGGGCAGTGCCGCTTATCTCGCCGCCGGCGAAGCCCTCGAAACGCCCGTAGGTACCGAAACGCCCGTTCTGGGCACGCCCCTCGGCCAGTGCCCGTAGCCCTACGGATCCCTCGGCTTTGGCGACGACGCCCTCGCCGGTGATGCCGTAGTTCGCGGTGGCTCTGGCGCCCCCATAGACATCGGCGATCCCGGAGAGCGCCCAGTCGCCCTTGGGCATCGATCCTTCCGCGGTGACATGGAAGAGGTCGGCGTACGCCTTGACCGAGCCCTCCTTGCCGTACTTGACACCGCTGATGGTGAAGCCCGCATCGGGCCCGGTCACCGTCACCTTCCCCTCGGGTCCACCGGTCTTCGCAGGCGCGGCCTCGGGCTTCTCGAACTTCTTGAGGTCGCCCTCCGCGTACTTGTTGAAGCCGGTGAGGGTCTCGTCCGCGCCGCTGCCCTTGCCGAGGGCGTCCTTGTTGCTGTCGACCACGGCCGTCGTGAGGGCGTCGTGGACGTGCTGGTCGGCGTCGGAGGCGGCCTTCACCCTGTCGTCGATGTGCTTCTGCCACGTGCCGACGGCGGTCCGGACGGCCTCCTGGCCGTCGGGGTCGTGGTGATGGGCACTGCGTTCGGCGGGCGTGAGCTTGCTGTAGTCGAAGGCGACGCGCCCCTGCTCCGAGACGGTCATGCCGGCGGCGATCGCGTCGTCGCGGGCGCTCTCCAGCTTCTTCCTGAGGTCGGTGAGCAGCGCGTGGGCGCCCCGTAGCAGGCTCGCGACGGCCTTGGCCTGGCTCTGCGCGGCGGAGTACTCGTAGCGGGTCGCCGTGAACTTCACCCGCGCGGTCTGGACGCTGAGACCGGACCAGGTGTCGCCCATGGTGATCTTCTGGACGGTGTCGCCGTAGTGGGTCTCGATCTTCTGCAGCTCGCCCGCCATCGCCTCCCACTTGGCGGCGGCCGTCGACAGCAGACCCAGATCCGTGGTCAGGACTTCGTAGTAGGTCAGCACCGAAGCCCCTTACATCCGGTTCAGTTGCGACTGCGACGCGAACTGGTTGCCCAGGCCGATGTCGTTGCCCGCGAAAGAACCCGCGGCGCGGCGCAGGGCGGTCTTCTCCCCGGCGAGGCGGCCCATCAGGGTCTTCACCTGCTGGTCCCAGGTGTCCGTCACCTTCTTCAGGGCGGCGGCGGTCTGCCAGCCCTCGAAGCCCTTCCCTGCGGCCTCGGTGGCCTCGTCCGCGCCCCCGGCGTGCTTCTTGGTCTCGGGTTCCAGGTAGGTCTGTATCGTGACCGCCGCCGCGTTCTTCTCGGCGGGCGACGAGGCGAAGTCCGGGGACCCGCCCCGAACGAACGGCCCGGACGGCGGCGGGGTCACTCCCGGGGCGTACGGCACCACCGACGGCGCGGTGGTGCCCGGAGCGTACGGGCCCAACGGCGGCCCGCTGTTCAAGCGCATGTCGACCCGCTGATCCGGTATTGGACCCAACACGTCTGTCATTTCCGTGCCTCCCCCATGATCGGAGGCTGATCCTATGCAAATAGCGAAGGCATTTGCATAGGCACGGCAGGCCAGTTGGGCGGCCCGGTCCCCGAGCCGGCTACGCGCCGTAGAAGAGTTCGTCCACGACCGCCCGGGCACGGCGGGTGATGCGGCGGTAGTCGTCCAGCAGCTCCCCGACCGTGCCCTCGGCGTATCCGAGGTAGCGGCCCACGGCCGCGAGTTCCCGGGCCTCGGTCGGGAAGGTGTCCCCGGCGCGGCCGCGCACCAGCATCACGGCGTTGCGGACCCGGGTCGCCAGGACCCAGGCCTCGTCCAGGATCTGCGCCTCCTCGGTCGGGATCAGCCCGGCGGCGTGGGCGGCCGCCAGGGCCTCGCGGGTACGGGTGGTACGCAGGCCCGGTTCGGCCCAGGCGTGCCGCATCTGGATCAGCTGGACGGTCCACTCGACGTCGCTGAGGCCGCCGCGGCCGAGCTTGGTGTGCAGGGTCGGGTCGGCCCCGCGGGGCAGCCGCTCCGACTCCATGCGGGCCTTGAGCCGGCGGATCTCGCGTACGGCGTCCTCACCGAGCCCCTCCATCGGGTAGCGCAGCGGATCGATCAGCTCGATGAAGCCGGCGCCGATGTCGGCGTCGCCCGCCACCGGTTCGGCACGCAGCAGGGCCTGGCTCTCCCAGGTCAGGGACCAGCGCCGGTAGTAGGCGGCGTAGGAGGCCAGCGTGCGCACCAGCGGGCCGGAGCGGCCTTCGGGGCGCAGGTCGGCGTCGATGAGCAGCGGCGGGTCGGTGGTGGGCAGCTGGAGCAGCCTGCGCATTTCGGCGATGACGGTCTGGGCGGCCTTGGCGGCCTCCTGTTCGTCGACGCCCTCGCGGGGTTCGTGGACGAACAGGACGTCGGCGTCGGAGCCGTAGCCGAGTTCGTGGCCGCCGAAGCGGCCGACGCCGATGACGGCGAAGCGGGTGGGCAGCGTGTCGCCGTAGTGGCTGTGGACGGCGGCGCGCAGGGCCCCGGCGACGGTGGCGGCGGTGAGGTCGGAGACGGCCCCGCCGACCCGGTCGACGAGGGCTCCGTGGTCCTCCTCGGCCGGGTTGTCCTCCGTACCGTACGAGCCGATGATGTCGGCCGCGGTGGTGCGGAACAGCTCGCGGCGGCGCACGCCGCGGGCGGCGGCGACGGCGGCCTCGGGGTTCTCGGCGCGGCCGACGGCGGCGAGGACCTCCTGCTCCAGGGCCTCGTGCGTACGGGGCTGCAGGCCTTCGGGGTCGCCGAGCAGGGCCACGGCCTCGGGGGCGCGCATCAGCAGGTCGGGGGCGAGGCGCCCGGCGGACAGGACGCGGGCGAGGTTCTCGGCGGCGGCGCCCTCGTCGCGCAGCAGGCGCAGGTACCAGGGCGTCTTGCCGAGGGCGTCGGAGACCTTGCGGAAGTTCAGCAGGCCGGCGTCCGGGTCGGCGGAGTCGGCGAACCAGCCGAGCATCACCGGCAGCAGGGTGCGCTGGATGGCGGCCTTGCGGGTGACACCGGAGGCGAGGGCTTCGAGGTGGCGCAGGGCCGAGGCCGGGTCGGCGTAGCCGAGGGCTTCGAGGCGCTGGCCGGCGGCGCGCGGGGAGAGCCGGGTCTCGCCGGGGGTGAGCTGGGCGACGGCGTCGAGCAGCGGCCGGTAGAAGAGCTTCTCGTGCAGGCGCCGGACCACGGAGGCGTGCCGGCGCCAGGCCTTGTTGAGCTCGACGACGGGTTCGGTGCGCAGGCCCATGGAGCGGCCGAGGCGCCGCAGGTCGTTCTCGTCCTCGGGGACGAGGTGGGTGCGGCGCAGCCGGTAGAGCTGGATGCGGTGCTCCATGGCGCGCAGGAAGCGGTACGCGTCGTGCAGTTGGGCGGCGTCGGCGCGGCCGACGTAGCCGCCGGCGGCGAGGGCGTGCAGGGCGTCGAGGGTGGTGCCGGAGTGCAGGGTGGCGTCGCTGCGGCCGTGCACGAGCTGGAGCAGCTGGACGGCGAACTCGACGTCGCGCAGGCCGCCGGGGCCGAGTTTCAGCTCGCGGTCGACCTGGGCGGCGGGGATGTTGTCGACGACGCGGCGGCGCATCTTCTGGACGTCGGCGACGAAGTTCTCGCGTTCGGCGGCCTGCCAGACCAGCGGGCTTATGGCGGCGATGTACTCGGCGCCCAGGGCCTCGTCGCCGGCCACGGCGCGGGCCTTGAGGAGGGCCTGGAACTCCCAGGTCTTGGCCCAGCGCTGGTAGTAGGCCAGGTGGGAGGCGAGGGTGCGGACGAGGGGGCCGTTGCGGCCCTCGGGGCGGAGGTTGGCGTCGACGGGCCAGATGGTGCCCTCGACGGTGGTCTCCGAGCAGATCCGCATGAGGTGGGAGGCGAGGCGGGTGGCGGCCTGGAGGGCTTTGCCCTCGTCGGCGCCGGGGACCGAGTCTCCGACGAAGATGACGTCGACGTCGGACACGTAGTTCAGCTCGTTGCCGCCGCACTTGCCCATCGCGATGACGGCGAGCCGGCACAGGGCGGCGTCCTCGGGGGCGGCGGCGGAGGCGATCCGCAGGGCCGCGCGGAGGGTGGCGGTGGCCAGGTCGGCGAGCTCGGCGGCGGTCTGGGCGACGTCGATGGTGCCGCAGACGTCGCGGGCGGCGATGGAGAGCAGGCAGCGGCGGTAGGCGACGCGCAGGCCGACGGGGTCGTGCGCGTCGGCGAGGCCGAGCTCGAACTCGGCGAGTCCGGGGTGCAGGTCGGCGGCTTCGTAGGTGATGAGGCCGAGCCAGTCGCGGGGGTGGCGGGCGAGGTGGTCGCCGAGGGCCTCGGAGGCGCCGAGCACGCCGAGCAGCCGGTCGCGCAGCGGCTTGGCGCTGACGAGGGTGTCGAGGAGCCCGGGCAGCTCGCCGTCGGGCTGGGCCTCGGCGAGCCGGACGAGGCCGAGGAGGGCGAGGTCGGGGTCGGCGGTCGCGCCGAGGGCGTCGAGCAGCACGGGATCGGCGCGCACGGCCGCGAGCGCGTCGGCGTCGAGCAGCCGGGCGGCGGCGGAGGGGTCGGTGAAGCCGCTGCGGAGCAGCCGGATGAAGGTGCTGCTCCTGCGTCCCGGGACCGTCATCCCGCCGCCTCCCGCGGTTGTCGCTGCCACTGCCTGCACTGCCCTGGGTCGCGGGCTCTGCTCCTGAGCCTAGGCCCTGGGACCGGTCGGCGGGGTCCCGCTCGGACCGCGGCGTAGGTTTGGGCGTGTCCGGATCAAATGTTCGACCCGAGGCGCATACGATGCCAAGGATTCTCTGACCTCATCGGATTATTTATCGCGTCATCGGGGTACACCCCGCCGTCCTGCCGGAAGGAGCCTCATGTCCGACTCCTGGCAGGGCCCCGGAGCCTGGGACCCGCGAGGTGTACCGACCGGATCCGCGCGGGGGCAGCAGGCCTGGCCGTCCGGGCAGGCGCTCCCGGGGGACGAGGCGTACCAGGGGGACGAGGGGTACCAGGGGGACGAGGGGTACGAGGGGTACGAGGGGTACGAGGAGCACCAGCAGTATCCGGCGCAACAGCCGCACCAGGGGCACCCACAGCAACATGCACACGCGTACGCCCGCCCGCCCCAGCAGGCCCACCAGGCCACGCCGCAGGCCGACTTGGGCGACGCGGCCGAACCGCCGGCCACGGCCGAACCTGCCGACCCGCTCGCCGTGGCCGAGACCCCCGGGTCAGCCGAAGCCCCCGAAGCCCCCGAGTCCGCCGAAGCCCCCGAGGCCCCCGAGGCCGGAGCCACCGACAGCCGCCGCCGGGCGCGCCGCCTCGCCCGCGGCAAGGACGGGGCCCGCGGTGGGGTCCGCAGTGGGGCCCGTCGCCGCCGCCGGGCCGCCCTCGTCAAGGTCGTCGCCTTCTGCGTGGTCACCGCCGCCGGGAGCCTTCTCCTGCTCCGGGGCAACGAACTCCTCGACCGCCTCGGCTCCCCCACCGTCCCCGACAAGGCGGCCGGCACCCCCACCCCCGCCCCCGAGCCGCCCGACCCCGGCCGGGTGCTCCAGGTCATAGCGCACCCCGACGACGACCTGTACTTCATGAACCCGGACCTGCGGTACTCCATATCCGCCGGCCACCCCGTCACCTCGGTCTACCTGACCTCCGGCGAGGCCGACGGCATCAACGCCGGCGCCGCCAAGGCGGCCACCACCAAGCCCGACAAGCCCGCCTACGCCGAGGCCCGCCAGAACGGCATCCGCGCCGCCTACGCCAAGATGGCCACCGGCGACCGCGGCAGCCCCTGGACCCGCACCGTCGTCCCGACCAAGGGCGGCGGCCACGCCGAGGTCGACGTCCTCGTCGCCAAGTCCCAGGTCAACCTCGTCTGGCTGCAGCTCCGCGAGGCCGGCACCGTCTACGACAACGCCCCAGACAGCCTGCACGGCCTGTGGGACGGCAAGGTTCCCCGCCTGGACTCCATGCTCGCGTCCGGCACCCCGGTCAAGGAGAAGTTCTCGTACTCCAAGGACCAGGTCGTCCAGACCCTCGTGGGCATCCTGGAGCAGTACCGGCCGACCACCGTCCGCTCCCAGGACCCGACCCCCGGCCGGCATCCCGACACCAAGCGGTACACCGACCACCAGGACCACTTCTACGGCGCCCGGTTCGTGCAGCTGGCCACCGCCGCCTACGCCAAGGACGTCACGGACCGCCCGCACTTCGCGGTGCAGAACTACGCCGGCTACATAAACGGCTCGCTCCCCAGCACCCTGGACCCGGACGAGGCCAGGGAGAAGCTGGACATCCTGGGCACCTACGCCTGGCTCGACCAGCAGAACCACTGCAACAGCCCCGCCGGCTGCGGCGACCTCAAGGTCTCCGACCAGCCGGGCGGCAACCGCTGGTCGGACTCCATCAACTACACCCGCGGCACCAGCACCAGCTGGCTGACCTCCGACCCCGGGCACGGGCTGTGGGCCTTCAAGGTGCTCGACGGCCAGGTGGCCGTGTGGCACCGGCCCGGTCTCGCCGGCCGCTGGAAGGGCCCGGACCTGCTCCCCGGCACCGGCATGGATCCGGGCGTGAGCACCGTGACCCTGGCGGACGGCCGGATAGCCGCCTTCGGCACCCGCACCTCCTTCGGCGCGAAGCCCACCGACTACAAGCGCGAGATCGTCTACGTCGTCCAGAAGCAGCCGGGGGCCGAGGAGTTCACGGAGTGGCAGTCGCTCGGCACCCCCGAGACCGCGGACGAGACCTGGACCTCCGACATCAGCGCGCCGGCCGTATCGGTCGACGGCACCGGGCAGTTGGCGGCGTACGTCCGCGACGGCGCGAACAGCCTGCGCGGCCGGGTGCAGCGGGCGGACGGCAGCTGGGGGCCCTGGGAGAAGTACGGCGGCACCGACCTGCACGGCTCCCCGGCCACCGCGACCGACGGCGCCGGGCGGCGCATGGTGTTCTCCGCCACCTCCAAGTCGGTGGTGGGCTGGGTGCAGCCGATGCCGGGCGCCCCGCTGGGCCAGGTCACGGCCACCGGGCTGCCGGACACCACGCTCCCGCTGACCGCGGACGGCCGCGAGGGCGGGGTACGGCTGTGGTTCCGCAAGCCCGGCTCCGGCAATGTCCGTACCGCCCTGATCACGGGTGAGGGCGGGCTGAAGGTGAGCCAGATGACCGACCTCGGCGGCCTCCAGGGCTTCGGCTCGGTGACGGCGAGCGGGCACGTGCTGGCGGGCCGCACGGCGGGCGGCCAACTGGGCTCGGAGGCCGGGCCGGGGCGCCCGTGGGAACGGTCCCCGCTGATGTTCGTCGGCGCGCCCTCCTCCACGATGACCGGCAAGAACCTGGTCAGCCTGGCGGTGGTGGGGCTCGACGCGCGGCTGTACGTGACCTCCTCGGCCGACGCCCCGAACGCGCACCTGGCGCCGTGGCAGCCGGTGGGCCCGCGCAACGCGCCTCCGTCTCCGTCTCCGTCTCCGTCTCCGTAAGTCGGCTCCGCCGCCCGCGTAGGCGGACGAACAACGTCCGCATTTTGTTCCGGAAAAGCGCCGGTCATCTGCGCATTCGGTGAACCAAGTCCGCCGATTTGCCCTCTCTCTGACTGTTCAACGCTTTCTCCCGCCCAGAACGAACCCGAGGCGTGACCCGATGCCCGTGACCCGTCGCCGCTTCGCGGCCCTGCTCACCGTGCTGACAGCCGGCGCCACCGGTGTGCTCTCCGTGGCCGGCGGCCAGCAGACCACCGCCCAGGCCACCCAGGAGAAGAACCCGGCCGCGGCCCGGCCCGCGAGCGTCACCGCCGGTTCGGTCGTCCAGATCGTCGCCCACCCCGACGACGACCTGTTCTTCATGAACCCGGACCTCAGCCGATCCCTGCTGTCCGGCACCCAGGTCACCACCGCCTACCTCACCTCCGGCGAGTCCGACGGCCGCAACGAGGCCCACGGCGGCGCCGCCACCGACCCCGAACAGCCCGCCGACCGCGCCCACTACGCGGAGGCCCGGCAGAACGGCATCCGCTCCGCATACGCGCAGATGGCCACCGGGGACCGCACCAGCGCGTGGAGGCGTACGGTCATACCCACCGCCGGGGGCGGGCAGGCCGAGCTCGACGTCCTCATAGCGAAGCCGCAGGTCAACCTGGTGTGGCTGATGCTGCGGGAGGCCCGCACCACCGGCGGGGACACCCCCGAGAGCCTGCGCGGCCTGTGGAACGGCCGGATACCCGCGCTGGACGCCCAGCTCACCTCCGGCACCCCGGTCAAGCAGCCGTTCACGTACACGAAGGACCAGCTCGTCCAGGCGATAGCCGCGGTCCTGGACCGCTACCGGCCGACGACGATACGGATGCAGGACCCGACGCCGAACCGGTACGGCGAGAACGGGACCGGCCGGTACACCGACCACCAGGACCACATGTACGGCGCCCGCTTCGTGCAGGCCGCCACCGCCACGTACGCCGCCCAGGTCAGCAGACGCCCGCACTTCACGGTCCAGAGCTACCTCGGCTACCACAACAGCACCCTCCCGCACGCGCTGGACCCGCAGACCGCCGAGACCAAGACCGGCTTCCTGAGGACCTACGCCTGGCAGGACCACCAGGACTACTGCGGCAGTCCGTCGGGCTGCGGCGACCGCAAGGTCGCGGGCAACCCGACCGGGCGCAACTGGGCCCAGTCGCTGCGCTACACCCGCGCCGACAACACCTCCTGGCTGACGGAGGGAACGCCCGGCCGCCTGTGGGCCTTCGCCACGCTGGACGGCCAGACCGCGTACTGGACCCGCACCTCCGGCGGCGACTGGGCGGGCCCGATCTTCCTTCCGGGCACGGGCATCGACCCGGGCGCCACCGCCGCCCGCCTCCCCGGCGGCCGCGTCGCCGTCCTCGCCACCCGCACCACCTTCGGCTCCGCGTCCGCGGAGTACCGGCGCGAGGTCGTGTACGCCGTCCAGGCCGCGCCCGACGGCCCGTTCGGCCCGTGGCAGTCGCTCGGCACCCCGGAGCGCACCGACGACGAGGGCACCTCGGCGATCAGCGCACCCGCGGTGTCCGTGGACGCGCGGGGCCTCCTCACCGTCTACCTCCGCGACTCGCGCCGCACCCTGCGCGCGAGCACCCAGCAGCCGGACGGCAGTTTCTCCCCGTGGGAGCGGCTCGGCGGCGAGGACCTGCAGAGCGACCCGGTGACGGCGATCGACGCGGCCGGGCGGCGCCACGTGTACGCGACCACCACGACGTCCGTCCTGGCCTGGACCCAGCGCACCCCGGACACCCCGCTGCTCGGCCCCGCACCGACGGGCCTGCCCGCCACCACGGTCCCCCTGTCGGCCGCCCCGGACGGCGCGGGCGTCCGCCTCTTCTTCCGCCGCCCGGACTCGGGGGTGGTCCGCACCGCCCTGGTGACGGCGGGACCCTCGGTCCGGCCCCACGTCTCCAGCGTCACGGAGGCGGGCGGCCGCGCCGGCTACGGCGCGGTCGGCGCCGCGGGCCGCCTCATGGTGGGCCGCGCGGACAGCGGCACCGTCAGCACCACGGGCCTCGGCGGCCCCCCGGCATGGGCCGAATCCCTCATGCTCTTCGCGGGCGCCCCGTCGGCCGTCCTCGAACCCTCGGGCACCACCACGACGGCGGTCCTGGGCCTGGACGCCGAACTCCACACGACGACGACCCCCACCACCCCCAACCGCCCCACCTGGCACCGCGCGGTCCACTGAGGCCGCCCGGGGGAAAGGAGACGGCCTAACCGAGCGGGCCGCGGGTCGCTTCGGCGCGGCGGAAGGCTTCTTCGCAGGTGCGGCCGGAGCGGGTGGCCACCAGCGAGAGGGTGTCGACGAGGCCGCCGTTGGTGAAGTGCAGACGCCAGGAGCCGCTCTTCAGGGCCACCGCCGGAGCGGGCCCGCCCTGGCGGGCCGTGACCTGCCAGCCGCGTTCCTCCAGAGCGGTTTCGAGAGCCGCCAGCCGGCCGTCGTCGGCGGGGCCGTCGCCCGTCCAGTCCGCGATGCAGTCGGCGAGCTCCCCCTCCTCCGCGGGGTGCGCGGCGCCCGGGGTGAGCCCTGCGGCGGTGGCTGCGGCGGCGAGCTCCGCCGCGACCGTGCCCCGCGACGGATCTCCCCCGACGCGGGCCGGAACCTCCGCCCCCGCCGGTTCCCGGACCCAGCCGTCGAGGCCGTCCTCACCGGCCGAAGCCAGCACGGCCCCACCGACGCCGAGCACCCCCGCGAGCGCCGCGACCCCCGCAACAGCCACCCACACGCCGCCGCCCCTGTTCCTGCTCACGCTCTTCCCCCGCATCTGTGCCACCCACCGCCTGCCCGTCACGCCCGGGCGGCAGCCACATGCTAGGGGGTGCCGGCCCAGGGCCGGTGAGACGACTCCGGGCCGGCGGTCGCTGACCACCGGCCCGGGGTGACGTGCACGCTGAGCTGGAGTTACAGGACGGGGAGGTTCTTGCGGAGTTCGAAGGCCGTGACCTCCGAGCGGTATTCCTCCCACTCCTGCTTCCTGTTGCGCAGGAAGCCGTGATCCCACCCTCCGACCCCGCCCCAGCCAGCTTCCAAGCGGCCGTCCGCGCTCTAGAGGGACGGAGCTGGATCGCGAGACGGCGGCTGTACTCACACTTCGCAGCCGCGTGTGCGCACACGGCTCGGGAGGGCATCCGTGGTTGAAGCACTACAGGGCACCTGACGTGCAGGGACATGGAAAGGTGAGGCGTGAGCCCACTACTTTCACGCGCTGCTCACACGATGGTGGCATGCCGGCCAGGTGGCTCGGTCCGCGAAGCACCCGGCCGCTTCGTCAGGAGTGCTGCGCTCCCTTGGTCCTCTGTGCCCCGTCGGGGGCGACAGCCCACCGGCGCTTTTCCGAGTGGAGCAAGGCCCGGGTATGGGCCAAGCTCCACCGTCTGCGAGGCGTTTTATTCCACCAGTAAAATGTAGTCATCCGCCGATACGCCAATAGGGTGAACCCGCACGCCTGCTAAGCTTCGAAATGCGAGCCACTGCGAACAGGCTTAGCCTTAAAGCCATGACCACAACACAGACACGAGACGCCATCTACTACGTCGTAGACGGCGACACTCTCTCCGAGATAGCCCAGCATTTCGGGACCACAGTCGCGGAGCTCCAGAAGCTGAACAACATTCCGGACCCCGACAAGATCCGCGCCGGGCAGCGCCTGGTCATCTCCCACTCAGGAAACGGCTTCGTGCCGTTCCCCGGAGCGCTGTGGTTCCACCGTCAGCCGAACAACAAGGTCGTCCTCGCGATGGCTCGCCGCCTGGAGCGGGAAGGCTGTGGCACCTACGAGCCGCCGGAGCCGGACGTGACGTGGTCGTCGGCGGACAAGGCCTCGTACAGCAAGTGGCAGAAAAAGAATGGGTTCGAGGGCTCCGACGCGGACGGCTTCCCGGGGAAGCTCACCTGGGACAGGCTTGAGGTTCCCACACCTTCCGCCTGACCGCGCGGCGTGAATTCGCCGACAAGAAAGAACACCTGAGGGCTTATGCCCCGAGAGTCGAAAACAAGGCCGGTCGGCTCATAGCCGACCGGCCTTTATTGAGTGACGCCATATATTGCCTTGCGGGCCCTGCGACACCAACGGCTTTCCATCCACATTCGTCAAGCAGTCAGGTGCTGCTGAAAGTCGGCGGCATCGTTTCCCTCGTCAGCGGGGTGCTCTCGCGCCTGGGCAACAGACGCTCTCGCCACTGACCAACAAAGCCAGCCGTGACGGCGCCGACGCACGGTGGTTGCTGACATGACTGTCAGAGCCACCGTCTAGCCTTCCGGACATGGGACTTCACATTTCGGTCGGCATGCTCCAGAACATGGCCGGCATCGAGGAGCACGAGGCGCTCGTACGCTGGCAGGGGAGATTCGACCTTCTCAGCCGGGCCTTGGCCGATGAGGGAATCGTCTGGCAGGAGCCGGCGTTGGACGAGCCGTCGCATCTGCGTTTCACAAGTTTCCCCACCGGTCATTTGCACCACCTGCGCCGCGTCTTCGTGCTGGCGGCCCGGGGCGAGTCCGTCACGCCCGCATCGGCCACCAACGCCGAGCAGTACGAACGGGACGAGGACAAGGTCTTCGACGAGTCGACGATGATGAGCTCGCACCTGTTGTGCCACTCGGACAGCGCGGGATTCTACGTGCCGGTCGACTTCGACGATCCGCTCTTCCTGCCGGCGGACAAGCAGGTGGAGGGCGGCGGGATGGTCGGTTCCAGTCAGCAGCTGCTCGCCGAACTGTGCGGTTTCGCTCCCGCCATCGGAGTCCGGCTCGACCGGGACTGGCATCTCTCCGACGAGGAGAGCGCCCGCCTGGACACCGCGTCCGACAACCCCTTCCACATGGAGAGGTTCGCCTGGCTCCAGCTGTACGAGGTGTGCCGCACGAGCATCGCCACCGGTCACGCCATCGTGTTCCACTGACCGGACCGGGGACCGGCGCAGTGGCTGATGCCCCGTTTCCGGGCCGGCGGTTGAGGGCCGCCGGCCCGGGGTGCGTGTGACTGGGGTATCGCCGCTGACCTGGGGTTACAGGACCGGGAGGTTCTTGCGGAGTTCGAAGGCCGTGACCTCCGAGCGGTATTCCTCCCACTCCTGCTTCTTGTTGCGCAGGAAGAAGTCGAAGACGTGCTCGCCGAGGGTCTCGGCGACCAGTTCGCTGCGTTCCATCAGGGCGATGGCCTCGCCGAGGTTCTGCGGGAGGGGTTCGATGCCCATCGCGCGGCGTTCGGCGTCGGAGAGGGCCCAGACGTCGTCGTCGGCGCCCGCCGGGAGTTCGTAGCCCTCCTCGATGCCCTTGAGGCCGGCCGCGAGGAGGACGGCGTAGGTGAGGTACGGGTTGGCGCCCGAGTCGATCGAGCGGACCTCGACGCGCGAGGAGCCCGTCTTGCCCGGCTTGTACATGGGGACGCGGATCAGTGCCGAGCGGTTGTTGTGGCCCCAGCAGATGTACGAGGGGGCCTCGCCGCCCGCGCCGGCACTGCGGGAGGAGCCGCCCCAGATGCGCTTGTAGGAGTTGACCCACTGGTTGGTGACCGCTGCCGTCTCGGCGGCGTGGCGCAGCAGGCCCGCGATGAAGGAGCGGCCGACCTTGGAGAGCTGGTACTCGGCGCCCGACTCGTAGAAGGCGTTGCGGTCGCCCTCGAAGAGGGAGAGGTGGGTGTGCATGCCCGAGCCGGGGTACTCCGAGAACGGCTTCGGCATGAAGGTGGCCTGGACGCCCTGTTCGAGCGCCACCTGCTTCATGACCAGGCGGAAGGTCATGATGTTGTCGGCCGTGGAGAGCGCGTCGGCGTAGCGGAGGTCGATCTCCTGCTGGCCCGGGGCGCCCTCGTGGTGGCTGAACTCCACCGAGATGCCCATCGATTCGAGCATGGTGATCGCCTGGCGGCGGAAGTCCATGCCCACGTTCTGCGGGGTGTGGTCGAAGTAGCCGGAGTTGTCGGCCGGGACCGGGCGGGTGCCGTCCAGCGGCTTGTCCTTCAGCAGGAAGAACTCGATCTCCGGGTGGGTGTAGAAGGTGAAGCCCAGGTCGGAGGTCTTGGCCAGGATGCGCTTGAGGACGTAGCGCGGGTCCGCGAAGGACGGCGAGCCGTCCGGCATCAGGATGTCGCAGAACATCCGGGCGGTCCCGGGGGCCTCCGCGCGCCACGGCAGTATCTGGAACGTGCTCGGGTCCGGCTTGGCGATCATGTCGGATTCGTAGACCCGCGCGAAGCCCTCGATCGCGGAGCCGTCGAAACCGATGCCTTCGTCGAAGGCCTGCTCCAGCTCCGCCGGCGCGACCGCGACGGACTTGAGGAAGCCCAGTACGTCGGTGAACCACAGGCGCACGAAGCGGATGTCGCGCTCCTCAAGCGTCCGGAGGACGAATTCCTGCTGCTTGTCCATGCCTTCATCCTCGCAGTTCAGACGGCCTGTGCACCACCGCCTCGACAGTCGGGGCACAGTCGGGCGCGCCCAGTATCGCCAGTCGTGGTTTCCGCCACATTACGCACCCGGGAAAGCTCGCGGCACCCCCGCACTGACCTGGGAGCCGTCATGAGCATTACCATCTGCGGCCATGGGGGGCCGGCAGGACACGCAGCCGGGGCGTCGCGGACGTCCCGGGCTTCGGCGTGCCGCCCTGCTGATCGTCTTCGGGGTGCTGGCCGGCGCGCTGCTGCTGTGCGCGCGCTCGGGCGAGTCGCACGTCCCGTCGCCGGGTGTGCAGGTGCAGCAGGTACAGGCGGGGGCGGGGGCGTCGGCGCACGCCGTCTGCGTGTCTCCGTACGACCTGCCCGGCTGCTCTCCGCGCACGCGCGTCACTCCGGGTGTGCTGCCCGTTCCGCCGCCCGCCGTGACGGGCCCCATGGGTGCGCCGGCGCCCGCCGCGATCGCCTCCGGGGCCTCGCGGATCCGGCTGTACGGGGCTCCGCCGCGCGCCCCGGACCTGTATGCCCTCCAGGTGCTGCGGACCTGAGCGGTCCGGTTCGGTTTCGCGTTCATCCACCCCCCTCAGCAGAAGGAAACCAGGGCACATGGCCAGCAAGTCCGGCAGGACCAACCAGAACACCGACCCGAACTCGCGTCAGGCGCGCATAGCCGAGATGCGCCGCGCCGACCAGATCCGGGAGCGGCGCAACAAGGCCATCGCGATCACGGCCGCGTCGGCCGTGGTCGTCGGCCTCGTCGGCTTCGGCGCGTGGGTGCTGATCGACCAGAAGCAGGACGAGCAGCGCAAGCAGGCGGCCGCGGAGAAGATCCGCAAGGAGGCCGAGGAGATCCGCAAGCAGCCGGTCGAGGGCGAGCAGCTCTGGGACGCGAAGAAGCTGGGCCGCAACCACGTCGAGACCCCGGTGAAGTACGAGATGAACCCGCCGGTCGGTGGTGACCACCACCCCCGCTGGATGAACTGCAACGGTGACGTCTACAAGAGCCCGGTGCCGGAGGTGAACGCCGTGCACTCGCTGGAGCACGGCGCGGTCTGGGTGACGTACAACGAGAAGGCCCCCAAGGGTGACGTGGACAAGCTGGCCGCGACCGTCGGCAAGACTCCGTACTCGCTGATGAGCCCGGTCAAGGAGCAGACCGGCTCGATCATGCTCAGCGCGTGGGGCAAGCAGCTGACCGTGGACAGCGCGGACGACCCGCGGGTGTCGCAGTTCTTCACGAAGTACGTGCAGGGCGAGCAGACCCCGGAGCCGGGCGCGGCCTGCACGAGCGGGCTGGCCGGCAAGTGAGCCGCCCGGTCCGCCCGGTCCGCCCCGTCCCCCGTACGTACTGGGTCGCGGGCACGGCCGTCCTGCTGGCCCTGCTGTTCGCGGCTGCCGCCACGGTGGCCGCGACGAACAACCGCGGTTCCGCCGGCTCCGGTCCGTCGGCCGGTACGGCGGCGGCGCCCCGTACTCCCGGGCTCCGGTCGCCGGACGCGGGCTTCGCCCGGGACATGGCGGTACACCACCAGCAGGCGGTGGAGATGTCCTTCATCGTCCGCGACCGCACCCAGGACGAGGCGGTACGCACCCTCGCCTACGACATCGCCAACACCCAGGCCAACCAGCGGGGCATGCTGCTCGGCTGGCTGGACCTGTGGGGGCTGCCGAAGGTGGTGGCCGGCGAGCCGCCGATGTCCTGGATGGGGACCTCGGGCGGCCACGGCGGGCACGCGGGGCACGGCGCCGACGCGGGCGCCGCCAAGCCCGGCGCGCTGATGCCGGGCATGGCCGCCAAGGAGGAGCTGGACCGGCTGGGCACCGCCTCGGGGCGGGACGCGGAGGTGCTCTTCCTCCAGCTGATGACCGACCACCACAAGGGTGGCGTCACGATGGCCGAGGGCTGTGCGCAGCAGTGCGAGACCCCGGTCGAGCGGGCACTGGCGCAGGGCATGGTCGACGCGCAGCGCTCGGAGCTCGCCCTGATGGCGGACATGCTGCGGCAGCGCGGAGCCGCGCCGCGCGGGTGACGCGACACGCCCGTACCGTGGTGAGAGGCGCCCTCTCACCCGTACGGGCGTGTGCTCCGCCGTGTGGGACCCGTACCGGCCCGTGGGGGACCGCCGCGCCGGACGCGTCCGCGCCCGGTGTCGAACGACGTGCTCAGGAGGTTCGACGATGACCACCGCCGCAGACATCATGCACCCCGGGGCCCAGTGGATTCCCGCCACCGAGACCCTCGACCGGGCCGCCCAGCTGATGGCCCGGCTCAATGTGGGCGCCCTGCCCATCAGCGACGCGGAGGAGCGGCTGTGCGGCATCATCACCGACCGCGACATCGTCGTGAACTGTGTGGCCAAGGGCCACGACCCGGCGAAGGTCACCTGCGGTGACATGGCTCAGGGCACCCCGCGCTGGATCGACGCGGGCGCGGACGTCGGCGACGTGCTGGAGGAGATGCAGAGCCACCAGATCCGCCGACTGCCCGTGATCCGGAACAAGAAGCTGGTGGGCATGATCAGCGAGGCCGACCTCGCCCAGCACCTCTCCGACGACCAGATGGCCACCTTCGTGGAGAAGGTCTACGCGCGGGCCTGACCCTGCCCGGCCGTTGCCAGGACCGCCCGGGCCACCTGGCCCGGGCGGTCCAGCATGACCAGGTGGCCGGCGGGCTCGGCGACCTCGAAGCGGGCGCCGAGCAGGTCGGCGAGGTCCGCCTGCCGGGCCAGCCAGCGCAGGGCCGGGCGCCCGGCCGAGCCGTCGTGACCGGCGAGGACGGTGGTGGGGGCGGCCAGCGGGTGCGTCGCGCGCAGGTCCTGCAGCTCGGCGGCCATGTCCAGGTAGCGGGAGTTCTCCAGCAGGGCGCCGCGCCAGACCCGGCCGGTGCGGTAGCAGCGGCGTACGAGGTCCGGTGCGGCCGGGTCGGAGCCGCCGGTGCGGGAGGCCCGTACGGTGGCGCGCCGGGCCAGCGGTCCCAGCGCGGCCGGCAGTCCGGCGGCGCTCAGGGCCCGGCCGAGGGCGCGGGCGGCCCCGGTGCGCAGTGCGACGGGCAGGATCGTGTGCGGGGTCTCCTCGACGCTGCCGTCGACCAGGACGAGCGCGGCGGTGCGCTGCGGGTACAGGCGGGCGAAGGCCTCGGCGTGGAAGGCGGCGATGGAGTGCCCGACGACGGTGACGGGACCGGCGGCCGGGGTGCCGAGCCCCAGCGCGTCCAGCAGCCCGGCGATGCGGCGGGCCTCCCCGGCGGTGGTGGGCGGCTCGGTGGCGGGGCCGCTGAGGCCGTGTCCGGGGCGGTCGAAGCGGACGACGGTGCGGCCCGCGGCAACGAGGGGTGCGACGACCGGGTCCCAGTCGAACCAGGCCATGGCGAGCCCGGCACTGAGGACGCACACGGGTCCCCGGCCTTCGACGACGACGTGCAGCGGGACCCCGTCGACGCGGTCGACGCCGTGGAGGCCGTCGGCGCCGTGGACGGTGACGAACCGGCCGGTGACGCTCACGTACGGCCTTCCTTGTGGACGGAGTAGGCGAGCAGGCCCAGCCAGAGCGCGACGAGGAGCACCTGGAGCCGCTGGCCGGCGCCGAGGGCCCAGGTCCCGCGCCCGGCCGTGAACAGGGCGATCGCGGAGAGGGTCCAGACGGTGGCGAGCAGTTCGAGGGCGACGAGGGCGGGGCCGTAGCGGGCGAGCGGGGCGAACCAGCCGTAGCGGCGGGCGGCGACCGTGAGGGCCACCAGGCCGACGAGGGCCCCGGTCATGGCCAGGCTGCTGCTGACGGCGTGGGCCTGATGGGTGGCGGGGACCAGTCCGGCGGTCTCCCGGGCGGCGCATTCGGGGTCCACGGTGGGCCGGCAGCTCAGCGGCAGCCAGGCATCGGCGGCGGTGGCCGCGCCGAAGAGGGCGATCCCGGACCAGCCGATGACCGCCCAGGCGCGGCGGGACTCCGCGTACTTCAGCAGCCGGAAGAGGGCCAGAAGCCCTCCGGCGAAGGCGAGCAGCCCGGCGGTGAAGTCGGTGGCCCGGAACAGGCCGCCGAGCGGCTGGTCCTGGGCGGCGAGTTCGCTGACGTACGTCTTGATGGGGTTGAGGCCCGTGGAGAGGACGACTTCGAGTACCCACGCCGTGTAGGCGGCCGCGGCCAGACCGATCAGGGTGGCGACCGGCCAGGCGGTCCGCGGCGAGAGTCCATGTGGGGACATAGTGTGACTAATCCTAAGCAGACGCGGGGTCGGTCCTACGATCGGATACCCACCCCCGGTAGGGTTCCCGTCATGACGCGCAGTGCTCAGCGAGCCGCCCCGGGGGCCCGGTTGCTGCTGCTCGCCGCACTGTTGCTGGGCATCGTCACCATGCACACCCTGGGCCATCCGACTGAGTCCCACGCCGTGCAAGACGTGTCCCCGGCCGACTCCGTTGCCTCGGCGGGACACCCCGCCCCGGCCGGGCACGGTGGCACGCGCCACATCTCGGCCCCGGCCACCGACGCGCCCTCCCCCGCGGTCCCCTGGTGGGGACACGCGATGCCCGCGACCGAGATGGACCCCACGTCGGTCTGCCTCGCCGTGCTCGCGGGGCTCGTCGTCCTGCTCATCGGCACCGGCCGGACCGGATCCCGTCGCGCCGCGCCGCTCGGGGGCGCGGCCCGCATACCGGTCCGGTCCGGCGGTGGTCCGGACCCGCCCTCGCCCCGCGAGCTCCTCACCCGGCTGGCGGTCCTGCGGGTGTAGGCCGACGCCGCCGCCCCCGCATGCCCGTGCATGCCCGGGGCGGCGCCGAACCGTGCCCATGCATCCGTACCACCACACCCATGAGGTGCTCCCATGCGCTCTCTTCCCACCCGTCGCACCGTGCTCGGCGCGTCCGCGGCCGCCCTCGGCTCCGGGCTGCTCGCATCCTGCTCCGGATCCTCCGGTTCAGGGGGATCCGCAGGGTCCGCCGGCACCGGCCACGGCTCGATGAACCACGGCGGCTCCGCCGCCGACGCGCCCGAGGGGTACGTGGACCCGGCCGGGCCCGAGGTGCAGGCCGCCGAGGCCGCCCGCAAGGCCACCGGCCCGCTCACCGAGGTCAAGGTGACCGCGACCGCCACCCCGCTCGACCTCGGCGCCGGCATCACCGTCCGCTCCTGGGCGTACGGGGACAAGCTGCCGGGCCAGGAGGTCCGGGCCACCGCGGGCGGCACCCTCGCCCTCACCCTGGCCAACAACCTCCCCGAGGCCACCTCCCTGCACTGGCACGGCCTCACGCTGCGCAACGACATGGACGGGGTCCCGGGGCTCACCCAGCGGGACATCGCCCCGGGCGGGTCCTTCCCGTACAGGTTCGCCGTCCCGAACCCGGGCACGTACTGGTTCCACCCGCACACCGGGGTCCAGCAGGACCGCGGCCTCTACGGCCCGCTCATCATCGAGGACCCCAAGGAGCCGCTCTCCTACGACAAGGAGTGGGTGGTGGTCCTGGACGACTGGATCGACGGGGTGGACGGAGCCACCCCGGACGCCGTCCTCGCCGAGCTCCGCAAGGGCATGAACGGCAACGGCGGAGCCCACGCGGCCCACGGCCGGAGCGCTTCCCCCTCCCTTTCCTCCCCCTCCCCGTCCCCTTCCCCCAGCGGCACCAAGAAGCGCCCCTACGTCGCCATGGGCGGCCACAGCGACTACCTCGGCGGGGACGCGGGCGACGTCGTCTACGCGTACTACCTGATCAACGGGCGGGTGGCGGACGACCCTTCGGTGTTCACCGCCAAGCCCGGCGACCGGATCCGGCTGCGCCTCGTCAACGCCGGCGGGGACACCGCCTTCCGGATCGCCCTCGGCGACCACGAACTGACGGTCACCCACACCGACGGCTACCCGGTGGAGCAGACGACGACGGGGTCACTGCTGCTGGGCATGGGCGAGCGGTATGACGTCCTGGTCACCGCCAAGGACGGGGTGTTCCCCCTCACCGCGCTGGCCGAGGGCAAGGAGGGCTCGGCGCTCGCGGTGCTGCGCACCGGTTCGGGAACGGCGCCCACGGCCGCGACCCGGCCGTCCGAACTGGACGCGCCGCCGCTGATGGCGGACGCGCTGAGGGCCGCCGAATCGGTCGCACTGGCCCCGCGCGACCCGGACCGTACGGTGCAGCTCCGGCTCACCGGCTCCATGACCAACTACAACTGGGCCTTCGACGGCAAGCCGTACACGCCCGACCAGCGGCACCCGGTGAAGGCGGGCGAGCGGGTCCGGCTGGAGTTCCGCAACGCGACCCCGATGTGGCACCCGGTACACCTGCACGGGCACACCTTCGCGCTGGGCGGGCAGGAGGGCGGGCCGCGCAAGGACACCGCGATCCTCCTGCCGGGGCGCAGGCTGACGGTGGACTTCGACGCGGACAACCCCGGGCTGTGGATGACGCACTGCCACAACGTCTACCACTCGGAGTCCGGGATGATGACGGTGCTCGGCTACCAGCTGTAGGTCAGGCCCCCCGCCCGGCCTCCGGGCCGGGCGGGAATTCGGGTGGGCCCCGGGGCGGGCATGACACCCTTGCGGTGATCACGACTGCCGCGACAAAAGGACGACCCCGCCGGTATGAGCACCCCGCCGAACCCGCCCAGCACTCCCGTCGGTTCGCCGACCGAGCCGGCGGGCACCCCGACACCCGAGACGGACTCCATACCGGCGCCCGCGCAGCCGCTCTCGCTGGAGAAGACCCCGGCCGCCCCGAAGGCCCCCGAGGCCCCGAAGGCCCCCGAGGCCCCGGCGACCCCCGAGGCGGAGGCGGCCCAGGCCCCCGAGGTCCCCGAAGCCCCTGCCGCGGCCGCGGCCGCCCCGGAGCCGGTTCCCGTCCCGTCGGCCTTCGCCCCGTCGGCCTTCGCTCCGCCGACGCCGTCCGCACCCGCTCCCGCCCCCGCGGCCGCAGGCTTCGGCGCACCCGGCGCACCCGGTCACCCGTGGGGTGAGCCCACCCCCGGCTTCCCCGGAGCCCAGTACCCCGCGTACCCGCAGGCCACCCCGACCGGCAACGGCCTGGCGGTCGCCGCCGTCATCACCGGTGGCTTCGGCATCTTCCTGGGCGTCATCCCGTTCCTCTTCTGGGCCGGCACCCTGATCGCCGCCGTCGGCGTGGGCCTCGGCATCGGCGGTATCGCCCGCGCCAACAAGGGCGCCCCGAACAAGTCGATGGCCGTCGTGGGCACCGTTCTCGCCGTGCTCGGCCTGCTCTCCTCGGTCGGCGGCTTCTTCCTCACCTCCATGCTCTTCGACAGGGCCGACAGCCGCTTCGACCGGCGGACCGAGGAGGACCGGGGGCCGGACGGGCACTACCCCAGCAGTGAGCCCTGGCCCTCCAAGTCCCCTTCGCCCACCCCGGTCCCCGGCCTGACCAGCGCGCTGCCGTTCGGCGAGACCTTCACCTACCCGAACGGCATCAAGGTGAGCCTCTCGGTTCCGGCGATGTACGAGCCGAAGGACCAGTACTCCCGCGAGACGATCAAGAACGCGGTCGTGCTCACCGTCACCATCACCAACGGCTCGGCCAAGCCGCACGAGGTGATCTCCGCCTCGCCCAACGTCCGCGACGACCAGGGCATGACCGCCCAGATGGCCTTCGACGGCCGCAATGTGCCGAAGATGATCAGGGGCTCGATCCTGCCGGGCGAATCCGCCAGCGGGGTCGTGGCCTTCGAGGTCCCCAAGAGCACCAAGAGCATCACCGCGGACATCTCCGCCGGGGTCGGTCTCGACAACGTGAAGTACGCGGGCCCGATCGGCTGACGGAACGTCACCACGCAGGAAACAGGCGGGGCCCGGGACATCGCGTCAGAAAGACGATTACACTGGGCCCCGTGCCTCAACTTCGACTCGCTCTGAATCAGATCGACTCGCACGTCGGCGACATCGCCGCCAACGCCGACTCGGTCGTCCACTGGACCCGGCACTCCGCCGAGCAGGGCGCCCACCTGGTGGCGTTCCCGGAGATGATGCTGACCGGGTACCCCGTCGAGGACCTCGCCCTGCGCGGGTCCTTCGTGGAGGCCTCCCGTACCGCGCTGCGCGAGCTCGCGGAGCGGCTGGCGGCCGAGGGGCTCGGCGAGCTGCCGGTCGTCGTCGGCTACCTCGACCGCACCGAGCGGGCCACGCCCCGCCTGGGCCGCCCGGCCGGCTCCCCCGAGAACGCGGCCGCCGTGCTGCACCGCGGGCAGGTCGTCCTGCGCTTCGCCAAGCACCACCTCCCCAACTACGGCGTGTTCGACGAGTTCCGGTACTTCGTACCGGGCGACACGCAGCCGGTGATCCGGGTGGGCGGGGTCGACGTGGCCCTGGCCATCTGCGAGGACCTCTGGCAGGAGGGCGGCCGGGTCCCGGCCACCCGCTCCGCCGGGGCCGGGCTGCTGATCTCCGTGAACGCTTCCCCGTACGAGCGCAACAAGGACGACCTGCGCCTCGAACTGGTCCAGAAGCGGGCCCAGGAGGCCGGCTGCACCCTCGCCTACCTGGCGATGATCGGCGGCCAGGACGAGCTGGTCTTCGACGGCGACTCGATCGTCGTCGACGCCGACGGGCAGGTCATCGCCCGCGCCCCGCAGTTCTCCGAGGGCTGCGTCCTGGTCGACCTCGACCTGCCGGCCGCCCGCCCCGACGCGCCCGAGGGCGTGGTGGACGACGGGCTGCGCATCGAGCGCGTGATCCTCTCCGAGGAGCCCGTGGAGCCGTACGAGCCGGTGGTCACCGGCGGTTACGCCGACCGGCTCGACGACGACGAGGAGATCTACGACGCGCTGGTCGTGGGGCTGCGCGCCTACGTCAAGAAGAACGGGTTCCGCTCCGTCCTGATCGGGCTCTCCGGCGGCATCGACTCCGCGCTCGTCGCCGCCATCGCCTGCGACGCGATCGGCGCGCAGAACGTCTACGGCGTCTCGATGCCCTCGAAGTACTCCTCGGACCACTCCCGCAACGACGCGGCCGACCTGGCCGAGCGCACCGGGCTGAACTTCCGGACCGTCTCCATCGAGCCGATGTTCGACGCCTACATGGGCTCGCTGGGCCTGACCGGCCTGGCCGAGGAGAACCTCCAGTCCCGGCTGCGCGGCACCCTGCTGATGGCGCTGTCCAACCAGGAGGGCCACATCGTGCTGGCCCCGGGCAACAAGTCGGAGCTGGCCGTCGGCTACTCCACCCTGTACGGCGATTCGGTGGGCGCGTACGGCCCGATCAAGGACGTCTACAAGTCGGACGTCTTCCGGCTCGCGGAGTACCGCAACCGGGCCGCCGCCGAGCGCGGTGAGCTCCCGCCGATCCCGGAGAACTCGATCGTGAAGCCGCCGAGCGCCGAGCTGCGCCCGGGCCAGGTGGACACGGACTCGCTGCCGGACTACCCGGTGCTCGACGCGGTCCTGGCCATGTACGTGGACCGCGACCAGGGCATGGACGCGATCGTGGCGGCCGGCTTCGACCCGGAGCTGGTGGCCAGGACCCTGCGGATGGTGGACACGGCGGAGTACAAGCGCCGCCAGTACCCGCCGGGCACGAAGATCTCCGCGAAGGGCTTCGGCAAGGACCGCCGGCTGCCGATCACGAACGGCTGGCGCGAGCGGGCGTAGCCGCGGCCGCGCGAAGGCCCCGGCCGCTCCCCGAGGGGAGTGGCCGGGGCCTTCGCGTACCCGCGTCCGTCAGCGCTTCAAGGTGACCCGGGCCGCGACGGGAAGGTGGTCACTGCCGGTGCGGGGCAGGGTCCAGGAGGCCTCCGGCCGGATTCCGCGGACCATGATCTGGTCGATCCGGGCCATCGGGAACTGCGCCGGCCAGCTGAACCCGAAGCCGTCGCCCGCCGCGCCCTGGGTGGAGCGCATCTGCGAGGTGACCTCGGACAGGGCGCGGTCGTTCATGGTTCCGTTGAGGTCGCCGAGCAGGATGACCTTCTTCAGCGGCTCGGAGGCGAGCGCGGCGCCCAGCGCGTCGGCGCTGTCGTCGCGCTGGTTGGCGGTGAAGCCGGCGTTCAGCTTGACCCGGACGGAGGGCAGGTGGGCGACGAAGGCGGCGACCTCCCCCTGGGGGGTGGTGACGGTGGCGCGCATGGCCCGGGTCCAGCCCATCCGGATGTCGACGGGCGCGCTCGCGCTGAGCGGGTACTTGCTCCACAGGCCGACGGTGCCCTCGACGGAGTGGTACTTGTACGTGGCCGCGAGGGCCCTCTCGTAGACGGGGACGGCGCTGCCCTTGAGCTCGGTCAGGGCCAGGACGTCGGCCCTGGACCGGGCCACCGACTCGGCGGTGCCGCGCGGGTCGGGGTTGTCGGCGTCGACGTTGTGGGTGGCCACCACCAGGTTGCCGCCGGAGCCGGACTTGTCGCTGACCAGGCCGCCGAAGAGGTTCGCCCAGACCGCGGCCGTCAGCAGTACCGCGAGGAGCGCGGTCGCGGATTTGCGGTAGACGGCCCCGGCCAGCAGGAGCGGGACGGCCAGGCCCACCCAGGGCAGGAAGGTCTCGGTGAGGCTGCCGAGGTTGCCCACCTGGTTGGGCAGCTCCGCGTGGAGGATCATGACGAGCGAGATCAGTGCGGCGATCGCGGCGAGGACCCAGCCCCGCCGCCAGATTCCGGGGTCCTTGCGCAGTGCGGTCAGCCGGCGCCGGAGGTGGGTTCCGGAGGGCTCGGGCTCCGAGCCACCGTTCCCCGACTCCGTCATGTACGCCTGTGCCATGCCACTGCCCTCACTGCCGTGCTCGCGCTCCGTCCCCGCCCCTTGACCCTAGGCGATGAACCGGAGCCTTCCGTGCCGTACGTCACGACCGCCGGTCACGGTCGTACGTCCGGGAGGACGAACGGCCGTGCGCAGGGGGTTCCGCTTGTCACGAAACGCGCACATTGGATCCCGTGGCCAGGCTCGCGCCACGGACCACTTCCGCCTTTGCCCGCGCGGATGCCACCATGGGGGGTGAGTCCGGGGACGTCGTAAGGGCGCCTCGAGATGACACAAGGAGCAGTTGCAATGACGCCTGCCGTTTCGCCTGCCCGCGAACCCGCAACAGCATCTCCGTCGGACGCACCCACCCTGTACGGAGGCACGGGCACCCGGCGCATCACCGTCCGCGACCTGACCCTCGCCAAGGAACGCGGCGAGAAGTGGCCCATGCTCACCGCCTACGACGCGATGACCGCGTCCGTCTTCGACGAGGCCGGTATCCCGGTCATCCTCGTCGGCGACTCCATGGGCAATTGCCACCTCGGCTACGACTCCACCGTCCCGGTGACGATGGACCAGATGACCATGCTCTCGGCGGCCGTCGTACGCGGCACGAGCCGTGCGCTGGTCATCGGCGACATGCCGTTCGGCTCGTACCAGGAAGGCGCGGTGCAGGCCCTGCGCAGCGCCACCCGTCTCGTCAAGGAGGCCGGGGTCGGCGCGGTGAAGCTGGAGGGCGGCGAGCGCTCGCTGGCCCAGACCGAGCTGATCGTGCAGTCCGGCATCCCCGTCATGTCCCACCTGGGTCTGACCCCGCAGTCCGTCAACGCCATGGGCTACCGGGTCCAGGGCCGCGGCGACGAGGCCGCGCACCAGTTGCTGCGCGACGCGAAGGCGGCGCAGGACGCGGGCGCGTTCGCGGTGGTGCTGGAGCTCGTCCCGGCCGAGCTGGCCGCCGAGGTCACCCGGTCCCTGCACATCCCGACGGTCGGCATCGGCGCCGGCGCGGAGTGCGACGCGCAGGTGCTGGTGTGGACCGACATGATGGGCCTGACCGGCGGGAAGATGCCGAAGTTCGTCAAGCAGTACGCGAAGCTCCGCGAGACCATGACCGGCGCGGCGAAGGCCTTCGCCGAGGACGTGGTCGGCGGAACGTTCCCGCAGGCGGAGCACGCCTTCCACTGACGCGGTGAGCGACGGCCCGACAGCCCGCCGACCGCGTGTCGGCGGGCTGTCGTATGTCTGTCGTACGTTTGTCGGTCGGCTGTCGGTGCTTTGTCAGTGGCGGCTGGTCCCATGAGGGCATGACGCGAAACGACAACAAGCCCAACGCCGTGGAGGTACGGGGGCTGGTCAAGCACTACGGCGAGACCAAGGCCCTCGACGGTGTCGACCTGGACGTACGGGAGGGCACGGTCCTCGGGGTCCTCGGCCCCAACGGCGCCGGCAAGACCACGCTCGTCCGCTGCCTCTCCACCCTGATCACCCCGGACGCCGGCACCGCGGTCGTCGCCGGCTTCGACGTGGTCCGCCAGCCGCGGCAGCTGCGCCGCACCATCGGCCTCACCGGCCAGTACGCCTCGGTCGACGAGAAGCTCTCCGGCTGGGAGAACCTCTACATGATCGGGCGGCTGCTCGACCTCTCCCGCAAGGACGCCCGCCGCCGCGCGGACGAGATGCTGGAGCGGTTCTCCCTGACCGAGGCGGGCAAGAAGGCCGCCATGCACTACTCCGGCGGTATGCGCCGCCGGCTCGACCTCGCCGCCTCCCTGATCGGCAACCCGGCCGTGCTCTACCTGGACGAGCCGACCACCGGTCTCGACCCCCGCACCCGCAACGAGGTGTGGGACGAGGTCCAGCGCCTGGTCGCCGAGGGCGCCACCGTGCTGCTCACCACCCAGTACATGGAGGAGGCCGAGCAGCTCGCCAGCGAGCTGACGGTCATCGACCGCGGCAAGGTCATCGCCAACGGCAAGGTCGACGAGCTGAAGGCGCGCGTCGGCGGCCGCACCCTGAAGATCCGCCCCGTGGCGGCCTCGGACCTGCCGGGCATGGCCCGGGCGCTGGCCGAGGCCGGACTGGACGGCGTGGCCGGCAGCCAGGCCGTGCCGGACGAGGGCGTGCTGCTGGTCCCGATCCTCAGCGACGAGCAGCTGACGGCCGTCGTCGGCCTGCTGGCCGCCCGCGGGTACGCGATCGCCGATCTCGGCACCTACCTGCCCAGCCTGGACGAGGTGTTCCTGGCCATCACCGGCCAGAAGCCCCTCTCCGTCGAGGACTCCGTTCCCACCGAGAAGACCGAGGAGGTCGCGGCATGAGCACCGTAACCACGACGAAGCCCGCTCCCACCGCCTCCGGTCCGGCTCCGGTGGACGGCCGGTCCGGCGAGGGCCGGATCGGACTGCGCGCCAACCTGCGGCACATCGGCGCGCTCGTGCGCCGCAACGCCCTGCAGATCAAGCAGGACCCCGAGTCGATGTTCGACGTCCTGTTCATGCCGATCATCTTCACGCTGCTGTTCGTGTTCGTCTTCGGCGGCGCCGTCTCCGGCAAGGGCAACCAGAGCCAGTACGTCAGCTACCTGGTCCCGGGCCTCATGGCCATGATGGGCATGAACATCGCCATGGCGGTGGGCACCGGCGTCAACGACGACTTCAAGAAGGGCGTGATGGACCGGTTCCGGTCCATGCCGATCGCCCGGTCGTCCGTACTCCTCGCCAAGATCGTCGTCGAGATCGGCCGGATGCTCGTCGCCATCACGATCCTGCTGGGCATGGGCTTCATCCTGGGCCTGTCGATCAAGGGCTCGATCGTGGACCTGTTCCTGTCCATCGGCCTGTCGGTCGTCTTCGGCAGCGCGCTGATGTGGATCTTCATCCTGCTGGGTCTCACCCTGAGCTCCGCACAGGCCGTCCAGGGCATGGCCATGATGGTCCTCATGCCGCTCCAGTTCGGCAGCTCCATCTTCGCCATGCCGTCCACCATGCCGGGCTGGCTGCAGACCTTCACGGACTACAACCCGCTGTCCAACCTGGCCGACGCGGCCCGGGCCCTGATCAACGGGACGCCGGTGGGCGACTCGGTGTGGATGACCCTGGCCTGGTCGCTGGCCATCACCGCGGTCACCATGCCGCTCGCGGTACGGAAGTTCCGCCAGAAGACCTGACCCGCGGACCGATCCGTTCGGATCGCGTCCCGGACGGGCACCGGCCGGGGGCCGGGTCAGATGAGGGCGGTGGCCTCCTCCAGGGAGAGGCCGCCGCCTTCGGCGTATGCCTTCTCGTAGACGGCTTCGCCCAGCGCCGCCCGGGCCAGCTCCTGCGCGCGGGCGTGGTCCTCGCGCTCCGTCGTGACCGGGAAGTGCGCGGGCGGCAGCTGCGCCCGGTAGGCACCCAGCAGCCTGGCGGCGTCGTACTCCCGGCGCCGACCGCCGAGCGAGACCAGCGAGAGGGCCGCCGTCAGCAGGTAGACCGCGGGCATCTGCGGGGCCACCATCCGCGCCATCGGGTCCAGGGCGGTGCCCATGCCCTGGCGCAGCCGGCCGAGGGCCTCCTCGTACAGCCCCTGCCGGTTGTCCAGCCAGGCCATCGTGCCGAGCAGGAAACCGTCGAAGATGGCGAACGCGCCGAAGGCGAACTCGTCCCGCAGGAGCTGCAGCTGGGCGCGCGCCTCGGAGATCCGGCCCGTGCGGCCGAGGATGCCCGCGAGGAACATCCGGGCGGCGGGCATGGCCTCGTTGCCGTACCGCTGCACCGTCGCGGTGATCTCGGTGAGGATCCGCTCGGCCTCCTCGATCCGGCCGGCCTCGGTCAGCGTCCCGGCCATCCGTACGCGCAGCACCGTCACCTGGGCCATCGCGCCGAGGCGTTCGGCGTAGGCGATGGCCTCCTGGAAGTCGCGGGCGGCCAGTGCGTACGCGCCGCGCTTCTCCCGGGCCTCGGCGCGGGCGGACAGCGCCTCGGCGCAGCCCCAGGCGTCGCCGAGTTCACGGAACAGGGCCAGGCTCTCGTCGGCGTCGCGCGAGGCGTCCCCGGCCCAGTCGGCCCGGTTCGCGAGGATGTTGGCGCGCAGCTGGAGCGCGGAGGCCAGTTCCCAGCGGTAGCCGAGCTCGCGGGCGGTCGTGACGGTCGCGTCGACGACCCGCTGGAGCAGCCCGGGGTCGCCGGCGATCATGACGGCGTAGATCCACAGGGAGGCGGGGGTCTGGCAGGTCTGCGGCAGTCCGGGCCGGTAGGTGGCGAGGACCCCGTCGATCAGGGCGCGGACCGAGGGGGTGTTCCAGGTCTCGTTGGTCTGGTCGCGGGAGGCCAGCAGGACCAGGTTGAGGGCGCGCCAGCCTTCGGTACGCGTTTCGCCGGAGTAGGGCGGCGGCGTGTCGACGAGCCTTTCGTAGACGGGCTCGGCGGGGACGAAGGGCGGCTCGAAGGGGTTGGGGCCGAGGGTGGCGGTGGCCTCGGCCCAGTGCCGGGACTCGGAGCGCAGGTCGTGCATGTGCCAGTACCAGCCGAGCGAGTGGACCAGGCACAGGGCTTCGTCGGCGTCGCGTACGGCGACGGCGCGGCGCAGGGCGGTACGCAGGTTCTCGTACTCGGTGGCGAGCCGGTCGGCGGCCGCCCGCTGGCCGTGGCCGCGCAGCAGCGGCTCGGTGGTGCGGGCGAGCTCCCGGTAGTGGACGAGGTGGCGGTGCTCGGTGGCCTCGCGGTCGCCGGCGGTATCGGCGAGGCGTTCGGCGGCGTACTCGCCGACCGTCTCCAGCAGTCGGTAGCGCATGCCGCGGCCGTCGGGGCCGGGGGCGGCCACGACGAGGGACTTGTCGACGAGGGAGCCGAGGACGTCGGCGGCGTCGTAGGAAGCGGGGTCGGACGGGTCGGCGCAGACGGCCTCGGCGGCGGCGAGGTCGCAGCCGCCGGCGAAGACGGACAGCCGGCGCAGGGCCGTGCGTTCGGCCTCGTCGAGCAGGTCCCAGGACCAGTCGACGACGGCGCGCAGGGTCTGCTGGCGGGGCAGGACGGTACGGGCGCCGCTGGTCAGGAGGCGGAAGCGGTCGTCGAGGCGGTCGGCGATCTGGCGCGGGGTGAGCAGCCGCAGCCGGGCGGCGGCCAGCTCGATGGCGAGCGGCAGACCGTCGAGGCGGCGGCAGATCTCGGCGGCCGCGGCCGGGTCCTCCTCGACGGTGAACCCGGCGCGGGCGGCGGCCCCGCGGTCGCCGAGCAGCCGCAGCGCGATCGGGTCGGGCAGCGGTTCCACCGGGCGCACGGACTCCCCCGGGACGCCGAGGGGTTCGCGGCTGGTGGCCAGGATCCGGACGTCGGGGCAGTGCGTGAGGAGGCGTTCCGCGAGGGCGGCGGCCGCGCCGATGACGTGCTCGCAGTTGTCGAGCAGCAGCAGGAGCCGGCGCCGTGCGCAGTGCTCGGCGAGCCGGTCGAGGGGGTCGTCCCCGGCGCGGTCGGTGAAGGCGCGCAGTTCCTCGGCGGCGGCGCCGCGCAGCTTGGTCTCCCGGGCCCCGAGCGCGGCGAGGGTGGCTTCGGCGACGTCCTCGGGGTCGTCGACGGGGGCGAGTTCGACGAGCCAGACCCCGTCGGGCCAGGCGCTCTCGTCCTGGGCCTCGGCGGCCTCCTGGGACAGCCGCGTCTTGCCGGCGCCGCCGGGCCCGAGGAGCGTGACGAGGCGGGCCCGCGCGAGGTCGTCCCCGATGGTGCGGATGTCGTCCTCACGGCCGACGAAGGTGGTCAGGCGCGCCCGCAGATTTCCCGCGGACGCGGGGGCGGCCGGGGCCACGACGGCGGCGGGCGCGGCACCGGCACCGGCGGCAGCAGCGTCGGCGGTCGGCGGGTGCCCGTCCGAGGTCAGCAGTTCGGCGTGCAGGGCCCGCAGTTCCGGGCCCGGGTCCGTGCCCAGCCGGTCGGACAGCTCCCGGCGCAGGCTGTCGTACTCGGCCAGCGCCTCCGCCGGGCGGCCCGCGTCGCGCAGGGCCCGTATGCGCAGGGTGTGCAGCGGCTCGTCCAGCGGCTGCTGCGCGCACATCGCGGTCAGCTCCGGCAGGCACCGCTCCGCCTCGCCCATGGCCAGGCCCGCCGCGAGCCGCCCCCGGCGCGCGTCCATCCGTACGGCCTCCCAGCGCGCGGCCTCCGCGGCCGGGTCCGGCAGGTCGGCGAGGGCCGGTCCGCGCCACAGGGCCAGGGCCTCCTCGTACAGGGCCGCCGCCTCGGCCGGTTCCGGCGCCTGGCCTCCGGCCCGGACCAGCCGCTCGAAGCGGTACAGGTCGACGTCCTCGCGCTCGGCGGCCAGCTGGTAGCCGCCCTCCGCGGAGCGCACGGCCGTGTGCCCGAGCGCCCGCCGCAGCCGGGCGACCAGCGCCTGCAGGGCCGCCACCGCGTCGGCCGGCGGATCGCCGTCCCACACCTCGGCGACGAGCAGCCGGGCGGGCACCACCCGCCCCGGCCGCAGCGCGAGCGCTGTCAGGAGCGCCCGAAGGCGTGCTCCGCCGACGGCGACGGGGGTCCCGTCGTCGTGGATGGCCTGGGCGGTTCCGAGGATCGCGTAACGCACCGGCCCATTGTCCCCGCACCCGGCACCGGACCCGCACCGTTTTCCGTCAGGCCTGCGGGATAGGTTTCCCGGCATGGGTCATCAGGGCAGCCGCGGCGAGCGGCGGATCAGTTCGGTATTCCTCGGCATTTTCGCGATCATGGCCGTCACGGGCTGGGCGGTGTGGACGGGGTACGCGGCGAGCCCGGGACTCGCCGTGTTCCTCTTCGTGACGTCGGCGTGGATCGTCTCCCTGTGCCTGCACGAGTACGCGCACGCCCGCACGGCGCTGCACGGAGGTGACCTCACGGTGGGCGCCAAGGGCTACCTGACCCTGAATCCGCTCAAGTACACGCACGCGCTGCTCAGCATCGTGCTGCCGGTGATCTTCGTGATCCTGGGCGGCATCGGCCTGCCCGGTGGCGCGGTGTTCATCGAGCGCAACCGGATCCAGGGCCGCTGGAAGCACAGCCTCATCTCGGCGGCGGGCCCGCTGACCAACGTGGCGTTCGCCGTGGTGTGCACGGCCCCGTTCTGGCTGGACGCCCTCGACGGGGTGCCGCTGGCGTTCCGCTACGCGCTCGCCTTCCTCGCCATGCTGCAGGTCTCGGCGGCGATCCTGAACTTCCTGCCGGTACCGGGCCTGGACGGCTACGGGGTCATCGAGCCCTGGCTGTCGTACCGGGTGCGCCGCGAGATGGAGCCGCTGGCGCAGTTCGGCCTGCTGGCCGTGTTCGCGCTGCTGTGGATCCCGGGGGTCAACGCGTTCTTCTTCGGCGTGGTGGACGGCGTGATATCGGCGCTCGGCGTGTCGGACCTGGAGACGTACTGCGGCCGCGAGCTCTACAACTTCTGGCGGGAGACCGGCAGCTTCTGCGCCGTCCCGCAGGACTGACGGCCCGGTGCCGGGCGGAGAGCTCGGAGAGCTCGGAGAGCTCGGCCCGGCCCGAGCCGCTCACCCGGTCAAATGTCAGTGCGATCTGCTATTCCTTTCGGAAATACTGCAACGGATCCGACCGATCAACAGCAGTGATCTCAGGGGGATTTCGCACACATGACACCCAGAACGCGCTTGCGCGCCCTGCCCGCGGCGGCCCTGTCGCTGGCTCTCGGCCTGGCCGCCGCGGCGCCGGCCTCGGCCGCCGCCGACCCGGCGGCACCCGAGGTCACGGCGCCCCGCACCAGCCCGGCCCCCGGTTTCGCCGGCGAGGAGCAGTACTCCGACTGCTACACCGACCCGTATGCAGGGTCCGGAGCCGGCTGGATCGGCCTGAACGACGTCACCACCAAGGTCACCGCCACCTCGGCGTCCAACGCCCAGCTGCAGACGACGTTCCAGCTGTGGGACAACGCGTACGGGGGCAGGCGCACCGACTTCCCGACCTCGTGGTCCACCTACCCCGAGGCCGCCACGAACCTCCCCCGCGACCTGCTGAAGGACGGCGGCCAGTACGCATGGCGGGCCCGGGCCACCGACGGGAAGCTGACCAGCCCGTACACGGCCTGGTGCTACTTCCGCGTGGACCACACCCGGCCCACCGCCGAGGTCACCACGGACGAGACCCCCAAGAAGGTCGGCGAGGAGGCCACCTTCACCCTGAAGGGCACCGACGGCGGCTCGGGAATCGCCTGCGCCCGCTGGCAGACGAGCCCCGTCTTCCCGGTCGGCTGGAGCTGCGCGGACGAGGCGACCGACTCGCGCGTCCTCCGGCTGACGGACGGCTCGGCCGACATCAAGGTCAAGCCCGCCACCTGGGGCAGCCAGGCGGTGTACCTCCAGACCAGGGACAACGCGGGCAACCTCGGCCAGGCGGAGGCGTACTACTACGCGCAGCCCGCCGCCAAGCCCGCAGCCTTCGGCGACATCGACGCCGACGGAAAGCCGGACGTCCTCGTCCCGGATGCGGCGGGCAGCCTCCGCAAGCGGGGCTCGAACCCGCTGGACCCCGCGAACGCCCACCACCTGGCCGCCCCGGGCGGCGGCGAGAGCTGGGCGGGCGTTCAGTACACCCACCGAGGGTCGCTGGGTGAGCAGACGGTCGACGACCTGGTGGCCCATGCCCCCGGCGGGGAGTACATCTACCGGTTCAACAACGACGGGGCGGGCCGCTTCACGGACCAGAGCCCGATCCACCTGGGCAAGCCCGCCACGTGCCTGGACACGGCAGGTTCCGTCATCGACTGCGCTCAGCACGGGTTCGGTCCGGACTGGTCGAAGGTCACGCAGATCGCCGCGTACGGATCGCCGACCGGCGACAGCGCGGTCAACGGCCTCCTGCCCCGCAGCTCCCTGCTGTTCGTCGAGAACGGGCGGCTGTGGCTCGCGAAGCTGGGCGGCATCCGGCTGCGGACGGCCACGCTCCTCTCCGGCGACGACACCCACTGGGCCGGCTACGACCTGCTCACCCCGGGCCGGGCGCAGGGCACGGACTTCCCGACCCTGTGGGCCCGCTCCCGGGCGGACGGCGCGATCCGCGCCTTCTCCGTCAAGGGCACCGCTGACGCACCGGACTTCTCCGCCTTCGTGAACCCGGCCGCCGGGCCGGTCCTGTCCACCCTGACCCCGGCCGCGCACCCGCGCGTCGGCTCCGACGGCGACCTCACGGGTGACGGCCTGCCGGACCTGTGGTCCGCGGACGCCACCGGCAAGGTCACCGTCTTCCCGGGTACGGGCACGGCCACCCCGCACCCCACGGTCACCGGTTTCGGCCCGGCCGTCTGACCCACCGGACGCCCCCGGACACCCCCGAGGCCGCCCGGGCGGTTCCCGGGCCGTCTCGTCCGGATCCTGCCGGACGAGACGGCCTAGCCGACCTGGCGCGCGGCGGAGGCCTTCTCGGCCTTCGCCTTGCGCAGGTAGTACCAGGCCATGTTGGACGTGAGGCCGGCCAGCAGCACCCAGACGATCCCGAGGAAGCTGCCTTCGACGAAGGCGACGACGGCCGCGGCCACCGCACAGGCGCAGACGACAAGGGCGAAGACGGCAAGGCGGGGCATGGAAAGAGCTCCTCGGAAACACTGAACGGGGTCGAGCCACTCCAGTGTCCCCCATGCCCCGCAGTGCTGCCGTAAGAGCGCCGGCGATCCCATCCGGCTCGTTTCCGGCTTCACCTGATCTTCTGCACCCCGTGGCACTAGGTTCGGCGGGTACGCGCCGTATCCGGGCGTGACAGAACGATCAGCCCGGCCTGCTCGGCCCGCGACGGAGCCCGGTTTCATCCGCGGCGTCGACGCCGCGGTCGACCGCTTCTACCACGGGGTGGTGGCCCACCTGGGCGCCTTCGAGGCGCGCGGCGGCCGCCGGGGCTGATCCGGTTCCCGGCGGTCCGGGCCTGCGGGCCGGGCCGCCGGGTGCGGCTTCGGGGGTGGCGTGGGGACCCGGGTCAGAGGTCCGTGACGCGCAGGCCCGCGTGGGCCTTGTAACGGCGGTTGGTGGAGATCAGGTTGGCCACCAGGGACTCGACCTGGTGGGCGTTGCGCAGGCGGCCGGCGAAGACGCCGCGCATGCCCGGGATGCGGGCGGCCAGGGCCTGGACGATGTCCGTGTCGGCGCGGACCTCGCCGAGGACCATCACGTCGGTGTCGATCTCGTCGATCGACTCGTCCTGGAGCAGGACGGCCGAGAGGTGGTGGAAGGCGGCGGTGACGCGGGAGTCCGGGAGCAGCGCGGCGGCCTGCTGGGCGGCGCTGCCCTCTTCGACCTGGAGGGCGTAGGCGCCCTGCTTGTCGAAGCCGAGCGGGTTGACGCAGTCCACCACGAGCTTGCCCGCGAGGTCCTCGCGCAGCGCTTCGAGGGTCTTGGCGTGGCCCTCCCACGGCACCGCGATGATGACGATGTCGCTGCGGCGCGCGCACTCGGCGTTGTCCGCGCCCTCCACGCCGAGGCCCAGTTCGCCGGCCGCGGTCTGCGCGCGGTCGGCGGCGCGGGAGCCGATGATCACCTTCTGGCCGGCCCTGGCGAGCCGGTAGGCCAGGCCCCGGCCCTGGTCACCGGTGCCGCCGAGGACGCCGACGACGAGGCCGGACACGTCCGGCAGCTCCCACGGGTCCTTGACCGGCGGCTTCTGCGTGTTGTCTGAGGAAGTCATGGGGGCGAGGGTACTGCCGGGTAGTCCACAGTCGAAGGGGAGGGAACCGCTCCCCCGTGTCGCCCGCATGGTGCAGGATGCCGATATGGACGCCGTGAGGGTCGCGCTGCTGCGCGAGGTGCTCGCCGGTACGCAGTGGCCGGGTGCCGCGCGCCGCTTCGCCGGATCGCTGCGCCGGTCCGTCGTACCGGGCGGCGGTCACCTGCTGCTGGTGGGGACCGAGGGCTACGAGCCCTGGCATCTGGCGGCGCACCTGGTGGACGAGGCCGCCTGGTCGGGTCTGCCGGAGCTGGCGCCCACGCTCGTACGCCACCACGTGCGGCCCGGGGAGCCGCCGCACCTGTCGGTGGGGCTGGGCCGGCTGGCGGCGGCCCGGCGCGGGCACACGCTGCTGGTGGTGGCTCCGGGGGCACCGGGTGAGGGGCTGCTGGAGCGCGTCCACGACGCGCGGCGGGCGGGGGCGACCGTACTGTCCCTGGACGGCGGGGACCCGGATCTGTGCACGCTCGCCCATGACGCGCTGTCGGTACCGGCACCGGTGCCGGAGGACGGGATGGACCTGGACACCGTGCAGCACCTGGTCAGCGCGGCGGCCGGGGAGAACACCGTGCCGGTGCGGCGCGGACCGCGCCGGTTCAGGGACCGGCTGGCGCGGCTGGCCGACCACCTGACCGCGCCGCCGCCCAGCCGCTGGTAGGGCCTACGCCCCGCCCGTGCCGCCCTCTTCGTCCTCGCGGGTCCTGTCGTTCCACTTGGGGTCGTTCTGCCATTCGAGGTTGCGTTCCTGCGCCGTCTCCATGGCGTGGTTCGCCTCCTCCGGGGTGCCGTACGGGCCGAACCGGTCCTTGGCCGGGCAGTCGGGGCCCTCCTCGACCTTCTTGTGGACCAGGCAGTAGTACCACTCGCCGGGTTTGCCCACCTGACGCTTCTTGAACAGGGCCATCGTCGTCGGGCTCCTCTCATACCGCTCTATCCCGCCATGCTGCCCCATCCCCGCTGGATACACTCGCTCGCATGTCTGGCCAGTCGCTGCTCGTACCAGGCGAGCTCTCTCCCGTCCGTTCCGTTCCCGGAAACATCCGCCGGCCCGAGTACGTGGGCAAGCCCGCACCCACTCCGTACACCGGACCGGAGGTGCAGTCGGCCGAGACCATCGAGGCCATGCGCATCGCCGGCCGGATCGCCGCCCAGGCGATGGAAGAGGCCGCGAAGCTGATCGCGCCGGGGGTGACCACCGACGAGCTCGACCGGGTCGCCCACGCGTACATGTGCGACCACGGGGCCTACCCCTCGACGCTCGGTTACCGGGGCTTCCCGAAGTCGCTGTGCTCCTCCGTGAACGAGGTCATCTGCCACGGCATCCCCGATTCCACCGTCCTGCGCGACGGCGACATCGTGAACCTCGACGTGACCGCGTACATCGGCGGCGTGCACGGCGACAACAACGCGACCTACCTGTGCGGGGAGGTGGACGAGGAGTCGCGGCTGCTGGTGGAGCGCACCCGGGAGGCACTGAACCGGGCCATCAAGGCCGTCAAGCCGGGCCGCCAGATCAACATCATCGGCCGGGTCATCGAGTCGTACGCGAAGCGGTTCGGCTACGGCGTGGTCCGTGACTTCACCGGCCACGGCATCAACACGTCCTTCCACTCGGGCCTGATCGTCCCGCACTACGACAACCCGCACGCCACCACCGTCATCGAGCCCGGCATGACCTTCACCATCGAGCCGATGCTGACGCTGGGCACCCACGAGTACGACATGTGGGAGGACGGCTGGACGGTCGTCACGAAGGACCGCAAGCGGACCGCGCAGTTCGAGCACACGCTGGTGGTCACGGACTCCGGCGCGGAGATCCTGACCCTTCCCTAGGCCCTGGCCGTTCCAGCGGTCTCTCCGCGACCACGACCGGGCCCGGTGCACCTGTGCACCGGGCCCGGCCCTGTTCCCGCGGACTCCCCGGGGGCTACGCGCTGAGCGGGAACTGCTCGCCCAGCTCCCGGAAGACCGCGCCGTTGAAGTCGAAGGCGCGCTTGCACTCGTCGATGATGCGCTGCTTCTCCAGGTCGTCCGCCGCTATGGCGTCCAGCAGCTCGCGGTAGGTCCGCTTGAAGGCCGCCGGGTTGGAGATGTCCGCGAAGACGTAGAACCGGACGCCGTCGCCCTTGCGCTCGAAGCCCCAGGTGCGCTCGGCCTTGTCGCGGATGATCTGGCCGCCGGAGAGGTCGCCCAGGTAGCGGGTGTAGTGGTGGGCGACGTACCCGCCCGGCCACTGCGCCGCGCACTCGGCCACCCGGTCGGCGTACGCACGCGTCGCGGGCAGGGCCACCACGCTCTCCCGCCAGTCCGGTCCCACCAGGTGGGCGAGGTCGCGCTCGATCTCGGCGACGCGCATGAGCTCGGGCTGGATGAACGGGCCGGCCACCGGGTCGTCCTTGAGCGATTCGGCCGCGTCCTCCAGGGCCCGGTACACGAACCACAGTTGCTCGGTGTAGCGCGTGTACGCGTCCACGCCGAGCCGTCCACCCAGCAGATCGCTCATGAAGGTCGACGTCTCTGCCTCGGTGTGCTGCTCGTGCGAGGCGACGCGGATGACCGTAGAGAAGGCGTCCAAGGCGGACCTCCAGGAAGAGGAAACAGGCGCGGCGGCATCACCGTCACGCCCGATCCTCCTACTTAGGCTTGCCTAAGTCAATGAGTTCCCGACGCCTTGTCGGTAAAAAATCAGCCGCCCGAGAAGGCCCGGGGCGTGAGCCACCCGATGAGGAGCAGGTGGGACCGGAAAGGGGTGTGTCAGATCCTGTCCGGGGTCGGGGCGAAGCGGACGCGGCCGCCGATCTCCACGGTGCCGTCCGGGCCGGGAGCGGTGAGGATCTGGGATCCGGCGCCCTGGGTGATGTTCAGGGCGCGGTTCAGCTGGGCCGTCAGCAGGATCGCCGCCGAGCCGGTGGCCTCGTCCTCGGTGATGATCCCGTCGGGGCGGCGCGGAAAGCCCCGGGCCCGCACGCGGCCCGCGGCCTCGTCCTCCCAGGCCCAGGCGTACAACCAGCCCTCGCCGGGCGGCGGGGCGGGCAGCGCCTCGACCTCGGCGACGGATCCGTACTGCTCGGTGCGCTTGCCCTCGACCCACTCGGGGCGGGCCGTGATCCAGGTGAACTCCCCGTCGTCACGGGCCCATACGGATCCGGCGGGCGGCTGCAGCTCTTCGATGTCCAGCAACCACGCGGCCCCGACCAGCGGATGTCCCGCGAAGGACATGCGCGTGCCGGGGGTGCGGATGTCGACGACCCCGCGCTCGGGGTCGTCGACGAACACCGTCTCGCTGTAGCCGAGTTCGGCGGCCAGGGCCTGCCGCGACGCGTCGTCGGGGCAGGTCCGGCCGTCCCGTACGACACCGAGCAGGTTGCCGAAGCGGCCGTCACCCGCGCAGAAGACCTTCAACACGTCGAGATCGTTCACGCGGGAATTGAAGCACGGCTCAGACCTGGGCCGTACGGCGCCTGCGCGCGAGGTACACCGCGCCCGCGCCGGCCGCTATCACCACACCGGAGGTGGTGAGCAGGGCCCCGGCCGGGATCTCGGCGCCGGTGTTGGCGAGGTTGCCGCCGACGGAGGAGGAACCGCCGCCGACGGTGCCGCCCGTACCGCCGGTGGTGCCGCCGGTCGTACTGCCCGTGGTGCCGCCGGTTCCGCCCGTGGTGCCGCCGTTCGAGCCGCCCGTCGAGCCGCCGGTCGTCCCACCGGTGCTCGGGAGGGTGGCGTCCTTGTCCACCGCCACGGCGAAGGTGAGCGGGTCGATCGCGTCGCCCGCCTTGTACATGGAGCCGGTGGCGTCCCTGGCGAAGGCGGCCGCGCCCTCGGCGGTGAAGACCGCCGGGACCGCGTTCAGGGCCAGGACGCCGTTCTTGGTCTTGTAGTCGGTCTTCGAGAGGTCGAGCGTGGCGAAGCGAAGGCCCGTCTTGGCGCCGGAGGCGTTCTTGACGTCCACGTAGAGGGTGCCGGTCTTGCCGGTGGCCTCGACGCGGGGGCTGCCGAAGGTCATGTCGATGCCGTGGGCCGCGTACTGGAAGCGGAGGTTGCCCTGGAAGGAGGCGTTCAGCTTCTGCTTCTTGGCGTCGAGGTCGCCCTTGCCGAAGGCGAAGTCGAAGGTGTCGCCGTTCTTGGCGGCACCGCCGGCCGGGGTGATCGACCCCGCACTCAGCACGTACTTGCGGAAGGACTCCTTCACGCCCCACGTCAGCTTGCCGCTGAGCACCTTCTGCGTGTCGCCGGCCGGAGGCGTCGGGTTCTTGGTGGTGTTCTCCGGGGTGGGCTCGGGGTCGGGCTTCTTCTCGAACTCCAGCTTCGCGGTGAGCGGGTCGCCGGGCCTGTCCTTGTAGTCCGGGTAACCGAGCGCGTCCGCGGCTTCCTTGGTGAGCGTGGTACCCAGGCCGTTCATCACCTGGCCGGCGAAGGCCACGGTGGCCATCGGCACGTCCTGAGTGGTCGCGCCGCCCTTGGTGACGTCCACGGTGAGCTTCTTGGTGCCGGTGTCGATGCGGAAGTCCGAGAGCTTGACCTCGAAGCCGTGGCCGGCCGGCGGGGCGGGCGAGGAGAAGGTGACGCTGCCCTTGAAGGCCGCCTTCACCACGTGCCCGTTGGCCGGCTCGTACGCGCCGGCCGGCTCGACGAAGCGCAGGGTGCCGTCCTCGTTCTGCCTGGCGCCGTCCGCGACGGTGATGGTGCCCTTGGCCATGCCGGTCACGTAGGCGCGGTAGCTCGCGAGCAGGCCCCAGTCGAGGGTGCCACCGGTGATCTTCATCGGGTCGGTGGGCGGGCCGCCCGCGGCGGTGGCGGGCAGGGCGAAGGCGGTGGCGCCGAGCGCCGCGGCGGTCAGGACCGCGGCAGCGAGCGAGATCGGGCGTCGGATGGACGACATGGCTGGGACTCCTGAAGGAACCGGGGGAAGGGGGAGAGGAGGGGGTGCCTACTGGGGCGTGTCGGTCGGCGCGGCCGGGGCGGCTGCCGTACGACGCTTGCGCACGACCAGGAAGGTGCCACCGCCGGCCAGGACCAGGAGGGCCACGGCGAGGGCGACGAAGAGCCCGGTGTTCGAGGACTCCGCAGCCTTCGCGGCGGGGGCGGGCTCGGCGGACGGCGACGCGGACGCGGGGGCGGGCGAGGCCGTCGAGCCCAGGTCGGGCAGGGCGGGCAGCTGGGCGGTGGAGTCCAGGGCGACGGCGAGCGAGACGGGGTCCATCTCGGTGCCGGCCTTGTACATGGAGTTGAAGGCCTGGGAGCCGCCCTCGGTGAGGGTGGCCGGGGCTTCGGTCAGGGTGGCCAGCTTGCCCTCGGTCTTCAGACCCTTGGCGTCGAACTCCACGAGCGGGACGGCGTTCTTCGTCGCGCCGCCGGCGGTGACGTCCGCGGACAGGACGCCCTTGCCGTTCTCCACCTTCACGCTCATCTTGCCGAGCGTGAGGTCCAGGTGGGCGCCGGTGAACTGGACCGTACCGGCGAAGGCCGCGTCAAGAGCGCCTTTCGCGGCGTCGAACGATCCCTTGCCCTGCGGGAAGCGGAACAGCGCGCCGCCGTCCTGGGCTCCCTCGGCGAGGGTCCACTTGCCCTGGCCGACCGAGCCGGTGACGTACTCGCGGAAGGTGCGGCGTACCCCCCAGTCGACGGCGGCGTCGGCGAAGGCGCCCGGCGCCTGCGGGGTCTCCGCGGTGGCGCTCGGCTGCGCGGCCGTCGCCGACGGCACGGGCTCGGCGGCCGGGGCGGTCTTGACGTCGGCGGAGAGCGAGATCGGGTCGAGCTGGGTGCCGGCGCCGTAGTAGCCGGCGAACGCCTTGGCGCCTTCCGCGGTGAGGGTGGCCGGGATGTTCGTGAGGGACAGCGGGCCGGCGCCGCCCTTCATGTTGATGCCGCCGACGCCGAGCGAGGCGAAGGCGACCTGCGACTGGTCGGTGACCGCGCCGCTGTCCTTGGCCTTGCTGGAGACGTCCACGTACAAAGTGCCCTTGCCGCCGGAGATCTTGACGGTCGGGCGGCTGATGGCCATGTCCAGCTCGTAGACGCCGTCGGGCTTCTGGTGGCCCTGGAAGGTCACCCCGCCCGAGTAGGAGGCCTCGAAGGTTCCGGAGCCGGGATCGTAGGAGCCGGCCGCGGAGTGGAAGCGGAAGAGGCTGCCGCCCACCGTGGCTGCGCCACTCTTCAGCTTGAAACCACCTTTTGCCACCGGACCCGTGACATAACTCTGGAAAGACGATTTGATGCCCCAGTCGAGTCGACCCCCCTGTACGGTGCCCGCCCGGGCGGCGGTCGCCGGGAGCAGAGCGCCCAGCAGGGCCGCCAACAGGGCGACGGCGAACGCACGGACGGGTCTTGTGGGCATGAATGCCCCCTCCTAAGGTCTAGCGAGCAAGGTTAGGCTAACCTAAGCTAACCCCGGCCGGATGAACACCCCCCGGTCTCCAGAACCTCAGTCGGACGATCAGGACGGTGCCTTCGTGCCTACGCCCGCCGCGTCACACCGCTTTCCCCGTCTCGCAGTTGCCGTGGCAGCACTGGCACTCGCACTGACGGCCTGCGGAGGTACGGCCACCACCCCGGGCTCATCCGCCCCCGCCGCAGCCGCGGTCCCGGACCGGCTCGAACCGCTCCCGGCGCCACAGCCCGCCCTGCCGGTCACCGTGCCCTCGGTCGACGGCGCCCAGGTCACCATCACGTCCGCGGACCGGGTCGTCCCGCTGAGCGGCAGCCTCAACGAGATCGTCCACACGCTGGGCCTCGGCAAGCAGGTCGTCGCCCGGGACATCACGGCCACCTTCGAACAGGCCGCCCAGCTGCCGGTGGTGACACGTGGACACGACGTCTCCGCGGAGAGCGTCCTGTCCCTGCGCCCGACCCTCGTCATCGCGGAGACCACCAGCGGCCCCGGAGAAGCGATCCAGCAGATCCGCGACGCCGGCGTCCCGGTCCTCGTCATCGCCCCCGCCAAGGGACTGGACGACGTACCGAAGCGCATCGACGCCGTGGCCGCCGCGCTCGGCGTCAAGGAGGCCGGCACGCAGCTGAACCAGCGCACCGCCGACCGGATCGCCACCGTCCGCAAGGACATCCCGGCCGCCTCCGGCAAGAAGCCCCGGGTGGCCTTCCTCTACCTGCGCGGCACCGCCTCCGTCTACCTGCTGGGCGGTTCGGACTCCGGCGCCGCCTCCCTGCTGGAGGCCGCCGGCGCGGTCGACACCGGCAAGGACTCCGGACTCGGCAAGGACTTCACCCCGATCACCAGCGAGGCCCTGGCGGCCGCCGCACCCGACGCGATCCTCGTCATGTCCAAGGGCCTCGAATCGGTCGGCGGCATCGACGGCCTGGTGAAGATCCCGGGCGTCGCCCAGACCCCGGCCGGCATGGACCGCCGGGTCGTCACGGTCGACGACGGCGTCCTCCTCAACTACGGCCCCCGCACCGACCAGGTCCTCTCCTCCCTGGTCACCCAGCTCTACGGCAAGGGCGCCTGAGGTGGCCCTCTACGACCCCGAAGCCAGGACCGCTCCCGGCACGGACTCCTCCAGCAAGCAGGTCACCCACGCGGCACCGCACGGTCCCGCAGGGGCCGGGAGTGCGCCGGGGCGACCCCCGCAGGCCGAACGCACCACCGCCACCGCACCCTCCGACCGGTCAACCGGTTCCGACGGGGACGGGAGTGCGCCGGTGCACCCCCCGCGCGGTTCCGACGGGGACGGGTGTGTGCCGGGGCGATCCCCGCAGGGCGCCGAATGCACTTCCGCCGCGCCGTCCGACCCCTCGTCACATTCGGCGCCCGAGGAGACGCCCCGGCGCGCGCCCGGCCCCGGCCCCGGCGGAACCGCCACCCCCGCAAAGCCGCGCAACGGCACCGGCACCGGCAACGGCACCGGCATCGGCATCGGCATCGGCAGGCCCGCACTGCTCACCATCGCCCTCGTCACCACCCTCGCCCTCCTCGCCCTGCTCTCCGCAGGAGTCGGCGCCTACGACATCCCCCTCACCGACGTCCTCGCCTCCGTCCAGCACCACCTCGGCCTCGGCGGAGCCCCCCTCGACCGGGTCGGCGAGAGCGTGCTGTGGAACGTCCGTCTCCCCCGCGTCGTGCTCGCCCTGCTCGTCGGCGCCAGCCTCGGCTGCGCGGGCGCGCTCATGCAGGGCGTCTTCGGCAACCCCCTCGCCGAGCCCGGCGTCATCGGCATCTCGGCCGGCGCCGCCGTCGGCGCGGTCGCCGCCATCGGCCTCGGCCTCAGTTTCTTCGGCAACTGGACCATCACCGTCTGCGCGTTCGTCGCCGGCCTGATCACCGTCAGCTCGGTCTATCTCCTCTCCCGCAACGGCGGGAAGACGGAGGTCGTCACCCTCATCCTCACCGGCATCGCCGTCAACGCCTTCGCCGGCGCCCTCATCGGCCTGTTCGTCTTCTTCGCGGACAGCGGCCAGGTCAACCAGATCACCTTCTGGCAGCTCGGCTCCCTCGCCCAGGCCACCTGGCCCAAGGTCCTCGCCGTTCTGCCCTGCGCCGTCGCCGGCCTGCTGATCGCCCCCTTCTACTCCCGCCGCCTCGACCTCCTCTCCCTCGGCGAACGCCCGGCCCGCCACCTCGGCATCGACGTCGAGCGGCTGCGCCTCTCCCTCATCCTGGTCGTCGCGCTGCTCACCGCCGCCGCCGTCGCCGTGGCCGGCGTCATCACCTTCATCGGCCTGCTCGTCCCGCACCTGCTGCGCATGGCCAACGGCCCCGGCCACCGCTTCCTGGTCCCCGGCAGCGCCCTCGCCGGCGCCGTCGTCCTGGTCGCGGGCGACCTGGCCGCCCGTACCCTCGCCCAGCCCGCCGAGCTGCCGCTCGGTGTACTGACCGCCCTGCTCGGCAGCCCGTTCTTCTTCTGGCTGCTGCGCCGCACCCGCCGCAGGCAAGGAGGCTGGGCGTGACCAGCAAGCCGACCAGCAAACCGACCAGCAAACCGACCGGCAAGGCGACGAGCAAGCCGAGCGGGCCGCTGACCAGCAAGCTGGCAGGGCCGCTGTCCGGGCTGCTCACCCGCTCGCGCAGGACCGTCCCCGCCCGCCCCGCCCCGGGTGACGCGGTCGCCGAGGCCGTAGACCTGCACCTCCGGCTCGGGCAGCGCGAGGTCCTCGCCGGGATCGACCTGACCGCGCGGGCCGGCGAGGTGCTCGCGCTGGTCGGCCCGAACGGCGCCGGCAAGTCCACGCTGCTGGGCGCGCTCGCCGCCGACCTGCCCGCCGCCTCCGGGGTGATCCGGATCGACGGCCGCCCGGTGGGCGACTGGAGCGCCCCGGATCTCGCACTGCGCCGCTCCGTACTCCCCCAGTCGGCCGCGCTCTCCTTCCCCTTCCCGGTGGAGGACGTCGTACGGATGGGCCGCGCGCCCTGGGCCGGCACCCCCTTCGCCGAGGCCGACGAGGAGGCGGTGGCCGCCGCCATGGCCGCCACCGAGGTCACGGACTTCGCCGCGCGCCCCTTCTCCGCCCTCTCCGGCGGTGAGCGGGCCCGGGTCGCGCTGGCCCGCGTACTGGCCCAGCGGACCCCGCTGCTGCTGCTCGACGAACCGACCGCCGCCCTCGACCTGCGCCACCAGGAGCTCGTCCTGCGCATCTGCCGGGAGCGGGCCGCGGCCGGGGACGCCGTCGTCGTGGTCCTGCACGACCTGGGGCTGGCCGCCGCCTACGCGGACCGGGCCGCCGTGCTGCACGACGGGCGGATCGCCGCGGACGGCCCGCCGGCAGAGGTGTTCGAGGACGAGCTGCTGAGCCGGGTGTACCGGCAGCCGGTGGAGGTGCTCCCGCACCCGCGCACCGGGGCCCCGCTGGTGTTTCCCGTACGGGCTTGACCTCCGCTTGACCGTGCCATGGGGCTGCCGTGGGGGCGCCGTGACAGCGCCGTGTCCAAGACCCAGACGTATGAGCTGAATCACGGTACGCGGGGGTATGGGTGAGGTAAGCCTCGGTTAAGTTAGGTCCGCCTCAACGGCCTCTCCCTCCTCGGGGCGGCCCCTCACGTCCGACGCCAGGAGCCCCCTATGCGCCCCGCTCGCCTCACTGTCATCGCCGCGGCCTCCGTGGCGGCCGCGCTGACCGCCGTCACCGGCTGCTCCCAGAAGAGCGACGCGGGCGGCGACGGCGCGATCAAGGTGGCGGCGTCCGACAGCGCCTGCGACGTGTCGAAGACGGAGTTCCCGGCCGGCAAGGTGCAGATCGACGTCGAGAACAAGGGCTCCAAGGTCACCGAGGTCTACGTCCTCTTCCCGGACGCCCGCATCGTGACCGAGCGCGAGAACATCGGCCCCGGCACCAAGGCCTCCATCACCGCCGAGATCAAGGCGGGCGACTACGAGATCGTCTGCAAGCCCGGCATGAAGGGCGACGGCATCTCCCAGAAGGTCAAGGCCACCGGCAAGGGCGGCGAGGAGAAGCGCAGCCCCGAGATGGACGCCGCCGTCGCCGCCTACCGCGCGTACGTGGTCCAGCAGGCCGAGGAGACCCTCCCGAAGGCGCAGGCCTTCGCGGACGCGGTGAAGGCCGGTGACGTCGAGGGCGCGAAGAAGCTCTACGCCACCTCGCGCATCGGCTGGGAGCGCACCGAGCCGGTCGCCGAGTCCTTCGGTGACATCGACCCCAAGGTCGACGTCCGCGAGGACGGCCTGGAGGCCGGCCAGGACCTGGAGAAGGACTGGACCGGCTGGCACCGCCTGGAGAAGGCCCTGTGGGCCGACAACAAGATCGGCGACCGCGAGAAGCAGCTCGCCGACACCCTGATCGCGGACCTCACCGACTGGCAGAAGAAGGTCGGCCAGGCGGAGATCACCCCGACCTCGATCGCCAACGGCGCCAAGGAGCTCCTGGACGAGGTCGCCACCGGCAAGGTCACCGGTGAGGAGGAGCGCTACTCGCGCACCGACCTGGTCGACTTCAAGGCCAACGTCGAGGGTGCGCAGAAGGCGTACGAGCTGCTCAAGCCGATCGCCGCGAAGAACGACCCGGAGCTGGTCAAGCAGCTCGACACCCAGTTCGCGGCCCTGACCGTGCTGCTGGACAAGTACCGCACCGACAAGAACAGCTACGAGTTCACCTCGTACGACAAGGTCGGCGAGCCGGAGCGCAAGGAGCTCTCGGACGGCGTGAACGCGCTCGCCGAGCCGCTCTCCAAGCTCGCCGCCGCGGTCACCAAGTAACCGGCAGAGACGGAAGCAGGCGGGAGATCACGATGACCGAGTCGGACTCGGCTGGGCAGCAGCCGCAGCAGGACGGTGCCGCATCCGCACCGGCTTCCGGTGCCGCGCCCTCACGGCGTGCGGTGCTGGGCTGGGGCGGGGCCGGGTTCGCGCTCGGCGCCGCCGCGGCCGGCGGTGCGGTGACGGCCTTCGGCGGCGGCACGGACATGGTGTCGGCGGCGTCCGCCGGGGCGGCCGTGCCGTTCCACGGCGAGCACCAGGCCGGTATAGCGAGCGCCGTGCAGGACCGCCTGCACTTCGCGGCCTTCGACGTGAAGACGAAGGACCGCGAGGAACTGATCAAGCTCCTCAAGGAGTGGACGGTGGCGGCCCGGCTGATGACGGCCGGTCTGCCGGTCGGTGAGGGCGGCTTCGGCGGCCTCCCTGAGGCCCCGCCGGACGACACGGGCGAGGCGCTGGGCCTGAAGGCCTCCCGGCTCACCCTGACCATCGGCTTCGGTCCGGGCCTGTTCGCCAAGGACCGGTTCGGGCTGGAGGGCAAGCGCCCCGAGGCACTGGTGGACCTGGAGCTGTTCCCCGGCGACAACCTGGACCCGGCCCGCTCCGGCGGCGACCTCTGCGTCCAGGCCTGCGCCGACGACCCGCAGGTCGCCGTGCACGCGATCCGCCAGCTGGCCCGCATCGGCTTCGGCCGCACCGCGATGCGCTGGTCGCAGCTCGGCTTCGGCAAGACCTCGTCGACCACTCCCGACGAGCAGACCCCGCGCAACATGATGGGCTTCAAGGACGGCACCCGGAACATCTCCGGCACCGACAAGGCCGCCCTGGACAAGCACGTGTGGGTCGGCGCGGGCGACGGCAGCGACTGGCTGACCGGCGGCTCGTACCTGGTGGCGCGCCGGATCCGGATGAACATCGAGACCTGGGACCGCACCCCGCTCCAGGAGCAGGAGGACATCTTCGGCCGCGACAAGGGCGAGGGTGCCCCGGTCGGCAAGTCGAAGGAGCGCGACGAGCCGTTCCTGAAGGCGATGAAGCCGGAGGCGCACGTGCGCCTCGCGCACCCGGACACCAACAACGGTGCGACGATCCTGCGCCGCGGCTACTCCTTCACCGACGGCACGGACGGACTGGGCCGCCTGGACGCGGGCCTGTTCTTCCTCGCCTACCAGCGCGACGTCCGCAAGGGCTTCATCCCGATCCAGCGCCAGCTGGCGAAGGCCGACGTCCTCAACGAATACATCCAGCACGTGGGTTCGGCGATCTTCGCCGTCCCGCCGGGCGTCCGTGACAAGGACGACTGGTGGGGCCGGACGCTGTTCGCGTAGTCCCCGCCGGAGAGGAACCACCGCCGTGTTCGGCAACTATCTGATCGGCCTGCGCGAGGGGCTGGAGGCCAGCCTGGTCGTCTGCATCCTCGTCGCGTACCTGGTGAAGACCGAGCGCAGGGACGCCCTGCGTCCCGTGTGGCTGGGCATCGCGATCGCCTGCGGGCTGTCCCTCGCCTTCGGCGCGATGCTCGAATTCGGCACCCAGGAGCTGACCTTCGAGGCGCAGGAGCTGCTCGGCGGCACTCTGTCGATCATCTCCGTGGGCCTGGTGACGTGGATGGTCTTCTGGATGAAGCGCACCGCGCGGCATCTGAAGGCCGATCTGCACGGCAAGCTCGACTCGGCGCTTGCCATGGGCACCGGGGCGCTGGTCGCCACCGCCTTCCTGGCCGTCGGCCGGGAGGGCCTGGAGACGGCCCTGTTCGTGTGGGCGTCGGTACGGGCCAGTGGCGAGGGTTCCTCGGCACCGCTGATCGGTGTGCTGCTGGGCATCGCCACGGCGATCCTGCTGGGGTACCTCTTCTACCGGGGCACGCTGAAGATCAATCTGGCGAAGTTCTTCCGGTGGACCGGCGCCATGCTGGTGATCGTGGCCGCGGGCGTGCTCGCGTACGGGGTGCACGACCTCCAGGAGGCCCGCTTCCTGGGCGGCCTGGGCGACAGGGCCTTCGACATCAGCGAGACGATCCCGCCGGACAGCTGGTACGGGACCCTGCTCAAGGGCATCTTCAACTTCCAGCCCGACCCGACCGTCCTCCAGCTCACGGTGTGGCTGCTGTACCTGGTCCCCGTGCTGACGCTGTTCCTCGTCGACCGCGGCCGCCCGGCGGCCGCGCCGAAGGTACGGCCCGCGGACTCGGACTCCACGCCCGCCGGCTGAGGGTGTCCGGCCGAGCGGCTGCCGCCGGCAGGCTGTGGTGAGGGGCCCTCGGGCCCGTCACCACAGCCTGTCGGTGTTTCCGGGGTGGAGCGGGACGCGGACGCCCGTGAAGGCGGCGCGGTCCCGGCCCGGGTCGTCCGTGAAGAAGGCCGCGAGCACCACCTTGTCGAAGCCGGGGTCGTCGGTGGCCAGGGGATCCTCGGGGGTCCCGCCCACCAGGACCGTGCCGGGCAGCACTTCGAAGCCGGCCGCCTCGTAGAAGGCCGCCAGGGGCCGGTCGCAGCTGAACAGCGCCAGGTCCACGGCCGGGTCGGCCGCCAGCTCGGCGCGGGCCTCCGCCACCAGCCGCGCCCCGCGGCCCCGGCCGCGCAGCGTGGGCCGGGTCACGACCGCGCTCAGCCCGGCCGCCCGGTAGGTCCGCCCCGCGAGCCGGATCTCCTTGAACAGCAGTGCCAGCGAGGCGGCCACGGTGCCGTCCGCGGCCAGCAGGAGCAGGGCCCGCGGGGCCAGGGCCGGGTCGTGCCCGGGCTCGGCCCCCGGCCAGGCCGCGTCCTCCAGCTCCGCGACCTGCCGCGCCAGCCCTGCAGGCAGGTCCGCCTCGGCGCATCCGATCACCCTCACGAATCCATCCCTTCCGGCGTTTGAGGGGCGGGGTCCGGGGCGGAACCCCGGGGATCCGGGCCGATGGTTTCGCTCACGGGATGCGGACGCCCTCGCCGCCCACCCTGACCCGGGGGTCACCGGCGCGCAGTTCCACCGTGAGCACCCCGGGGCGGCCCATGTCCGTTCCCTGGTGGAGGGTGAGCACGGCGTCCGCCGGGACCAGGCCGCGCTCGCGGGCGTACGCCCCGAAGGCGGCCGCGGCGGCTCCCGTGGCGGGGTCCTCGACCACGCCGCCCACCGGGAAGGGGTCGCGTACGTGGAACTCCGCCGGTCCGGCCCGGTGCACCAGCTGGACCGTGGTGAGGTCCAGACGGCGCATCAGGGCCTCCAGCCGGGCGAAGTCGTAGTCCAGGTCCGCGAGCCGGGCCCGCGTGGCGGCGCCGAGCACCAGGTGCCGGGCACCGGCATAGGCGATCGCGGGCGGGAACGCCGGGTCCAGGTCGGCCTCGGGCCAGTCCAGCGCGGCCAGTGCCTCGGCGAGGTCCGCCGCGCCGATCTCCTCGGTGTGCGGCTCGACGCTGGTGAGCGTGGCCCGCAGCTGCCCGTCCTCCGAGGTGACGGACACCGGTACGGTCCCCGCCCGGGTGGCGAGGAGGAGCTCGCCCGGCCCGATCCGCTCCCCCAGCGCGACGGCCGTGGCCACGGTGGCGTGCCCGCAGAAGGGGACCTCCGCCTTGGGGCTGAAGTAGCGCACGGTGAAGGACCGGCCCTCCGCACCGCCGAACCCCTCGGGCGGGGCGGTCAGGAAGGCCGTCTCGCTGTAGCCCAGCCCGGCGGCGATCTCCAGCATGGCGCGCTCGTCCAGTCCGGCGGCGTCGAGCACGACCCCGGCGGGGTTGCCGCCGTCCGGGTCGTGGGAGAAGGCGGTGTAGCGCAGTACCTCGGTGTCGGTCATGCGGCCATGATCGTCCGCGTCCCCGCGGGCTGGCAATGCGATTGCGGCACCGGATCCCGCGTGGGTCAGCCGCGGCCGATGTACGGCATGGAGGTCGCCATCACCGTCGCGAACTGCACGTTCGCCTCCAACGGGAGCTCCGCCATGTGCAGGACCGTGCGGGCCACGTCGGCGGCGTCCATCACCGGCTCGACGGCCAGCCGCCCGTTGGCCTGGAGGATGCCGGTCCGCATCCGCTCGGTCATCTCGGTCGCCGCGTTGCCGATGTCGATCTGGCCGCAGGCGATCCGGTACGGCCGCCCGTCCAGCGACAGGGACTTGGTCAGTCCGGTCATCGCGTGCTTGGTCGCGGTGTAGGCGATGGAGTGGGGGCGCGGCACGTGCGCCGAGATGGAGCCGTTGTTGATGATGCGGCCGCCCTGCGGGTCCTGCCGCTTCATCTGCCGGAAGGCGGCCTGCGCGCACAGGAAGGAGCCGGTGAGGTTGACGTCGACGACCGAGCGCCAGGCCTCGTAGGTGAGGTCCTCCAGCGGGACCCCGCCCGGTCCGAAGGTGCCCGCGTTGTTGAAGAGCAGGTCGAGGCGCCCGTACCGGGCCCGGACCGACTCGAACAGAGCAGTCACGTCGTCCGGGTCGCTCACGTCCGCCCGTACGCACAGCACGTCCGCGCCCTCCCCGGCGGCCTGGGCGGTCTCCTCCAGCGGTTCGGTGCGGCGGCCCGCCACGGCCACGGCCCAGCCCGCGGCGGCCAGGGTCAGCGCCACGGAGCGGCCGATCCCGGAGCCGGCTCCGGTCACCAGGGCGATCTTCTTCGTACTTTCGTCCATGGGGCCGCAGGGTACGTCACACGGCGCCCCGTTCCCCGGACGTTCCGATTGCTGAGAGCATGGGTCGGTCAGGGGTGCGTAGATCAGATGAGAAGACTGGAGTTCCGCATGTCGGAGAGAGGCCCCGCGACGGCCGCCTCGCACGACTCGTCGCCCGCATCGCCCTCTGCCCCCACTCCCCCCACCGCCACGACGCCCCTGACGGCCGCCCGCCGCACGGGCCTTCTCGTCACCTTCATACTCGGCGGGCTCACCGCCCTCCCCCCGCTGTCCATGGACATGTACCTGCCGGCCCTGCCGCAGGTCACCGACGCCCTGAACAGCCCTGCCGCGACCATCCAGCTCACCCTCACGGCCTGCCTCGCCGGCATGGCCCTGGGCCAGCTCGTCATCGGCCCGATGAGCGACAAGTGGGGCCGCCGCCGGCCCCTCCTCATCGGCATGGTCGTCTACGTCCTGGCCACCGCGATCTGCGCGCTCGCCCCGACCACCCAGCTGCTGATCTCCTTCCGGCTGCTCCAGGGCCTGGCCGGCGCCGCCGCGATCGTCATCGCCCGGGCCGTCGTACGCGACCTGTACGACGGGGACGAGATGGCGCGCTTCTTCTCCACCCTGATGCTCATATCCGGGGCCGCCCCGATCATCGCCCCGCTCATCGGCGGCCAGGTGCTGCGCTTCGCCGACTGGCGCGGGGTCTTCGTCGTCCTCACCGTCGTGGGCGCGGTGCTCACCCTGATGGTCTGGCGCGGCCTCGGCGAGACCCTGCCGCCCGAGCGGCGGCACACCGGCGGTGTCGGCTCCGCCCTGCGGACCATGCGGGGGCTGCTCGGCGACCGCGTCTTCGCGGGCTACACCCTGACCGGCGGCTTCGCCTTCGCCGCGCTCTTCTCCTACATATCCGCCTCGCCCTTCGTGGTGCAGGAGATCTACGGGGCCTCGCCCCAGGCCTTCGCCCTGCTGTTCGGGCTCAACTCGGTCGGCCTGATCCTCGTCGGCCAGATCAACGGCAAGCTGCTGGTGGGCCGGGTCAGCCTGGACAAGGTCCTGGCCGTCGGGCTCACGGTCGTCCTGGCCGCCACGGTGGCCCTGCTGCTGATGTCGACCGGAGTGTTCGGGGAGGTCGGGCTGACCCCGATCGCCGCCGCCCTGTTCGTCCTGATGTCGGCGATGGGCGTGGTGCTGCCGAACACCAACGCGCAGGCCCTGATGCGGACCCCGCACGCGGCCGGATCGGCCTCCGCGCTCCTCGGCACCTCCTCGTTCCTGATCGGCGCGATCGCCTCGCCGCTGGTGGGGATCGCGGGCGAGGACACGGCGGTACCGATGGCGCTGGTCCAGCTGGTGTGCGCACTGCTCGCCCTGAGCGCCTTCTCCGGCCTGTGCCGCCCGTGGCAGAGCCGATCCGCCTCCGCCGACCTGGCCGACCCCGCCGACGACTCCAGCCCCGCCGGCGTTTGAGGCGCGGGGTCCGGGGCGGAGCCCCGATCCTTGAGCCGCACCGGTCCGGCGGCCGCACCCGACCAGCCGGCCCCGCCCGGGACCGGCGGCCCCGACCCGGATCGGCGGCATAAACTTCGCAGGTGAACGCCTCCGCCCCCACCTCCGCCGACACCCTCCGCCGCACGCTCGGCGGGCTGCTCGACGGGCTCCCGCCGAAGCAGGCCGCGGCCGCCGTCGAGCGGCTCATCGCCAGCTACCGGGGACAGACCCCGACCGACGCGCCCGTACTGCGTGACCGCTCCGACGTGGCGGCGTACGCGGCGTACCGGATGCCCGCCACCTTCGAGGCCGTCCGGAGCGCCCTCGACGGGCTGGCCGAGGCGGCACCCGACTGGGCGCCGGGCTCGCACGTGGACGTGGGCGGCGGCACGGGCGCCGCGACCTGGGCGGTGGACGCCACCTGGGACGGCCCGCGGGAGACCACGGTGCTGGACTGGGCGGAGCCGGCCCTGGCCCTCGGCCGGGAACTGGCGGCCGCCTCGACCTCCGAGGTGCTGCGCGGGGCCGCGTGGCGGCGGGCCGTCATCGGCTCGGGGCTGAGCCTCCCCGAGGCCGACCTGGTGACCGTGTCGTACGTACTCGGCGAGCTGACCCCGCAGGCGCGCACGGCCGTCGTCGCCGAGGCGGCGCGGGCCGGCCAGGCCGTGGTGCTGATCGAGCCGGGCACGCCGGAGGGGTACCTGCGCATCCGCGAGGCCCGTGACCAGCTGATCGAGGCCGGGCTGCGGATCGCCGCCCCGTGCCCGCACGACGGGACCTGTCCGATCGAGGTCGGCAAGGACTGGTGCCACTTCTCGGCGCGGGTCAGCCGGTCCTCCCTGCACCGGCAGGTCAAGGGCGGCTCGCTCCCGTACGAGGACGAGAAGTTCAGCTACGTCGCCGCGACCCGCTTCCCGGCGGAGCCGGCCGCCTCCCGGATCACGCGGAAGCCGCAGATCCGGAAGGGGCTCGTCCTGCTGGAGCTGTGCGGCCCCGAGGAAGCGGGCCTGACCCGGGTCAATGTGACCAAGCGCCACGGCGACCTCTACAAGGCGGCCCGGGACGCCGACTGGGGCCAGGCCTGGCCCCCGGCACCGTAGCGGGCCCTAAGGCCGCAGCTCCTGGGTGCAGCACTTCACGCTGCCGCCGCCCTTGAGCAGCTCGCCCAGATCCATCGGGACCGGCTCGAACCCCCGGTCCCGCAGCGGCTCCAGGAGTCCGGTCGCCGCCTGCGGGAGCAGGACGTGCAGGCCGTCGGAGACCGCGTTCAGGCCGAGGGCGGCCGCGTCCTTGCCGTCGGCGATCAGGGCGTCCGGGAAGAGCCGCCTGAGCACCGCCTGGCTGCCGGGCGAGAAGGCGTCCGGGTAGTACATGATCTCGTCGCCGTCGAGGACGCTGAGCGCCGTGTCCAGGTGGTAGTAGCGCGGGTCCACCAGGTCGAGGCCGATGACCGGGCGGCCGAAGAACTCCTGGGCCTCGTCGTGCGAGAGCGGACTGGAGCGGAAGCCCCGGCCGGCCAGGATGTAGCGGGCGGTGACCGCGAAGTCCCCCTCACCCTCGTTGACGTGGGAGGGCTCGTGGATGTCCGGGTAGCCGTGGGAACGGAACCAGTCGAGGTGGATCTCGGCCTCGGCGGACCGTTCCGGGTAGGCGAACCGGGCCCCGAGGACCCGGCCGTCGACGACGAGGGCCCCGTTCGCCGCGAAGACCATGTCGGGCAGCGCGGGGTCGGGTTCGAGGGTCTCGACGATGTGCCCGAGGGAGCGGTAGCGGTCCCTCAGGTCTTCCCACTGGGCCAGTGCGAGGGGCAGGTCCACCGGTTTCGTGGGGTCCATCCACGGATTGATGGAGTACGTGACCTTGAAGTGTGCGGGTGGGCACATCAGGTAGCGCCGGGGTGTGGCGTCTCTGCGCAAAGAAGGCTCCTCACGACTTTCACGACTCGGGACGAGTGCTGGAGAGAATCGTCTCTCCTCCACCTGGACAGCACAGTGAACTGATTGGGTGGTTTACGCAAACCTGCGGAAAGACGAGACGTCTCGCTTTGATAGTTTCGGGCCATGCCCAAGACCCCTGACGCCACCCGCCGCAGCGACCGCTCCCGGCGCGCCATCCTCGACGCCGCGCTCGCCCTCGTCGGGGAGGTCGGCTACAACAAGCTGACCATCGAGGCCATCGCCGCCCGCGCGGGCGTCGGCAAGCAGACCATCTACCGCTGGTGGCCGTCGAAGGCCGCCGTCCTCCTCGACGCCTCCCTGGCCCTCGCCGGGGACGCGGAGACGGACGCCGGGTGGACCGGCTTCCCGGACACCGGGGATCTCGCGGCCGACCTGAAGCACGTACTGCGGGCGACGGTCGACGAGTTCAACGACGAGAAGTACGAGGCTCCCGCGCGCGCCCTGACGGCGGCCGGGGCCACCGACCCCGAGCTCGGCGCCCGCTTCACCGAGCGGCTGCTGGAGCCCCAGCTCGCCCTGTACGAGGCCCGGCTGCACACGGCCCGGGAGGCCGGCCAGCTCGCGCCGGACACGGACCTGCGCCTCACGGTCGAGATGCTCGTCGGACCGCTCACCTACCGCTGGCTGATGCGCACCGCGCCCCTGACGCACGCGTACACCGACGCGCTCGTGGACCGGGTGCTGGGCGGGGTGGCCAACGTCACCGCCCGATAGCGGGCAGGGAATCGAAGACCGGCCGAGAACATTTGGCCTGATTCTATGGTTATGTGGGGGTTTCCGGTCGCGCATCTCCAACCCCCCGGTCGTCAAGAGCGGTCACCCGGGGCTCAGGATGGTGGGACCATGGGTTGGTCCGCCGGGGATACGGTGAGGTGAGGGGATAGATGGGGTCTGAGTCCGGCCGCGTCAAACGCGGCGAGCAGAGCAGGATTTCCCAGTGGCTGCGCCGGCGGCAGAAACCCACCGCCGAGGACCCCGGAGCGGAGCGCGAGGCGCTCCTCCTGGCCGTCGCCGCCGCGGGCCTGCCGCTCGCCCCCGCCGCCCATCCCGCCGGTTACCGGTGTTCGTGCGACCGGATCGGCTGTCCGACGCCCGCACGGCACCCCATCTCCTTCGCCTGGCAGACCCAGTCGACCACCGACCGCGCACAGGTCGAACGCTGGGCGCGCAACCAGCCCCAGGCCAACTTCATCACCGCGACCGGCATGGTCCACGACGTTCTCGACGTCCCGCTGGAGGCCGGCACCGCAGCCCTCGCCCGACTGCTGGAGGCCGGGATCGAGGTCGGCCCCGTCGCCGAGTCGGGCGGCACCGGCGAGCAGGCCCGGATGCTCTTCTTCACCGCCACCCGCGGCACCCCCGAGGACGAGGACGAGTGGTGGCCGTGCGTACTGGACTGCCACCCCGAGACGATGGACGAACACCCGGGCCTGCGCTGGCACTGCCGCGGCAGCTACGTCCTGGTCCCGCCGGCGGCCCTGCCCGGTGACCAGGCGGTGACCTGGATCCGCGGCATGGAACACCCCCTCCCGGACCCGCTCACCCTCCTGGAAACCCTGACGGACGCCTGCGCCACCTACGCGGGCGCCGCTGACCGCACCCCGGCCACGGTGGCCTGGCCCCTGGGCCACTAAGCCCGGGCTCCGCCCGGACCCGCGCCTCAAACGCCGACGGGGCTGCATGTTTCAGCCCCGCCGGCGTTTGAGGCGCGGGGGTCCGGGGGCAGAGCCCCCGGCGACGGCGCCGCGCCCGGCTCAGTGGTGGATCTGCGTGACCACCACATCGAGGGACCAGGCCTTGCCCGGCTTCGCGGCGGGCTCGGCCTCGACCACGTAGCCCAGGTCCCGCAGGGCCGTGACCAGCTCGGCGGGCGAAGCCGGAGCCGCCCCGGCCAGCAGCAGGTCCCGTACCAGCCGCCCCTTCGTCGCCTTGTTGAAGTGGCTCACCACCGACCGCTTCTCCACCCCGTCCACCCGCTGCGAGTGCAGCACCCGGACGGTCGCGGTCCGCCCCGCCACCTCACCCTTCGGCTTCCACGCGGCCCCGTACGCCGCCGACCGCAGGTCCAGCACCAGCCCGTCCCCCGCCGCCTCCGGCATGACCTCCGCCATCGGCCCCCGCCAGTACGCGCCCAGCGCGCCCAGCCCGGGCAGCTTCACCCCCATCGAGCAGCGGTACGAGGGGATCGCGTCGGTGACCCGCACCGCACCCCACAACCCCGAGAAGACGAGCAGCGCGTCCTCGGCCGACGCCCGCGCCGCCGCGGGCAGATCGGCCAGGCCCAGCGCGTCGTAGAGCACGCCCGTGTAGATCTCGCCCGCCGGACGGGCCCCCGCCGTACGCAGCTCCGCGTTCTTGGCGACCTCGCCGCGCAGGCCCTCGCTCAGGCCCAGCACCTCGCGCGCCTTCATCTCGTCCGCCGCGCACAGCTCGACCAGCTCCTCCAGCACCGCCGCACGGGCCGGGGTCAGACCGGGCAGCGACAGCGCCTCCGGCTTCAGGGGTGCGCCGGAGCCGCCGGCGGCCTTTCCTTCGGACGGCGGCAGCAGCACGAGCACGGTGGTTCTCCTTCGGTACGACGTCGCAGGGGGTGCGGCCCCCGAGCCAGGGTAGACGTCCTCCGCCCCCGCTCGCCGCGCCGTCCGCGCCGGCCAGACCTAGGCTCGACGCATGCCACGCCGTCAGATGCACATGACCGGCGCAGACGGGGCTGCTCTGCGGGCCGCGCTGCGTGAACTGCGGACGAAGCTGGAGGTGCCCGAGGCCTTCCCGGCGGCGGTCCTCGCCGAGGCCGAGCACGCGGCGGCGCACCCCCGCCTCCCGGACCTGGACAGTACGGACATCCCCTTCTTCACGATCGACCCGCCGGCCTCCGTCGACCTCGACCAGGCCATGCACCTGGCGAAGCGCTCCGGCGGCGGTTACCGCGTCCACTACGCCATCGCCGACGTCGCCTCCTTCGTCGCTCCCGGCGGCGCGCTCGACGCCGAGGCCCACCGCCGCGTGACCACCCTCTACTTCCCCGACGGCAAGGTCCCGCTGCACCCGCCCGTCCTCTCGGAGGGCGCCGCCAGCCTGCTGCCCGACCAGGTCCGCCCGGCCCTGGTGTGGCGCTTCGACCTGGACCCCGACGGCCGGGTCGAGACCGTCGACGTCCGCCGCGCGCTGGTCCGCAGCCGGGCCCGGCTCGACTACGACGGCGTCCAGAAGGCCATCGACACCGGAACGGCGGAGGAGCCGCTCGCCCTCCTCAAGGACGTCGGCCGGCTTCGCGAGGCCCTGGAACAGGCGCGCGGCGGCATCTCCCTCAATGTGCCCGAGCAGGAGGTCGTCGAGCGCGACGGCACGTACTCCCTGGCCTACCGCGCCCCGCTGCCCGCCGACGGCTGGAACGCGCAGATCTCCCTGATGACCGGCATGGCCGCGGCCGATCTGATGCTGGCCACCGGCACGGGCATCCTGCGTACGCTGCCCAGCGCCCCCGACGGCGCGGTCGGCCGGCTCCGGCGGACGGCGAAGGCCCTGCGGATCGACTGGCCGCACCACGTGCCGTACGCCGAACTGGTGCGCTCCCTCGACCCGCACCGGCCCGCCCACGCCGCCTTCCTCCAGGAGTGCACGGCGCTGCTGCGCGGCGCGGGCTACACGGCCTTCACCGGCGGCGACAGCCCCGACCCGGCGATCCATTCCGCGGTGGCGGCCCCGTACACGCACTGCACGGCGCCGCTGCGCCGCCTCGTCGACCGGTACGCCGGCGAGCTGTGCCTGGCGGCGGTGGCCGGGACCGAACCGCCGCCGTGGGCACTGGCGGCCCTTCCCGCGCTCCCGGACGAGATGGCGGAGGGCAGCCGGCTGGCGAACACGGTGGAGCGGGAGTCCGTGGACCTGGTCGAGGCCGCCGTGCTGAAGGACCGGGTCGGGGAGACCTTCGAGGCCACGGTCATCGACGTCAAGGACGGGGAGCCGCTGGCGGGCACGGTCCACCTGGAGGATCCGGCGGTGGTCGGCCGCGTCCGGTCCACCACGCTGGACCTGCCCCTGGGCGACCGGATCCGGGTCCGGCTGACGGAGGCCGACCCGGGCACGTCGAAGATCCTCTTCGACGTGCCCGGCTAGTGCTGTGGCCCGGTCACAGCACTAGGAAGTGGCGGGCTGCCGGCACAGGGCGGTGACCAGGGCGCGGGGGTCGTCGGCGTGGAAGCGGACGGTCCGGGCCTCGCCGGTGGCTCCGAGCGGCCGGGTGAAGGGGAGCGGCCGGTTCAGTTCCAGGGTGACGGTGGTCTGGCTGCCGACGACGAGGTCGAGCACCCCGTCCTCGGACAGCGTGACGAGCCGGCCCTCGGGGTAGCGCCGGTCCACGCGTACCGAGGCCACCGCGTCCGCCGGTACGGCCAGGTCGAACAGGGCCCCGTAGCGGATCCGCAGGGACCCGTCGGGGCGGACCACGTGCGGCCGGGTGACGCACGCGGCGTGCAGGGCGAGGACGAGCAGGATTCCGTACACGTCCAGCACCAGCACCACCCGGTGCACCGTCGGCCAGGGGATGAGCACGGCCAGGCCGACGGTCTCGATCACCGACACGAAGAGCATCCCGTACATCATGGCCGTCTGCGGTCCGGTGTACGCGGCGGCGAGGTCTCCGGGGCGCACCCCGTGCTTCCCGCGCACGGCCCACCGGCCGAGGGAGGCGATGGCGCGCAGCTCGTGCCGCACCAGCCGCCGCACCCGCACCGGGACCACGGCCCGGACCGCCGTCCGGACGGCGGCCCGCCGGCCGGCGCCGCGGGCGCGCTCGGCGGCGTAGAGGCCGTGCAGCACCCACGCCTCCAGCAGCAGCACGCCGGCGAGGAGCGCCTCGGTGGCGGCGAGCGCCCACCCGGGCAGGCGCACCCCGGCCGCCAGGCACACCACGAGCGCCAGCTCCGCCGGGACGACGGCGGTGACGGCGATCCGCGCCGCCCGTATGCGGGTCATCCCCGCCCCCTCTCGATGAACGCCTCCATGACGAGGCGGACGACTTCGGCCTGCGCGGGCGCGTACTCGGCGAGCAGCGCCTCCTTGAACCCGGTCACGACCACCCCGTCGGCGGGGATCGCGGCGAACACCTCGTCGGGGACGGCCGCCACCAGCTCCGCCGCCAGGGGCGGGATCCGCGGGTCGTCCACGGGCGCGTCGGCGAGCTCGTCGAGGCGCACGTACAGCGCGAGCACGGCGGGATCGCCGGCCAGCGGCCCGAGCGCGGCGTACATCTCCTGGCCGCCCGCGCCCGTCGCGTCGAGGAGGGCCAGGTGTTCGCGGTCCTTCGCGGCGGCCGGCGAGTCGGTCCGCGGCGCCTTCGCCAGCAGCGCGGCGAGCCCGGGCGAGAGCGGCTCGGCCTCCCCCGGCCCGGCGGCGAGCAGCACGGCGAGACGGCGGCGCCGCTCCTGGATCTCGGCCTCCTGCCGGGCGAGGTCGGCGTCGAGTTCCGTGAGGACGTCGGCGAGTTCGCGCCCGGCGTCGTCCGCGAGGACGTCCCGCACCTCGTCGAGGCTGAGCCCGAGCTCGGTGAGCCGGCGTACGCGGGCCAGCAGGACGGCATCACGGAGGCTGTAGGCCCGGTAGCCGTTGGGGCGCCGCTCCGGTTCCGGGAGCAGCCCGACATGGTGGTAGTGCCGGATCGCCCGGGTGGTGACCCCGACGACCGCGGCGATCTCTCCGATCCGCATGCCCCCAGTAGAAACCCTGCCGCTGCGTCAAGGTCAAGCGAGGTCAAGTGCGGCCGTCGCCCCGGGTAACATGGTCGCCACGGCAGACGAGTCGGCCGGGCGGCCGCGTCGGGGTCTCAGGATCCCGCCGAGGAACGTCCGGGCTCCACAGGGCAGGGTGGTGGGTAACGCCCACCCGGGGTGACCCGCGGGACAGTGCCACAGAAAACAGACCGCCAGGGGCTTCGGCCCTCGGTAAGGGTGAAACGGTGGTGTAAGAGACCACCAGCGCCTGAGGTGACTCAGGCGGCTAGGTAAACCCCACCCGGAGCAAGGTCAAGAGGATCCGTCCCCGGACGGGTCTGCGCGAACGTTCGAGGGCTGCCCGCCCGAGTTCGCGGGTAGACCGCACGAGGCCGGTGGCAACACCGGTCCTAGATGGATGGCCGTCTCCCCGGCGACCGCGAGGTCACCGGGCGACAGAACCCGGCGTACAGGCCGGCTCGTCTGCCGCTTCCCCTCCCGTTCGGGGCAGCGGCGCCACGGCTCCCCGCCCCGGCCCCGCTCGGCGGCGGCCCGGCCACCGGATCCCGGCAGTCGGTGCACACGCCTTTCCGCGGTCCGGCCGATGCGGGACGCTCAGCCACATGACCGATCACCCTGCCCGCGCGGCCTCGGCCGCCGCGCACGTACGCGAACTCGCCGAAGCGACCACCGACCCCCGCAACGCCTACGCGGATCCCGCCGAAATCGCTGCCGTGACCGGGAGCCTGCGCGAACTCGCCCGCCATCTCGAAGACGCCTTGCGCCAGCTGGAGGTCCACATCGGTCGGCGGGACGCCGGGGACTGGGCCGCGCCGGACGGGGAGCGGGACCGCCCGTACGCACGGCAGGCGCGCGGCGCCGTCCAGTCCGCCCAGGCCGAGGCACAGAACATGGTCCGCGCCCTCGACCGGGCCATGAAGGCCCTCGACCCCTTCAAGCCCGCGCCCTGACGGGGGCACGGGTGCAGACGCGGTGACGGCCCGCCCCCGCCGGCCCGCCCCCGCCGACGGGCCGCCGCCGACGGGCCGCCGCCGACGGGCCGCCGTCGGCGAGGGCCTTCCCCGAGCGGGGGTCTACCGCAGGTGGGACGTGTCGTTCAGGAGGCGGACCGAGGCGTTGCCGTCCGCGTAGTAGGCCACCGCCGACAGGGAGGCCGCCGAGAGTTCCATGCGGAACAGGGCTTCCGGCGGGGCGCCCAGGGCCAGCCGGACCAGGATCTTGACCGGGGTCACGTGGGTGACCAGCAGGACCGTGCGGCCCGCGTGGGCGGACAGCAGGCGGTCGCGGGTGGCCGAGATCCGGCGGGTGGCGGACATGAAGCTCTCACCGCCGCCCGTGGGGGCCGCCTTCGGGGAGTCCAGCCAGGCCTGGAGGTCGTCCGGGAAGCGCTGCTGCACCTCGGCGAAGGTCAGGCCCTCCCATACCCCGAAGTCCACCTCGCGCAGGCCCTCTTCGACCGTCACGGTGAGGCCGAGGCGGTCCGCGACCGCCTGGGCGGTCTCACGGCAGCGGCGCAGCGGGGAGCTGATGACCGTCTGGATGGTGCCGCGGGCGGCGAGCGCCTCGGCCACGGCGGCGGCCTGCCGGCGGCCGGCCGGGGACAGTTCGGGGTCGCTGCCGCCGCTGCCCGAGAAGCGCTTCTGCGGGGTGAGGGCGGTCTCGCCGTGCCGCAGCAGCACGAAGGTGGCCGGCGCCCCCATGTCCGGGCCCCAGCCGTGGCTGCCCGCGGCGACCGCCGGGGCATCGGCGTCGAGGCAGGGCTCGATCGCGTCCGCCAGGGCCTCGGCGTCGGCGAACAGCGTGTCGGCGAGCTCCTGGGCCGACGTGGCCGAGGCTCCGGAGGCGGAGACCAGGGCGGCGCGGACGGCCGCGGCTCCCTTCGTCGCGTCCCCCGGCGGGCCCGCCGGCGCCGGCGGGGTGGCCAGGGCGCGCGCCGCGCCGTGGTCGAGGGCGGCCGTGGACGCCGAAGGCTCCCACTGCTTGCCGCGCTTGCCCGCGTCCATCGCCTCGTTCGCGAGCCGGTCCGCGTGCTTGTTCTGCTCGCGCGGGATCCACTCGTACGTCACCTGCGCGCGCGGCAGGATCCGCGCGGCCTCGGCCGCGAGCGGCTTCATGTCCGGGTGCTTGATCTTCCAGCGGCCCGACATCTGCTCGACGACCAGCTTCGAGTCCATCCGGACCAGGACCTGCGCGTCGGAGGCGAGCTCACGGGCCGCCGCGAGCCCGGCGATCAGGCCCTTGTACTCGGCCACGTTGTTCGTCGCGATGCCGATGTACTCGGCACGCTCGGCCAGCGTCTCGCCCGTCGCCGGGTCGAGCACCACCGCGCCGTAGCCGGCCGGCCCCGGGTTGCCCCGGGACCCGCCGTCCGCCTCCACGACAAACTGCGGCATCAGATGCCCGAGTCGGCCGTACGGACCAGGATGCGGCCGCAGTTCTCGTGACGTACGACCTGGTCGCGGGCCGCGGCCTTGATCTCGTTGACCTCGGCCATGTCGAGCTCCAGCCGGCAGCCCTCGCAGCGGCGCTGGTAGAGGCGCGCGGCGCCGACCCCGCCCTGCTTGACGCGGATCTTCTCGTACAGCGCCATCAGGTCGGCGGGCATGGACGTGACGATGACCTCGCGGTCCTTGGTGACCTTCGCGACCTCGGCGTCGATCTCGGAGGTCGCCGCGTCACGGCGCGCGGTGGCGTCCGCGGCCTTGGCCTCCAGGGCCGAGACGCGCTCGGTCAGCCCGGTGACGCGCTCCTGCGCACCCTCCAGACGCTCCATGACCTCCAGGACCACGTCCTCCAGGTCGCCCTGGCGCTTGGCGAGGGAGACGACCTCGCTCTGCAGGTTCGCCAGGTCCCGGGCCGAGATGCCCACGCCCGAGTCGAGCCGCTGCTGGTCGCGGACGGCGCGCTGGCGCACCTGGTCCACGTCCTGCTCCGCCTTGGTCTGCTCGCGCGCGGTGTCGCTCGCCTGGGTCTGGGCGGCGACGAGCAGGTCGCGCTGCTGCGCCAGGTCCTTGGTGAGCGAGTCGAGCTCGGCGTGCTCGGGCAGCGACTTGCGCTTGTGGGCGAGCTGAGACAGCCGGACGTCCAGCGCCTGGACGTCGAGAAGTCGGATCTGGTCGGCGGGCTCGGCGTTCAGTTGGGGGCTCCAGAGATAGAAGGGGGTGTGACGGACGGCGCGTGGGCCGTCCACGGGTCGGTGACCGTGCGCGAGACGTGGGTCCGCAGACCCCAGCCGTGGCGCTCGGAGATCGCGTCGAGCTGCGCGGCGGCCTGCTCGCACCAGGGCCACTCGGTGGCCCAGTGGGCGGCGTCGACGAGGGCGAGCGGGCGGCTCGTCTCGCGGGCCTCGGACACCGGGTGGTGGCGCAGGTCGGCGGTCAGGAAGACGTCCACACCGGCGGCGCGGACCTGCTCGAAGAGGCTGTCGCCGGAGCCGCCGCTGACGGCGACACGGCGGACCGGCGCGTCCGGGTCGCCGGCCACGCGGATGCCCTGGGCGGTCGGCGGCAGCCAGGCCGCGGCGCGGGCGGCGAACTCGCGCAGGGTCTCGGGGTGGTCCAGTTCGCAGATCCGGCCGAGGCCCCGGCGGCCGTCCGGGTCGCTCGGGTCGGGCACCAGCGGGCCGGTGATCCGCAGGCCGAGGGCGCCGGCGAGGGCGTCGGAGACCCCCGGATCGGCGGTGTCGGCGTTGGTGTGGGCGACGTGCAGCGCGATGTCGTTCTTGATCAGCGTGTGCACGACGCGGCCCTTGAAGGTGCCGGCCTCGACGGTGGTGGTGCCCCGCAGGTAGAGGGGGTGGTGGGTGATGATCAGGTCGGCGCCCAGCTTGACCGCCTCGTCGGCGATGTCCTGGACGGGGTCCACGGCGAACAGGACCCGGGTGACCTCGGCGTCCGGGTCGCCGCAGACGGTTCCGACGGCATCCCACTGCTCGGCCCGCGAGGGGGGCCAGAGAGCGTCCAGCGCGGCGATGACTTCAGAGAGACGGGGCACGGGCCAAGGCTACCGTCCGGGGCGACCGTCCCGGTCAGGCCAGCCCTGCCGGTCGGGGCCCTTCCCTTCCGGGGCGGACAAACCGGAAGATTCCCGCCTGCACCTGTCCCCCGGCCCCGGCACGTGACCGCGGAGCCGCGGGGACCGCCGCGCACCGCGCGGCCCGCCCGGGCGCCACGTCCGGTCCCCGTACCTCCTCGGCCGGGGCCCGGGCCCCGGGCCCCGGGAGGGCTCCCGGGTCGCCGAAGACCTGACGGCCGCCGCCCCTTCCGACAGCGGAGCGTCCCGGCTCGGAGGCCGCGCAGCACAACCGCCTCGTCCACCACGCGCGAATCGCCGAGCGGACACCCGTATGTGTGAAGCGGTGGTGGTGGTGTTGTTCGCCGGGAAGCCCGGTCATTAGCTTCCCCCCGGAGGTGACCACGGATGACTGTCTGTGCCATCGAAATGACGACCACGGCCGCGTTCAGCATCGCCGCGGACGGGTCGTACGCCGCCCGGCTGGCCGGGGAGGGCGACGCTCTCTACGCGGAGCGCTGGACCCTCGCCGGGCCCGAGCCGTACGCGGTACCGCTGCCGCTCGCGCAGCCCGAGGAGGCGGCCAGCGAGGTGCTGCCGCTGGCCGACGGACGGGTGCTCATCCACCGGCGGGTGGCGGAGCGGCACGCCTTCGCGCTGCTCTACCCGACGGGAGCCGAGGCCGGGCCGAGCACCGGGGAGCTCCAGCTGGGCGGGATGGACGTGCGGGAGGGCGTACGGGTTCGCCTGCTCCCGCCGAATCCGGACGGCTCCGGTGCCTTCGCCCTGGCCGCGGAGGACACCGTGAGCACGGTCTGGCAGGTGGCCGGGGGCCCGTCGGGCCCGCGGCCCGTCGCCCGGATCCCGGGGCGGTGCTCGGGCGGCGTCTGGCTGGACCGGGCGGGCCGGCTGCTGGCCCTGGACCGCGAGCTGGACGGCACCACCAAGGCCGTCGCCGTGGACCTGGGGCGCACCGAGGTGTCCCCGCTGCTGCAGATCACCGAGGACAGCGACGACCGGCTGCTGCTGGCCGACCCGGACAGCGGTCTGCTGCTGATCCGCTCCGACGCACCGGGCGAACCGCGCCTCGGCTGGGGGGTGCTGGGCAGCTCCCTGCCCCTCCGCTTCCCGGAATGCCTGGCCCGCCTGGGGGACGCCCGCCCGTTCGCGGTCCAGCCCGGCCAGGCCCTGATGCCGGAGACCTGCGGGGTGGCGCTGCGGCTGCCCGAGGGCGGCATCGGCCTGTGGCGCCCCTCCGACCGGCACGTCTTGCGGCTCGGCGCCCCGGCGGGCTGGCTCGGCGGGACCGGTCTGTGGAGCCCGCAAGGCCGACTGCACCTCCCGTACGCGACGCCCGAGGTGCCCTGCGGGATCGTCGGCCTGAACCTGCCGGCCTCCCCTCCCCCGCCGGTGGTCCTGGATCCGCCCACGGCGGCCGCCCCCCGCCCGGTCCCCCTCCAGCAGGCACCGCTGGCCGGGCGATAGGAACGGGGGGCGGGGGCAGTCGCCGCCTAGGCGTGCTTGAGGCCCAGTACCTCGGTCGCGGCGAAGGTCTCGTTCGCCGGCCGGGCCGCGTAGTGCGGGGTCAGGAGCTCGTCGAGCTCCTCGTAGGAGAAGGACTCCTTGGCCGTGTCGAACTTGGCGGCCACCTTCGGGCGCTCCATGACGACCACGATGCCGCCGTGCACGACGAACAGCTGGCCGTTGGCCTTGGCGGAGGCGGGCGAGGCCAGGTACCCGACGAGCGGTGCGACGTGCTCGGGGGCGAGGGCGTCCAGCTTGCCCTCCTCCGGTACCTCGAAGCCGGCGAAGACGTCCTCGGTCATCCGGGTCCGGGCGCGCGGGCAGATGGCGTTGGCCGTCACCCCGTACTTCGCGAGCGCGAGCGCGGTCGAGGTGGTCAGGCCCACGATGCCGCCCTTGGCCGCCGCGTAGTTCGGCTGGCCGGCCGAGCCGCCGAGGAAGGCCTCGGAGGAGGTGTTGACGATCCGGCCGTAGACCGGGCCGCCCGCCGCCTTCGAGCGCTCGCGCCAGTGCACGGACGCGAAGTGGGTGGTGTTGAAGTGGCCCTTGAGGTGGACCCGGATCACCGAGTCCCACTCCTCCTCCGACATCGAGAAGACCATCCGGTCGCGCAGGATGCCCGCGTTGTTGACCAGGATGTCCAGCTTCCCGAAGCCGGCCACCGCCAGCTCGACCAGTTCCCGCGCCTGCTCGAAGTCGGCCACGTCGCCCAGGTGCGCCACCGCCCGGCCGCCCGCGGCGCGGATCTCGGCGGCGACCTCCTCCGCCGGGGCGGCCGAGGCCTCCCCGGAGCCGTCCCGGCCCGGCTGGCCGAAGTCGTTGACGACCACGCTCGCGCCGAGCCGCGCGAGCTCGATCGCCTCGGCCCGGCCGAGCCCGCGGCCCGCACCCGTCACGATGGCGGAGAGCCCCTCAAGTGGGAGTGACATCCGTAGCGTTCCTCTCAGAGCGGGTCAGAGTTCGATGCAGGTGCGCAGGGCGACACCCGTACGCATCTGGTCGAGCGCGTCGTTGATCTCGGCGAGCTGCACCCGGTGCGTGATCAGGGTCGCCAGGTCCACCCGGCCGGCCCGCCACAGCGCGATGGTGCGCTCGTAGGAGCGGAGCACGTCCCCGCCGCCGTACATCGACGGCAGGATCTTCTTCTCGTCGAAGAAGAGCGAGAACATGTCGATCTGGAAGTTGTCGTCCAGCGCGCCCGCGCCGACGATCACCACGCTGCCGCCGCGGCGGGTCATCTTGTACGCGGTCTGCGCGGTGGCGGACTTCCCGACGACCTCGAAGACGTAGTCGAAGCCCTCGCCGCCGGTGATCCGGTTCTTGGCGTCGTCGAAGGCCTCCGGCCCCACGGCCTCGGTGGCCCCGAACCGCAGGGCCGCCTCGCGCCGCGACTCCACCGGGTCGACGGCGATGATCTGGGCCGCGCCCTGGACCTTGGCGCCCTGGATGACGGAGATGCCGACGCCGCCGCAGCCGATGACGGCCACCGAGGATCCGGCCTCCACCTTGGCGGTGTTGATGGCGGCGCCGAGGCCGGTGGTGACGCCGCAGCCGATGAGCGCGGCGATGTCGAAGGGCACGTCGTCGGGGATCGGGACGGCGCACGCGGCATCGACCACGAGCTCCTCGGCGAAGGTGCCGGTCGCGGCGAAGCCGAAGATGTCGCCGCCCGCGCGGCGGAAGTTGGGGGTGCCCGCGTTGACCAGGCTCGCCAGGCACAGGTGGCCCTGGCCGCGCTTGCAGGACGGACAGTGGCCGCACGGCGGCAGCCAGCAGACGAGGACCCGGTCGCCCTGCTTGAGGGTGGTCACCCCGTCACCGACGTCGGAGATCACCCCGGAGCCCTCGTGGCCCGGGATGAAGGGGGCGGGCTGCGGCAGGACGCCGCTCATCGCGGAGAGGTCCGAGTGACACAGGCCGGTGGCCTTGATCCGGATCTTCACCTTGCCGGGGCCGAGGCCGACGGCCTCCATGTCGTCGACGACCTCGAGCTTGTCCTGGCCGATCTCGCTCTGCAGTGCTGCGCGCACGGTGCGGCTCCTTGGGTCTCGTACGGTCTTGTGCTCGTCCTCGTGGTTACGCGTGTTCGACGACGGTGTCGGCGAGGACCGGCGCGTCGTCCCGTTCGGCGGCGGTCACCGACACCAGGACCCGGCCGGGCTCCTGCCACATCCGGATGCGCAGCGTCTCGCCCGGGAAGACGATCCCGGCGAAGCGCGTGCGGTAGGCCCGGACCCGGGAGACGTCCCCGCCCAGGGCCGTGTCGACGACGGCCTTGAGGGTCATCCCGTACGAGCACAGGCCGTGCAGGATCGGCTGGTCGAAGCCGGCCGTCTTGGCGAACTCGGGGTCGGCGTGCAGCGGGTTCCAGTCGCCGGAGAGGCGGTAGAGGAGCGCCTGGTCCTCGCGGATGTGCCGCTCCTCGGTACGGTCGGGCGCGCGCCCGGGGAGCTCCTCCTTGGCCGAGGGCCCGCGCTCACCGCCGAAGCCGCCCTCCCCGCGTACGAAGATCTGCGCGTCGCTCGTCCACAGCGGCCCGTCGGCGTCCGCGACCTCCGAGCGCAGCACGATCACGGCCGCCTTGCCCTTGTCGTAGACGGCGGCGACCTTCGAGCGGGAGGTGGCCTGCCCCTTGACGGGGATGGGCCGGTGCAGCTCGATGGAGTGGCCGCCGTGCAGGACGGCGGCGAGGTTGACGTCGATCCCGGGTGCGGCGAGGCCGCCCAGCATGGCCATGCCGGCGCCGGCGACGGTCGCGAAGCTGGGCAGGACGTGGAGCTTGGATTCGAGGGTGTAGCGCAGCTCGTCCGGGTCGGTGGCCGGCCGGCCCGCGCCGAGGCCGAGGTGGTACAGCTGGATGTCCTTGTGGTCCCAGCCGATGTCCCCCAGGCGGGGGTCGGCGGCGAGGGCCTTGGCGGCATCGATCGGCATGGGGATGCTGCTCCCTGTCGTTGGAGAACCGGGGCCGTGGAAGACCTCGGTGCGGCCGTCCGCACCGTCGGCCGCACCGAGGTCGTATGCGGGGGCCGGTTCTAGAACGCGTTCTAGGCCCGGCCGGTGAGGGAATGTATAACGCACGCCCCCACACTTGGGAAGACTCTTGACTTCACGTCAGATCCGCTGCGTGCGGGGCGTGTTGCATGCCTGCCGGAAGGCGGGGCAATACGCTGCCCGCGTGGACGAAATGCCTGTTGATCACCGTGAGGCCCGCGCCCTGCGCGTCCTGCTGGAGCCGCCGAATCCGGCCCTGGCGCTCCAGCTCGGCCTCCAGCCGGACATCGAGATCGTCCGGGACCCCATGGCCCGGCCCGCGGTGGCACTGGTGGAGGAGCTCGCGGCCGTGACCGCCCTGCTGGCCGACGACCCGGAGTGCCGGGTGCTCGTCCTGACGGGCTCGGCGCACCCCGGCCTCGCGGAGGCCGCCCTCGCCGCGGGCGCGGTGGGGCTGGTGCTGCGGGACGGCCCGGTCGGGGACCTGGCGGACTGCGTCCGGCGCGCCTCGACGGGCGAGACGGTGGTGGACCCGGCCCTGGGGTGAACGCCGGTGGAGCCCGGCAGGTCCCCGTGATTCCCGGTGAATCTCGGTGAATCCCGGTGAATCCTTTTGCGGCTCCCACGCCTCTTATGCATGTGCCGACGCAGAGGTTCGGCACCTGACCTGGAGGTTGTCGTGATCACTGCTGTCGCCGTAGGCGCCGTCGTCCTGCTCCTGCTCTGCACGTGCACCGTCCTCGTGGTGCGCCGACGGAGCCGCTCCCGTGGCTGAGTCGACCTGGCCCGCCGAGCCGCTGATCCTCGCCGCGCAGGGCGGGGACCTCGACGCCGTCACCGCGCTGGTCTCCGGATCGCATCCGAACGTCCGCAGGTTCGCGTACTCGCTGTGCGCCTCCCCCGAGGACGCCGAGGACGCGGCCCAGGAGGCGCTGATCATCCTCTACCGGAAGATCGGCATGCTGCGCGCTTCCGGCGCCCTGGCCTCGTGGATGTTCCGCATCGTCCGCAACGAGTGCCTGCGCCGGGCCCGGCTGGTGCCGCGCGAGCGCGCCCCGCTGTCCGACTCCGCCGTGATGTCGGCCGAGGACGAGGTACTGGAACACCTGGAGGCCGCCCGGGTGGCGCGCGCGATCGCCGCCCTCCCCGCCGACCAGCGGCGGGTGCTGATCATGCGGGACATCCAGGGCTACAGCGGGCGGATGGCCGCGGACGCGCTCGGACTCAGCCCCGCCGCGATGAAATCACGGCTGCACCGGGCCCGCGCGGCCCTCCGGCACACCCTGTACCCGACCCCTGGAGGCGACGATGTCACCCACTGACGGCCCCGACTTCGCGAGCTCCTCCCTGCCCCGGCACCTGCTCCGCGGCGCGGTCGGCCTCGGCGCCCTGATCGGCGCCTTCGCCCTTCTCCCGCTCTACGGACCGGCCACCCTGGCCCTCGCCCCGATCGGCCTGCTGGCCCTGCGCGGCTGCCCGATGTGCTGGGCGATCGGACTGGCCCAGACGCTCTCCAGGGGCCGCCTGCAACGCGAGTGCACGGACGGCCGCTGCGAACTGAAGCCGGCATCCCGCTGACCCCGGCCCGGCCGGCGTTCGAGGCGCGGGGCCCGGGCAGCGCCCGGTGGGGCACGGGCCTGCCCGGCTCGGGCTCAACCGCTCGCTCCCGGCCACCGATTGACGGATTCCGCAGCAGCGCGCGTCCACGTACTGGAGCAGGATGAGACCCCCTTCAACCTAGCTTCGTGGAGACGGAACCATGCGCTTATCCGCCCTGTCCGCCACCGCCGCGCTCGTGCTCGCGACCCTCGCAGGAGGCGCGGCCCCGGCCGCTGCCGACACCCCGGCCGGCCCGGTCCTCCAGGTCGACCTGGAGGCCGGCAAGGGCCTCCACCACAACGTCGGGACGGTGTTCTACGAGCGCGTCGACGGCGAGGTGAACTCGGTCAGGATCCTCTCGGTGCACGTCACCAGCGGCGAGCGCGACTGCGCCTGGGTGTCGTGGAACGACCCGCACGACGTGAACGGCTGGTCCAACCTGACCAGCGAGCCCTCCTGCAACGGCACCGGCCTGGGGGAGTACCCCGACCGGATCATCAAGGCTCCGGTCGGCCACCCGCTCAAGGTGCGCCTGTACGCCGACCACCCCGGCTCCGACGTGGTGCACAAGGACATCGAAAAGCTCTGACCGGGCGGGGCGGGGCCGGGCCGCTACGAGCCGTCGCCGGCCTGCTCGTGCCCGAAGGCGGCGAGGAGCTCGCTCTCGCCCGGGGCGGTGAACAGCCGCTTGGGCAGCGCCACGAGACACGTCCGGCGGCGCGAGCGGCCCACGAACACGTGCAGCCGGGGCGTCTCGTGGTAGTAGCGCATCTCGTCCCACACGATCCGCTGCGACTCCTCGCCCCGGAACACCTCGATGCCCGTACCGTCCACCACGACCCGCTTCTCCTCGGCGGCCCTGCCGCTACGGAAGCCCCGGCCCACCACCCACCGCGGGAGGACCATCAGCACGACGAGGCCGTACGCCACCGCGATCCCGAGGGGGACGGGGTGCACGGTGAGACCGCCGGAGGACAGCGTCACGCTCGCCGCGGCGAGGAAGGCCGTGCTGATGGCGGCCACCGCCCGGCCCCGCCGGAACAGCCCCGCCGCCTTGGCGGCCTCGTCGTACTCGTCCCTGGTCAGGCTGCCGGTGGCGCTGAAGGACGCCTCGCGTATCTCGCTCACGGGAGCGGAGCCTAGCGCTCCGCCCCCATGGCCGAAAGCGAGTTCCGAACAGGCCCGGCGCCTCCATCCCCACCAGCCTTCGAGGCGCGGGGCCCGGGGCGGAGCCCCGCTCTTCCAGCCCCGCCCGGGGGCACCTCCCAGCGGTAGCTGGGGGAGTTTGAGGCGCGGGTCCGGGCAGCGCCCGGCAGGGCCGGGGCGGAGCCCCGGGAGCGAGCCCGGCGGGCTCCCTACCTCCGCAGCAGCGTCACCACCGCCGCGCCGCCCAGGCCGATGTTGTGGGCCAGCCCCACCCGCGCCCCCTCGACCTGCCGCGGACCGGCCTCGCCGCGCAGCTGCCACACCAGCTCCGCCGCCTGCGCCAGCCCCGTCGCCCCCAGCGGATGCCCCTTGGAGATCAGCCCCCCGGAGGGGTTCACCACCCACCGCCCGCCGTACGTCGTCGCGCCCGACTCCACCAGCTTCCCGGCGGCGCCGTCCTCGCACATGCCCAGCGCCTCGTACGTCAGCAGCTCGTTGATCGAGAAGCAGTCGTGCAGCTCCACCACGTCCACGTCCTCGATGCCGAGCCCCGAGGCCTCGTACGCCTGCCGGGCCGCCGCCGCCGTCATCGGCTTGCCGACCACGTCGATGCACGAGCCCGACGCGAAGGAAGCCTCGGTGTCCGTCGTCATCGACTGGCCGACGATCTCCACCGCCTTGTCGTGCAGCCCGTGCCGCACCACGAACCGCTCGGACACCACCAGCGCCGCCGCCGCGCCGTCCGAGGTCGGCGAGCACTGGAGCTTCGTCAGCGGTGCGTGGATCTCCTTGGCCGCCAGGATCTCCTCGACCGAGTACACGTCCTGGAACTGCGCGTTCGGGTTGTTCGCCGAGTGCCGGTGGTTCTTCGCACCGACCGCCGCGAGCTGCGCCGCCGTGGTCCCGTACCGCTCCATGTGCTCCCGAGCCGCGTTGCCGAAGATCTGCGCCGTGGGCGGGGACATCTCGAAGCCGTGGCCGGCGGCCATGATCCCGTAGTGCCGGGCCACCGGCGAGGTCTTGAAGTCGCCCCCGTCCGCGCCCCCGCCCAACGCGCCGCGCTTCATCTTCTCGAAGCCCAGCGCCAGCACGCAGTCGCTGATCCCGCCCGCCACGAACTGCCGCGCCATCATCAGCGCCGTGGAGCCCGTCGCGCAGTTGTTGTTGACGTTGTAGACCGGCACCCCGGAGAGCCCCAGCTCGTACGCCGCCCGCTGGCCGGCGGTGGAGGCCTGGAAGCAGTAGCCCACCGGGACCTGTTCGACCAGTCCGTAGTCGATGCCCGCGTCCGCGAGGGCCGCCGATCCGGCCTCCTTCGCCATGTCCCAGTACTGCCAGTCCCGCGACTCCGGCTTCTCGAACTTCGTCATGCCGACGCCCACGATGTACGACTTCATGCCCGACAACTCCTAGTCCCTGGGTAGGCCGAGGATCCGCTCGGCGACGACATTGAGCTGGACCTGCGTGGTGCCCCCGGCGATGGTCAGGCAGCGGGACATGAGCATCCCGTGCACCGCCCGCTCCCCCGCCCCCTCCCGTACCGCGCCCGCCGGCCCCAGCAGTTCGAGCGCGAGCTCGGCGGTCCGCTGCTGGTGCGGGGTCTGGACGAGCTTGCGTATGGAAGCGCCCGCGCCCGGCTCCAGCCCCGACACCTGCTGGAGCGTGGTGCGCAGCCCGATGCAGGCCAGGGCGTGCGCCTCGGCGGCGAGTGCACCGATCCGCGCCCTGTACGTGCCGTCGAGGTCGGCGGCGCGCGCGAGAAGAGCCTCCAGGCCGGTGTCGAAGGTCATCTGGTCGGCCATGTGGACGCGTTCGTTGCCGAGGGTGTTGCGGGCCACCTTCCAGCCGCCGTCCGCCGCGCCGACCAGCGCGTCCGCCGGGAGCTCCACGTCGTCGAAGTAGACCTCGTTGAAGAGGGCCTCGCCGGTGATCTCCTTCAGCGGCCGGACGTCGATGCCGGGGGTGTTCTTCATGTCGACGACGAAGTAGCCGAGCCCCTTGTGCTTGGGCGCGTCCGGGTCGGTGCGGGCCAGCAGGATCCCGAAGTCGGCGCTGTGCGCGGAACTCGTCCACACCTTCTGGCCGTTGACCTTCCAGGAGCCGTCCTCCGCGCGCTCCGCCCGGGTCCGCAGCGAGGCCAGGTCGGAACCCGCGCCCGGCTCCGAGAAGAGCTGGCACCAGGTGACGTCGCCGCGCAGGGTCGGCAGGAGGTAGGCCTCCCGCTGGGCGGGCGTCCCGTAGGCGAGCAGTGAGGGCACCACCCAGGTGGCGATCCCGAGGTCGGCGACCTTCACGCCGGCCGCGCTCAGCTCCTGCTGGACGACGAGCTGCTCGACGGGGCCCGCGCCGATCCCGTAGGGCGGCGGCAGGTAGGGGGCGGCGTAGCCGGTGGGGGCCAGGATCCGGCGGGCGGCGGCCGGGCCCTGTCCGCGCGCGTCCGCGATGGCGGTACGGGCCTTCGCGCGGTACGTCTCGGCCTCCGCGGGGAGTTCCAGGCGCAGCTCGCGCCGCGCGCCGCCCGCCGCGCACCGCACGGCCCGTACGCGGTGCCCGTCGCCGGGCCCCAGCAGCTGTCGGGCGACCAGCGCCCGCCGCAGGTAGATGTGGGCGTCGTGCTCCCAGGTGAAGCCGATCCCGCCGAGGAGCTGGATGCAGTCCTTGGCGCAGGAGTAGGCGGCGTCCAGGGCGGTCCCGGCGGCGAGGGCGGCCACCAGCGAGCGCACGCCGGCGGGCTCGTCCATCGCCTGCGCGGCGTCCCAGGCCAGCGCCCGGGCCTGTTCCAGCCGGACCAGCATGTCGGCGCACAGGTGCTTGACGCCCTGGAACTGCCCGATGGGCCGGCCGAACTGCTCACGCACCTTCGCGTACTCGGCGGCCGTGTGCAGCGCCCAGGCGGCGGTGCCACAGGCGTCGGCGGCGAAGAGCGTGCAGGCCAGGTCGCGGACCAGGGCCGCGTCCAGCGCCAGCAGCCGGTCCGGGGCGGTGGCGACCCCGCGCGCCCGCACCTCGGCGGTGGGGCGGGTGGGGTCGGCGCTGTCGTGCGTACGAATGTCCAGCGCGGCGGCGTCCACGGCGAACCAGCGGGTGCCGTGCGCGGCCTCGGCGGCGAGCAGCACCAGGTCGGCCTCCCCGGCGCCGAGGACGGGCGGGGCGAGTCCGTCGAGCAGGTAGCCGCCGCCCTCGACGGCGACGGCGGTCAGGGTCCCCGGCCCGAGCGCGACCGCCCCGACCCGGCCCGCGAGGGGCTCGGCGCCGGCCCGCTCCAGCAGGACGGAGGCCAGCGCGCTCGGCAGGTAGGCCCCGGGCAGCGCGGCCCGGGCCGTCTCCTCGACGACGACGGCCAGGTCGAGCAGGGTGCCGCCGTCCAGGTGCGGGTCGAGCAGCCCCTGCGCGGTCAGCGCGTCCCAGTAGGCGGGCCGTGACCCGGTCTGCGGCGGGGTGTCGAGCAGCTTGCGGACCTCCTCGGGAGGCACGGCCCGCGCGACCCAGCCGCGCACCGCCTCGGCCAACTCGCGCTGCTCCTGCGTGATTCCGATGCCCATGCGCGGCAGACTAGAACACGTTCCATTCTGACGGAAGGTCAGATGGGGAGGGATTCGGGGGCGGGAACCGGCCCCGGAGGGGGCGGCGTCCTCGGATCCACAAGATCGATTATGGGTTCGAAGGAGTCTGCAATGACCGGCACGGCCACCCGATACCTCTATCTCGCCCGGCACGGCGAGGCATCACCGGACGAGAGCGAGCTCACCGAGGCAGGCCGCCGACAGGCCACACTGCTCGGCCGGCGCCTGCGGAACGTCCCCCTCGCGGCCGTCCACCACGGCCCGCTGCCCCGGGCGCAGCAGACGGCCCGCCTGATCGGCGACCAGCTGACGGACGTCCCCCTGCACCTTTCGGACGTCGCGGGCGACTATGTCCCCTACATGCCGCAGCGGGATGAACTCCCGCCGGAATCGGCCGACTTCTACCTCCAGTTCCTCGCCGGCGCCAGCGCCGAGGAGCGAGAGAACGGACCCGCACTGGCCCGCCGGGCGATGGATCTGTTCACCGGGCCGGTGGACGGCGAAGAGGACCGTCACGAGCTGGTCGTCACGCACAACTTCCTCGTCGCCTGGCTCGTCCGGGAGGCCATGCACGCGCCGAAGTGGCGCTGGCTCGGCCTCAACCACGCCAACGCCGCCCTGACGGTCATCCGCTACGCGCCCGGCCGACCCGCCACCGTCCTCTTCTCCAACGACATGCGGCACCTGCCGGCCGAACTGCGCTGGACGGGCTTCCCGCCCGAGTTGCACATGTCAACTTGACCCGGTCCTGAAGGGCCGGGCTTGGAGGTAGAGCCCGACTGGCTGCCGGGTTGTCTCCTCCGTCCAGACCACCTACGGGGTGGCTGGGACGCGTGACTCACGCCCCGCGGTCCACACGGCTTCGCCCTTGCGGTCGATGTTGTGGGACGCGTTATCGTCCGCGTGCGCGGTGACGCCGCAGGCGCGGCACGCGAACGTTGCTTGATCGACTCGGTTCTTCCGGTCGATGTGTCCACACTCGGAGCACTGCTGGCTGGTGTACGCCGGATCGACGTACACCAGCGGCACCCCAGCCCGCAACGCCTTGTAGGCGATGAACCGGCCGAGCTGGTGGAAGCTCCACGAATGCAGTTGTGCCCGCTGGTCCTTGCGGAGCCGTACCCGGTCGCGGATGCCCGTGAGGTCTTCCAGGGCGATCCCGCGACCGGTGCGTTCAGCGGTGGTGACGATCTTCTTCGAGATGATGTGGTTGATGTTCGCGGCGTGCCGCGTCTCTTTGCGGCCGCGGTGCTTGAGCCGGCGCTTCGCGGACTGGGTGCCCTTGGCCTGGAGCTTGCGGCGCAGGTCGTGCTGCCGCTTGCGGTGCCGGTTCAGGCCGCGCCCGGCGGCCCGGTAGCCGGTGGACGTGGTGGCGATGTTGACGATGCCGAGGTCCACGCCGATGAATCCGGACGGGTTCTCGTTGACCGGGGCTTCGGGGATCTCGCACACCGCGATCAGGTAGAACATGCCGTTACGTTCGATCAGGTCGGACTCGCCCTTGCGGTACTCGCGGAGCATCTTGAGCGCGTCGGCGGAGCAGGCGAAACGCACGTTCTTCAAGCGACCGGCGGTGGTCCAGATACTGACGGTCTGCGCGTCGTACTGCCAGGACAGACACCGGTCGTCGTACGGCTGTGCCGAGTCCGGCCGGAACGTGACCGGCTTCGACTCCGCCTTGGCCCGGCGCTTGGAACCGGGCTTGCCGAGATTCCCCGCCCGGACGTTCGCCTTCAACGCGGTGTAGGCGTCGCAAACCTTCTTGATCGTGTGCTGCGAGGCTTGCGCCCCGAGACCGGAGGCTCTCAGCTCTGCGTAGGTGTGCTTCCGCAGTTCGTACTCACGCGGCACACCGTGCACGAACGCCACCCCGGACACCCAATTGGCCCGGTCGTTGACCGTGCGCAAGGTCGCACCGATAGCCGGTGCCTGTACGGCATCCGGCATCAGCTTCACCTGCACGACGATCTTTATGCGGGACATCGGAATACGGTTGGCCTATGTCACCACGCTGGGAGTCAAACCCCGACATTCGCAGGGGCCGTACAGTCGTCTACACCCTCCACGCCCATTTGGTCTTCACACCGAAGTACCGTCGCGGACCATTCACCGACGAGATCCTTCGCCGCTGCGAGGAAGTCATGCGATCCGTTTGCGCGAACTTCGAGACCGAACTGGTCGAGTTCAACGGCGAGACCGACCACGTCCACCTGCTCGTCCACTACCCGCCGAAAGTCTCCATCTCCAAACTGGTCGGCTCCCTCAAAGGCGTCTCCGCCCGCAGACTCCGCCAGGAATACCCCGACCACATCCGCAAGTACCTGTGGGGCGCACACTTCTGGTCACCCTCATACTTCGCAGCGAGCTGCGGCGGAGCACCCCTGTCCGTCATCAAGGAGTACATCGAGCAGCAGAAACGTCCGATGTGACCTGCCAGTCAGAGCAGTCCAGAGAAGCGATTCCTCCCGGGCCTGAAGGCCCGGGGTTCCTCGCTAGATCCCGCTGAAACTGCCCAGCCCGGGACCGGTTGCCGGATCGGTTCCCACCAGGCTCAGCACTTCGTGGGCCACGATGGGGGCGAGCACGCGCGAGATCCCCGCTCCGACCTGTTCGGGGCCGGCGTTCTGGCTCGCCGCGGCATAGAGGTCACGCGCCAGACGCCTGTCGTCGAAGAACGTAAGGCTCACATCGCTCCATTATCCCCACATGCGCGAGGTGCGGCCCGGGCTGCCGGCGATCAAGCTCTTCAGAACTCGAACGAACGAGTGCGTCGAGTGTGCCACCAACTCCAGATGACGTGCCCCACCAGAGCGAGCGCAACAGCAACTGAGATGAACCGAACAGCACTCCAGGTAATTTCGACGACCGAACCTTGCCCACGCGCCTCGACGGCCAAGCGCATGGAGGTCTCATAAAAGGCTACGAGCGGCATGAGCAGTCGAAAGAAGAGGCCGCCGACACCCGGCACTCGCGCCAGGTTGCCCAAGAACCCGACAGGTGCGCCGAACACGAACGCCAGCGTTCCCCACACCACGATCCCGGAGAGCGATCCGCCACCCGAGGCGCCGACGTCCATTCCGTTCGGGGCGGCAACACCGATGCCTTTGAACAGGTAGTAGGCAACCACCCCGATGGCCAGCCCGAAAGACGCAAGAAGGGTTGCTTCGATTTTGGATCGGCGGAAATATCCCACCAGGAACGCATAACAGGCCCATGACCACCCGCCGGAGAAAACGGCATTCACGGCCACACTGACGGGATTGTCCCATTTTTCAGAAATGGGGCCCAGCAGGCCGAGCACCAGACCGACCCCGAGAGGCGCTGCCAGCGACGCAGCGCGAGCGCGCGGAAAGTGCATGATTCCTCTTCCCCGTCCGTTCTGGATCCAAGCGGATACGACGCGACTCCGGATCCACGTGGGGATCCGGAGTCGCGTACAAGTCTACTGCACCTAGCCGGAGTTAGGCGTTGTTGTAGTAGGCGTAGCAGGTGTAGGCCATGCCGATGGTCACGTTGGCGTAGGAAGTCTGCCCCTTCGGCACCCAGCCACTCGAATAATCGATGTTCCTGACCCTGACCGTGGTCAGGTGCCCCACATTTGCAATGTAGTTCGAGTAGCACTTCTTTCCGTCCAGGCCCGCCGACTGCCACCCATAGCACCAGGTGCCGTGCGTGACCTGCTTACAGGTGTTCCCCGTCGGCTGGAAAGCGCTCGCCGAACCGCTGATTTCGAGCTTCACCACACCCCACTCGGAGGGGTTGCCCAGCTCCGCCGGCGGCTGCACCCCGTCGCCGCGCTGATGAATGACGACCTGCCCGGCCTTGAGATCGGCGGTGTCCACAACACCGGTAGCGGTCCCGGTCTGAGAACCGTTCGCGGCCGCCGGCGTGGCAGCGCCGAACACTGCGAGCGCCACGCTCACAAAGCCGAGAGCTGCCGATTTTCCGAATTTCCTCACGTCATATCCCCCTCTTCTACTCCCCCGGTGGGGTTTCCGGAGAAATCCTCAACGAAGGAATGTCAGCAGTCAATCGGATTAGAGGCTGCCGCAAAACATTCTGGCTGATTCACGGACCCGATTTGGTGCACACTGTTCAGCTTTCCGCCGAAATTCAGTGACCTTGCCGCCACCGCTTCTCTGCAGCGACAGCCGGGTGATGGCTTGAACTTTGCGCGCCGACTCGGGCGGTCTCCTGATCGGCTGTAGCCGACCGGCTACCGTCAGCGTGTCCCACGCCGGAGGCTCTGCGACCTGGCCGTCTCTGTAACAGGAGGGGCAACGAAATCGACCCGTACGGCTGCGGGGGTGGGGGTGCCCTGCCCGGAAACCAGGCGCCTGAAGGCGTCGCGGCACCGTGACCGCATCGGGCCGATGCTCGTCCACGAAGGGCTCGTCGCCATACGACGTGCCACCCCAAGGTGGCCGAAGTCCAGGGCCGGGCCGCGGCGGTCGCAGCACACGCCTGTGAGCTGATCGAGTACCGACGCAACGGCACGGTCGTCCCGTAGCCGGTTCGCCGCAGGGCGGAAGGCCTCGAACGCGGTCCGAGTGCACCCGCAGATAGCGGGTCCACCGACGTACTTCACCCCAACTCGGGCTTCTATACAGGCTGTTGAGTACAGATGGACCGTTCACTATAGTCGGCGAGGACACGGCCGGCCTGGGTCCGAGCGTGCCGCTTTCGGGAACCAACTCCCCTTCGTGGCGCCCGATTTGGCGCCGGCGAGACACGACTACGTAGGGGATGAACCATGCGCATGAAGCGGACCCTGGCACTCCTGGTTGCCTCAGCTGCCGTCACGCTCGGGATGGCCACCCCGGCCAGCGCGTATGCATGCCAGACCGGCTTTTTCTGTCTCTACTACAACTCCAACCAGGCCGGCGCCCGATGGTTCACGGACGGCAATGTACCCAATCTCGCCGGGGAAGAATTCACCACGTGGGCCAATGGTGAGGGCGAGCCGGTGAAGAACAATGCCGCGTCGACCCAGAATGCCTCGAACTACTGCTACCGGGTCTACTACAACTCGAACTACGCCGGCCCGTACGACACCGTTCCGGCTCACACGTCCCGGAACCTTGTGAACACGTACAACAACAACGCTTCCGTCAGGGACCTGATCTGCTGAGCATCGGCACCTGGACCGGGAAAGGGTGTTCCGCAACCGCCGTCGCGGCTGCGGAGCACCCTTCCTTGCTACCTGTAGAGGAACCAGTGAACGTGACCACCCCTTCCTCCAGAGCGTGTGCCGGTATGGCGGTGCTCCTGGTGCCGCTCCTGTCCGCCTGCACGACCGACATCGCCGGTTCCGGCGAAACCCCAAGCCCGACGGGGGCGCGCCGGCTCGCCGACAGCAAGGCCCTCAAGCTGCCTCTGGACGATTACCTGCTGACAACGATCGACGCGGGCGCGCTCGCCCGCGGGCGCGATTCCCTCATGCAGCGGTGCCTTACCGGATTGGGCGCCCCCTATACCCCTAAAGCGCAGGGAAATACCGATATCGAGACGAACGAGCGGCGCTACGGCCTGGCCGACGCGGAGCTCGCGAAGCAACACGGATATCACGTGCCCGACCTGGACAAACGGGCCGAAGACTATCCCTCATCGGTCATGCAGCTCGTCACGGGTGAAGTGACCACGTACAACGGCACACCCGTACCGCAAGGCGGATGCATCGGAGAGGCCCAGAGGGAGCTTCACGAGGTCGAGCTGCAGGACGCCTTGAATCTTCCCCACAAACTCAACATGGAAAGCTACACGAAGTCGCAGAAGGCTCCTGCGGTGGTGAAAGCGACCGAGGAGTGGTCGAACTGCATGAAGGAATCCGGGCACACCTACCCTGACCCCCTCGCCGCGATCAACGACAAGGAATTCAGTGCCGCCACTCCCGGAGCCCACGAGAAGGAAGTGGCACTCGCCGACGTGCTGTGCAAGCAGAAGGTGAACCTGATCGGCGTATGGTCCGACGCCGAAAGTGAATATCAGCGGTTCCTGATCGAGTCCAATTCGAAGGCTCTGGCGGGGCCGCTGCTCGCCAAACAGAAAACCATGTCCGCAGCGAAGGCCGCGACCGGTCAGTAGACCGGGCGGGTCGGCAGGTCGCGGAGGCGGTCGTAGGCTGGCCGGGAATCATCCGCGACGGACAGGAGGCCAGGATGACCGAGACGACCGGGACCACGGTGGAGCAGGTCATGGCCGAGCTGGCCGGGCTGGAGGACCCGAAGACGCGCGCGGTGAACGAGAGACACGGTGACGATCACGGCGTGAACCTCGGCAAGCTGCGCGCGCTCGCGAAGCGGCTCAAGACGCAGCAGGACCTCTCACGCGAACTCTGGAAGACCGGCGACAGCGCGGCGATGCTCCTGGCGCTGCTGATCTGCCGCCCGAAGGCCTTCGGGCGCGACGAGCTGGACGCCATGCTGCGCGAGGCCCGCACCCCCAAGGTGCACGACTGGCTCGTGAACTACGTCGTGAAGAAGAGCCCGCACTCCGAAGAACTGCGCCTCGCCTGGTTCGCGGATCCCGATCCGGTGGTCGCGAGCGCCGGCTGGGCGCTGACCACCGAGCGGGTCGCGAAGAAGCCCGACGGCCTCGACCTCCCGGGCCTGCTCGATGCCATCGAGGCGGAGATGAAGGACGCCCCGGAGCGTCTGCAGTGGGCGATGAACCACTGCCTGGCCCAGATCGGGATCGAGCACTCCGAGCACCGCGCCCGTGCCATCGGCATCGGCGAGCGCCTGGAAGTCCTCAAGGACTACCCGACCCCTCCGAACTGCACGTCTCCGTTCGCGCCCGCCTGGATCGGCGAGATGGTGCGACGGCAGCAGGAGAAGCAGTAGGCGGGATTCAGCCGGATGTGACCGGCACCGGCTTCAGCGCCGCCTTGGCGACCTCCTTGGCCTTCTGCTCGCACGCCCCGGGATGGTAGAGACCGACCCAGACGACCAGATTGCCGTGCCGGACGGAGAGCGCGCAGGTCCACTCGGTGGTGCCGTCGGACTCCCAGTACGCCCCGTCGCCGAACCCGAGGTTGTTCACCCGCCTCCCGTCGGCCGCGTCCGCGGCGAAACCGGCCTGCTGGACCTTCGCGTTGGCGCTGGTGTCACTGCCCCGCTTGACGTCCCACCGGACCAGCGCGGTCCGCCGGTCCGCCAGCGTGTCGTACCAGGTGCACATCGTGTGGGCCTGGGTCTCGCTCGCGCTGCGGAAGTCCTCCTTGGCATCCCGCCCGGTCAGCGAGATGTACTGGGTGGCCTTCGGGCAGGCCGGTACGTCGGCGTAGGCGGCGGGATCGGCACCCTCCGCCGCATGGTCCAGGGTGTACGCGCCTACGCCGATGCCCGTGGCCACCAGCACTCCGGCGGCCACCAGGGCCACCGTCCGCGACCGCCGCCGGGGCGGGGTGGGCGACGGCTCGGTCGGCGGGCTCGTCGGCCGGGGAGGGATGACGGGCGGGATGACGGGCGGGGCGGACTCCGTGACCTCGGCCGCCCGCTCCACCGCCTCCCCGGGCGCGGGCTCGGGCGCCGGAACCGGCTCGGGGAGCGGTTCCGGCGGCGCCACCGCGGTCGCCGTGTCACCGGACAACAGCCGGTCGATGTCCGCCCGTTGCACGGCCAGCATCCGGTACACGGCGGGCGGCCACTGCCGGCCGGCCGGAGCCACCGGCCCGAGGAGTTCGAGCAGCTGCGCCGGGGTGGGCCGGGCGGCCGGGTCCTTGGCCAGGCAGCGCTCCACGATCCCGCGCAGCCCGTCGGGCACCGCACTCAGGTCGGGGGTGGAGTGCACCACGTCGTAGAGCGTCTGGAGGGTCGACGTCCCGGCGAACGGGCTGCTGCCGGTGAACGCCATGACCAGCATCGAACCGAGCGAGAACACATCGCTCGCCGGTGTCAGCGGCTTGCTCTCGGCCTGCTCGGGCGACATGAAGGCGGGCGAACCGATCACCCAGCCGGTGCGCGTCAGCCCGATGTCGCCCTCGACCCCGCTCTCGGTCACCCGCGCGATGCCGAGGTCGATGACGCGTACGCCGTCCTCGGTGAGGAGCACGTTGTCGGGCTTGAGGTCCCGGTGGATCAGCCCCGCCCGGTGGATCTCCGCGAGCGCCGACGCGAGCCCCGCCGCCAGCCGGTGGACGACGGCTTCCTCCAGCACCCCGTCCGTCTTGACCACGGCCCCCAGCGAGGGCCCCGCCACGAACACCGAGGCCAGCCACGGTGTCGGCGCGTCCGGGTCGGCGTCCATCACGGCCGCCGTATAGGCACCGGAGACCTTGCGCGAGGCCGCGACCTCGCGCCGGAAACGGGCCCGGAAGCCCTCGTCGTCGGCGAAGTGCGCGAGCACCTGCTTGACGGCGACGAGCCGCCCGTCAGGCCCGGCGCACAGCAGCACCCGCCCCATACCGCCCTGCCCGAGCACGCCAGCCACCTTGAACGGCCCCACGTGCGTCGGACCGGAAGGTCCCACGTGCTCCATTTCCCCCGACTCCCTCCCCGTCGACAGGGAGCGGATCATACCGAGACGGACCTCACGAAGGCCTCGAACGCCGCGGGTTGGACGGTGAAGACGGGACCCCCGGGGTTCTTGGAGTCCCGGACGGCGACGAGGCAGGGCTGAGCGGCGACCTCGACACACTCACCGCCGGTGTCACCGCTGTACGAGGACTTCAGCCAGCCGGTGTCACCGAGCGGCGCGCACTCGACGCACTGACCGCCCGTGTCAGAGCTGTACGAGGACTTACGCCACTGCGCGCCCGTCAGGTTCCGGTTGGTGTCCATATCGCTCCTCCATTACGCGGGCAATCCGTACCGCCGAGTCCTGCACGGACAGGGCGGCTGCCTGCAAATGATCGTATCGGAGCGAACCCTCCCTGAGAGCTTGCGGATTGGCCGTCATATGGCCCTGTACGAAGTCCTCCGTATAGACAAGGTCCGGGTCGCCGTCGAACCGCATGAGGCTGAACGAGCCCGGCTGCCCCGCATGGGCACCCGCCTCGAAAGGCAGGATCTGCACCTGCACCCACTGCCGCCTCTGCTGCGCCAACAAATGGGCAAGTTGATTCCGCATGACCGCCCGGCCGCCGATCTCCTGGTGCAGCACGGCCTCGCTCATCACCACCCACATCAGCGGCGGATTTTCGCGGTCGAGTACTCGCTGGCGCTCCATCCGGGCAGCCACTTTCGCATCGAGGTCGTCCTCACTCCACACCCCCAACACCGCGCGCGCGTACGCCTCCGTCTGCAGCAGCCCATCCACCAACTGCGCCTGATAGGTGGAGAGGTAGGTGGCCCGCGCCTCCATCTCCGCGTACGGCTGGAACCACGTCGGCAGCACGCTCCGCAGCACCAGCCCCACCAGCCGCGAGAACACCCCACCGGTATTGAGCGCCGCGTCCACCCGCTCGGAGAAGTCCCGGGTCGGGACGCGCTTCGTCGTCTCGATCTGGCCGATCAGGGAGCCCGTACAGAAGATGATCTCGCCCAACTGCGCCTGCTTCAGGCCCGCCTGCTCCCTCAGCCGCCGCAGTTCGTAGCCGTAGTAGTCCAGCGGCGAGGCGCTGGGATCGAGCTCGCGGATCTTGACCACGAGGTGGTCACCCCCAAGTTCACGCTGTGCGTTCGGCGTTCGTTTCGCCCTGTCGCCGAGCGTAATCAGCCGCATGCGCTCCGGTGACGTGAATCACGCATTCGGTCACGGTCGGTCAGACGCGGTCGTCAGCCGCTCCGCGCGCGGGCGGCGATAATGCTCTGCCGAACTGATCTTGGGGTGACGGGGGCCTGGCAGGTGCGGGAAGTGATCGAAGACCGGTACGCGCTGGCCGAGTTGCTCGGCCGGGGCGGCTTCGGCGAGGTGTGGCGGGCCGAGGACAGCCGGGTGGGCCGCCAGGTCGCCGTCAAGATCGGATATCCGCAGACGCCGGAGGACACCCGCCGCTTCGAGCGGGAGGCCAGCCTCGCCGGGAACCTCGCGCACCCCAACATCGCCACCATCCACGACTTCGGGCGCACCGAACGCGAGGGGCGCGACGCCGTCTACCTCGTCATGGAGCTGCTCCGGGGCCGCAGCCTGGCCGACGTGCTGGAAGCCGGCGTACCGCCGCTCGCGGACGCCCTGGAGTGGGCCGGGCGCATCGCGGACGCACTCGGGGCGGCCCACGCCGCCGGGATCGTCCACCGGGACGTCAAGCCGGCCAACGTGATGGTCACCGACGGCGGGCTGACGAAGGTGCTCGACTTCGGCATCGCCAAGGCCGGGGGCGGCACCGGCGCCGCCACCACCACGACGGGGCTGACGGCCACCGGCATGATCATCGGCTCCTTCCCGTACATGGCTCCCGAGCGGTGGACCGGCGGGGCGAACGGCGTACCCGTCGACGGGCGGGCCGACCTGTACGCCCTGGGCTGCGTGCTGACGGAACTGCTGACCGGTACCCGTCCCTTCGCCGCCGCGCGCGAGATGCACGAGCTGCTCGCCCAGCACCTCACGACCGCGCCGCCCGCTCCGAGTTCGCTGCGGGCGGGGCTGCCGGCGGCGCTGGACTCCCTCGTACTGGAGCTGCTCGCGAAGGACCCGGCGGACCGGCCCGCGGACGCGGCCGAGGTGTCCCGGCGGCTGGCGGAGATCGCCCGGAGCGAGGCCCCCGCGCCCGCGCCCGCCCCTGCGCCGGCGCCCGTACCGGCCCCCGTGCCGCAGGCGGGCTCCTTCCCGCCCCCACCCTCCTACGCCCCCACCGTGCACACCGCGGCCACCGACCCCGTCCGCGCGATGCTGGAGCGCAGGCTGACGCAGCTGCTGGAGGACGAACCGGCGGACGTCGTGGAACGGCTGCGCATGCTGACTGACGACCTGACCGAGGAACTCGGCGCGCAGGACACCCTGACGGTGCGGGCCGCCTACCACCGCGTGATGCGGGTCCCGGGGCCGTCCAGGACGATCGACCTGGAACGCCTGCTGCCGCGCATGGTGCGGGTCCTGGGCCTGGAGCACCCGGACACGATCACCGGGCGCGCCGCCTGGGTCGGCGAGGCGGCGGCCTTCGGGACCGGGGACGGCCGCCGTCACGAACAGGAGCTGCGCGAGATCGTCGAGCAGGCGACGCGGGTGTTCGGCACGCACGCCCTGGTCACGCTGACCGCCCGCTACCACCTCGCGTCGGCCATGCACCGGGGCGCCCACGCCCGCGACGGCCAGTGGGACCTGCGCAGCCGGGAGCGCGCGCTGAGCGAGCGCGCCTGGCTGGGGCCGCTGCTGCCCGACCTGGAATGGGCCCTGACCGCCGACAGTCCCGTCCTGCTGGACGTGCGGCGCAGGCTGGCCCACGACGCCTGGCTGGTCGGTGACGTCGCCGGCGCCGCGCTCCTGTACTGGCGGCTCTTCCCGGATCTCGCCGAACTCGCCGAGTACGGCAATCCGGAGGTGGCCCACCGGGTGCTCCGCACCATCGGTGAGGCGGGCGATCCGGCGAGCGCCCTGGCGCACATGAACCTGCTGCTGCACCGGCTCCCCTTCCTCTCCGGCATGCAGGGGCTGGCCCAGGAGGTCTCCGACACCCGGGCGGACTTCCGGCGTGCCGTACGGGAGCAGCGGCGGGCCGAGGGGACGGGCGGGACGGGCGGCCTGTCCCGGCTGTTCGGCCGCTGACCGGGCGGCGGCGTACGAGCGCACCCCCGGCCGTAGCGTCCTACCAGCGGGTAAGGCACCATGGGCCGCCACACACGATCACCGCCGGAGGAACCATGGCCACCCCCAAGCCGGAGACCCTCGCCGCCTTCGAGGCCGCCAAGGGGTTCATGCCCGTACGCGAGGGCCTCGCCCTGTACGAGGCGGCCACCGCGGCCGGGGCGCTCGGGCTGCCGCTGCTGGAGGTCGGCACGTACTGCGGCCGCTCCACCATCCTGCTCGCCGACGCCGCCCGTGAGGCCGGCGTGGCGGCGATCACCGTCGACCACCACCGGGGCAGCGAGGAGCAGCAGCCGGGCTGGGAGTACCACGACCCGACGGTCGTGGACCCGGAGGTCGGGCTGATGGACACCCTGCCGACCTTCCGCCGGACCCTCCACAAGGCCGGGCTGGAGGACCACGTGATCGCGATCGTGGGCCGGTCCCCGCAGGTCGCGGCCGCCTGGGGCGGCAAGCTCGGCTTCGTCTTCATCGACGGCGGCCACACGGACGAGCACGCGAGCGGCGACTACGAGGGCTGGGCCCCGCACGTCGCGGAGGGCGGCACGCTCGTCATCCACGACGTCTTCCCGGACCCGGCCGACGGGGGCCAGGCCCCGTACCGGATCTATCTGCGGGCTCTGGCCTCCGGCGCCTTCGAGGAGATCTCCGTCACCGACTCGCTGCGCGTGCTGCGGCGTACGGGCGCGGGCATCTGAGGGCTGTCGGGCGCGTTCATCAGGCCAGTCATCCGACCTGATGAACGCCAGGCAGACAATCGCACCACGCCTTCGGATGGCCTACGGTCCGGACGGGCGCCCGGAGCCGGGTCTAGCATCGCGGCGTGCGCAACGACAACAGCCCCCCGCCCCCCGAGTCCGGCTCCTCCATCGACCCGGACCGGTCCTGGTTCACCCGACGCTCCACGCTCGTCGTCGGGGTTGCCGCGCTCGCCCCGGCCGCTCTGGCGGGCTGGGTCCTGACCCAGGCGTTCGCCGGGCCGGGGTCCGGCGGTCAGGCCCCCTCGGCGCCGCTGTCCGCCTCGCACTCGGCCCTGACGCCGGGCCAGCGGGACGCGAAGCCGGGCTCCGACCCCAGCGAGGGCGCGAGCGCGAGTACGAGCCCCAGCGCCAGTCAGAGCACCACCGCGGCCGCACCCGCGCCCGCACCCGCGCCCGCCAAGGGCCCGCTCACCGGCCGGACCGTGGTCGTCGACCCCGGCCACAACGCCGGAAACTTCGAGCACACCGACGAGATCGACCAGCAGGTCGACATCGGCACGGGCCGCAAGGAGTGCGACACCACCGGCACCACCACCAACGCCGGGTACAAGGAGGCGGACTTCACCCTCGACGTCTCCCGGCGCCTGCGGACCGCCCTGGAGGCCCAGGGGGCCAAGGTCGTCCTCACCCACCAGGCCGACCGCCCCTGGGGGCCCTGCATCACCGAGCGCGCCCGCATCGGCAACGAGGCGAAGGCCGACGCCGTCGTGTCCGTCCACGCCGACGGGGTCTCGTCGGGCAACCGCGGCTTCCACATCATCCTCCCGGCCAAGGTCAAGGGCGGCGCCGCGGACACCGCGAAGATCGTCGGGCCGTCCCGGGAGCTGGGTGAGCGGATCGCCGGGAACTTCGCCCGCACCACCGGCTCCGCCCCCGCCAACTACCTGGGCAGCGGCACCGGGTTGGTCGTCCGCGACGACCTCGGCGGACTGAACCTGTCAACCCAGCCCAAGGTGTTCATCGAATGCGGCAACATGCGTGACGCCAAGGACGCGGCGCAGCTGACGAGTCCGGAGTGGCGGCAGAAGGCGGCTCAGGGCATCGCGGACGGCATCGTCGGCTTCCTGGGCGGGTAGTCCCCCTCGGGAGTCCGGCGGGACCACCCGCCGACCCGATCATCTCGGCCGTCGGAAACCTCCGTACCATGGTGCAGCCCGCCCTGCTGCAGACACGTTCTGCGACCGTGGCACCACGAGACGACGACCGAGACCGAGAAGGACACCTAAGACGTGAACATCCGCTCCCTCACTCGAGGCGACGGCGTGGTGATCGGAGCAGCGGCGCTGCTGTTCATCGCCTCGTTCCTCGATTTCTACTCCGCGACCGGTATCGACCGGCCGAGCGTGTGGGACCTTGACTCCAACCACCTGACGCTCCCCAGCATCTTCCTGCTCGCCTTCATCGCCGCCGGCCTGCTGATCGCGTCCCGCTTCCAGCCGGAACGCAAGCTGGCCGGCCTGCCGCTGACGGCGTGGGGCACCGTGCTCGCCGTCTCCGCCGCCTGGTCGTCGCTGTGGGCGCTCATCGCCTGCCCGGACGTGCTCGACCTGGGCGCGGGCTCCATCCTCGCCCTCCTGGCCACGCTGGCCCTGGCCGGTGTGGCCATCGCCGGTGCGAAGATCCCGGCGCTCGCCGGCCAGCTCGTCCCGGAACCGCGCCCCGCCGCCGTCCCGCCGTACGCGGGCCAGCCGGGCCAGCCCCAGCCGGGTGCCGGGTACGGCTACCCGGGCGCGCAGCAGACGCCGTACGGTGCCACGCCGCAGCCGGTCCCGCCGTACGGCGGCACGCCGAACCCGGCCCCGACCCCGGGTCCCGGTCCGCAGGACTCACAGCACACCCCGGCCCCGGCCCCGGCCCCGGCGGCGGACTTCACGCCGTTCTGGTTCGCGGTGCCGGTGGCCCGTCCCCTCTACGGGGAGGACGGCTCCCCGACCCCGATCGCCGAACTCGCCCCGGGCACCTGGTACCTGGCCGTCGAGCAGCGTGGCGCGGCCACTCTGATCGCCCAGACCCAGGACGGCCGCCGCGGCGTGCTGAACGACACCTCGGGCATCCAGCGCGGCTGACCGCCACCCGGACCGACCGAGGCCGACGGCCCCCCGCCCTTCCGGGCGGGGGGCCGTTGCCCTACAGTCACCTGACGCCTCGTCAGATTCTGAAGGGACCGCAGATGCGCCTCGGACTCGCACTCGGCTACTGGGGCCGCGGCCCCGCCCCCGCGCACCTCGACCTCGCCACCGAGGCGGAGAACCTCGGCTACCACTCGGTGTGGACCGCCGAAGCCTGGGGCTCGGACGCCTTCACCCCGCTGACCTGGATCGCCGCGCACACCTCGCGGATCCGCCTCGGCACGGCCATCGCGCAGATGGCCGCCCGCACCCCGACCGCCACGGCCATGCACGCCCTGACCCTGGACCACCTCTCCGGCGGCCGGATGATGCTCGGCCTCGGCCTGTCCGGGCCGCGGGTCGTCGAGGGCTGGTACGGGCGCCCCTTCCCCTCCTCACCGCTCACCGCCACCCGCGAGTACGTGGACGTCGTCCGGCAGGTGCTGCGCCGCGAGGGCCCGGTCGCACTGGACGGCCGCTTCCACAGCCACCCGTACCGCGGCGAGGACGGCACCGGCATCGGCAAGCCGCTGAAGCCCATCACCCACCCGCTGCGGGCCGACCTGCCGGTCCTCCTCGGCGCGGAGGGCCCGAAGAACATCGCCCAGACCACCCGGATCGCGGACGGCTGGCTCCCCCTGTACTGGCCCCCGACCCGCACCGACGTCTACCAGGCCTCCCTCGCCGACCTCCCCGAGGGCTTCATGATCGCGCCGATGGCCCGCGCCAAGGTCTGCGACGACGTCACGGAGGGACTGCTCCCGGTCAAGGCGATGCTCGGCTTCTACATCGGCGGCATGGGCCACGCGGCCCGCAACTTCCACGCCGACCTGATGGCCCGCATGGGCTACGCGGAGGAGGCCCGCCGCATCCAGGAGCTGTTCCTCGCGGGCCGCAAGGAGGAGGCGGTCCTGGCCGTACCGGACGAGTTCGCCGACGAGATCTCGCTCATCGGCCCCCGGGAACGGATCGCCGAACGCCTGGACCTCTGGCGCAAGGGCCCGGTGACCGACCTCCTCCTGACGGCCCCGGACCCCCACACCCTGCGCGTCCTGGCGGATCTCAACAGCTGAGGCCGTTGCGTCGGCCCCTTTGCAGGACGCCATCGTCGGGACGACCTGGGGCGCCATCCGCCTCGTGGCGACGGCCGCCGCCCTCGGCCTCGTGTACGTCGCGGTGGCCGACCGGCGACGCCGCCGGAAGACTGCTCAGCAGGTCCTGTCCTGAAGAGTCGTCAGGACTCGGCCTGCGGTACGACGTCAAGCAACTCCCGCACGTCCAGCGGCATGACGGCGATCTCGATGCTCCCACCGCCGTCATAGGCACAAGTGACGATCCGCGAGCCGGGGTTGATGGAGATCCCTTCCTTCACGGAGGGCACCCGGATCCCTGTGGCCCGCCCGCCGGGCAGCGCCACCGGCTCCCCCCGCTGCGGAACCCACCGGGCCACGCCTTCCTCGGCGTACACCCGCCCGGCCCGCCACCGGCCCTCCCCGGCCGGAATCCGCACCATGCAGGGAATCCCGGGCACGGGCCCGGCGGCCGTCCGCGCACGATGCTTGCGCCGCAGCAGCCACCCGGCCCCCACGGCGCCGAGGACAGCCACCACGATCTCGATCACCCACCCATTGTCCCCTGCCCTGGCCGGGCGGTGCGCTTCCGGGTCCGGGTGTGGCCACCGGGCCGCAGGACAGCTATTCAGGTGACTTCTCGACGGGCGCGGGCTATGCGCTTGTCACCCCATTTCAACTATGCGGTGATTTATCCAGAATCTCACTCGGCACTGGGAGCAGCGCATGCCGCGAAGAATGACGGCACTATGGGTCGTCGCCGGACTGATCGCCGCAGCGTTGGGCTTGGCGGCCCCGGCTCAGGCCGAAACAGGGCGTCGACAACTCGACGTAGCCACGTACAACATCTATCAAGGCGCCGACCTCACGCCCCTCTTTACGGCACCCAACCTGCCGGAACTCGTCAGGCGAGCAGGAATCGCCTACGGCCAGGTGGTCGCCACCGACTTCCCGCTTCGCGCCCGCGCCATCTCCCGCCTGATCAAGAAGGACCGGCCCGAGGTCATCGGTCTGCAGGAGGTCGCCCTGTGGAAGACCGGCCCGCAGGGCGGCGACCTCACCACCACGTACGACTTCCTGGACATCCTGCTTCGCACACTGCGTAAGGCGGGTCTGGACTACCGGGCGGTCGCGGTCAACACCACGTTCAGCGGCGCTCTGCCGATCAGCGCCACCGAGCAGGCGAGCTTCACGGACCGGGACGTGATCCTCGTACGCCACGGAGTCCGGGTGACGAACACCCAATCGCACATCTACACCGCAAAGCTCGTCGTCCCTACACCGTTCGGTATCACCTTCACCATTCCGCGCGGCTGGTCCACGGTGGACGTGAAACTCGCGGGCAAGCCAGTACGGGTGGCGAACACACACCTGGAGCCTGTGGCGCCGCCTGTCCGGAACGCCCAGGGCCAGGAACTGCACAACGCGCTGGCACAGTCGCCGTACCCGGTCACCGCGGTCGGTGACTTCAACTCCCCGCCTGCGGACGTGACCGGTCCGTACGGCACGTTCACCACCGGCGGCTATGAAGAGGCGTGGCGCAACGTCCACGGCACGGGACGCGGTTTCACCGCAGTTCAGGACCCCGATCTCACCAACGTGCCGTCCAAGCTGGACCGCCGCATCGATTACGTCTTCTACCAGCCTGGCCGGCTGTCGGCGGTCTCCGCCGACGTGATCGGGGACAAGCTGCGGGACCGCACCCCGACCGGACTGTGGCCGTCCGATCATGCCGGCCTGGTGGCACGGCTGCGCCTCTCGTCGAGATAGCGTCCCTGCGGGCCGAGTACACGTCATGGCCGACGGGCCCCTTGACCACCGAGGGGCCCGTTTCGTCATTGTGGGCGAAGTGCGGGAGGAACCAGGTCCGCGCGGCGCCCTGGGGCCTGTCCGGCGGATCTTGTGTCCGTCGTGACTTCGGGTCGTTGGCATGGGCGTGGCTCCGCCCATGATCCGCCGGCCAGAGCCTGGCGGTGAGGCGCTCGAAAACCAGTGGAGCAGCGCCGCTGTGCGCCATTACCGTGCTGCCGAGCCAAGTCGTCTAGGCAAGGACGTGCCGTTGTACACCCTGTGAGACCTCCCGAGTGCTGATCTGTCGCGCGTCGCGCCTGTGCGCCGCGCTGCTTTTTGCTGCGGACTTCTCACTGAAACCGGTGTACTTCTGTGCTCAATGACTGGGTGGTCATGCCCACCTGCCTGCCAACCGTTCTCCGCCGTTGCCCCGCGTGCGCGTCCGACCGCTTCCGGGCGAACGGCAAATTCCGCGTCAACGCACACCACAAGCTCCTTGACGCCTGGCTCCTCGTGCTCTGTACCGCTTGCGGGGACACGGCAAAGCTCACGGTCCTGGAGCGGATAAACGTGCGCTCCGTACGGCCTGAGCTGCTGGACCGGATGCATGACAACGACCTTGGCCTGGCAGCTGAGTTGCTCCAGGATCCGGTCGTGCGGCGCCGTAATCGCATCGCCCTCGACTGGGACAACGCCTGGCGCCTCGACACCGGCGGATCGGATCACCTGGACCACGAGGTGATCGACGTCTCGGTCCGCTTCGCGGCCCGGATCCCTGTCCGGCCGGTGCGGCTGATCGCTGAAGGGTGCGGTCTTTCGCGGGCCGAGGTCGAGAGACTGATCACGGAGGGCAAACTCGTTTCGGCGGTCCGGCTGAGCGGCAAGCTCTCCGGCGACTTCACCTTCACGCTCAAGCGCTGAGCCCTCCTCGGCGCCAGGGGCCTGTCCGGCAAGATCCGCCGGACAGGCCCTAGCCGCCCAGCTGGGACACGCTCGGGACCTTGTCCGTCACCGTGGCACCCGCGCTCTGGCCCGCTTCCTTCACGCTGTTGATGACACTGTCGAAGGCATCGATGTCGCCGTCACCCGCCTGCCCCTTGCGCAGCTTGCTGCCGAGGCCCTTGAGGGACTCGATGCCCGCCGTGAGCGGGGCCACCGCCTTCGCCAGCAGCGGGTCGCCCTTGGCGTTCTCGGCCGCCGCCTTGAGCCGGTTGTACGCGAACGCGCCCGCGAGGCCCGCCTTGATCAGCGCGAAGGTACGGCCCTTGGCGCCCTTCTTGAACTTGCCCGCGCGGTACGGCTTGACGATCCACTGGTACGTCGCACCGGCCGCGAGCCCCGCGTTGGCCACGAAGCGCGTCTTGGCGAACTTCTGCTTCTCCGCGGACGTGCTGGGCGACGGCGTCACGGCGGCCAGTTCGTCGGCCTCGGCGGCGACCGGCTCCGCCGCCGCGAGGGCGGCCAGCTCCCCCATCGACGCGGCGGAGAGCTCCTCGCGCGGGCCGTTTCCGCCACTGCCGCACGCGGTGGCGCCGACCATCAGCGCGGTGGACAGGACCACCGCCGTGAGGGCGCGGCGGAATCGGACGGTCGTGGGTACGGGCAGGGGCACGGGCACGGGCACGGTTTCCTCCGGGAATGAGGCGTCTCCCGCAGCCTCACCCCGGTCCCCCGCCTCCACCACCCGGGGGACCCGTTCGGGTTTACGACACGTCAGGGCGGCAACACGCGCCGCATGAGCACTCACACACGAGTACGCACCCGGGGAAGCAGTCAGGCAGGCCGCGCCGTCGCACTGGTGGCGGACGTGCTCGCCTTCGTCATCGGACTCTGGATCCTGCTCTACCTGCTGGAGGCCAACCAGGGCAACGCCCTGGTCGACCTCGTCCACGACGTCGCGTCCTGGCTCGCGGCCTGGTCCTACGACCTGTTCACCTTCAGCCGCGAATGGGTCCAGGTCGTCATCGGCTACGGCATCGCCGCCGTGGCCTACCTGCTCGTCGGCCACGCCATAGCCGGCTGGCTCTACCGCCGCTGAGCCGGCCGCCCCATCGGCCTCACCCGCAGCAGTCGGGCTCCAGCCCGGCCGGGAGCGAGGTCCCGCCGAACACCTCGGTGGTGGCCTCGTCCCCGCCGAGCGCCGCGACGGCGAGCAGCAGGGACCCGGCCGTCCAGGTGGTCTGCTCCACCGGCCAGACGGCCTCGTCCTGGAACACGTACCCCGTCCAGTACATGCCGTTGTCCGCGCGCAGGTGGGTGATCGACCGCAGGATCTCCAGCGCCCGGTCCGACTCCCCCGTCGCCCACAGCGCGAGCGCCAGCTCGCAGGACTCCCCGCCCGTCACCCACGGGTTGGGCAGCACGCAGCGCACGCCCAGGTCCGGGACCACGAACTCGTCCCAGCGCTCCTCGATGCGCGCCTTGGCCTCCGAACCGGTCAGGGCCCCGCCGAGGACCGGGTAGTACCAGTCCATCGAGTAGTGGTCCTTGTCGAGGAACCGCTCCGGGTGACGCCGGATGGCGTGCCGCAGCGCGCCCGCCGCGAGCTCCCAGTCGGGCTGCGGCTCCTCGCGGTGCTCGGCGATGGCCAGCGCGCAGCGCAGCGCCTGGTGGATGGAGGAGGAGCCGGTGAGGAGGGCGTCGGTGACGGCCGTGCCGTCCGCCTCCCGCTTCCAGCCGATCTCGCCGCCCGGCTGCTGGAGCGAGAGGACGCACTCCACGGCCGCGTACACGGCCGGCCACATGCGGTCGAGGAAGCCGTCGTCGCCGGTGGAGAGGTAGTGGTGCCACACGCCGACGGCTATGTACGCGGTGAAGTTGCTCTCGCGGCTCGCGTCCTGCGGCTCCGCGGTGTCCACACCGTCGGGCCGGTCGGCGTAGGCCGCGTACCAGGAACCGTCCTGGTTCTGGTGCCGGGCCAGCCACGCGTACGCCCGCTCCGCGGCCTCGTGCTCACCGGCCGCGTCCAGCGCCATCGCGGCCTCGGTGTGGTCCCACGGGTCGAGGTGGTGCCCGCGGAACCACGGTATGGCCCCGTCGGCGCGCTGCGCGGCGAGGATCCCCGCCACCGTCAGGGCGGCCTCCTCGGCCGTCAGTACGCCGTCCAGGACCAGGTGTTCGGTGCGCCCCGGCGTGCTCACTGGGCCGCGCTGACGGGGAGGTGGGGCTTGGTCGCGTACGCCACGAAGCTCTTGCCGATGAGCGGGTTCAGGGCCTGCTCCGCGAGCCGCGTGGCCAGCGGCTTCTTCATGATGTCCCAGACCAGGAGCTTGTGGTACGCCTTGACGGGCAGCGCCTTGTCGTTGTCGACGCCGAAGGCGCACTTGAGCCACCAGTACGGGGAGTGCAGCCCGTGCGCGTGGTGCGTGCCGTACGGCTTGAGGCCCGCGGCCTTCATCTTGCCGAGCAGCTCGTCCGCCTTGTAGATGCGGATGTGGCCGCCCTCGACCTCGTGGTAGGCGTCGGAGAGCGCCCAGCAGATCTTCTCGGGGCCGTAGCGCGGCACGGTGATGGCGATGCGCCCGCCGGGCTTGAGCACGCGGACCATCTCGGCGAGCACGCCCTTGTCGTCGTGGATGTGCTCCATCACCTCGGAGATGATGACGACGTCGAAGGAGTCGTCGGGGAAGGGCAGCGCGAGCGCGTCGCCCTCCATGGCGGTGGCGGTGGCCCCGGCGGGGGCCTCACCGGCCTCCTTCATCGCTGCGAACCACTTGGCGACCTCGCGGATCTCCTCGCCGTTGCGGTCGACGGCGACCACCTGGGCGCCTCTCCGGTAGCACTCGAAGGCGTGCCGGCCTGCGCCGCAGCCCAGGTCGAGTACGCGGTCGCCTGCGGCGAGCGGGAACCGGGAGAAATCGACGGTCAGCACGGGGTCCTGCCTTCGCGGTCGCGGGGGTGTTCGGGGATGGTGAGGAAGCGGAGGAAGCAGAAGAAGCAGAAGGTCAGCGCGCCCGACGGGTCCGGCCGGCGGCGGCCTGCTCGATGGCGGCGCGGTAGTGCGCGGCGGTGCCCTTGGCAGCCGCGGCCCAGGTGAACCGGGTCAGGACCCGTTCGCGCCCGGCGGCGCCGAGGCGGGCCCGCAGCTGCGGATCGCCCAGCATCCGGCCCAGCGCGGCGGCCAGCGCGCCCGCGTCGCCCGGGGGCACCGCGAGGCAGGTCTCGCCGTCGGGTCCGGCGACCTCGGGGATCGCGCCGCCGGTGGTGGCGACGAGCGGCGTGCCGGTGGCCATGGCTTCGGCCGCCGGGAGCGAGAAGCCTTCGTAGAGGGAGGGCACGCAGGCGATCTGGGCGCTGCGGACGAGGTCGACGAGCTCGGCGTCGGTGATGCCCTTGACGAAGCGGACCGCGTCCTGGAGGCCGTACGTCTCGATGGCGCGGGCGACCGGCCCCTGCTCGGCGCGCTTGCCGACGACGACGAGGTGCGCGTCGGGCTGCTCGGTACGCAGCTTCGCGAGCGCCTCGACGAGGTACACGAGCCCCTTGAGCGGCACATCGGCGCTGGAGGTGGTGACGATGCGGCCCGGCACCTCGGCCACGGACGGGTCCGGCGACCAGAGGTCGGTGTCGGCGCCGATGTGCACGACGTGGATGCGCTCGTCCCGGACGCCTAGGTGCTGGGCGATCTCCTGCTTGGAGGACCCGGAGACGGTGAGCACGGACGGCAGCCGGCGGGCCACGCGGCCCTGCATGCGGGTGAAGGCGTACCAGCGGCGCACGGAGGCCCGCTTCAGCCGGCCCTGCGCGGCGTCGAGGTCGAGCTTGCGGTCGACGGTGATGGGGTGGTGGATCGTCGTGACCAGCGGGGCGCCGAGGTCGGCGAGGAGGCCGTACCCGAGCGTCTGGTTGTCGTGGATGACGTCGAAGTCACCGGCGCGCGCGGCCAGATGGCGGCGGGCGCGCAGCGAGAAGGTCAGGGGCTCGGGGAAGCCGCCGGTCCACATGGTGGCGACCTCGACGGCGTCGATCCAGTCGCGGTACTCGTCGCGCTTCGGCGTGCGGAAGGGGTCCGGGCTGCGGTACAGGTCCAGGCTCGGGAGCTCGGTGAGCGAGGCGCCCGTGTCGAGCACCGGGTAGGGCTGCGCGCCGATGACTTCGACGGAGTGACCCAGTTGTACGAGTTCGCGCGAGAGGTGGCGGACGTAGACGCCCTGGCCGCCGCAGAACGGGTTCCCCTTATAGGTGAGGAGCGCGATACGCAGCGGGCGGTCGCCGTCGGCGGCGGAACCCGCGAAAGGGCTCGTCACCATGGCCTCAGCGGTCACTCTCGGCCCCCTTCTCACTGCAACTTTCGCCGGAGCGTAACCGCTCGGATAATGTAGAACAAGTTTCAGACTTGATCCGTTGAAGACCATTGAATCTACCGGCCGGAAACCACACCGTAAGAGGCGGAGCAGGTGATTCGCGCCACGGCTCCGGCGCCTGCGATGCTGGCCGCCGACCAGCCCGGATTCAGCCCGCGCAACGACACGGAACGGGACACATGACAGTGGAAGTGAAGGCCGTCACCACACCGGCGTCGCCTCCCCTGACGGAACGCCAGGAGGCACGCCGCCGCCGGATCCTGCACGCCAGCGCCCAGTTGGCCAGCCGGGGCGGATTCGACGCCGTGCAGATGCGCGAGGTCGCGGAGGCGGCGGGCGTGGCCCTCGGCACGCTCTACCGCTACTTCCCCTCCAAGGTGCACCTGCTGGTCGCCACCATGCAGGACCAGCTCCAGCACATGCACACCACGCTGCGCAAACGCCCGCCGGCCGGGGACGACCCGGCGGCCCGGGTCGCGGAGACCCTGATGCGGGCCTTCCGCGCCCTCCAGCGGGAGCCGCAGCTGGCCGACGCGATGGTGCGGGCACTGACGTTCGCGGACCGCAGCGTGAGCCCCGAGGTGGACACGGTGTCCCGGCTGACCACGGCGATCATCCTGGACGCGATGGGCCTGGAGCGACCGCCGACGGCGGAGCAGCTCTCGGCGGTCCGGGTCATCGAGCACACCTGGCACTCGGCGCTGATCACGTGGCTTTCCGGCCGCGCCTCGATCGCCCAGGTCAAGATCGACATCGAAACGGTGTGCCGCCTGATCGACCTGACGTCCCCGGAAAAGGCCTGAAGCCGCCGCTGGAGGGCGGGGCCGGGGGCTGACCGGGCCAGATGGGGCGGGGTCGGATGATGCCGGGGTGGCTTCGACGGACGGGAGCCGCCCGGCCGGCTCCCGCCCACCGGAGCCGCCCAAGCCCCCGCCCCCCAGGACTCCTCACCGGCGCGTGAGCAGCGCTCCCCACACGGCCCGCGAACGGTGCGACCGGTAGGAGATCTTTCCCCAGGTGCGGTACCTCCACGGGATGGCGTCCACGTAGCCGTCGACCTGACGGAACTGCTCCAGGGCCGCGCGGTAGCGGCGCTGCCGGACGAGGAAATAGGCGAGCAGGTGCCGCGCCTGAGGCAGGTTCGGGTGGCCCTCGGCCGCGGCGACGTCCTCCAGCGCCGCGTCCACGAGCGCGACGACGTGCGGCGTACCGAACAAGCCCGTGGCGTCGCCCTTCAGGTCCACTTCCTCGTACCAGGCGAGCAGGGGCAGGAGCGCCAGCAGGCTTCCACGCGGTGCCTGCCGGGCCGCCCGCGCCGCGAACTCCTCGACCTCGGCCCGGGAACCGCACCACTTGCTGCTGAAGTACTGCAGCGCGGCACTGTGGGCGCCGAAGTGGTGCGGCGACCTCGCCTCGACCTCGGTCCACAACACACCCATGTCGTCCTTGGGGAAGCCCAGCCCGAGCGCGACCGAGACCATCTCGGCCAGCGGCGTCGGATCCTCCGGGCACAGACGCGCGGCGTGCGCCAGCTCCTCGCGGGCCGTGGCAAGCTCCTGGTGGAAGTCGGCGAACTGCTGCTGGGACGTCCCGCTCGCCGCGCGTCCCCCGCGCAGCCGCCACGCCCGCCTCACGCGCGCACACGCGGCGACCAGGACCGCATCGGGGTTGTCCGGACCGGCCGCCTGCCACGCGCTCAGCCAGCCGTCACCGTCATATGCGGCCGAGTACGCCAGGTGCCTGGCGTAGTGCGTACGGCGCTCCCAGTCGGTTCCGGCCGCCTCCATGAGGTCGGCCGCGGGCTGCCACGCTCCGGTGCGCACGGTTTTGAGCGCGAGCTGAAGTTGCGGATCGGGCCCGGCCAGACGCCCGTTCAGGGGCCGTGGAGGTATGAGGCCGGCCAGGAGAAAGCACAGCGCCACAGCCGCAGCCGAGGTGTAGAGGATGGGGATGGACACGGATGAATCGACGATATGAGGTAGGGCCACAAGGTTCCTGTCATTGAACTCGCCCGCTCGCCAGTTCGAAACGCGAGCGCAGCGGAGTATGCAACATCAACGACGGAACGAACAGCGGCCGGGCGGGCGGCGCGTATCCGACCGCCCCGCCCCCAACAGCCCCTACTCCCCTGCTCCTTCACTCCTCTACTCCCCTGCTCCCCTGCTCCCCTACTCCTCCGGCGGGAAGACCGGTTCCCCCGTCGCCGCCAGGGTGATCAGGATGGCCTCCACCGGGCAGCCCTCCGCCGCCGTGAGGGTCGGTTCGTTCGCGTCCGACTGGGGTGTGCGCGGGTGGGACTGGCGTGCCGAGTCCAGGACGAAGCCGTCCGGGGCGTGGTTCACGCACATGCCCGAGCCGATGCAGACCCCCCGGTCCACCTCGACCTGCCAGCGGTCACCCATCAGGCACTCGCCTCGTGGCCGGCCGGGAGGTGGATCATCTTGTGCTCCAGGTACTCGCTCAGGCCCTCCGGGCCGAACTCCCGCCCCAGGCCGCTGTTCTTGTAGCCGCCGAACGGCCCCAGCATGTCCAGGCTGAAGGTGTTCACGTTGAAGGTGCCGGTGCGGATCCGGCGGGCGAAGTCGATGCCGCGCTCGACGTCGGCGGTCCAGACGCTGCCGCTGAGGCCGAAGTCCGAGTCGTTGGCCACCCGTACCGCCTCGGCCTCGTCCCCGTAGGGGATCAGGCAGACGACCGGGCCGAAGATCTCCTCGCGCGCGATCCGCATGGAGTTGTCGACGTCACCGAAGAGGGTGGGCTCCACGTACCAGCCCTGCTCCAGGCCCGCCGGGCGGCCGCCGCCCGCCAGGACCTTCGCGCCCTCCTCCTGCCCGATCCGGATGTAGTCGAGCGAGCGCTGCTGCTGCCGTTTGGCGACCAGCGGGCCGAGCTGGGTCGCCGGGTCGAGCGGGTCGCCGACGACCAGCGCGCCGGCCGCCGCCGCGAGGGCCTCGGCCACCTCCTCGTACCGGCTGCGGGGAGCGAGGATGCGGGTCTGGGCGACGCACGCCTGGCCGTTGTTCATCCAGGCCGCGGGCACGATCCCGGCGACCGCGGTCGCCACGTCGGCGTCCGGGAGGACCACGGCGGCGGACTTGCCGCCGAGTTCGAGGGTGACGCGGGTGAGGTTGCGCGCGGCGACCTCCATCACGCGCTTGCCGGCCGCGACCGAGCCGGTGAAGGCGACCTTGTCGATGCCGGGGTGCCCGACGAGGTACTCGCTGACCTCGCGGTCGGCGGGCAGGATCGACAGCACGCCCTCGGGGAGCCCGGCCTCGCGTGCGATGTCGGCGAGGATGTAGGAGTCGAGCGGTGCCTCGGGCGACGGCTTGAGGATCACCGTCGAGCCGCTCAGGAGGGCCGGCGCCAGCTTGGCCGCCGCCACGAACTGCGGGACGTTCCACGGGATGACGGCGGCGACCACGCCGACCGGCTCCCGGCGCACCAGGATGGGCCCGAGCACGCCCTGCCGGTATTCCTCGTACGGGTAGGCGCGGGCGACCGTGATCGCGGCGTCGTAGACCATCATCGGGCCGAGCGCCTGGGCGAGGACGCTCCAGGAGTACGGGGACCCGTTCTGGGAGCTGATGGAACGGGCGATCTCCTCGTGCCGGACGGCTATGGCGTCCTTGATCCGGGAGACGACGGCGATCCGCTCGTCCAGGGCCATCCGCGGCCAGGGCCCCTCGTCGAACGCCTTGCGCGCGACGGCGACGGCGCGGTCGACATCCGCCTTCGAGGCGTGCGGGACGGATCCGATGACCTGCTCGGTGTGGGGGGAGACGACCCGGATCGTGTCGGTGCCCAGCGGATCCGTCCACTCCCCGCCGATGAACAGCTTTCCGTGTTCCACGAGCTCGGTCATGGCTGAGGCCTCCTGCGGCTTGGCGTTGCAGAACTGATACCAGTTCTAGTTAGAGGAGTCCACGGCCAGGACGGAACCTCCGCTGCCGCAGCGGAGAAGATCGAACGACTAGTCAGAGAGCCCGGAAAGTGGTCGACTTGGGCTACTACTGGAACACGTTCTCGTCCGAGGGTGAGAACAGGGGAGGGCGGGCGCATGACGGAGGACACGCCACAGGTCACCGAGGACACGCCACAGGTCGCGGAGGACACATCGCCGGTCAAGGAGGACACATCGCCGGTTACCGGCGACACACCGCACGTCACCGATCACGGCGGCGGCGTGTGGGGCATCAAGGTCCCCATCCCCGACAACCCCCTCGGACACACCCTCGTCCACGTCCTCGACACCGACCGCGGCCCGGTCCTCGTCGACACCGGCTGGGACGACCCCGCCTCCTGGGACACCCTCGTCGCCGGCCTCGCCGCACTCGGCACCGCCATCGCCGACATCCACGGCGTGGTCATCACCCACCACCACCCCGACCACCACGGCCTCTCCGGCCAGGTCCGCGAGGCCTCCGGCGCCTGGATCGCCATGCACGCCGCCGACACCGAGGTCGTCGTACGGACCCGCACCTCCGAACCCGGCGTCTGGTTCGACTACATGAGCACCAAACTCGCCGCCGCCGGAGCCCCCGAGGAGCACATCGCCCCGCTGCGCGCCGCCCGCGCGAGCGGCCGCATGCGGACCCTGCCCGGCCTGCGCGCCGCCGTCCCCGACCGGGAGATCGTCCCCGCCGAGCTGCTCCCCCTCGCCGGGCGCCGATTGCGCGCGATCTGGACCCCAGGCCACACCCCCGGCCACGTCTGCCTGCACCTGGAGGAAGCGCACCCGGCGAACCTCGCCGGCAACGGCCGCCTCTTCTCCGGGGACCACCTGCTGCCCGGGATCTCCCCCCACATCGGCCTGTACGAGGCCCCGGAGGACACCCGCGTCACCGACCCCCTCGGCGACTACCTCGACTCCCTCGAACGCATCGGCCGCCTCGGACCCGCCGAGGTGCTCCCGGCCCATCAGCACGCCTTCACCGACGCACCCGCCCGCGTACGGGAGCTCCTCGACCACCACGAGGAACGCCTCGCCGGCCTCTGGACGCTGCTGGCCCAGCCACTGACCCCGTGGGGCCTGGCCGAGCGGATGGAGTGGAACCGGCCCTGGGAGCAGATCCCGTACGGCTCGCGCAACATCGCCGTCTCCGAAGCGGAAGCCCACGTGCGGCGGCTGGTGAAGCAGGGCCGCGCCGAGGCGGTACCGGGCACGGACCCGGTCGCGTACCGGGCCCTGTAAGGGGCGCCCGGCCCCTGCGCCCCAGAGCCCGCTGGTTACGGGCCGGTAGAGTGAACCTGTCGTCCACACCTCTGTACGGGGGGAAGCCGGTGCAATTCCGGCGCTGACCCGCAACCGTGACCCACACCCGGCACCGCCCGGGCGGGGAGCCGGAATGCCCCGTACCGGAGGTGCGCGGCTCGTGTCGCCGGAGCCCCGGCGGCCGGCACCGTCGAGGTAAACGGAGCCGGAGCCCGGTGCCTGTGCGTGCCTGCTGCCGGTTCCCCCGTACGAGAGGCACCACCCCCCTTATGAACGTCCGTCGCAGCGCAGCCGCGCTCGCCGCCTCCGCCGTGCTCTGCGTGGGCGCCGCCCCCGCAGCCCTCGCCGACACCGCGCCGCCCGCCTCCCCCTCCGCGCCCCCGGTCATCCCCTCCGGTCTGTACGGCAAGAGCGACCCCACGTACGACGGCGTGTGGCGGCAGTCCTTCGCGCTGCTCGCCCAGCACACGGTCGGTGTCGAGCCCGCCCGCGGGGCCGTGATCTGGCTGCTCGGCCAGCAGTGCGACAACGGCGGCTTCGCCTCCTTCCGCCCGAACGCCGCCGTGGCGTGCGACGCGAACACGACGTACGACACGAACGCCACCGCGGCGGCCGTGCAGGCGCTGAAGGCGCTCGGCGGCCAGGACGCGGCCGTCAAGACGGGCGTGGACTGGCTGAAGTCCGTCCAGAACGAGGACGGCGGCTGGAGCTACGTGCCCGGGCCCAGCTCCCCCAGCGACGCGAACTCCACCGCCGTGGTGATCAGCGCCCTGTCCGTGGCGGGCGAGAAGCCGGCCGAGGTCAGGTCGAAGGCGGGCAAGTCGGCCTACGAGGGCCTGCTCCCCTTCCAGCTGGGCTGCACCGCCGAGCCGGCCGCCGACCGGGGCGCCTTCGCGTACCAGCCGGCCGACGGCAAGCTCGTCGCCAACGCCGACGCGACGGCCGCCGCCGCCCTGGCCGGCCTCGGCAAGGGCGCGGCCGTCGTCCCGTCCGCCGAGAACACCCCCGCGGCCCCGCTGGCCTGCCCGGCCGCCAACGCCGCCGACCCGGTGGCCGCCGCCCAGGGCGCGGCCGGCTACCTGGCCGAGGCCCTCAAGAAGGACGGCCACCTCACGGCCGTCACCCCGGGCGCGGACCAGCCCACCCCCGACACCGGCAACACCGTCGACGCGGTACTGGCCCTGGCCGCCGCCGGGCACAAGGAGTCGGCGGCGGGTGCCCTGAAGTGGCTGGAGACCAACTCCGCCGAGTGGGCGAAGGGCAGCCCGGCCGCCCTGGGCGCCCTCGTCCTCGCCACGCACGCGACCGGCACCGACCCGAAGTCCTTCGGCGGCACCGACCTCGTCGCCGCGCTGAACGCGACCGGTCCGGCCCCGCAGGGCGCGGACACCGAAGCGACCAAGGTGGACGGCGAGAAGGAGAAGCCCTCCGGCGGCCAGAACGTCTGGTGGATCGTCGGTTCGTGCGCCGCGGCCGGTATCGGCATCGGCATCCTGCTGAGCGGCCGCCGGAAGAAGAACCACTCCTGATGCGCCGCCGCCTGCCCGCCGTGGCCCTCGCTCTCGGGATCACCCTGGCCCTGCTGGCCGCCACCCCGGCGCTGGCGGCCGGCTACCGCTACTGGTCGTTCTGGGACGGCTCGGCGGGCGGCCGGTGGTCCTACGCCACCCAGGGCCCCTCGATGGCCCGCCCCGCGGACGGCGCCGTCCAGGGCTTCCGCTTCTCGGTGAGCAAGGACGCGGCGGCACAGGCGGCCCCGCCGCGCGCGGCGGCCGACTTCGAGACCGTCTGCGGGGCGACCGCCCCGACGGAGGGCAGCAAGCGGGTGGCACTCGTCATCGACTTCGGCGTCCCGGAGGACGCCCCGACGGGTGACACCCCGCCCGATGCCGCCCCGCGCACGGCCTGCGCGCAGGTGGCCCCCGAGGCCACGACGGCCGAGGCGCTGGCCTCGGTCGCCAAGCCGCTGCGCTACAACAGCGCGGCGCTGCTGTGTGCGATCTCCGGCTACCCGAAGCAGGGCTGCGGCGACCAGGTCGCGGACAGCGCGGCCGGCACCCCGGCCCCGTCGGACCCGTCGGCCCCGTCGGACCCGGCGCAGTCCGCCGCTCCGGGTTCCGGCGGGGGCCCGTCCGCGGGCCTGCTCGCGGGCATCGCGGCGGTGGCCGCCCTGGCCGCGGCCGGCGTCTGGCAGTCCCGCCGCCGCACCCGATGACCGGCCCCGGCGCAGCGGCACACCCCGGCAACGACGCCGAGCCGACCACCACGGACACCGGCGCACCCCGGACCGCGCCCGCCACCGGCACCGGCACCGGCACCGGCACCGGCAATGAGGGCACGCCAACCACCCGGGCGACCCGCACCACAGGCACCGGTACCTGCCGGGCCGCGTCCCTCACCGCCGACGGCAAGCCGGCCGCCGGGGCGACCCGCACTACGGCCACGGGCACCGGTACCCGCCGGGCGTGGCCGCGGGCCCACCGCGCCCCCACCGGAGCCGCACCCGACGGCGTGCCCCCGGCCCGGCGGAGCCCGGCCGCGGCGCAGGATCCCGCGCACCGGTCGACGTACGAACGGTGGAGGCCCCCGCAGGCCTCTCGGGCCACCGCCCTGCACGCGGGGGCCTGGTGGCTGTGGGCCCTCGGCCTCGCCACCGCCGCCTCCCGCACCACCAACCCGCTGCTGCTCGGGCTGATCGTCGGCGTCGCCGGGTACGTGGTCGCGGCCCGCCGCACCGACGCGCCCTGGGCCCGTTCCTACGGTGCCTTCCTCAAGCTCGGCCTCTTCGTCATCGGCCTGCGCCTGCTCTTCTCCATGCTCCTCGGCTCCCCCATCCCCGGCTCGCACACCCTCTTCACCCTCCCGGAGATCCCGCTCCCGGCCTGGGCCCAGGGCATCCGCTTCGGCGGCCGCGTCACCGCCGAGCAGCTCGTGTTCGCCTTCTACGACGGTCTGAAGCTGGCCGCGCTCCTGGTGTGCGTCGGCGCCGCGAACGCCCTCGCCAATCCGGCGCGGCTGCTGAAGTCCCTGCCGGCCGCCCTGTACGAGGCCGGGGTCGCCGTCGTCGTCGCCATGACCTTCGCGCCGAACATGGTCGCCGACGTCGTCCGCCTGCGGACCGCCCGCCGGCTGCGCGGCCGGCCCACGGGCGGGGTGAAGGCCATCCTCCAGATCGGCCTGCCGGTCCTGGAGGGCGCCCTCGAACGCTCCGTCGCCATCGCCGCCTCGATGGACGCGCGCGGCTACGGCCGCACGGCCGAGGTCCCGCCCGCCGTCCGGCACACCACCAACGCCCTCACCCTCGGCGGCCTCATCGGCATGTGCGCGGGCACGTACGGCCTGCTCGCCGCGCAGGGTGCCGCGTACGGGCTCCCCGTGCTCGGCGTCGGCGCGGCGCTGGCCGTCGCGGGTCTGCGCCTGGGCGGGCGCCGGTCGGTACGGACGCGCTACCGGCCCGACCGCTGGGGGCCGCGGGCCTGGCTGGTCGCCGGATCGGGCGCGGCCGTGGCCGCCCTGCTGATCCGCGCCGGTTCCGTCGATCCCGCCGCTCTGCACCCGGGCGTGGTCCCGCTCGCGGCCCCCACGCTCCCGCTGTGGCCGGCGGCCGCGATCCTGATCGGCCTGCTGCCCGCCTTCGTGGCACCCGTACCGCCCAAGGAGGCGTCGCAGTGATCCGCTTCGAGCAGGTGTCGGTCACCTACGAGGGCGCGTCCGCCCCCTCCCTGCAAGGCGTCGACCTGGTGATCCCCGAGGGGGAGCTGACGCTGCTGGTCGGCCCGTCGGGCGTCGGCAAGTCCACCCTGCTGGGGACGGTCTCCGGACTGGTCCCGCACTTCACGGGCGGCACCCTGCGGGGCCGGGTCACGGTCGCCGGCCGGGACACGCGCACCCACAAGCCGCGCGAGCTCGCGGACGTGGTCGGCACGGTCGGCCAGGACCCCCTCGCGCACTTCGTGACGGACGTGGTGGAGGACGAGCTCGCCTACGGCATGGAGTCCCTGGGACTGCCACCTGCGGTGATGCGCCGCCGGGTGGAGGAGACCCTGGACCTGCTGGGCCTGAACGAGCTGCGCGACCGGCCGATCGCGACGCTGTCCGGCGGCCAGCAGCAGCGGGTCGCGATCGGCTCGGTCCTCACCCCGCACCCGAAGGTGCTGGTGCTGGACGAGCCGACGTCCGCGCTCGACCCGGCGGCGGCGGAGGAGGTCCTCGCGGTCCTCCAGCGCCTGGTGCACGACCTGGGCACGACGGTGCTGATGGCGGAGCACCGGCTGGAGCGGGTCGTCCAGTACGCCGACCGGGTCCTGCTCCTGCCGTCGCCGGGCGCGGCCCCGGTCATCGGCACCCCGGCCGAGATCATGGCCGTCTCCCCGGTCCACCCGCCGGTGGTCTCCCTGGGCCGCCTCGCGGGCTGGTCCCCGCTCCCCCTGTCGGTCCGCGACGCCCGCCGCCAGGCCGCTCCGCTCCGGTCCCGCCTGTCGACTGCGTCGGCCTCGGCCCCGTCGAACCCTGCGGACCGCCCGTCCGTACCCGGCCGCCCCGCCGCTTCCCAGGGCTCCGCCCCGGACCCCGCGCCTGAGGCAAATCCAGCCCCGCCGGCGTTTGAGGCGCGGGGGTCCGGGGGCGGAGCCCCCGTCGCCGGAGCCCCCGGGCTCCTCGCGCGCCTGCTCCGCCGCGGCAGGCCGACCCCCGACGCCGACCCCGCCGCCCACGCCCCCGCCCACGCCCCCGGCACGGGCCCCGCCGAGGTCCACCGGGTCACCGTCCGCCGCGGCCGCGTACAGGCCCTGCACGCAATCACCCTCACCGTGGCCCCCGGCGAAACCATCGCCCTCATGGGCCGCAACGGCGCCGGCAAGTCCACCCTCCTCTCCACCCTCGTCGGTACGGTCACCCCCACCACCGGCGAGGTGACCGTCGGCGGCCGCACCCCCCACCGCACGGCACCGCCCGAGATGGTGCGCCGCGTCGGCCTCGTCCCGCAGGAACCCCGCGACCTCCTGTACGCCGACACGGTCGCCGCCGAGTGCGCCGCCGCCGACTCCGACGCCGCCGCGCCCGCCGGGACCTGCCGGGACCTCGTCTCCGCGCTGCTTCCGGACGTCCCCGACGACATCCACCCGCGCGATCTCTCCGAGGGCCAGCGCCTGGCCCTCGCCCTGGCCCTGGTCCTCACCGGCCGCCCCGCCCTGCTGCTCCTGGACGAGCCCACCCGCGGCCTGGACTACGCCGCCAAGGTCCGCCTGGTCGAGATCCTGCGCGGCCTGGCCGCCGACGGCCACGCCATCGTCCTGGCCACCCACGACGTGGAGCTCGCCGCGGAGCTCGCCCACCGCGTGGTGATCCTGGCCGGCGGGGAGATCGTCGCGGACGGTCCGACCGCCGAGGTCGTCGTCTCCTCGCCCGCCTTCGCGCCGCAGGTGGCGAAGGTCCTCGCCCCGGACCACTGGCTCACCGTGCGCCAGGTCGCCGAGGCCCTCGACGCGGCGGAGGCCCCGTGAAGCGTCCCGCCCGACCCGTCCGGATCGGTCCCCGCGCCGCCGTCGCCCTGGTCCTCGTCACCCTCATCGGCATCGCGGCCTTCGGCTGGCCGCTGCTCGCCGGCCGGGGCTCGGGCCTCGCCCACGCACAGGACGCCCCCTGGCTCTTCGCCGCGCTCCTCCCCCTCCTGGTGGCGGTGGTCGTCGCGACCATCGCCGACAACGGCATGAACGCGAAGGCGGTGGCGATGCTCGGTGTGCTCGCCGCCGTCGGGGCGGCGCTGAGACCGCTGGGCGCGGGTACGGCCGGGCTGGAGCCCATGTTCTTCCTGATGGTGCTCAGCGCGCGGGTTCTCGGTCCCGGCTTCGGCTTCGTCCTGGGCTCGGTGACGATTTTCGCCTCCGCCCTGCTGACGGGCGGGGTCGGGCCGTGGATGCCGTTCCAGATGCTGGCGATGGGCTGGTTCGCGCTGGGGGCCGGGCTGCTGCCGGGCCCGGAGCGGATCCGGGGCCGGGCGGAGCTGCTGATGCTGGCCGCGTACGGCTTCGTGGGCTCGTTCGCGTACGGCACGGTCATGAACCTGCAGGGGTGGGTGCTGCTGCAGGGCATGGGCCAGGGCATCTCCTTCCATCCGGGGGAGCCGGTGGCCGCGAACCTGGCGCGGTTCGCGGCGTACTGCCTGGCGACCTCGGTGGGCTGGGACCTGGGCCGGGCCGTACTGACGGTCGTGCTGACCCTGACCCTCGGGGCGACGCTGCTGAAGGCGCTGCGCCGGGCGACCCGTAAAGCTGCGTTCGACGCCCCGGTCTCCTTCGGTTCCTTCGATCCGGTGGCCGGAATCGAGCGCGAACCTGCCCTCGGGAGGGGTACGAACGGCAGCGGAGGGTGACATTCGGGGCCTCCGCCGGTGACCCGCCCCATAGGACCTGGGTCACATACGAACGCGGCTAGTAGGCCTTGGAGCCCCTGAACCCGCCCTCACGGGGGCTCAGTGGACCGCCCGCTGCGAGGACCACTAGTAAGCGGGACCTTTGCCAGGGGGTCGGGGCGTCTGTAGAACTGGATGAGTCGCAAGGCGGCAGGGGTACTTCACCCGCCGCCGACGAACCTCTCTCCTTTGCGTGAGTGGCTCACGCATGTCTTCGGCATGCCTGCGACCGCCCTTGTCCCCGTCGGAAGGTCAATCCGTGTCCAACGCCATCATCCGCCGCATCGCCGCCTCCAAGAAGGCCCTCGCGGGCACCGTCGTCGCCCTGGGTGTCGCCGGTTCCATGCTCGCCACGGTTCCCGCCCAGGCGGCCCCGGTGAGCGCCAAGGCGATCGCGCAGCAGATGATCAAGGACCCGGCCCAGTTCGCCGCCTTCGACAAGATCATCTCCCACGAGAGCGGCTGGGACCACACCGCGACCAACGCCTCCTCCGGCGCGTACGGCCTGGCCCAGGCCCTGCCGGCCTCGAAGATGGCCTCCGCGGGCGCGGACTGGAAGACCAACCCGGCCACCCAGATCAAGTGGGGCCTGGACTACATGAACGACCGCTACGGCAGCCCCGTCGGCGCCTGGAACTTCTGGTCCGCCAACCACTGGTACTAGGCCACCAGCGGGCAGCAGCACAGCGAAGCACAGCACAGCAGACATACGAAGGCCCCGGTGGCCGGCCTCCCCAGGTCCGGCCTCCGGGGCCTTCTGCATCCCATCCCACGGGACTCAGGGGCGCCTCACAGGCGCTGGATGATCGTGCCGGTCGCCAGCGCGCCTCCCGCGCACATGGTGATCAGCGCGAACTCCTTGTCACGGCGCTCCAGCTCGTGCAGCGCGGTGGTGATCAGCCGGGCGCCGGTGGCGCCGACGGGGTGGCCGAGCGCGATGCCCCCGCCGTTGACGTTGACCTTCTCCAGGTCCTGGTCGAAGACCTGCGCCCAGGACAGGACCACGGAGGCGAACGCCTCGTTGATCTCGACGAGGTCGATGTCCCGCAGCGACATCCCGGCCTTGCCGAGCACGGCCCGCGTCGCGTCGATCGGCCCGTCGAGGTGGTAGTGGGGGTCGGCGCCGACGAGCGTCTGGGCGACGATCCGGGCGCGCGGCTTGAGCTTGAGGGCGCGGGCCATCTTCCGCGACGCCCACATGACGGCGGCGGCGCCGTCGGATATCTGCGAGGAGTTCCCGGCGGTGTGCACGGCGGTGGGCATGACCGGCTTGAGCCGGGCCAGCGCCTCCATGCTCGTGTCCCGCAGCCCCTCGTCCCGGCCGACCAGGCGCCACATGCCCTGTCCGGCGGCCTGCTCCTCCTCGGTCGTCGGCACCTGCACGGCGAAGGTCTCGCGCTTGAACCGCTCCTCGGCCCATGCGGCAGCGGCCCGCTCCTGGGAGAGGAGCCCGAGCCGGTCGACGTCCTCGCGGGACAGGCCCCGGTGGCGGGCGATCCGCTCGGCGGCCTCGAACTGGTTGGGGAGGTCGACGTTCCACTCGTCCGGGAAGGGCTTGCCCGGGCCGTGCTTGGATCCGGAGCCGAGCGGCACGCGGCTCATGGCCTCGACGCCGCAGGCGATGCCGATGTCCATGACCCCGCCGGAGATCATGTTGGCGACCATGTGGTTGGCCTGCTGCGAGCTGCCGCACTGACAGTCCACCGTCGTCGCGGCGGTCTCGTACGGGAGCCCCATGGCGAGCCAGGCGTTGCGGGCGGGGTTCATCGACTGCTCGCCGGCGTGCGTGACGGTTCCGCCGACGATCTGCTCGACGCAGTCGGGCTGGATTCCGGTACGGGCCAGCAGTTCGCGGTAGGTCTCACCGAGCAGGTAGGCGGGATGGAGGTTGGCGAGAGCGCCCCCGCGCTTACCGATGGGGGTGCGTACGGCTTCGACAATGACGGGTTCCGCGGCCATGAGCTCGTCCTCTCCTGCACTGCGTCAGCACGGCGGGCCGTCCCGGCGCCCCGCCCGAACTAGTACGCGTTCTAGTTCTCCCCGCAGTCTTATGACCTGAGGCCCCGGCACGCAAGGGTCTTGCACGCGGCCTGCACGGATTCCACACGCAACAGTTGGCGCCAGGACCCTTGTCACTTCTAGAACTCGTTACTACCTTCAAGCCAACTTCTGATGGTCCGTCAGACTTTGGAGTTGCCCGATGTCCTGCCCCGCACTGCCCGAAGGCTTCGACGCCACCGACCCAGACCTGCTCCAAAGCCGCGTCCCCTTCCCGGAGTTCGCGCAGCTGCGGCAGACCGCACCCGTGTGGTGGTGCCCGCAGCGGCGGGGCGTCACCGGCTTCGACGACGAGGGCTACTGGGCCGTGACCCGGCACGCGGACGTCAAGTACGTCTCCACGCACCCGGAACTGTTCTCGTCGACGACCAACACCGCGATCATCCGCTTCAACGAGCACATCCAGCGTGATGCGATAGATGCCCAGCGTCTGATCATGTTGAACATGGATCCGCCGGAACACACGCGCGTACGCCAGATCGTGCAGCGGGGCTTCACCCCGCGGGCCATCCGCGGCCTGGAGGGGGCCCTGCGGGACCGCGCCCGGAAGATCGTCGAGGAGGCCGCGGCCACGGCGGCCGACGGCAGCTTCGACTTCGTCACGCAGGTGGCGTGCGAGCTCCCGCTGCAGGCCATCGCCGAACTGATCGGCGTACCGCAGAAGGACCGCGCGAAGATCTTCGACTGGTCGAACAAGATGATCGCCTACGACGACCCGGAGTACGCGATCACCGAGGAGGTCGGCTCCAACGCGGCGATGGAGCTCATCGGCTACGCGATGAACCTCTCCGCCCAGCGCAAGGAATGCCCGGCCAAGGACATCGTCACCCAACTGGTGGCGGCCGAGGGCCAGGGCAACCTCGGCTCGGACGAGTTCGGCTTCTTCGTGCTGCTGCTGGCGGTCGCGGGCAACGAGACCACGCGCAACGCCATCAGCCACGGCATGCACGCCTTCCTGACCCACCCCGCGCAGTGGGAGCTCTACAAGGCGACCCGGCCGTCGACGGCCGCCGAGGAGATCGTCCGCTGGGCCACCCCGGTGGTGTCCTTCCAGCGCACCGCCACCCAGGACACCGAACTGGGCGGCGCGAAGATCAAGGCGGGCGACCGGGTGGGGATGTTCTACTCCTCCGCCAACCACGACCCCGAGGTCTTCACGAACCCGGACGTCTTCGACATCACCCGCGACCCCAACCCCCACCTGGGCTTCGGCGGCGGCGGACCGCACTTCTGCCTCGGCAAGTCGCTGGCGGTGATGGAAATCGACCTGATCTTCAACGCCCTGGCCGACACCCTCCCGAACCTCCACCTCACGAACACCCCCCCACGCCGCCTCCGCGCAGCCTGGCTCAACGGCATCAAGGAACTCCGCGTCACCACCACCCCATCCAGCCCCTCCACCCCCTCCAGCCCCGCCGGCGTTTGAGGCGCGGGGGTCCGGGGGCGGAACCCCAGGCCTTTCAGCCCCGCCACCCCCTCCAGCCCCGCCGCCCCCATCCAGCCCCGCCGGCGCTTGAGGCACGGGGTCGGGGGCGGGGCCCCAGGTCTTCAGCCCCGCCACCCCTCCAGCCTTGCCGCCCCCACCCAGCCTCGCCGGCGCTTGAGGCGCGGGGACTGGGGGCGGAGCCCCGGCTCTTCCAGCCTCGCCGGCGTTTGAGGCGCGGGGGTCCGGGGGCAGCGCCCCCGCAACGGCGCCGCACCCGTTCGAGTGGCGGCCCGGCCCGAACGGAGTGATCCTGGCAAGCAGCGGCGATCCAGCCGAAGGGGCGCCGGGGCAGCGAATGCCCCGGCGCCCCTTCGGCCTCCCCGAGCCAGGCCAGGCCAGGCCAGGCGAGACGGCTACGGCCACGGCCCGGCCAGGGCTACGGCTCGGACGGCCTCCCCGCAACCGCGTCGTACACCCGCAGCCGCACCCGCCTCCGCCACCCCTCCTTCTCCTCCCGCACCCGCGCCCTCCGCTCCTTCCGCCCCCCGGCGGGATACCTCGCCCGCGCCCACGGCGACCCCGGCCGGGCCAGCCGCACCGCCCCGACCAGCGCGAAGAACGGTACGAGGATCCCCAGCAGCCCGGTGAACACCTTCCCCTTGGCCAGCGCCACCAGCGCGAAGCCCGCGTTCACCGCGACCACCACCACGTACGTCCAGCCGGAGGCCTTCGTACCGCCCTCCGAGACTTCGGCGTCGTCGACGCCGAAGGGCGACGCCCCCAGCAACAGCAGCCCGCACGCCGCGGCTCCGATCACCACCGCGTCCACCGAGAGCCGGCCCTCCTCGGACCAGTACACGTCCTTCAGGTGCAGGATCAGCGCGAACTCGTCGAGCACCAGCGCCGTCCCGATGCCGAACACCGCCGCGTCGATCTCCGCCCACGGGGGCCTGTTGCCGGTCGGGGAGGCCAGGCCCAGCCCCCCGACGATCATCAGGACGACACCGAAGACCACGTGGTGGATGTGCAGCCCGCCCGGCGTGACGTTCTTCGGCCACCAGGACACCTGCGCCCGGATCAGCCGCACGCTGATCCGGATGAAGAGGAACGCGCCGAGGAAGCCCAGCAGCAGGCAGAGCAGCGGCTGCTTGCCGGGTTCGACGATCTGACGCTGGTACCAGTCGCCCACGGGTCAGGCCACCCGCCCGGCGGCGTGTGCGGCCCCCGTCGGCTTTGCGCTCATGCCCCGATGCTGGCACCGGGCCGCGCGCGGCGCCTGCGGGAGCCGGCACGGCGCCGCCGCGGACCCCTACGAGGTCCGGGCCGGAGCGTTCAGCCGCCGTTCCCCCTCGCTCGGCTCCTCCTCCGCCTCCGCCTCCGCTTCCGCCTCCGCGCCCGTGCGCTGCCCGGGCAGGGTCAGCTGCAGCCCCCGCGGCCCGGACAGCACGTACACGAGCCCGAAGCCGGCGGACACGACCGCGGCCCCGCCCACGGCGTCCAGCACCCAGTGGTTGGCGGTGGCCACGATCGCGCACACCGTGATCAGCGGGTGCAGCGCCCCGAGCAGCTTCTGCCAGCCCTTCGGCGCCAGCACCACGATCACGATCCCGCACCACAGCGACCAGCCGAAGTGCAGCGAGGGCATCGCCGCGTACTGGTTGGAGATCGCGGTCATGGCCCCGTACGAGGGATTGGCCAGGTCCTGCGGGCCGTGCACGGTGTCGATGAAGCCGAGGCCGGGCATCAGGCGCGGCGGCGCGAGCGGGTAGAGCCAGAAACCTATGAGGGCCAGCACCGTGGCCAGCCCCAGCGAGGCCCGCGCCCACCGGTAGTCGCCGGGGCGCCGCCAGTACAGGACCGCGAGGATCGTCAGCGGGACCACGAAGTGGAAGGAGGTGTAGTAGAAGTTGAAGAACGCCTCCATCCAGGGCGTGTTCACCACGGCGTGGTTCACGGCGTGTTCGATGTCGATGCCCAGCGCGCGCTCGATCCCGTGGATCTGGCTGCCGTTGCCCTCGGCGAGGCTGCGGCTGGTGGGCGCGGCGGCCCGGATGTGCGAGTAGAGCGAGTAGCCCACCCGTATCAGCAGGAGTTCCAGCAGCAGGTTCGGGCGGGACAGCACGCGCCGCCAGAACGGCATCAGTGGCACCCGCGCCCAGCGGGCCGCCGCGGGCCGCCCGTATGCGGTGGGTACGGGCTCGCGCCAGTACGCCGACGAGCGCGGCAGGAACGGTACCGCGCAGGCCGCGGCCACGGCGGTGAGCAGCAGCACGTTGTCGCGTACGGGGGCCAGCGCGGCCAGGTTCGGCAGCAGCATCGTGCTCGGCAGGGTCATGGCGAGGACCACGGCCACCGGCCACACGGGCCGGTCGGCGGCCCGCTTGCCCACCTTGCCGGCGACGGCGAGGAGCACCCACAGCAGCTGGTGGCGCCAGCCCGTCGGGGACACCGCGACGGCCACGCAGCCGGTGACGGCGACGGCGAGCAGCAGCTGGCCGTCGCGGGCGTAGCGGACCGCGCGGCGCAGGCCGATCCAGACGAGGGCGGCCGCGAGGGCGGCGTAGAGCAGGATCTCGGCGGGTCCGGTCAGGCCGAGGCGCAGCAGCGCGCCGTGCACGGACTGGTTGGCGAGGCCGTCGGGGGCTCCGCCGAGGCCGGTACCGGCCAGGTGCTCGACCCAGTACGTCCAGGAGTCGCGCGGCATGGCCGCCCAGGACAGCGCGGTGGCTCCGGCGAAGGTCACGGCGGCGGTGCGCGCGGTGGGGCGGCGTCCGGTCAGCCACAGCAGTGGGGCGAACAGCAGCAGTGCGGGCTGGAGTGCGGCGGCGAGGCCGACGAGGAGGCCGGCGGGCCGGTCGCCGGGCACCCGGAACACGGCGATGAGCACCAGCAGCACGGGCAGGACGGCGGTCCGGCCGGGTGAGGCGGCCTCGCGGACGGGGAGCGAGACCATCATCAGGGCCGTGAGCACGGGCGCGGCGAGCAGCGCGGTGCGCCGCGGCACCGGGTCGGGCAGGCCACGGGAGGCGACGAGCCCGATGGCGGCGACGCACAGCAGCGTCACGCAGGTCCAGGCGACCTCCAGCGACGGGGCGGCGAGGCCGACCAGCGGCTTGAGGACCAGCCCGGCGAAGGGGGTGTCGGAGAACTGGCCGGTGTCGTAGACCGATCCGGGCAGGCGGCCGGGGAGGTGGAAGCCGCTCAGCCATTCGGCCGGTGGCACCCGCAGCACGGCGGCGGCCTGTCTGACGGCGAGCGCGCCGGCCAGCGCCCACAGGAGAAGGCGAGCCGCCCCGAGCCTGCCGTGATCGCCTATGACTCCGGCATGTCCGTTCGCACCGCTGTGCTCTGCCGCGTTAGCCACGCCTCGCCGGCCTCCCGCCATGTTGACCGCAACCCTGACTTCGCCTGGCTGCCGCGCTCCATTACCCGCACGACGATATCTCCCACGGGATGCGTTGGATGGCTGTCACGGGCATCGCGCGGACCGACAGGCCCGCCGGCCTGCGAGGCCCGTTCCTGGACGGGGCACCCGGGTCGATCCGGGGCCCACGGGCCCTCCAGGTGCGGACAGCGGACTTCGTGGCGAAGCTGAGGTGGACAGGCATTCCGTGGAGAGGACGGCTCATGTCCATGCTTGACAAGCTCAAGGACCTCATCAAGGGACACCCTGACCAGGCCCGTCAAGGCGTCGACAAGGCCGGAGACGCCTTCGACGCGAAGACCGGGAGCAAGTACCAGAGCCAGGTCGACACGGCGCAGCAGAAGCTCAACGAACAGATCGGCAAGCAGCCGCCCACGTCCGGGGAGGGCCGGCCGCCTCAGACCTGAAATCGGGGACCTGAAAACTGGGACCTGAGGACTGGGGACTGGGGACTGGGGACTGAGGCGAGCTTCCGGACCGGCACGGCGCAGGGACCGCACCGCACCACGGTGCGGTCCCTGCGGCCTTCCGGAGGGGCGGATGTAGGAAACTGCACGCATATGGTCATGGCCGGGCGTTGGCCCGGCCTGTGTTTCATGAGAGGTGTCCTGTGCCTAGTGTCGTAAAGATCAACGCACTGACGGTTCCCGCCGAGCAGCGGGAGATCCTGGAGCAGCGCTTCGCCTCCCGGGCCGGGGCGGTGGAGAGCTCGGACGGGTTCGAGTGGTTCGAGCTGCTGCGCCCGGTGGAGGGCACGGACCAGTACCTGGTCTACACGCGCTGGCGTTCGGAGGAGGATTTCCAGGCGTGGATGGAGGGCCCGATGAAGGCCGCTCACCAGGGTGGCGGTGAGGGCGGCGGCGAGCGGCCGAAGCCCGCGGCTTCCGCTTCGACGGTGTGGTCGTTCGAGGTCGTGCAGCAGGCGGCCCCGAAGCAGGCCTGACGCGATCCGGACGCGCGCCACGGGCCCGGGTCGAGGCCGGTATCGGCCCGACCCGGGCCCGTGGCGCGACGGACTCGGGGACTCGGCGCATGCGAACTCGGCGCACTCGGACTGGGCGCACTCGGACTGGGCGCACTCGGACTGGGCGCACGCGGACTCGCGGCTCGGGGACTCGGCTCGCGGACTCGTAAAGCGTCAGCTCCAGAAGGCGTCTTCCTCGTCGATGTCCGCCGTGCACTGGTCGATATCGGTGATCTTGTGGCCGATGATCGTGAAGAAGAGCCCCTGACGGATCTCGATGCCGCGGTCACCGCGGTCGGCGCGTGCCGTGTGGAAACTCATCACGTGCCCCCGGCCGTCCGCCAGCACCGATTCCAGGTCCACCTGGAAGGTGCCCTTCGTCTCCTCGCCGAGGCGGCGGTAGAGGTCGAGGACGTTCTCCCGCCCCTTGTGGTGCCCGGACAGCGGGTTGCTGCCCGGCACGTGGTGGATGACGTCGGCCGTCAGCAACGTGCTCATCGCCTCCATGTCGCCTTTGCCGAAGGCCTCGTAACCGCGGCGGACCAGGGCACAGTCGGGATGCTCTGACATGGCGTTCCCACCCTCCGGGTACGCAGGGAATGTCCTTTTCCTATCATCGGCCCGGCCTTGTGGATATTCCACGCGGGAGATCCTCCGCGAACTCCACAATGACGCCATGACCACTCACAGCGAACACCGCACATCCACCCTGTCGTGGACCGTGACCCCCGAGCCGTTCACCACCCGGGACGCCACCGCCCTGCGCCGCGCGTACTACGCCGAGGTCGCCGGCCGTTACTGGAAACGGCAGGTCACCGAGACCGAGATCGACCAAGGGCTGCTGGACTTCCCGGACGACGGGCTGGTCCCGCCGACGGGGCAGTTCGTCGTCGGCAGACTGGACGGCGAGCCCCTGGCGTGCGGCGGGATCCGGCTGCTCGACCCCCGGACCGCCGAGCTCACCAGGGTGTACGTCGACCGGCGCGCCCGCGGCACCGGCGGCGGGGCGGCTCTGCTCAAGGTCCTGGAGGCGGAGGGCCGTGCGCTCGGCGCCGAGCGGGTCCGGCTGGACACCCGGTCGGACCTCGTGGAGGCCCGGGCGTTGTACGCGCGCCACGGGTATGCGGAAATACCGGCCTACAACTCCGGCCCGTACGCACAGCACTGGTTCGAGAAGCGCCTGGCCTGAGCCCGTGCCCCGGCGACGGGGCCGCGCACCGGCAGAGCGGCTGCCGCTAGTGGGCGGCGTGGTCCCGGCGCGGCAAGGCGTCGTAGGGCTCCTCGGCGTCCGAACCGCACAACTCCTTGTTGATCTGCCGGACCAGCTTCACCAGGTCCGTCGGACGGTCCGGGCCCCACCAGTCGCCGAGCAGCTCGGCGAGGGACTCCTCCCGGGCCTCGGCGAGCTTCGCGGCGCACGCGCGCCCCTGGTCGGTCAGGACCAGCGGCAGCCCGTCCCGGACGGCGAGCCCACGCTCCTCGACCTGGCGGGCGGCGTCCGTGACGACCTTCAGCGGCACACTGGTGCGCTCGGCGAGTATCGCGGGCTCCACGGAGCCGTACCTCTTGATCCGCAGCAGCAGCCAGCTGGAGGCGGGCAGCAGGTCGTAGCCCGCCTTCTCGGTGATCTTCTCGTAGACGTGGCGGCGCCCCTCCCGGGTGCCGAGGACCGACAGGGCGCGGGCGACCTCGTCGTGGGAGGAGCGCTGGACGGGGTTGGAGGCCAGGGTCTCCGTCACATCGGGGGCGGTGACCGAGCCGCGGAGCTTGTCCTCCTTCAGGAACCAGGCGATCACGAAGGCGATCAGCACGATCGGCACCGCGTAGAGGAACACGTCGGTGATGGCGGTGGCGTAGGCGTCGAGCACCTGCGGCTGGAGCTCGGCGGGAAGCGCGCCGATGGCCCGCGGGTCCGCCTCCAGCTGCGCGATGCTCGCACCGGCCGGCAGCGTGACGCCCGCGAGGGAGGCGGCCAGCTTGTCATCGAGCTGATGGGTGAAGACCGTGCCGAAGATGGCGACGCCGAAGGAGGCGCCGATGGAACGGAAGAAGGTGGCACCGGAGGTGGCGACGCCGAGGTCGGCGTAGCTGACCGCGTTCTGCACCACCAGGACGAGCACCTGCATGACCAGGCCGAGCCCGGCGCCGAAGACGAAGAAGTAGACGCTCATTTCCCAGGTGGAGCTGGTGCGGTGCAACTGGTGCAGGAGGAGCAGACCGATCGCGGTCACCGCCGTACCGGCGATCGGGAAGACCTTCCAGCGCCCGGTACGGCTGACGATCTGGCCGGAGGCGGTGGAGGTGATCAGCATGCCGATCACCATCGGCAGCATGTGGACGCCGGACATGGTCGGTGAGACGCCCTGGACGATCTGGAGGAATGTCGGCAGGTAGACCATCGCGCCGAACATCGCGAAGCCGACGACGAAGCTGATCGCCGAGCAGAGGGTGAAGGTGCGGATGCGGAACAGACCCAGCGGCAGGACGGGTTCGGCGGCCTTGCGCTCCACGAGGAGGAAGCCGGCGAGCAGTACGGCGCCGAGGACGGCGACGCCGATGATCCGGGCCGAGCCCCAGCCCCAGGTGCCGCCGAGGGAGGCGACGAGCACGAGACAGGTGGCGACGCAGGCGATGAGGAAGGTGCCGAGGTAGTCGATGGTGTGCTTCGAGGAGCGCGCCGGGATGTGCAGGACGGCGGCGATGACGACGAGCGCGACGAGCCCGATCGGGAGGTTGATGTAGAAGACCCAGCGCCAGGACAGGTTGTCCACGAACAGGCCGCCCAGCAGCGGGCCCAGCACGCTGGTCGCGCCGAAGACGCCACCGAAGAGGCCCTGGTACTTGCCGCGTTCGCGCGGCGGGACGATGTCGCCGACGATCGCCATCGACAGCACGATCAGTCCGCCGCCGCCCAGACCCTGCAGGGCGCGGAAGCCGATGAGCTGGGGCATGTCCTGGGCGATCCCGCACAGCGCCGACCCGATGAGGAAGAGGACGATGGCGTACTGGAAGAACCTCTTGCGTCCGTACTGGTCGCCGAGCTTGCCCCACAGGGGGGTGGCGGCGGTGGCGGCGAGCATGTAGGCGGTGACGACCCAGGACAGGTGCGCCATGCCGCCGAGGTCGCTGACGATGGTCGGCAGGGCGGTGGAGACGATGGTCTGGTCGAGTGCGGCGATCAGCAGGCCCAGCAGCAGGGCTCCGATGGAGACGAGGACATCGCGGGAGGCGTGCTCGGCGGCGGGACCGGTCTTCTCCGGGTCGAGAACGGGGCCCGGGCCCTGCGCGGTCACATCCTGAGCCATCGGTACCTCCTCAGGCCGGATCAACATCTCCATCCTGAGCGGTGTGTCCGGTTATGGCCTCTCGGGCGGTTGGGAGGGCCCCTGCGGGTCTGCATAATCGCAGGCAATAGCCAGGGAGGGAGTCCAGTGAGCCGTCAGCACTGTCCAGAATGCGGCGCCGCCGGCGCAGGCTGCGGGTGCGTGCCGGGTGTGGGTTTCAACCCCTTGCGCATCCGCCCGTACGTGACGTTGCCGGACCCCGGCGAGCCGGACACCCCGGTGTCCCCGCAGCCGGTGTCCGGAGTGGTGGCCCCGGACCCGCGCCCGGCGCCCGTGCCTGCGCCGGCGGAGGACGACACCCCGGCGTACGGGATACCCGGGCCGCCGCAGGACGGGCCGTGGCCCGCGGGGCCTGCCGGGCCCGCGCACGCATCGAACCCGGCCGAGACGGTCCAGCTCCGGACGATCCCGGCAGCGGGCCACACGTACGGCAGCGAAGCGGGAGGGGGTGGGGGCGGGGGCCCGGAGAAGCGAACCGGCCCGTCCGCCCGAAAGCCGCTCGCGCTGCTGATCGGCGCCGCGGCGGCGGTCGCCCTCAGCGGGACGGCCGTGGCGGTGTGGGCGCTCCCGAGTTCCACCGAGACCGAGGCCGCGCTGATGGACGCGAAGGCGTCGGCGCCCGTGACGAGCGCCGCCCCGGCCGCGCCCTCCGCGAGCCCGTCCCCGAGCAAGGGCAGCCCGTCCCCCTCGGCCTCCCCGTCACCGAGCGCCTCGAAGTCGGCGTCGCCGTCCCCGTCGCCGAGCGCGTCCCGCACATCGGCAGCCCCGTCCCCCAGCCCGTCCCCGAGCGCGAGCCGCTCCTCCAGCCCGTCGCCCACGCAGGCCCCGACCCTGCGGCACGGGGACTCCGGTTCGGAGGTGGAGAAGCTCCAGCGGCTGCTCGCGGCGCAGGGCCTGTACCGGGGCAGGATCAACGGCCGGTTCGACTGGCGGGTGGAGGAGGCCGTGTCGGAGTTCCAGTACGACAGAGGCATCGACGATCAGGAGTGGGGCTTCTACGGGCCGGTGACCCGCAAGGCTCTGGAGGGATGAGCGTCACATGTCCGCTGGTGGCGCGGACTGCCCTTTGTTTTGTATCGTGAAGGAACAAAATGGTTCCGTCCTCATTCCCTGACCGGTGGACGGAACCACTTGTTCTCTTTCCCGCCCCGTCTGGAGCCCCGCCGATGCCGGCCAGCACCACCACCGCACCCGTCGCCCTGACCGCCAAGGCCCTGCTCCTGGACATGGACGGCACGATCGTCAACTCCGACGCGGTGGTCGAGCGCTGCTGGCACGACTGGGCGGTCTCCCACGGGCTGGACCCGCAGGAGGCCATGAAGGTGGTTCACGGCCGTCAGGGCTACGCCACCATGGCCGTACTCCTGCCGGACCGCCCCATGGAGGTCAACCACGCCGAGAACGCGGTGATGCTCGCCCGCGAAACGGCCGACACCGACGGAGTGATCCCGGTCGCGGGCGCCCCGGAGTTCATGGCCGCGCTCGACGGCCTGCCGCACGCCCTGGTCACCTCCGCCGACACCGCCCTGGCCACGGCACGGATGACCGCCGCCGCCCTGCCGATGCCCGAGATACGGGTCACGGCCGAGTCCGTCCAGGCCAGCAAGCCCGACCCCGAGGGCTTCCTCATGGGCGCCGCCGCGCTGGGCGTGGACCCGGCCGACTGCATCGTCTTCGAGGATTCGGCCGCGGGCATCACCGCAGGCCGGGCGGCGGGCATGCGCGTGATCGGCGTGGGCCCCCGCGCAGCCGCCCACGCCCCGACGGCCCACGTCCCGGACCTGACGGCACTCCACGTCACGACCACCCCGGACGGCTCGATCACCATCACGCTCCAGCCGTCGGCCTAACGGCACACCCACCAGACGCCGCCAGGACTACGGGGGCGGCCGGGCGGGGTCGGGAGGGCTGGCGGCGGCTCTGGGATGCGGAAGCCGGCTGGGCGGGGTCGGGGGCCTGTGGCGGGTGGCTTCGCGGTACGGAGTCGGCCGGGCGGGGTCAGACGAAGTGCGGCGGTGCCTTCGGAAGGCGGGAGCTGCCCGAACGGAATCAGGGATGCGTATGGGGGTTTCCCGTCAGTCCCATCGTCCCTCCCGTGTCGGGCCGGTCCCTCAAGGGCGCTCCTTCGTCGCGTCACTGCGTGATGGCCTTCGGCCACCCTTGACCGACCGTCCCGCCCCGGAGAAACGAAAGACTGCCGGGAAGCCCCCAAAAGAACGAGCCGGCCGATACTTTCAGGGACAGGGCGGCCAGAGATGCCCAGGCAGATCCCAGTGGGCACGGTCCAGAGACGGGGCCCATGACAGCCCCCTGCCGTGTCGGGGGAAACGCACCCAATCGCTACGCGCTCCACACCTCTCAGCGTCTCCACGCCGTCTTGGGCTGGACATAGGCCGCCCAAGACCTCAAGCGTTTCTCACCAACGGCGTCCGGCGACCGTCTGGGGCTGTTCACAGGCCGCCCAAGAGCTCGGCCCGGCGCTCGACATGCGTCCGACGGCCGTCCATAAGCCGCCCACGACCCGCAAGCACTCTTCTCGGGAGGCGTCTGACTGCTGGCTGGGGTGGAAAGGCGTGGGACAGCGGCTATGTCGTCGTGGATGCGGGTCAGCACACCTGGGTGGCCCGAAAGGCCGACCGATTGCCCCCACTTGGAACCCCTGGCTCGGCCGAAGCCGTGGGAGGGCGATGACGAGCCACGAAGCCTTCCTCACCCCCGGACGCACTGATCTGCATGCGGCGCGCCTGAACTCCCGGTGGGAGTTTCAGGACAGACACGGCTTGCGTTGACGGCCCGGTGGCCGACCTCAGGTTGGCTTGCGCCACACGGAGATGTGCTTCGCGGAGTCCTGGGTGAACGGCGCCCCATCCCAGTCCGCGACGCGACGTTCCAGCTCGAGCCCAGCGATCCGTGCCATCAGGTCGAGCTCTGCCGGCCAGGCGTAGCGGTGCCGGGAGTTGTCGCGGCGGTAGCGGCCGTCGTCGCCGTCGCGGGTGAAGTGGTGCGAGACGAGAATCTGCTCGACGAGGTCGAAGGTGTCGAAGCCGAGATGCTGCTCGGAGACGTCGAACGGCACCGCGACCTGGCCGGGCGGCAGGAACCGCAGCGGCGGCACGCCCAGCTCGATGACGAATCGGCCGCCGGGCTCCAGATGACGTGCGGCGTTGCGGAAGCACTCGACCTGCTCGTCCTGCGTGAGCAGGTTCGTGATGGTGTTGTAGACGAGATAGACCAGGGTGAACTCGCCGGGAACGACGGTGGTGGCCATGTCCCCGATGACTACCGGGAGCGTGCCCTCGTCGATCTTGCGCCGCAGCACCGCTGCCATGTGCTCGGACAGTTCGATGCCCACTACCGGCACGCCGCGTTCCCGGAGCGGGACGCCCACTCGTCCGGTCCCGATGGCGAACTCCAGTGCCCGGCCGTCTCCGGCGAGCTCGGCAAGGAAGGCAAGAGTCGGTCCGAGAACGGCGGCCGAGGACGTCTCGGCCTCCTCGGCGTCGTAGCGGTCGGCGGTCGCACGGGTCCACAGCTCACTGCTCGTCACGAGCGGCCACTTTGCCGGGTACCGAGAGGCACTGTCGACGCAATTACCTTCCACCGACTCCGATCACACGGTTCGAGGCGGGCCGGGACAGACCTTTCAGGCATCGCCCGGCTCGGGACACACGGTCACGGCAGTGGATCCACCGCCTCGAAGATCATCTCGTTGGGAGTTCTCAGGGCACGAGCTTGTGGAGTGATGCTCGCGCTGACCCGGCTCCACGACGGAATAGCCGAGCTGTCGCCCGTCCGCCCCTCTCAGCAACTCTCGTCAGCCCCTGACGGCCGTCGGTCGCGGTCATGGAGAAGCGCGTAGCGATCCGAGGCGGCCTATGTCCAGCCCAGGACGGGGTGGAGACGCTGAGAGATGAGGAGCGCGTAGCGATCGGGTGCGCCTCCCCCGACCCGGGCCATGGCCCGGATGGGCCCCGCCTCTGGACCGTGCCCACCCGGATCTCCCTGGGCATCTCTGACCGCCCCGGTGGTCTCTTGTCGGCCGGCCCGTTCCTTTGGGGGCTTCCCGGCAGTCTTTCGTTTCTCCGGGGCGGGACGGTCGGTCAAGGGTGGCCGAAGGCCATCACGCAGTGACGCGACGAAGGAGCGCCCTTGAGGGACCGGCCCGACACGGGAGGGACGATGGGACTGACGGGAAACCCCCATACGCATCCCTGATGCCGCCCGGCCAGCTCCCGCCTTCCGAAGGCACCGCCGCACTTCGCCCGACCCCGCCCGGCCGTCTCCCGCCCCCCGAAGCCCCCTACTGCCCCACTCGCCCGTCGATGCGTTCCCGTAGGAAGTCCGCGTGGCCGTTGTGGCGGGCGTATTCCTCGATCATGTGAACCAGGACCTCGCGGAGCTCCATCGGCTCGTCGCCGTGTCCGCTGTCACCCGTGACGTCCAGGCCGGTGGCCTCTGCGACCACTTGTTCCGCGAAGGCGACTTCGGCGCGCCAGGTGGCCCACGCCTCCGCGACCACCTCCGGGTCGGCCACCGCGCCGGTGAACTCCCCCGCGCGGTCCTCCTCCGAGCGGTAGTGCCGCCGTATCTCCTGGCCCGCCATGACCTGCCGGAACCAGTACTGCTCGACGCCCGCGAGGTGGCGTACAAGACCCAGCAGGGACAGGTTGGAGGGTTCCACCGAGCGCCGCGCCAGGGCCTCCGCGTCGAGGCCCGCGCACTTGAGTTCCAGCGTCAGGCGCTGGTCGCGCAGGTAGCCGGCGAGTACGGCTCGCTCGCCCTGGAATCCGCCGTCGGTCCGGGTGTCCTCGTCGGGGTGGACGAACATGTTGGACCAGCCGAACTGACGGTCCTCGGCGGACACCGGCGCGGACGCAGATCGGGGTGCGGACTCGACGGCGGAGACGGCGGGGCCGGCGGAGGCGGGGCCGGCGGAGGCGGCGGGGCCGGCGGAGGCGGGGCCGGCGGAGGCGGCGGGACCGGTGGCGGCGGTGGTGTCTGTCACGCGCACGAGCGTGACCTGCGCGTCGCCTCCCCGCAAGGAAATATCCGCCGCCACCACGGCCCGCACCTCCGACGCGTCAGCCCGCGATCGCCTCGTAGAGCGAGAACGCGGCCAGTGCGGCCATCACGGCAGCCGCGATCTTGGTGATCAGTCGCAGCGGCACGTACTTCATCAGGGTGCGCCCGCCCAGGATGCCGATGCCGGCGACCGCCCACAGGGCGAGCACGGCGCCGATGCCGACCGAGACGGGATTGTCGTACCGGGCGGCGAGGTTGGCGGTCATGATCTGGGTCAGGTCACCGAACTCCGCCACCAGGATCAGCATGAAGCCCGCCCCGGAGACCTTCCAGAAGGACTGGTCTGCGGGCGGCTTGACCTCCTCGTCCCCGTCGTCCTTCTTCAGGAGCAGCATGGCCGCGCCCAGGAGGAAGAGGATCCCGACGACGGCCTGGACGAGCCGGTGCGGGAGCAGCGTGAGGACGCTGCCTGCGGCGATGGCGAGTGCGACGTGTACGGCGAAGGCGGCGGCGACGCCCGCAAAGACGTAGGAGGCACGGTAGCGCGTGCCGAGCATCAGGCCGGCGAGGGCCGTCTTGTCGGGGAGTTCGGCAAGGAAGACGACGCCGAAGGCGATCGCCGTGATGCTGAAGCTGAACACGGGGGTGAAACCTCGATCGGTCGGGCAGGGCGCCATCGGGACCGAGAGACCTGGGGTGTGTCAGGGGTCGCTTCGGCTCGGCGGCGCCCTGGCTTGCGCGTGCGCGTACGAAACGCGCCTGCGCTGAACAGGACACTGCGGCCGAAGGTCTCGCTGGCCGGCCGCTGTCCGCGTCCTGCCTCCGGGCGCCGGCTGGTGTGACCCAGCAGTATGTCGACGGTCCGGCGAAGAGCTACTCCCCTTCTGCTCAGAACAGACTACGCGACGCCCTCGACCGGCCGGAATAGGTCTTTGGTCCCGCTCCCGCCGCGCGCTGCAGCCGCTCGCTCCCCGCCCCGGCCTGCGCCGCCCCCGCTCTGACCTGGGACCGGGCGCTCACCCTTGCCGCACCCGCCCCCTGCGGAATCTCAACCACCGTTTAAATCAGGAGCGTTGGGTGACTTGATGTGACGTGCTCATGTCGCCAGGCTGTCACCTGGCGCCCACCCCAGCGACACCCGGCGCCACGACCATGGCCACGCCCCGCCGGGGCCGCACGGCCGCACCCCCCGCACTCAGGGAGCCCCTCATGGCACTCATACCCAGCATCTACGCGCGTCGAATTGGCGTGCTCGCGTCAGCAGCCGCACTCGCTGCGCTCACCTCCCTCCTGAACGCCCCCACCGCCCAGGCCGCCCCGCCCGCCCCGATCAGCGCCTCGGCGGCCCGCGCCTACCTGGCGACGGTCACCCCGAAGACCGAGGGGTCCACCAGCGGCTACAGCCGCGACCTCTTCCCGCACTGGAGCACCGTCTCCGGCAGCTGCAACACCCGCGAGACCGTCCTCAAGCGGGACGGCGTCAATGTCGTCCAGGACTCCGCCTGCGCCGCAGTGAGCGGAAGCTGGTACTCCGAGTACGACGGCGTCACCTGGACCGCCGCCTCCGACCTCGACATCGACCACGTCGTTCCGCTCGCCGAGGCCTGGCGTTCCGGTGCCAATTCCTGGACCACGAGCAAGCGCCAGCAGTTCGCCAACGACCTCACCCGCCCGCAGCTCATCGCGGTCACCGACAACGTCAACCAGGCCAAGGGCGACCTCGACCCCGGCAAGTGGCTGCCCTCGCGGACGGCCTACCGTTGTACGTACGCACGGATGTGGGTCAACGTGAAGCAGTACTGGGGTCTGAGCATGGACTCCGGCGAGAAGACGGCCCTGGTCAACATCCTGAACGGCTGCTGACCAAGCCGGCCGATCTTTCCCCCGTCAGGGGGAGGCGTGGCTCCCCCCACCCGTCGTACCGTGATCGAAGGGGCTACGGAGGAGGGGGAGTTGCATGGCCGGACTGCGTCTGGGGCCGCTGCTGCGCCACGTCGACTGGGACACGGGCCGGTCGGCCACGATATGGGTCGAGGCGGACCGCCCGTGCACGGCCGAGGTGCGGTGCGCGGACGGGGCGGGCGGCAGTGCGCGCACCTTCCAGATAGCCGGTCACCACTACGCGCTGGTGCCGGTGACCGGCCTGGCCCCGGGCGCGACCACGGCGTATGAGGTGCTGCTCGACGGCCGGCCGGTGTGGCCGCTGCCGGAGAGCGGTTTCCCGCCGAGCACGATCACCGCTCCGGCCGTGACAGGCCCGGGCCGGCCTTCGCCCGGGCTGCGCGTGACCTTCGGCTCCTGCCGGCAGGCCGCGCCGCCCGCTGGCCGGCACGGGCCGCACGGCGCGGACGCGCTCGACACCCTCGCGGCGCGGCTGGCCGCCGACCCGGAGGCGGAGCGCCCCGACGTCCTGCTGCTGCTCGGCGACCAGGTGTACGCGGACGCGCTGTCCCGGGAGACCCGGCAGTGGCTCGCGGCCCGGCGGGATCTGCGGGAACCGCCGGGTGCCCAGGTCGCGGACTACGAGGAGTACACCCGGCTCTACTACGAGTCCTGGCTCGACCCGGAGATCCGCTGGCTGCTGTCGACGGTTCCCAGCCTGCACATGTTCGACGACCACGACGTCATCGACGACTGGAACACGAGCGCGGCGTGGCTGGCGGAGATGCGGGCGACGCCGTGGTGGCGCGAGCGTGTCCTCAGCGGGCTGATGTCGTACTGGGTGTACCAGCACCTGGGCAATCTCTCCCCCGCCGAGCTGGCCGCCGACGCGGTGTACGAGGCGGTACGGCAGGCCCCTGACGGTACGGACGTACTGCAGGCCTTCGCGTCCGCGGCGGATGCCGATCCGGGCACGGTGCGCTGGAGCTACCGGCGCGACTTCGGCCGGACCCGGCTGCTGATGGTGGACACCCGGGCCGCGCGGGTGCTGGCCGAGGACGGGCGGGCGATGCTCGATCCGGCGGAGCAGCAGTGGCTGCGGGAGAACGCCCTGGCCGGGCACGGTGGTTACGACCATCTGCTGATCGGGTCCTCGCTGCCCTGGCTGATGCCGCCGCTGATCCACGATGCCGAGACGTGGAATGCCGCGCTGTGCCGGGGGGAGCGGGGGCCGCGGTGGGCGCGGATCGGGGAGGATCTGCGCCGGCGCAGCGATCTGGAGCACTGGGCGGCGTTCCCGGCCTCGTTCGCGGCCCTGACGGATCTGATCGAGGAGGTGGGGACGGGGCCCCGGGCGCCGGCGACGGTGTGCGTGCTGTCCGGGGACGTGCATCACGCGTATGTGGCCGAGCCTCGAATACCGACTACGGCACGGGTGTTCCAGCTGACGTGCTCGCCGGTTCACAATTCCATCCATACCGCGGTGAAGTGGGGCTTCCGGCTGGGCTGGTCCCGGACGGGGCGGTGGCTGGGGCGCGGTTTCTCCCTGCACGCACGGACGGGGCGGCCGCCGCTGAACTGGCGGCGTACGGGTGGGCCCTGGTTCGGGAACCAGCTGATGACGCTGGCCCTGTCGGGGCGGACGGCACGCCTGCGACTGGACCAGGCGCGCAAGAAGCGCGAGGGGGCCGTGCTGGTGACGGTGCTGGACCGGGAACTCACGGCAACGGAGTAGGGGATGCGGCAGGCCCCGGCGGTGCGGGGTCGCCCTTGGCACGCGCCCGTCCCCGGCAGGCGTCCCCGCCAGGCGTACCGGGCAGGCGCCCCGGGCGTCCGGGGTGTGAACGCCGGGCGTACGCTGTCTGGCTGTCAGGCCGCTCCTGCCGCTCCCCGCGACGCCGCGGCGCTTCGTGTCGCAGCACGTCAACCGGACTGGGGAGTCCCGTTTTGTTTGAGACGCTGGGATCGCTGACCGCGAGCCCATGGATCTACGCCCTCGTGGCGGTCTCCATCGTGCTCGACGTCTTCCTCCCGGTGCTCCCGAGCGGGGTTCTGGTGATCACCGCGGCGGCGGCCGCGGCGGCCGCCGGGGCGGCGGGCCCGGTGCCGGTGCCGGTACCTGAACAGGTGCCGGACATCCTGCTCCTGCTCGTGATCGCCACGACCGCTTCGGTGCTGGGCGATATGGCCGCGTACCGGCTGGGCCGGCGGGGCGGAGCCCGGCTGGACCGGGCCATCGCGCGCTCCCGCCGGCTGACCCGCGCCCACGAGCGCCTCGGCACGGCTCTGGCACGCGGCGGCGGCGCCCTGGTCGTCATCGCCCGCTTCGCCCCGGCGGGACGCTCGGTGGTGTCGCTGGGTGCGGGCAAGACCCAGCGCAAGGTGGCGGAGTTCCTGCCCTGGTCGGTCCTGGCGGGCATGGCCTGGGCCGGTTACAGCGTGGCCCTCGGCTACTTCGGTACGCAGTGGCTGGGCACCCAGTGGCTCGGCACCGCCCTGTCCGTCGTCGCCCTCTTCGCCGCGGGCGCCCTGGCGGCCTTCCTCGTCCGCCGCCCGGAGACGGCCGCGGCGACGGCGTAGGCCGTCCAGCACGACTCGGCTCCCCCGGGCGGAGCAGTGGCTCACCCGTTCACCCGGCCCCGATCGCCGCCCCCGGGCTGGGCTCCTAGCGTCCACAGCACGGTGCGCAACCGAATCCGCGTCACATCAGTGGCCTGGCCGCGCCGTTTCGACGAGCCGAGGAGTCCTCTCCATGCCCGCCAAACCGCCCGCCGCACCGCCCGCCACGGCACGCCGTCTGATGACCGTCGCGGCCGCGACGCTCATCGCCGCTGCCGCCGCCCCCGCCACACTCGCGTACGCCTACCCCTCCGCCACCGTCTCCCCCACCGCTGTCGCCCCGGGCGGCCGGGTCGCGCTCAATGTCACGGGCTGCGGAACGCAGGTCGCCAGGGTCACGTCGACCGCCTTCGGCGAGGTCCGGCTGACCCCGGGCAGCCCTGCGGCCACCAACCTCATCGGCAACGCCACCGTCTTCAACAACGCCAACACGGGCACGCACCGCGTGGACTTCGAGTGCGGCGGCCCCGGCGGCGAGCGCACCACCGTATCGCTGCAGGTCACCACGGGTGCGGCGCGTGGTGGGGCGGGCGGCAGCATCGGTTCGATGAGCCCCGGGCAGATCGCCGTAGGCAGCGCCCTCACCGCGGGCGCGCTGGGTGCCGGAGTGTGGGTGATGCGCCGCCGCGCGGCGGCCTCGTAACCCGCGTCGGGGTCATGCCGGGGCGGCCTGCCCCCGTACGTGCACCCCGTCGAGCAGCGCCGCGGTGGCCTCGGCGACGGCGTCCACCGCTGCCTCGAACACCTCGCGGTTGTGCGCGGCGGGCACCCGGAACCCGGACACCTTCCGAACGTACTGCAGGGCGGCGGCGCGGATCTCGTCCTCGGTCGCCTTCTCGGGGATGGCGGGCGGGCGCAGGGTCTTAATGGAACGGCACATACCCCCACTATCCCGCTACCGGGGCAGCTCGGCCCCGGAAAGTTTCATGATCAAACCGGCTTGGAGGCGGGCCCTGAGCCCCGGGTCCTCGACCGTGTCCAGGAGCTCGATGGCCTGCTGGGTCGTCTCGGCGGCCCGCCGGTCGTCCCGCAGCGAGGCGGTCTGGTCGGCCATGTGCTTGAGCGCGATGTCGGCCCGCCGGTGGAAGAGCTGCCCGATCAGGGTGGTGACCAGTCCCGCCGCGCTCGTGACGATCCCCAGGTAGAGCTCCCCGCCGCCCTCGGCCTTCCAGACGGCGAGCCCGACCCCGAAGAGCAGGATCGCCGCCCCGACCCCGGCGAACCGCTGGCTGGTCGCGAAGCTGCTGCGCGCCTGGGTCAGTCCGTAGGCGTAGTACTCCACGAGGATCGGCGTGAAGTCGTCCCGCCGGTCGCCGAGCTGCGCCGCGGGATGCTGGATCCCGCCGACGTCCTGGAACTTCCCCCCGCCGGGCACGACGGACGGCCTGTCGGCCTCGCCCGGCTCGGCGAGGTGCGCGAGCAGCCGCACCCGCTCCTCGTCCCGCTTCCGCTCGAACCCCACCCCCAGGGACCGCTCCATCAGCGCCAGCGCCACGGCGACCACGGCCACGACCAACCCACCCCACGCGAGCTCGCCCATCCCCCGACGATCCCACGCCCCGAACCGGCGGCCAAGAGAGCGTCCGCCTCCCCAAATGCGGATGAACCACACCGAACCTAGACTGACCGAGGCATGAACCTGTCGCCGACGAGGGAGACCACGACCATGGCGAAGCGAGGCAACAAGCGTCGGGCCCGCAAGAAGAAGAAGGCCAACCACGGCAAGCGCCCCAACGCCTGAGCGAACCACCCGAAAGACCCCCGACCACGACCGGCCGGGGGTCTTCGCGGGTCACTTCCGCTTCCGAAGCTTCCGCATCTTCGCTTCGGCTTCCTTCTTCTTCCGCTGCGCCACTCCGTAGCCGGACCAGCCCCCTTGGTGCAACTGGCACCGAGAGCTGTTCACCATCGCGGGCTTGGTACACGGCCGCCCCGCGGCCGTCTGCGCCCCACACCTGGGCCGAGTCATCACTCCCCCTCCCCTATCCCAGGATGGTCCCGCGTACGGGGGCGGCGCAGCACACGCGGACGGAAGCACGACGGGCACACGCCCGGGTCAACGCCGACCGGTCAGATCGACGGTGGTACCGCCGCTGAACAGCGAGTCGTGCAGCTCGATGCGAACAGGATCCGCACCCCTCGGAATGTCGAAGACGACGATGCCGTCGAGATGGAGCCCCGCGGCGGTGTCCGCGCTGTACTTGCTGCCGTTGCGATCGAAGAGCTTCTGGTCGGCACCGTCGAAGGTCCGAGCCTTGTCCCCGATGTTCTTGCGGAGCGAGCCGCCTTGATGAAGGAGAGAACAGCGGGTGCAGAAAGAGCTGTACGCGGACTCCGTCAAGAACCGCCGGACCCGGGTGGTCCCGATCCCGCTGATGCGCGTGGCCTCGCTCCGGTGGCAGCGTCTTCGCCAGGCTGCTCAGCCGGAGGCTGCCGGCGCCAACTGGCACGAGAGCGACTACGCGTTCACGACTCGGTCCGGGCGACCGGTGGAGCCGCGGAACATCAGCCGGCCTTCGAGCAAATCGCGGACGGTGCGGGTCTCCCCCGGGTCCGTCTGCACGATGTCCGACACGGGTGCGCCACCCGGCTCTTCGCAGCAGGAATGCCGACGCGGGTGGTCATGGAGATCCTGGGGACTCGCAGATCGCCGTCACGATGAACATCTACACCAACGTGGCTGACGGCGGCAGGCGCGAGGCGATAGGGCACATGGACCGGATGCTGCGCCGTCGGCGGCCGACCGAGTAGGCGACTGCCGTCACTTGGAACCGTCAAAGGCCCCCAACCAAGATCGGTTGGGGGCCTTTGTGCTGGTGGGCGCGGACGGTTTCGAACCGCCGACATCTGCTTTGTAAGAGCAGCGCTCTACCCCTGAGCTACGCACCCGTGGATGAGTGGACAGCCTACATGGCGGGCACACCCCCCACGCAAACCCGTTCCCGTGGGAGAGAATGGACCGGGGCATGGCGGACGCGGTACGGGAGAGGGATTGTGACGACGGCATCCCGGCGGTGGTTCGGCGGGCGGGACGAGAGTCGGCGGGCGGATGCGCAGGCGGCGAAGGATGCCGCCGCGGCCGCGTTCTACGAGCTGGACACGGCGCAGCGGGATCTGCGGATCTCGATCGAGACGATCGCCGCGGCGGACGGGTCTCCCGCCGCGCGGCAGGCGACCGAGGGGTTCGCGGCGCTGGGGCGGCGGATCGACGAGGTCAGTCATGTCTACATCGAGGCGGTCGACGCGCACGACCTGGACCGGGCGGAGTTGGAGGCCTCGGTCGCCACGCGCGCGCGGGAGCAGCTGACCCGGGCCCGGGACGAGCTGGTGCGGGTCCAGGGGGAGCTGGAGCGGTTCGCGCAGGGGCTGCAGCCGCTGCTGGACAAGGCCGAGACGCAGCTCGCGCGGGTGGCGCCGGCCCGGGAGCGGGCCAGGGCCGCGCTGATCGGGGCGAGTGACGCGCTGGACGCCGTACGGGCCAAGGGGATACGGGCCGATGACCTCGCGGCGCGGCTGGCGGCGCTCGGCCCGGAGCTGACCAAGCTGAACCAGGGCGCGGCCCAGCACGGTGTGCAGGAGACGGTGCAGCGCGCCGACCGGATCCTGCGTGATGCGGAGGCGGTACGTGCCGAGGTGGCGCGGCTGCCCGAGCGGGCGGCGGAGATCGACCGGCGGCTGGTCAGCCTTCGGACGCGCGCGCAGGCGCTGCGCAACCGGGCGGACCGGGTGGATCCGGTGCTCAGTGAGCTGCGGCGGCGGTTCAGTGCGGCCTGCTGGCAGGACCTGCAGCACGTACCGGACCAGGCGGTGCGGGACGTGGCGCGGGCCGAGGAGCAGCTGCGGGAGGCCGGCCGGGCCCGGGACGAGCAGCGCTGGGCCGATGTGGGGGCGCTGATCGAGGCGGTCCGCGGCTCGCTGGACGCGACGGACGAGGCGGTGTCGGCGGCGCAGGACCGGCTGACGCGGCTGGAGGCGGTGGCACGGGATCCGCAGGCGGAGGTGGACCGGACCCGTTTCGCGATCCGGGATGCGCAGCGGCTGGCGATGGCGGGGCGCAGTGTGCCGGATCCGCAGCACGCGCGGCCGCTGGACGATGCGGTGGCGCGGGTGGCCCGGGCGCTTGCGGCGCTGGAGGGGCGGCATCCGGACTACTGGGCGTTCCTGCTGGAGATGGCGGACGTACGGGCTTCCGTGAACCGGGTGGTGAACGGGATCCGGGCCGAGCGCGGGCACGCCTAGGCCGCCCCCGGCGGGGACCCGGTTGTTTCCGGGCGGCCTACGGCGGATGCTGGGAGGTGCCGGGAACGGACCAGAGGAGGGCACCATGGCTGCCCGCACCGTCAAGAAGCCTCCTGTGACCCATGAGCCCTATGTGGCTCATGCGGCGTACGGGTGCACGGAACCGCATGAGCACTACGCGCCCTACATCGCCCATGAGCCCGATCCCGACGCGCCCGCCCCGCCACGCCTCGCCGACACGGTCTCGCGGCGCATGGCACACGTGCTGCATCCCGTCAACGCGCGGCTCGACGATCATCTGCCCACGGACCACAAGCTCAGCCAGGTGTACCGGGTCGGGGCGGGTCTGACGGGCCTGCTCCTGGTGGCGTTCGGGATCCTGGGGCTGATCGATCAGATCGGGTTCTTCGACACCGGCGGGGACACGGTGCTCGCGCTCAACACCAACGGGGCGCTGAGCGTCCTGTCGATCTGCATCGGTGCGCTGCTGTTCTTCGGGATGGTGGTGGGCGGCACCTTCGCCTCGACCCTGAACATCGTGCTGGGCGTGCTGTTCATCGCGAGCGGGTTCGTGAATCTGGCGCTGCTGGACACGGAGCTGAACTTCCTGGCCTTCGAGATCCAGAACGTGCTGTTCAGCTTCGTCGTGGGCGTGATGCTGATGTGGTTCGGGATGTACGGGCGGGTGGGCAGCGCCCTGCCGCACGACAATCCGTACTGGCGGGCCCGCCACCCCGAGCAGGCGGCCCGGGAGGACCGGGCGCGGCGCGTTCAGGGGCGGGCCCCCGTGACCCCCGTCATGCACGGCCGCTGCCCGTAGCCGCGGCGTACGTCGCGTACGCGGCCGCGCCGTACGTAGCGCCCGGGCGCCGGGCGCGCTTAGCCTGTGCGCATGCCTCGATACGATTACCGCTGCCGGACCTGCGACGACACCTTTGAGGTCAGTCGGCCCATGGCCGAGTCCTCCGCGCCCGCCGACTGCCCGGCGGGGCACTCCGACACCGTGAAGCTGCTGTCCGCCGTCGCCGTGGGCGGTACGAGCAGCGCTCCCGCGCCCGCGATGGGCGGCGGGGGCGGCTGCTGCGGTGGCGGCGGCTGCGGCTGATCCCGGACCCGGATCCCGGACCCGGGATCCCGGACCCGGGATCCCGGACCCGGATCCCGGGCGGGAGTCTCAGCGCTTGCGCGACAGGGTCAGGCCGTCCGAGATCGCGAGCAGGACGGATTCCATGCGCGGGTCCGCCGACACGTGGTCGTTGAAGGCGCGGACGCCGGCCGCCGCGCCCGTGGCCGACTCGTCGAGGACCGTGCCGTGGAACAGCGTGTTGTCGGTGACGATCAGGCCGCCGGGACGCAGCCGCGGCACGAGCTCCTCCCAGTAGGAGATCTGGCTCTGCTTGTCCGCGTCCACGTAGGCCATGTCGATGTGCGGTTCGGCCGGCATCGCGCGCAGGGTCTCCAGCGCCGGTGCGATGCGCAGCTCGATGCGGTCCGCGACGCCCGCCTCCTCCCAGGCCTGCCGGCCGTACCGCGTCCACTCCTCGGAGACGTCGCAGGCGATGAGGCGGCCGTCGGCGGGCAGTGCCTGGGCCATCGACAGGGCCGAGAAGCCGGTGAAGGTGCCGACCTCCACGATGTGGCGGGCGCCTGTCAGCCGCACCAGGAAGGCCAGCAGCGGCCCCTGCTCCTCCGCCGACTGCATCCCGGCCACGTCCGGGAATTCGGTGTACGTCGTCGCCACCAGCCCCCGCTGGACCCGGTCCAGCGGGGGGTTGTGGTCGAGCATGTACCGGTAGAGCTCATCCGTGATCTTGGTGCTGTTGCCCTTGGTCATGCGTCCAGTCTGCCCAGTCGGGCCGCCTCCTGGGCGAATGCGCGCACGATTTCCTCGCCCGCCAGGACGCCCGCCGTGGCCAGCGCGGTCACCGACGGCGCCGTCCAGGCCGCGTCGGCCAGTTCGCCGTGGCCCGGGCGCCAGCCGACGTCCGCCGCCAGCAGCAGGTCCGCGTCCAGCAGCGAGTCGCCGGCCGCGAGGGTGGTGGTGGCCCCCGTACGGCGGGCGACCTCGCGCATCGCCGCGCTCTTGGTGAGCGGGCGCGGGACCGCGTAGATCTTCCGGCCCTGGAGGGATACCGTCCAGCCGCGGTCCTCGGCCCACCGGGTCAGGGACTTGAGCCATTCGTCCGGGACCAGGTCCCGCTCGACGACGAGGTAGGCGAAGAGGTCCTCCGCCAGGCGCGCCTTGCGCAGCCACTCCGGGTCGGCCGTGGCCAGCAGGTACTGGTGCACTTCCTCCAGGGGGGCGCACTCCTCGGCCAGGCGCGCCGCGACCTGCCGCCGCCAGTCCCGGTCCGGGACCCCGTCGACGAGCAGCTGCCCGCCGTTGGCGCAGATGGCGTACGGGGCCGGGCGGCCGGGGAAGCGGATGCGCTGGTACTGCTTGCGGGTCCGGGTCGTGGTGGGGACGAAGACCACCGAAGGATCGGCCGTCAGCTCCGCCAGCAGTCCCGCCGCCGTCTCCGTCATGTAGGACAGCGGCTTGCTCTCGTGGACCTCGACGCACAGCAGCCGCGGGGCCACCGGGTCGGGCATGGTCAGGCCGAGGGCGGCCGTCGAGTAGATGAGCGTACGGTCGAGATCACTGGCTACGAGGACAGTCACTTCGAGGCCACAGCCTTTCCGTCGGCGCCGGTGGCGCCGCGCGTGAATCGGGGGTGGATGAGTCCTACGCACGTGTAGGGCAGCCCGTCGACCTCTTCCACCGGGACGCCGCGCTGCTCGGCGAGCAGCCGTACGTGGTCCAGGTCGGCCCCGGCGCCGCGCTGCGCCAGGATCTTCCACGGCACCCGGCGCAGCAGGACGCGGGTGGTCTCGCCGACGCCGGGCTTGACGAGGTTCACGTCGTGGATGCCGTACTCCTCGCTGATCCGCTCGACCGCCGCCCAGCCCTCCCAGGTGGGTGTGCGGTCGGCCGCGAGGAGTTCCTTGACCTCCTCGCCGACGGCGTCGGCCACGTCGTCGAAGTGGGCGGCGACGGTGTCGACGAATGCGACGGAGACGTCGGCTCCGGCGAGCTCGCGGTAGAACTTCGCGCCGTGGAAGTCGGCGGGACCGACGAGGTCGGACCTCAGAACCGTACGCGAGATGAGACCGGAGACGGTGGAGTTGAGGCAGGCGGAGGGGATCAGGAAGTCTTCCCGGGTGCCGTACGTGTCCACGCAGGAGCCGGGGTCGGCGAGGACGACGATCTCCGGGTTGAAGCCCTCGAACCCGGCGAGGGCATCGCGCAGCTCGCGCGTGATGGCGCCCTTGCCGGTCCAGCCGTCGACGAAGACGACGTCGGCCGGGTCGTGGTGGGCGGCCAGCCAGCGCAGGGCGTTGGCGTCGATGCCGCGGCCGCGCACGATGGAGACGGCGTAGTGCGGCAGGTCCAGGCCGTGGCGGGCGCGGGCCCAGCGGCGCATCAGTACGCCTACGGGGGTGCCGGCGCGGGCCAGGGAGACCAGGACCGGGGACGGGGAGCGCTCGGCGAGGACGGTCTCGGTGACCGTGCCGACGGCCCGGGCCACGCGGACGGCGGAGGCGGCCAGCGCACTCCCGTACAGCTCCTGGTACTGGGGGGACGGCTGGTACTCGACGGGCAGGGACTCGGCGTAGTGGGCGCCGCCCGCCTGTATCGCCTCCTCGCGCTCCTCCGTCGGCGCCTCCAGCTCGACGTCGGAGAAGTCCTGGAGCAGCCAGCCGACGTCCTCGGGGGCGTACGAGGAGAAGGCGGGGCCGCGCAGGGGCTCGCGCAGGGTCGGCTCGGTCAGCTGCTCGGTCAGCTGCTGGGTCAGCGCGGTCGGCTGCTCGGTCGGCTCGGTCGGCTCGGTCATGATCGGCTTCGGCTCCCGCCGGTCGGGTGTGTAGGACGGGACGACGGCCAGGACGACGTGGCCGGTGTGCGGGGCGAGCGCCGCCAGCAGTCCCGTGTGCAGCTCGGGGGTGTCCCCGGCCGAGTCCACGACGGCGACGACGGCGTCGAAACCGGCGCCGTCCGCGCTGTGGACGTTGTAGGCGTAGCGGTCGCCGGGGCCGTCGGCCGGGGCGTCGTGGGCCGGGAAGACCAGCCGGGTGCGGATCGCGTATCCGGGGTCGTCGACCGCGAGCACGGGCGAGCGGGTGGTGGTCGAGAAGCGGACCTCGCGGGCCGCCCCCGCGTCCTCCAGGGCCTTGGCGAGGCGCAGCGGCGCGTACATCAGCTCCTCGTTGCCGAGGACGAGGACCCGCCCGGGGTTCTCGCCCAGCGCGGCGGCGAGAGCGCCGGCGAGCTCGGGCAGGGCCGCCTCCAGGCGGGTGCGGTGCGCCGCGGTGAAGCCGTGGCGGCCGCCGTCGGGGACGCCCGCGGGCCAGTCCAGGTCCACGCGGGTGACCGGCCGCGGGGCGTCCGCCGCAGCGGCGGGGCCGCCCCGGTCCCGCTCCGGCGGGGCGGTCCGCGCCTGGTACCCCTCGTACTCCTCGACCAGGGCCTGGCCCTTGGCCAGGACGCCGTCCGGGAGGGAGACGGTGCCCGAGGCGAGGGCGATCAGGTCCACGCGCGCGCCCAGCTCGGCGGCGAAGGCGGTGAGCCGGTCGCGGTCGGCCGGCGAGCGCATGTCGACGAGGGCGACGACGACGTAGTGCGAGCGGGGGTGGCGGGCGTGCAGGTCGCGGATGGTGTTCAGGACCGTGTTGCCGGTGGAGAACTCGTCGTCTACGAGGACCAGGGGCCCGCTGCCGGCGAGCAGCCGCGGGTCCTCGGGCAGCAGCAGGTGCGAGGTGGCGTGCGAGTGCGCCTCCTCGAAGCCGCCGGCCGCCCGCACGCCCGGCACGGGCCGGCGGGTGGAGTGCAGGTAGGGGGCCGGGCCGAGGCCGTCGGCCACGCAGTGGCCGAGCCCGGTGGCGGTCTCGGCGTAGCCGAGGACCACGGCGGACGCGGCGCCGTCCTCACCGAGCAGTGCCCGGACGCGTTCGCCGAGGCCGAAACCGGCGGCGTGGACGACCGCCGGGGACTGCGGGACGTGCTTGCCGAGGACCTGCGAGACCAGCAGGTGGGCGCGCTTGGGGTTGCGCCGCAGGGCCAGTCCGAGCAGCTCGGTCAGCCGCGGACCGTCACCGGAGTCCTCCAGGCTCACGCCCAGCCGGTCCGCGACCCAGGTACCCGACCACACCTCTTCGATCGTCTTGCCTTTCCTCGTCATCGTCATCGTCATTGTCCGTGCCTGTGCCTGTGGCTGTGCCGGGTCCTGGGCCCGGTCCCGGTCCTGGGCCGGCGTCCGCGCGGGCGTGCTCACACCTGGAGCCCGGCCGTGAGCAGGTCGACGAAGCCGACCTCCTCCTTCGCCACACCGAAGACCTCGGCGCGCAGCATGGTGCGCTCGGCCCAGGCCCGGTGGGGCTTCACCTCGTTCATCTTGTTCGTGTAGGCGGAACGCATCACGCCGCCGCCGCCGCGCTCGGGCCGCAGGATGTCCTGCGCATCGCAGAACTCCTCGTGCGAGACCACCGACAGCGCGTGCACGGGCGTGACGTGGGCGGGGTGGATGCAGGTCTTGCCGAGCAGCCCGTTGGCCCGGTCCAGCTCGATCTCGCGCAGCAGTCCGTCCAGGTCGTGCTCGATCAGGGCGGTGCGCAGTTCCTCCACGCCCTCCTCCAGGAACGGACTGCGGCGCAGCTGGGGCTTGAAGAGGCGCTGCTGGCTGCGGAAGTACTCCCAGACGGGCCCGGTCACCGTGAAGCCGGTGCCGTCGGCCCGGCTGAGGACGTTGACGACGTCCGCGATGACGCCCGCCACGATCTGGACGTCGTAGGCGGTCATGTCGGGCGTGCGCCGCAGGCCGTAGGCCGAGCAGAAGTCGGTCACGCCGAGCCGCAGCGCCAGGACGCGCTCGCGGTGGCTGTTGACCGTGCGGGAGATGCCGGCGAGGGCCTCGACGCGGGTTTCGAGGTGGAGGAGGTCCGGGGTCTCCAGGACCGGCATGGCATACAGGCGGGACAGTCCGCCGACCGCCTCCGCCTCGGCGACGGCTTCGAGGAAGGCGATCCCGCGGTTCTCGTCGAACTTCGGGAGCACGAATCCGGCCAGTCGCCGCACGGAGCCGCCCAGCCGACGCACCAGGTCGGGTATCTGCTCGGGCGTGCGGACGCGGATGAAGAGCAGCGGGAGCTCCGCGGCGTCGGCGTCGAGCTCGGAGAAGTGCCGGACGAGGTTCTCCTCGGCTCCGGTGACATCGCCGTCGCTGATGGAATCCTCCAGGCAGAGGACCATCGAGACGACTCCGCGGCCGGCCTGCTTGCGGATGTCGGCCGCGAGCGTGGGCCGGGTGGCCGGACTGTAGAGCGTGGCTCCCAGTGCCGCCGCGAGGACGCGGGAGGGCGAGGCTCCGGTGAATTCCGCCGGTTCCTGGTGGAAGAGGTCCTTACGGACGGTGGGCGATATGTGCCCAAAGTGACGCATGTGCTTCCCCCGTACTGCCTCGGCGGCCCAACTGGCATGGCCGGTAATAGTACGTACGAACGTGAGTCAAGAGTTCCTCAAGCACATGAAGTTCAGGTAACCCTCTTGCACCATGCCCAGGTCTCGCGTTCGAGACAAGGCCCTACGGGGGGCCGCATTGTCCCTGTCCACCCCGGGAGGGCAGGATGACGTGCATGACGCACGCGATGCAGAAGGGCTCGAACATCCCGGTGGCCGCCGTGGCGGTCCGGGCGGTGCTGCGCTGGACCGGCGGCCCCGAGGTGCCGGACGTGGACGCCTCGGCACTGCTCGTCGGCCCGGACGGCCGGGTGCGTTCGGACGAGGACTTCGTCTTCTACAACCAGCCCCGGCACCCCTCGGGGGCCGTCTGGCGACTCGGCAAGAAGCAGATCGGTGACGCGATCACCGACGCCGTCCAGGCGGACCTGCGGACGGTGACGCCCATGGTGGACCGGATCCTGGTGGTCGCCTCCGCCGAGGACGTCCCGTTCCGCAGGGTCAGCGACCTGCGGATCCTCCTCTACGACGCCACCGCGACCGGCGGCTCCGAACCGCTGGCCTACTTCGACGTACGGCCCGAGACCGGCGCCGAGACGGCGCTGATCTGCGGGGAGCTGTACCGGCGGGGCGAGGGGTGGAAGTTCCGGGCGCTCGGCGAGGGCTACTCCGACGGGCTGGTGGGGCTCGCGACCGACCACGGGATCTCGGTGGACGAGAACGCCGCCGAGGCCGAGGCGGCGCCCGCGGCCGACGCTGCCGCCGGTCCCGCCTCCGGGCCCGCTTCCGAGCAGACGGCGATGATGGCCCCGCCCACGCAGGCCCCGCCGCCCGTCCAGCCCGCCTACGGGTACCCGCAGCCGGTGTCCCCGGCCCCGGTGCCGGGTCCGGGCGGCGATCCGTCCTTCCGGCTGCCGGTGCAGGGCCCGCAGTTCATCCGCCGCTGACCCCGCCGACGCCGGACCGAGCCGGCCTGCCAGTGCCGCCCGACCTGCCGGGCCTGCCGGCCCGGTCGGCCCGGTCGGCCCGGCTCACACCGAGGGCCCCGCGGACGGTCGCCCGTCCCGGGGCCCCGGTCAGCTCTTGGTGCTCTTGTAGCCCCGCCCCCACTGGAGCCCCCAGCCGTACAGCCGGTCCAGCTCGGCCTGGAACCCGTACACGAACTTCACCTCGCGCCGCACCACGAGCTCGCCCTTGACCTTCTCCAGGGAGACCACCGCGCAGGACCGGGCCTGCGGGTGCCGCTCGTCCAGCGGGATCTCGATCCGCGGCCCCGTGACGGGGTAGAGGGTCACCATGGCGTGCGTCCGGTCGAAGGCCGGGGTCTGGTCGTAGATGTAGACGAAGACCAGCAGCCGCTTGATCTCGTCGGCGTGGTCGAGGTTGACGTAGAGCGTCTCCCCCGACGCCGAGCCGAACCGGTCGTCCCCGCTGAGCTTGACGTACGGCGGGTCGTTGAGGTCGCCCAGCAGGTTCCCCAGTGGCTGCACGGCGCCGCGGGTGCCGTCCGTCAGCTCGTACAGGCAGCCCATGTCGAGGTCGACGTTGACCATGCCCTGGGTGTGCGCCTGCACCATGTCCGGCTTGAACAGCTTGAACGGGTGCCGGAAGAGCTGGCCGCTCTGGCCGGAGCGGCCTCCGATGTCCGAGGTGCGCATGCGCCAGGACAGATTCACCCGCAGATTGCCGTGGACGGCCCCCTGTTTGGTGAGCGACACCGTCGCATGTCGCTTGGTCAGCTCGATCGCGTTCGACGAGGCACTGCCCGACTGGAACTGCACGGCCCGGCTGCCCATGATGCCGTCGAAGAAGCCCATCCCCTACCCCCCTGGTCCCCTGATCCCGTGATCGCCCTGAGCCTACGGAAGCGGGGGGGGGGGGGGGGGGGGGGGGGGGGGCGCCGGCGCCCCCCCCCGCCCCCCCCCCCGGGGGGGGGCGCGGGGGGGGGGGGGGGGGGGGGGGGGGGGGGGCGGGCCCCGGGGGGGGGGGGCGGGGGCCGCGGGGCGGGGGCC